>DWZH01000053.1 GCA_019118275.1 Candidatus Brachybacterium merdavium | reverse complement strand
AAGAAGGTCACCGAGGAGACCGGCCTGGTGATCGAGATGGTCACCACCGACACCTTCGCCCACCCCGTCTTCAAGGACGGCGCCTTCACCTCCAACGACCGCTCCGTGCGCCGCTTCGGCCTGCGCAAGGTGCTCGCCAACGTGGATCTCGCCGCTGAGCTCGGCGCGACCACCTTCGTGATGTGGGGCGGGCGCGAGGGCTCCGAGTACGACGGCTCCAAGGACCTGCTGGCCGCGCACCAGCGCTACGCCGAGGGCATCGACACCGTCGCCGGCTACATCAAGGACAAGGGCTACGACCTGCGCATCGGCCTCGAGCCCAAGCCGAACGAGCCCCGCGGCAACATCTTCCTGCCCACGATCGGCCACGCGCTGGCCTTCATCGAGCAGCTCGAGCACGGCGACATCGTGGGCATCAACCCCGAGACCGGCCACGAGCAGATGGCGACGCTGAACTACACCCACGGCATCGCCCAGGCGCTGTGGGCGGAGAAGCTCTTCCACATCGACCTCAACGGCCAGCACGGCCCGATGTACGACCAGGACCTGGTGTTCGGTCACGGCGACCTGATCAGCGCCTTCTTCACCGTCGATCTGCTCGAGAACGGCTTCCCCTCCAAGCCTGGCGCCTACGAGGGGGCCCGTCACTTCGACTTCAAGCCCTCGCGCACCGAGCACGAGAAGGGCCAGTACGACGCCGCGCTCGCGAACATGGAGATGTACCTGATGCTCAAGGAGCGGGCGGTGGCCTTCCGTCAGGATCCCGAGGTCCAGGAGGCCATGAAGTACTCCGGTATCGACGAGCTTGCCCAGCCGACCCTCGCCGCGGGCGAGAGCCTCGAGGATCTCCTGGCGGACCGCTCCACCTTCGAGGACTTCGACGCCGACGCGGCCGGTGAGCGCAACTACGGCTTCGTGCGCCTGCAGCAGCTGGCCATGCAGCACCTGCTGGGCTTCCGCGCCTGACTCGGTGGGCTTCCGCTCCCGACCCGCTGGGCTTCCGCGCCTGGCTCGGTGGGCTTCCGAGCCTGGCTCGGTGACCCGGCGGGGGAGGGGCGCCCATGCGGTGCCCTCCCCCGCCGGCCCGGGGCCGTGGCCGGCTCGAGCTCGTGGCCGGCCCGGGGCCGTGGTCGTTCCGGCCCCCATCGAGGTCTGCGAAGTTGTTGTTATTCGCAGCTGAGGCCACCGCTTTGCAGAGTTCGGTCTGCGCCACACCCGCAGAGCCCGGTCGGTGCCATGCTCACAGAGCTCACTCGGGGCCACGCCAGCGATACGAGCCACGTGCCGCGCGAGACGGACGCGACGCAGGCGACACCGTCCTGACGCCGCGCGAACCGCTCCGGCCCGGACCCACCGCGCAGGGCGCTGGCCGGCCCGGACCCACCGCGCAGGGCGCTGGCCGGGCCGGGCCCATCGCGCAGGGAGCTGGCCGGGCTTGGCGCACGGCGATGGCTGGGCCAGGCCCACCGAGCTCTGCAAAGATGTGGATATCGGCGCGCGAAGCAACGGTTTCGTAGAGTTCGGTGCAGTGCACGCACCCTCCTTCCCGTACTCATCCCCTCCTCTCGCTCCCTCCTCTCGCTGCTGACGGAAAGGTCCTCTGATGGCACCCACGGTTCTCGGAATCGACTCCTCCACCCAGGCCACCAAGGCCGTCCTCGTCGATGCCGATACCGGTGAGGTCCTCGAGGAGCGCCGCGCCTCCCACCCCGAGGGCACGGAGGTCGATCCCCGCGCCTGGCTCACCGCGGTCGACGAGGCCGCAGATCCGCTGCTCGAGCGCGCCGAGGCGGTCGCCGTCGGCGGACAGCAGCACGGCATGGTCCTCCTCGACGAGCAGGGCAACGTGGTGCGCGACGCGCTGCTGTGGAATGACACCCGCTCCGCGCCGCAGGCCGAGGCACTGATCGAGGAGATGGGCGGGCCGGAGGCCTGTGTCGAGGAGATCGGCAGTCTGATGGTCGCCTCCTTCACCGCCACCAAACTGCGCTGGGTGCGCGACAACGAACCGGACAACGCCGAGCGCGCCCGTTCGGTGATGCTGCCCCACGACTACGTCTCCCTGCACCTGGCCGAGCAGGGGACCCAGCCTTTCACCGACCGCGGGGACGCCTCCGGCACCGCCTACTACTCCACCCGCGACGAGGCCTGGGCCCCCGAGCTCGTCGAGCGCGCCCTCGGCCGCTCCCTCGAGCTGCCCCGCCTGCCCGCCGCCCCACAGGAGGTCATGGCCCGCACCCCCTCCGGTGCGGCCATCGCGGCCGGCACCGGAGACAACATGGGCGCCGCCCTGGGCCTCTCGCTCGGTCCCGGCGACGTGTCGGTGTCGATCGGCACGTCCGGTGTGTGCGCGATGGTCTCCGAGGCTCGACCCGACGACGCGAGCGGCACGGTCACCGGGTTCGCCGACGCCACCGGCCGCTTCCTGCCGATGACCACCACCATCAACGCCTCCCGCATCCTGGAGGCCGCACGCTCCCTGCTGGGCGTGGACCACGAGGAGCTCTCCCGACTGGCTCTGGCCTCCGTCCCCGGGGCGAACGGGGTGACGCTGCTGCCCTACTTCGACGGGGAGCGCACCCCTAACCGGCCCGATGCCCGCGCCACCCTGACCGGGATGAGCACCGCCACCACCCGGGAGGACGTGGCTCGTGCGTACGTCGAGGGCCTGCTGTGCTCCCTCGCCGATGGGATCTCCGCCCTCGAGGACCGCACCGGCACCCCTCCCGCCCGCATCACACTGATCGGCGGGGCCGCCCGCAGCCAGGCCGTCCAGCAGCTGGCCCCCGCGATCTTCGGCCGCGAGGTCACCATCGCCCCGGACGGGGAGTACGTGGCCCTCGGCGCCGCGCGCCAGGCCGCCTGGGCGCTCGCCGGCACGCAGGAGCCGCCCGCCTGGGAGATCAGCGGCAGCCGGACCGTCGGCGCCGAGGCCACCCCGCAGGTGCTGGAGGCCTACCGTGAGCTGAAGGAGCGGACCGAGAGCTGGGGCTGAGGCCCCGAGCTCATCGAACTCGCCGGAATGGCGGGATCAGACCGTCGTCTCTGCCGCGGATCAGGAACGATCTCCTGGCAGCTCCAAGTGGGCCTGGACCGGGAGATGATCGCTCGGGTGCACGCCATCCAGACGGAAGGCGTTGATCTTCGCGTCCTTCACCCGCACCCCGGCGCTGGCCAGGATCCAGTCGATCCGGAAGTCCGACTCCTCGGGCTCGGAGAAGAAGGGGAACGTGGTCCACGCGGGGCTGAGCTGCTCCTCGGCCGCCAGCCAGGAGTCCTGCAGCCCGAACTCCTCGACCAGCACGGTGTAGGCAGGGGAGGACAGAGCCACCGAGTTGAAATCCCCGGTGGCGATCGTGGGCAGCTTCAGCAGGTGGAACTGCTTCAGGTGGTCGGCGACCAGCTGTGCGCCTTTGCTCTTGGCCTGCGTGATGACGTGATCGAGGTGGGTGTTGAGGTGCGCGAACTCCTGGTCCGTGGTGAGGTCTCGGAAGCGGGCCCACACCGCGGTGCGCGGCCCGGCGTTCCCCCAGGTCGCCGAACCGATCTCTCGTGGCCGGTCCGAGAGCCAGAACTGGTTCCAGGCCAGCAGCTCGAGGCGATCGGTGTCAAAGAAGATCGGATTGATCAGCCCGTCACTGCCGCCCCGGGTCCCCACGCCCACGCTGCGGTAGGTGGAGCCCAGGCCCGCCTCGATCGGCCCGTAGGTCCAGGCCTGCATCTCCTGCAGTCCCAGCAGTTGCGGGCGCTCGGCGGCCATCAGGGCCTCGATCGCCGGTGCGCGGCGCGGCCAGTGCCCCGGGTCCTCGGGCGTCGTGGAATCGGTCTGGAAGAGCGCGTTGAAGCTCATCACGTGCAGAGCTGCCGGCGTCGCGGAGGTCGCGGCGTCCGGAGCGGACTGATCGGACGAAGTGGTGGTCTCGGTCGGGGTGGACTGGTCGGGCGAAGTGGTGGTCTCGGTCGGGGTGGACTGGTCGGGCGAGGTCATGCGAACTCCTGTCTCGTGTGTCTCGTGCCCGCGGGGTCAGCGGGCCCGTGCCCGCGCCAGGATGGCGTCGGCGAGGATGTCGGCGACCTCGGGAGCCAGCGGCAGGTTCAACGACGGCTCGATCAGCTCTGCCTCCAGGAGCATCAGGCCCCGCTGCGCGGTGTCGACCATGTCGATCCGGGCGTACAGGGGCATCTCCAGCCCGGTCACGCGGCTCGTGGCGGCCAGCACCTTTTCGGCGAAAGCGCGTTCAGCCGGCTCGGCCGTCACGAGCTGGGGGTTCTCCTGGTAGCCACCGCCCCGCAGTCCGCCACCCCGGGCCAGCAGGGCGCCCTTGGTGATCGCATGCGTGTAGTGGCCCTCGATCGCATACAGTGCCTTCTCCTGCCCAGCGGACAGTTCGGGCACCTCGGGCTGGAGCATCACGGTGCGGCCGCCCGCGAGGATCTGGCGGCCCAGCTCGAGCGCGGCCGGATCGTCGGCCCCGAACAGCCCGGTGTGCCGGGAGCCGGCGCTGACCGAGGGCTTGAGGACGATCTGCTGGCCGGCGTGACCGGCCAGGGAGGTGCGCAGGGAGTCTTCCTGGTCGTGGAACGTGGTGGGCACGACGGCGATCCCGGCTGTCGCGAGCTCATCGAGATAGTGCTTGTCCATGTTCCAGCGCACCAGCTCCGGCTGATTGAGCACCCTGGTGCGGGCCGCGGCATGCTCCAGCCAGGCGTCGAAGGCCGCGGGCTGCTGGGAGTAGTCCCACGGCGTGCGCAGCACCGCCAGGTCCAGCTGCGACCAGTCGACCTCCCGGTCGTGCCAGCTGAACGCCTCGGCGCTCACCCCGGCCCGGTGCAGAGCCTGCAGCAGGAGCGGGGTGTCCCGATCCTCCACGAGCGCGAGGTAGGACTTCGGGTCCATCACCACGATGCCGATCTTGATCACGGCCTCGAGCCTACTGAAAACACGCTGAGGTGCGCACGAGCCGACCGAAATGCATCGAAAGACACGCTGGAAAGGCTTTAGCTATCGAATAGAATCGCCAGTTATTTCCGGGTCCTGGGCGTGCGGGGGAGCTTCGCGCGCGGGGAACTTCGTCGGGCAGACGAGCGCGCTGAAAACGTCTCGACCGGATTCCCGGAAGCAGTCCGCAGGAATCCGGCAGGGACGCCAGCGGCCGGCCCTGGTTCCGAGCCCCGAGCGGCCCGATTGCCGCGTCACGACGCCGGGCCGCGGCGGACGGTCCCCACCCCGGCCCGAGCGCCCACCGGAGTGGTCTGTCCCGGTCTGCCGATGCCGCGTGGTCGCGGTTCCGAGGCGATGACCGCCCTCAGTTCTCAGAGATGCGGAATGGCGCTCCAGCCTGCGCAAGTGAGCCTCGGGGAGGTTTCCAACTGGTCATCAGGGTCGAACTGTGCCAGTATCGACCCGGCCCTCAACGTGGTTCTGACGTGCAGGGAGAGTCCTCGGGGAGGACTTTCGTCCCGGCCGCAGCCGGCGTGATCAACGTCCCCGGAGCAGGTGCGAGACACCGCTCGGGTTGATGTCAGCCGGCACCCGTCACGGGGCCCGAAGTGTTGGTCGGTCCGTGACGGGACACCCCGCGGTTCTCGCGCGCTCTTGTCACGGTCAGGCTTGCGCTGGTGACCGTACTGTGTGTGAGGAAAGGACATGAACGTGCCGCCATTGCCTGGCGAGGTTGCCCAGCTCGGGACCGTGGGTATCATTTTTCTGCTCGTGCTGTTCTATGGCGGAACAATGTGGATGTCGGTGGCGATCAGTCGCCGAAAGGAGAATGCCGACGATTACATGACCGCCGGGAACAAGATCGGTTTCGGCGTCTCTGCGTCCTCGATGACCGCCACCTGGATCTGGGCATCCTCGATGTATGCCTCGGTCACCGCCGGCTACACCTACGGCGTCTCCGGCCCCATCCACTACGGCCTCTGGGGTGCCCTGATGATCCTGTTCATCTACCCCTTCGGCAAGCGCATCCGGAAGGTCGCCCCCCGCGCCCACACCTTGGCCGAGGTCATGTACGCACGTCACGGCCGTTCCTCCCAGCTGATGCTGGCCGGATCCAACGTGCTCGGCTCGGTCATCTCCCTGACCTCGAACTTCATCGCCGGCGGCGCGATCATCGCGATGCTGTCGCCGCTCAGCTTCGGTGCGGGGATCCTCATCGTCGCCGCGGGCGTGCTGCTCTACACGCTGTGGTCCGGCTTCCGCGCCTCGGTCATGACCGACTTCGCGCAGGTCATGGCGATGCTCGGGGCGGCGGTCATCATCATCCCCGCCGTCTTCTTCGTCGCGGGAGGGCCGTCGATGTTCGCCGAGGGCGTCGCCTCCGGCAACGTCACCCCGGAGCAGGAGAGCTTCTTCTCCTCCGAGGCGTTCATGAACCAGGGCGCCCCCTACATCGCCGCGGTGCTGGCCTACGCGATCGGCAACCAGACCATCGCCCAGCGTCTGTTCGCGGTGCGTGAGGACCTGATCAAGCCCACCTTCATCACCGCCACGGTCGGCTACGGCGGCACGGTGATCGGCATCGGCATGATCGGGGTGATGGCCCTGTACCTGGGCGTCGAGCCCATGGGCGGCGACGTCAACAACCTGCTGCCGCAGATGGTCGGCTCCTACCTGCCGGTGATCCTGGTGGCGCTGGCGTTCCTGATGATCATCGGCTCGCTGTCCTCGACCGCCGACTCCGACCTGTCAGCGCTGAGCTCCATCGTGATGGCCGACATCTACGGCCAGTCCAAGGGGCGCGGCAACGCCAACCCCAAGACGATGCTGCTGATCGGCCGCGTCACCATGATTGTGGCCACCGGGCTCGCGCTGTACTTCGCCACCGCCCGGTTCAACATCCTGGATCTGCTGGTGTTCGTCGGTGCCATGTGGGGCTGCCTGGTGTTCCCGGTGATCGCCTCCTTCTACTGGAAGAAGGTCACCAACGCCGCCTTCTCGGTGGCCGTCATCGCGGCGCTGCTCGTGTTCATCCCGGTCCGCTTCAGCCTGCTGCCCACCGACGGCGTGATCGCGCTCGGGGTCGAGGCTCTGGCGATCATCGGCATCGGCGTGATCCTGGGGATCATGTGCTTCGGCTTCTTCGGGATGCGCACCGCCGTGATCGTCGGCACGGTCGCCACCGTGGTGATGATCCCGCTGGGCTTCAACTACCTCCGCGACTACGAGGTGCTCTCCGGCTCCCTCGTCGGCTACTCCGTGTCGTTCCTGGTCTGCTACCTGATGTCCGTCCGGTCCACGCAGAACTACGACTTCTCACGGATCCGGAAGATCACCGGGGACTTCGATGAGGAGTCCGAGGAAGCCGCCGCCCCCGTCGCGAGCTGACCCCGCCGTCGCCGCACGCCAAGACAGCTCCCACTTCGTCATCTCTGGAAAGGAGAACATCATGACCTGGTTGCTGACCGGATACGTCCTGATGTGGCCCGTGACCGTCCTCGGGGTCCTGATCGCCATCACCCGCGGATTCTTCCGCGACCTCAAGGAAGCGCGACAGCAGGGCAGGCCGCTCATCTGACCGGCCGGCCCCGGGCCGGGCCTTGGGGCCTGCGCGGGGCCCGGGGCTCGAGCCCTACGGGGGCTTGGGCGCCCTGCGGGGGCCTCGGGCCGGCGCGGGAAAAATGGCCTGAGGAGCCTCGGTGCGCGCCATAGAGCCGCACCGTCGTTCCTCAGTCCATTTTCGTCCCCAGCACGGCCCAGCCTTGCCCCGCCGCAGCACGGCCAAGCCTTGCCCCGCCGCAGCACGGCCCAGCCTTGCCCCGCCGCAGCACGGCCAAGCCTTGCCCCGCCGCAGCACGGCCAAGCCTTGCCCCGCCGCAGCATGGCCAAGCCCTGGCCCGCCCCAGCACGGCCCAGCCTTGGCCCGCCCTGTCGCGGTCAGTCGCCCGGGCCGACCCCGGAGGCGCGATAGGCGTCCTTGAGGAGGCGCAGCGATCCCATCGCTTCCTGCGGCCCGATCCAGAATGGTGCGGGGCGGTCCAGATCGGCGTAGAAGTCCTGGATCAGAAGTTCGTGGGACACGCCCCAGTAGGCACGGCCGTTGGAGGCCGTCACCCGGTCGCCGTAGCGGTCGACGCGGCCGTCGGCCCAGCGGATGGTGAGCCCGCCGTTCAGGCCGCCGCGCAGTTCGACGTAGGCGTTCTCGCAGTCCAGCTCGATCTCCACCGGACGGTTCCGCGGGGCGGTCAGCGTCGCGTAGAAGCTGGTGGTGACGCCGCCGGCATGATGCAACAGCAGATCAGCGGTGTCCTCGACCTCGATCACGTCCCCGAAACGGCGGGTGGAGACATGCCCTTCGGTGCGCTCGACCGGACCCACGAGCCACTGCACCAGATCCAGGGTGTGGATCGCCTGGTTGATCAGCAGCCCGCCCCCGGAGCCGGCCCAGGTGCCGCGCCACGGCTTCGCGCGGTAGTAGTCGACGGTGCGCGTCCACACCACCGAGGCCCAGGCCCCACGCACGGCGCCCAGCTCCCCGCTGCGCAGCAGCTCGTGCAGCCGTTGGCTGGCCAGGTTGTAGCGGTTCTGGAAGCAGATCCCCACCTTCGGAGCGGCAGGCAGGGCCGCGGAACCCTCCGAAGCGGCCGGGGTGAGTCCGGCCGACGCGGAACCCTCCGAAGCGGCCGGGGAGGTGCCGGCCGCCGCGGAGCTCGTCGCCGCGGCCAGGGCGTCGACCAGGCGCTGCCCCTCGGTCAGGGTGTGGGCCAGCGGCTTCTCCTGCAGCACGTGTACCCCGGCCTCGAGAGCGGTCAGCGACGGGCGGATGTGCTGATCGTGCGGAGTGGTCACATGCACCGCGTCGGGACGGGCCCGCTCGAGCAGCTCCGCGGTGGTCGCGACGGCGGTCACGCCGGTCTCCTGGGCGGCGCGGGCACGTGCGGCGGGGTCGGTGTCGGCCACGCCCACCAGCTCCAGGCCGGGTGCGTCCCGGATCGCCTCGAGGTGGACCACGGACACATCGCCGTAGCCGATGAGGCCGACTCGCCTGCTCGTCATGATCTGCTTCCCCTCGCCGCTGCAGTGCGGCTCACGTGATGGTCATTCCAGGGCGTCATGGTCTCCCGCCCCCACCGGAGGGGCGAAACCGATGCCGCGCATTGCCGCGGCCCGCGGAGCTGCTCAGGGCACGATCCATCCGCCGGCGCGCAGCAGCTCGTACCACTCGGGGCGGGTCAGCGGGAGCTCGGAGCCGGCCGCGGAGTCGATCACGCGCTGCGGGGTGGTGGTGCCCAGCACGACCTGCATCTGGGCCGGGTGACGGGTGATCCAGGCGGTGGCGATCGCTTCCGGGGTGACGTCGTACTTCTGTGCGAGGCGATCGATCACGGCGTTCAGCTCGGGGTGCTCCGGATGGCCGAGGAACACTCCGCCGAAGTGGCCGGACTGGAACGGTGACCAGGCCTGCACGGTGATGTCGTGCAGGCGGCAGTAGTCCACGATCCCGCCGCCGTCGCGCACGATCGACTGGTCGGCGGTCTGCATATTGGAGGCCACCCCCTGGGTGACGGATGTGGAGTGGGTGATCGACAGCTGCACCTGATTGGCCACGATCGGCTGGTTCAGGTGCTTGGCCAGCAGGTCGATCTGGCGCGGGGTGTGGTTGGAGACGCCGAAGTGGCGGACCTTGCCCGAGGTGTGCAGCTCGTCGAAGGCGCGGGCGACCTCCTCGGGCTCGACCAGTGCGTCAGGGCGGTGCAGCAGCAGGATGTCGATCCGGTCCGTGTTCAGGGCCCGCAGGGATCCTTCGACCGACGAGGTCAGGTGCTCGTAGGAGTAGTCGAAATAGGGCCCGTCCTTGACGATCCCCGCCTTGGTCTGGATGGTCACCTGGTCGCGCTGCGAGGGGGTGAGGGCCATGGCCTGGGCGAAGCGTTCCTCGCACTGGTGGAGATGCTCACCGTAGATGTCGGCGTGGTCGAGGAAGTCCATCCCGGCATCCCGGGCGGCGCCGACCAGGGCGCGGATCTCCGCGTCGGACTTCTGGGCGATGCGCATCAGCCCCAGCACCACGTTGGGGGCGGTGATGTCGGTGTGCGGCAGGGTGGAGTGCTTCATGGCGACAGACTATGCGGCGCGTCCGGCACACCGCCGTGAAATCGCTTCCCGCAGTGCGGACGAGGGAGCGGCGGGAGGGTTCACCAGCTTAGGCTTGCGACGGTGTCCACCGCCTTCCCCTCCTCGCATGTACCGCAGCCGCGGCAGGCCCGCGCCGGAGCCCGCCTCACCCTGACCCTCGCCTCGCTGGCGATGATCGGCCCGTTCACGATCGACACCGTCTTCCCGGCCTTCACCCGCATCGGTCAGGAGTTCGGCAGCGACGAGGTCGCTCTGCAGCAGCTGATCTCCGCCTATCTCGCGGCCTTCGCGGTGATGTCGGTCTTCCACGGGCCGCTGTCGGACGCGCTGGGCCGCAAGAAGGTGATGATCGGCGGTCTGACCATCTACCTGATCGGGATGTTCGGCTCGATCTTCGCACCGAACCTGGGCAGCCTGGTGCTGTTGCGAGTGCTACAGGGGATGAGCGCCGGAGCGGCCACCATCGTCTCCCGCGTGGTCATCCGGGACATGTTCGCCGGCTCGGAGGCGCAGCGCCTGATGGCGCAGGTCATGATGATCTTCTCGGTCGCCCCCGCGATCGCCCCGATCCTGGGTGGCTGGCTCCTGCTGCTGGGGGACTGGCGCTGGGTGTTCGCCGGTGTCGGCACCTACGGCTTGGCGGTGCTGGTGGCGACCACGCGGCTGCCCGAGACGCTGCCGCGGGAGGCGCGCACCCCGCTTCAGATCGGCTCGCTGCTGGGGTCGCTGCTGCATGTGGGCACCTCACCGGTGATGCTGCGCGTGGCCGCCGCCTCCGCCTTCGGTTTCGCCTCCCAGTTCGTGTTCATCGCCGGCGCCTCGATCGTGGTGGTGCGGCTGCTGGGGCTGGGGGAGCAGGACTTCTGGGTCCTGTTCGGACCGCTGATCGTCGGCATGATGTCCGGCGCCTGGCTGGTGGGGCGTGCGGCCGACATCATGGAGCGGGCGCGGTTGATCACCGTGGGCTTCCTGGGCGCGGTGACCGCGGCCGGACTGAACCTGCTGCTGGTCTCCCTCGCGCCCGAGTTCACCGGGGGCCTGCGCTGGTCACTGCTGATGGCGGTGGTCGGGCCGATGCTGATCGCCTTCGCGGTGGCCCTGCTGTTCGCGCCCATCCAGCTGGAGGTGCTGGACCTGTTCCCGCATGAGCGCGGGGCGGCCGCCTCCATGGGCACCTTCTTCGGGCTGGTGCTCAACGCGCTGCTGGCCGGGGTGATCGCGCCGCTGGTGACCGCGAACCTGGTGACGCTCGCGGCCACCTCCCTGGCCTTCGCGGTGCTCGGCGGGGGGATGTGGGGCTGGCACCTGTACGCGGTCCGCCGACCGGCCCGGCAGCACTGAGGCGCCCGGCCGAGCCGACGACATCACCGGCTCGGCCGGCCCCGTCGGCTCTCGACAGGACCCCGTCGGGCCCGGTCCGGAGGCAACGGACCACCGGCTCGGCCGGAGGGTCCGGTTGCTTCTCCACCTTTTGGTCGATGGTCGAAGAAGCCGGTGTTTCCTATGGTCAGAAGCATGAAACGACTTCTCGACACCGCCCTCGTCTATATGGTTCTCGGCCTTGCTTCAGGGCTGTTCTACCGCGAATACGTCAAGGCCACCGACAGCCTGGGCACCCACACGCAGCTGAACACCCTGCACACCCACCTGCTGGTGCTCGGCATGATCATGTTCCTGCTGGTGCTGGCCCTGGATGCGATCTTCTCGCTCAGCGGCCGGCGCTCCTTCGACGTCTTCTACTGGACCTACAACATCGGCCTGGTGGTGACCGTGGCCCTGATGATCGTGCGCGGCATCCTCACCCTGGACGGTCAGGATCCGGCCTCCACCACCGCCGCGATCCCCGGGATCGCCGGCCTGGGTCACATGCTGCTCACCGCAGGCCTGATCGCCCTGTTCGTGGCGTTGCGCGGCGCCGTGGGCGAGAAGCAGGCGCGTCGCGCCGAGGCCCAGGCCCCCGCGACCACCGTCTGAACCGCCACCGTCTGAACCGCCCCTGTCTGCGTCGCCACTGTCTGAAGCGTCACCGCACGATCCGCGGTGACCTGAGCGCCGACGGCCGGGGCTGCACCCACCGCAGCCCGGCCGTCGGTGCTTTCAGATCTGCAGCAGCACCTTGGCGGACCGGGAGGAGTCCTTCGCCGTCGCGAAGGCCTCCAGCGCTGCGGTCATCGGCAGCACGTGGGTGACCACCTCGTCGAAGCGAGCATCGGCGGCGAGCATGTCCACGGCGTCGTCGATCTCGTCGACGAAGCGCCAGGAGCCCAGCAACCGGGCCTCCTTGGACAGCATCGGGGCCAGGTTCACCGGGATCTCGGTGTTGGGCAGGATCCCCACCTGCACCACAGTGCCGCCATGGGCGACCGCGTGCAGCGCCGAGGTCAGAGAGGCCGGCGCGCTCGAGCACTCGAACACCAGATCGTAACCGGCCGTCTCCGGGGCGTCCTGGTCCACGCGCAGGGTCTGGCTGGCACCCAGGGCGGTGGCCCGCTGCAGGGGCTCATCGCGCAGGTCACCGGCGGTGATCGAGGCGGCGCCGCGATGGGCCAGGGCCGCGACCACCAGCAGTCCGATGGGGCCCGAACCGAGCACGAGAGCGCGCTTGCCCCTCACGTCCCCGGCCACGGTCAGCGCGCGCAGCGCCACCCCCAGCGGCTCGGCCAGCGCAGCCCGCTGCAGGGGGAGACCGTCGGGCAGGCGGCGCAGCGAGGACCGCTGCACCAGCAGGTGCTCGGTCGCCGCGCCCTGGGTATGCGGCCAGGTCGAGGCGCTGCCGAGGTAGGAGCCGCCCGGCCACACATGGGGCCGATCGGCCAGGCCGTCGACCGGCTGCCCGTAGGTGGCGGGGTGGACGGTCACCGGGGTGCCCGGGGCGAACTCGCCGCTGGGATCCAGGTCCACCACGGCCGACAGCTCGTGGCCGGGCACCAGTGGCTGCCGCACCACGTACTCGCCGTTGGCGCCGTGGAAGTAGTAGTGCAGGTCGGAGCCGCAGATCCCGACGTACTTCACGCGCAGACGGACCTGCTCGGGACCGGGCTCGACCTCGGGCCGGTCCTCCAGACGGATGTCCTCGGCGGCGTGGATGGCCAGTGCCTTCATGTCAGTGCTCCTTCGGAAGTGGTGGGCCGTGCCCGTTGCAGGGGTCGGGGTTCGGTGGGCGGATCGCGGTGCCACGACGTGACGGGGGAGCCGCCACGGCCGGGACGGGGCCCGCGAGCGGTGCGCTCAAGGGGCCATCGGGACGCTCAGGGGGTCTCGGAGGCTTCGATCGCCTCCTGGGCGGCGGCCAGCGGGCCGGAGGCGACGATGATGCCCAGCAGCTCGCCGACCCGGTCGATGAACGCGTCCTGCTCGGCGATCTCCTCCGAGAGGCATCCGCTGGCCAGCAGTCGCCGGGCGTGCTCGGCCGGGCTGCGCGCTCCCTCGGCGATGCCGCGCAGCATCGCCTGGTCGGGATCGGTCATCGCGGCGGCGACCGGGCCGGGATCGTAGCCCGTGGGAGGCACGACGGCCGCGAACCAGGAGGCGACCGTCAGCGCCAGCAGATGCGGCATCCGTCCGCGGCGCAACCAGTGCAGCGCGGGGGTGGGGATGCGCTGCGGGAGCCGCATCGAACCATCGCTGCCCACCTGGGAGGTGCGGTGCCCCAGAGTGTGGTTCTGCCAGCGGCGAGACAGCGAGTCGATGTACTCCTCGACGTCCAGGCCGGCCGGAACCTCGATGGTGGGCAGGCAATCGCGACGGATCATCGCCGTGCCTGCGGCGCGGATCAGCTCCTGGTCCCAGGCGGCCGGGATGATGGTGCGCCCATCGAGCGCCCCGAGGTAGGCCAGCAGCGAGTGGGTGCCGTTGAGGATGCGCAGCTTGACCTCCTCGTAGCCGGCGACCTCGTCGCTGAAGGTGACCCCGGCCTGATCCCAGGCCGGGCGGCCGCCCGGGAAATCGTCCTCGATGACCCACATCGTGAACTCCTCGGCGCGCACCGGGGCCTCGTCGTGCACGCCCAGCAGCTCGGCCACCTCCTGCGAGGTCTGCGGGGTCGTGGCCGGCACGATCCGGTCGACCATCGCATTGGGGAATGCCACCTGCTCGCGCACATAGGCGAGCACGTCGTCGGACGCCGCGGAGCGTTCGAGGAACTCGGTGACCATGCGCCGGGCGGTCGCCCCGGCCGCGGGCAGGTTGTCGCAGGGCAGCACCGTGAAGGGCTCACCGCTGGTGGAGCGTTCGGTCAGGCCCCGGGCGAGCATGCCGATCACGCTGCGCGGCCGGTCGGGGGCGGCCAGGTCCTCGCGGATCATCGGCCGCCCCACATCCAGGTCCCCGGTGCGGGCCGAACGGGAGTAGCCGCCCTCGGAGACGGTCAGGGTCAGGATCCGACGGGCCGGGTCGGCGATCTCGGCGATCACGCGGTCCGGTTGGTCGGCCATCGTCGCGAAGCCGCGGTGGACGTCGACGACGCCGGCCCGGCGGCCGGTCTGCGACAGCTCGAGCACGCTGTACAGCCCGTCCTGGCGGGACATCGGGTCCACCACCGCCCGGGAGCGGCCCGCGAAGCCGATGATGCCCCAGTCGCCGGGCTCAGCGGCCAGGGCACGGGCGGTGTGCACCGCGGCGTGGGCGCGGTGGAAGGCTCCCAGGCCCAGGTGGATGATGCCGGCGCGGGCGGGGTCCAGCGGGGCGGATGCCCCGATCAGGGCACCGGCGGGCACGCTGGCACGGGACAGGGACTCCACGATTCCTCCTGCGACGTCATGGGGCGATCCGGATCCCCGGCACGCACCGCACCCGGGCGGATACGCCAAGGTTCCACATGGTGGAACGCTGGTCGGATGATGTGGAACACGCTAGCAGTGGGCCGGGCTGCTACTCGCGCAGGAACAGCTCCTGGACAGCTGCGTGGTCCTGCCGGCCCCTGCCGCGCTCGACCAGGTCCTGGTACGCCTGCAACAGCACCGGCGTCAGCCGGCCCGGCATCTCGACCTGCTCCATCGCCGCGGTCGCGTACAGCAGATCCTTGACCTGGTTGTCGGCGCTGCCGCCCAGGGCGTAGTCACGGCTGAGGAGCTTGTCCTGCTTCTGGGTGAGCACCTCACTGGCCGCCAGGCCCCCGGACAGGACCCGGGTCAGCTGCTGGGGGTCGATGCCGCCCGCGCGGGCCAGGCCGAAGGCTTCGCCGAGGGAAGCCAGCGTCCCGGCGACCACCACCTGGTTGCACAGCTTGGTCAGCGCTCCCGCACCGAGCGGGCCGAGATGGGTGAGGGTGGCGCCGATGACCTCGAGCACCGGTCGGGCACGGAACAGGTCCTCCTCGGCGCCGCCCACCATCAGGCTGAGCGTCCCGGCCGCCGCCCCGGCCACGCCCCCGGACATGGGTGCATCCAGCACTCCGATCCCGTGCGGGGCGAGCTCCTCACCCAGGGCCTGCACCTGTTCGGGGCTGGTGGTGGAGGTGACCACCAGCAGGGTCCCCGCGGCCCCGAGGGCGGCCAGCGCCTCCTCATCGAGCAGGGAGCGCAGCTGCGGGACGTCGGGCAGCACCGAGAGCACCACGTCGGCCGCGGCCTCGGCGACCGAGTCCGCGAGGTGCGCTCCGTCGGCCGCGAGCGGTTCGGCCTTGGAGCGGGTGCGGTTCCAGACCGTGGTCGGCATCCCGGCGGCCAGCAGGTTGCGGGCCATCGGCATCCCCATGGGGCCCAGTCCCAGCACGGAGACGGTCCGAGCGGGGATGGGCGCGGGCGGCGTAGCGTGTGGGGCGGTGGCTGCGCTCTCGCGCGAGGGCTGCGATGTCAACGTGGTCTCTCCCGGAATCGTCGGATGCCTCCCGGAAGCGGCGGCGCGGACCTGCGGCGGACGCCCGGGAGGTGCTGGCCCGACTCTAGACGCCCGCCACCGACGGCATCATCTCCGAGCCCGGCCGGCCCGCCGGACCGGGGACCTCCTCCGAACAGTGAAGGACACGTGATCATGGCGCTCCCGCCGTACCCGGCTAGCGACTTCCCCGACACCCCCACCGCGATCGTCACCGGTGGCGCCTCCGAGCGCGGGATCGGCCGCGCGACCGCCCACCGTCTGGCCCGTGACGGTTGGGCGGTGGCGGTGCTGGACCTGGACGAGGCCGCCTCCCAGGAGGTCGCCGCCCAGATCGCCCGCGAGCACGGCACCCCCGCCCTGGGGCTCGGCGTGGACATCGCCGACGAGCAGGCGGTCACCGCGGCCGTGGCCCGCATCGACGCCGAGCTGCCGCAGCTGGTGGGCGTGGTCAACAACGCCGGCATCTCCTCACCGACCCCCTTCACCCAGGTCAGCACCGAGGAGTGGAAGCGGGTGTTCGACGTCAACGTCCACGGCACCTTCTTCGTCACCCGCGAGGCCGTCAAGGTCTTCCGCCGTCACAGCCTGGGCCGCATCGTCAACGTCTCCTCCGCCTCCGCCGAGCGCGGCGGCGGCGTCTACGGTCGCGCCGCCTACTCCGGGTCCAAGGCCGCCCTGCTGGGAATGGCCAAGACCTGGGCGCGTGAGCTCGGCGAGTACGGCATCACCGCCAACTCGGTGGCCCCCGGTTCGATCGACACCGACATCATGGGCGGGCGCCTGAGCGATGAGCGCAAGGAGGTTCTGCTGCAGGAGCTGCCGGTGGGCCGCGTGGGAACGGTCGAGGACGTCGCCGGGGGCATCGCCTTCCTGCTCGGGCGCGATGGCGGCTACCTCACCGGTGTCACGCTCGACATCAACGGCGGCTCGCACATCCACTGACATGAGCGCCTCCACTCGCATGAGCGCAGATGCTCCCGCGCTGATCGCCGCCGACTGGGGCACCACCTCGTGCCGCTTCGCCCTGATCGGAGCGGGCGGCACCGTGCTGGAACGGGCCACCGGTCGTGGCATCCTGCCGGTCCTGGCCGATGCCGCCGCAGGGTCCGACGGCCCCGCCGCCTCGGCCGCGGAGCGCGCGGCGGTCTTCGAGGCGGAGCTGCGTGCGCAGGCCGGGGAGTGGCTCGCGCAGACGCCCGGGATCCCGGTGCTGATGTGCGGGATGATCGGCTCGAACACCGGCTGGGTCGATGCCGGCTACCGCGAGGTGCCCTGCGAGGTCGTGGTCGATCCAGCCGATCTCACCCCGGTGCCGCTTCCGGGCCATCCGGCGTGGATCGTGCCCGGCCTGCTCCTGCCCGGCAGGGCACCGGACATCATGCGGGGCGAGGAGACGCAGGCGTTGGGCGCCCTGCTCGACGCCGGCGACGGAGCAGACCACCTGGTCATCGCCCCGGGCACCCATTCGAAATGGGTGCGCCTGCGCGCCGGACGCGTCACCGGCTTCCGCAGCTACCTCACCGGCGAGCTGTTCACCGCCCTGCGCGAGCACACCATCATCGGCCACGGCATCCCGCAACCTCCCCGGGCCGGCGGCGACACCGGACCGGCTGCGAGCGGGGACGGGGCCGGGGCGGGCGAGCAGGGAGCGACCGGGGAGGTCGCGGCCGACGAGCGGACGGGTGAGCGCAGCGCCTTCGCCGAGGGGCTCGACCACGCCCACGGCGTTGCGGGCCCCACCGGTCGGCCGGACGCCGGCGCCGAGCCGCCAGCCACCCAGACCCCGGGCACGGCACCGGCGGGCGCCGGGCCGGGCGAGCTGTCTCGCGCGAGCCTGCTGCACACCGTCTTCTCGGCTCGCACCCGCGTGGTGGCCGGTGACCTGGATCCGGCCGCCGTGCCCGCCTATCTCAGCGGCCTGTTGATCGGTGACGAGATCGCCGACGGCCTGGCCGCCGCGGACGTCGGCCCGGACACCGTGGTCACCGTCATCGGCTCCGCCGACCTCGCCGAGCGCTACCGCGGGGCTCTCGCCCGCACCGGCATCGCCGCCCGAGTGGCCGGGGACGATGCCACCCTGCGCGGCCTGCTCGCCATCGCCGAGGCGGCCGGCTGGCTCGACCCCGCCCCGCGCCCCGGACACTCCGCCGAGGACGGACACACCGCCGAGGAGAACGCATGAGCACAGATCCGCACACCCCCACCGGACTGATCGCGATCCTGCGGGGCCTGTCCCCGCAGGAGGCGCCGGCGATCGGTGCCGCGCTGCACGAGGCCGGGATCCATCGCCTCGAGGTGCCGCTGAACTCTCCCGACCCCTTCGCCTCCATCGAGCTGCTCTCCCAGCAGCTGGGAGAGGACTGCCGGGTCGGCGCAGGCACCGTGGTCACCGTCGCCGACGTCGACCGGGTGCACGAGGCGGGAGGGCAGATGGTCGTGGCGCCCAACACCGACCCGGCCGTGATCACCCGGGCCGTCGAGCTGGGGATGGAGCCGATGCCCGGCGTGGCGACGGCGACCGACGTGTTCGCGGCCCTCCAGGCCGGCGCGACGGCGCTGAAGATCTTCCCCGCCCCGGTGGTCGGCATCGGGGGGATGCGGGCGTGGAGCGCGGTGGTGCCTGCCGGCACCCAGTTCCTGCCCGTCGGCGGCATCGACGCCGACACCCTCGGGCCGTGGCTCGAGGCCGGAGCGCAGGGCGCCGGGATCGGCTCCCAGCTCTACGCCCCCGGTTCCACACCGCACCAGGTCCGGCAGGTGGCGACCGCGCTGGTGGGCGTGTGGCAGGAGCACCGGCCCTGAGACGGGCGCAGTCCGCGACTCGGTCCCGCTCCCGCACCTCAGCCCTGCTCCAGCACCTCGGGGTTGGCGATGTCCCGCGGCCTCTGGCCGTGGATCACGTCGGCGATCGCCTCGGCCGCGCGACGCTTGACCTCGGAGTAGGACTCCTCGCTGTACCAGGAGGCGTGCGGGGTCAGCACGGCGCTGGGGCACTCCAGCAGGGGGCTGTCGGCCGGCAGCGGCTCCTGCTCGAACACGTCCAGGCCCGCGCCCTTCAGGTGCCCGCTGCGCAGCGCCGCGGCCACCGCCGCGGTGTCGATCACGGCGCCGCGGCACGTGTTGACCAGCACCGACCCCGCCTTCATGCGCGCCAGCGCGCCTTCATCGATCAGGTGATGGGTGGTCTCCAGCAGCGGCACGTGCAGGCTGAGCACGTCCGAGGTGGTCAGCACGGTCCCGAAATCGACCACCTCGATGCCGTCGGCCGTGTACGTGCCGATCTCCAGCTGCGGGTCGCTGCCGACCACGGTGAAGCCCAGCGCTCGGGCCTTGACCGCGGTCGCCGCCCCGATCCGGCCCAGGCCCAGCACGCCGAAGCGCAGCGTCGAGACGCGGTGCAGGGGCTTGACCGGCACCAGTCCGTACTCGCCGTCCCGGACCAGTCGGTCCAGCTGGGCGGTGCCGCGCACCACCGACATGGTCAGGGCGATCGCATGATCGCTGACGTCCTGGACCCCGTAGTCGGGCACGTTGCACACCGCCACGCCGCGGGAGGTGGCGGCCTCGACATCGACCGTGTCCACCCCCACCCCGTAGCGCCCGACGGCCTTCAGCTGCGGCAGCGCATCGAGCACGGCCGCGGTCACCGGCGCGTACTGGATCAGGATCGCTTCGGCGCCGCGAGCGACCCGGATGACCTCGTCCTCGGTGGTGACGTGCTCGCGCACCAGCTCGATGCCCCGGGCCGCACTCACCTCCTGCTCCTCCTCGAAGGTCTCGTGGTCGCAGTCGACGATCGTGATCCTCACAGGGCCCTCCTCCACCGGGTGTCCCGCTCAGGGTAGCGGCACCGCCCGCGCCTGCCGGGGCCGCCCGGTGCCGGGCGCCCCACCTGTGCCACCCCGGGTCCGCCGTGGTCCTCGATCTTCCGAGGGCCACCGGCCCTGTCCCACCACGAGTGGATGCCGCTACAGTGAAAGCGCACGTCAGATGGACGGTCCGGGTTGGTATGTCGGCCGCCCATCGGCCCACCTCGCGACGATGGAGACCACGGTGAACAGCAGCGAACCGACCGAGATGACCGCCCCCGACCGCAACCTCGCCCTCGAGCTGGTGCGGGTGACCGAAGCCGCCGCGATCGCCGGAGGCCGCTGGGTGGGACTGGGCGACAAGAACAAGGCCGACGGGGCCGCCGTCGATGCGATGCGCTCGTTCATGGACACCGTGCGGATGAACGGCACCGTCGTGATCGGCGAGGGCGAGAAGGATGAGGCGCCCATGCTGTTCAACGGCGAGAGAGTCGGAGACGGCAGCGGGCCCGACGTCGACGTCGCGGTCGATCCCATCGACGGCACCCGGCTGACCGCCTTCGGTTACAACAACGCGCTGGCGGTGTTCGCCGTCGCCGAGCGCGGCAGCATGTACGACCCCTCGGCCGTGTTCTACATGGAGAAGATGGTGGTGGGCCCGGCCGCCGCGGAGTACGTGGACCTGCGCCTGCCGATCGAGCAGAACATCAAGCTGGTCGCCAAGGCACTGGACAAGCCGGTCAAGCAGGTCACCGTGTGCGTGCTCGAGCGCGCCCGCCACGAGAAGCTGGTCGAGGAGATCCGCGCTGTCGGGGCGCGCGTCAAGTTCATCATGGACGGGGACGTGGCCGGCGCGATCGCTGCCGCCCGCGGCACCGGCGTGGACATGCTGCTGGGGCTGGGCGGCACCCCCGAGGGCATCATCGCCGCCTGCGCCATCAAGGCCACCGGTGGCATGTTCCAGGGCAGGCTCGCCCCCAAGGACGAGCAGGAGCGCCAGCAGGCCATCGACGCCGGTCACGATCTCGAGCGGGTGCTGACCACCGATGATCTGGTCGCTTCCGACAACTGCTACTTCGCCGCCACCGGCATCACCGACGGCGACCTGCTGCGAGGCGTGCGCTATGACCCCGCCCACGTGACCACCGAGTCGATGGTGATGCGCTCGACCTCCGGGACCGTGCGCACCGTCGAGGCCGAGCACCGCATCGAGAAGTGGAGCCGCTGGCTCGACACCTGAGCCCAGACCTGCTTCCACGGTGTTGGCGCCGACCCCGTCGCCAGTCCCGACCCCGTCTCCCACCCAGGGGCCGGCATCTGCTCTGCGGGGTGTGAACTCGACGGCAACATGTGTCACTGTGACCAGAACGGCCGTAGAGTGCCGGTATGTCCGCTTCCACGCCCCCAGAGCCGCAGATCCATGTCGCCGTCGACATGATCGTGCTGACCCTGCGCGACGAGCAGCTCAGCGTGCTGCTCGTCCAGCGCCACGATGAGCCCTACGGCGGTGCCTGGGCGCTGCCGGGAGGCTTCATCGAGGTCGGAGAGGACATCGAGGCCGCCGCCTACCGGGTCCTGGCCGACGAGGCCTCCTTGGGAACCGACGACGTCTACCTCGAGCAGGTGCGCACCTTCGGCACCCCTGGCCGTGACCCGCGCGGACACGTGGTCTCGGTGGCCTTCATGGCGCTCGGCGCGGACCTGCCCGACCCCCGCCACGGTGACGTCGTCCAGGACGCCCGCTGGTGGGCCGTCGAGGATCTCGCCCGGGTCAACCTGGCGTTCGACCACGGCATCGTCCTGGACGCCGCGATCGAGCGCGCCCGCGCCAAGCTCGAGTACACCACCCTGGCCGCGACGTTCCTGCCGCCCGAGTTCACCATCTCCCAGCTGCGGGCGGTCTACGAGAAGGTCTGGGGCACGACGCTGGACGCCGGGAACTTCCACCGCAAGGCCACGCGCACGCCCGGCTTCCTGGTCGAACTGGAGCGTTACGCCGCCCCCACCGGCGGCCGCCCGGCCCGCCTGTACCGCAAGGGCCATGGCTCCGCCCTGGTCCCACCACTGCTGCGCTCGGGGGACTGACGCCCGCCCCGGCCCACTGGCGCCGACCCACTTGCACCGGCCCGCGCACGACAGGCGAGCCGGCACCGGGGTGACAGGTGAGCCGGCTCGGACGAGCCCCGCGCGCCATGGCAGGATCGGTGCGTGACCACCACCGCTGCTGCCACTGCCGCTCATCCCGATCCCGCCAAGGCGCAGATCGCCGGTGCCTACCGGGCTCATGAGCCCGAGGTCCTGGCCATCGCCCGAGCCATCCACGCCGACCCCGAGATCGCCTTCACCGAGCACCGCGCCCAGGAGCGCTGCGCGGACCTTCTGGAGAGGGCCGGCTTCACGCTCGAGCGCGGCATCGCCGATCTGCCCACCGCCTTCCGCGCCACCATCGGTGAGGGCTCCCTGGTGGCGTCGCTGTGCGTGGAGTACGACGCGCTGCCCGAGCTCGGTCACGGCTGCGGACACAACCTGATCGCCGGCGCCTCCCTGGGAGCCGCCCTCGCCCTCGCCGAGCAGGTCGCGCAGCTGGACCTGACCCTGGTGGTCATCGGCACCCCGGCGGAGGAGCACGGCGGCGGCAAGCAGCTGCTGATCGACCGTGGGGCCTTCGACGGGGTGCATCTGTCGCTGATGACCCACCCCACCCCGCACACCGACACCTACGACCCGATCGGCTCGACCAGCCAGGCCGTCGGCCGCTGGCGGGCCACCTACACCGGTCGCGGCGCCCATGCCGCCGCCAACCCCTCCGACGGCATCAACGCCAACGACGCGGCGGTCGTCGCGCAGGTCGCCGCCGGGCTGCTGCGCCAGCGGATCCGTGACGGCCAGCGCCTGGCGCTGATCCCCATCCAGACCGGGATCACCAACATCATCCCGGAGACCGCGGTGATCGACTTCGAGTGCCGAGCCCTGACCATGCCCGAGTTCGAGCTGCTGCGCGAGCAGCTGTTCGCGTGCCTGGAGGCCGGGGCGGTGGCCACCGGCGCGAGCGTGGAGATCGTCGGCACCGAACCCGTGTACGAGCCGCTGCGCCAGGACGAGGGGCTGGGCCAGGCCTGGAACGACGCGATGACCGTGCTGGGCCGTCCCCTGCGGGGGTCGCTCGGCGCGATCACCGCCTCGACCGACATGGGCAACGTCTCCCAGCGTGTCCCCTCCCTGCACCCCTTCGTCGGCATCACCGGCGCCGGGGGAGCGCTGCACACCCGCGAGTTCGCCGAGCACGCCGATTCGCCGGAGGGATACCGGCTGATGGCCGACGCCGCCGTAGCGATGGCCTGGGTGATCCACGACGTCGCCACCGATCCCCAGCTGCAGGAGGGCATCCGTGCCCGCGCCGAGCAGCTCGCCGCCACGGACGCGCGCGCACCGCAGCCGTGACCGCGCACCGGCCCCTGCCGCACCGGCCCCTGGCGCGTCGGCCCGTGCCGCGTCGGACCCTGCTGGCCGGTGCCGGGCTCCTCGCCCTGGCTGCCTGCGCGGAGACCGAGACCGAGTCGCCCGGCCCGGAACCGGTCGACGAGGTCGGTGTGCCCGTGCCCTCGCCGTCGGGTGAGCTCACCGCGGTGATCGATGCGGCCGGGGACGCCCTCGGCGTGCTGCTGCGCGATGCCGAGGGCATCGACTTCTGGGCCGACGACTACCCCTATGACCCCGAGCATCCGCCGGCTGTTCTCTGGGAGACGGAGGCCGACGTGCTGTGGGTGCTCTCCGAGGAGCTCGGCACCGCCCGCATTCGCCAGGGTCCCGAGGGCGGCTGGTCCAAGGAGACGGCCGAGGACCTCGACGAGCAGATCCCCCAGGAGGTCGACCGCTGGCTCTGAGGCACCGGATGTTCGCCCCGTCGGTGTTCGATCCCGAGGTGTCAGTGACGACCACGGCTGACCAGGAGCGGTCCCGCATGCGTGCACGAGCGCGGCAGACGAACCCGCGGACCACCGGGTCTCTGCGGGGCCGCATGATCAGCCGTCTCGGGTGCACGGCGGGTATTTGGTCCCCGGACGGGGCATCACTCGGCCATATCGTGAACATACGACCCGCATCAAGGGCACAGCACGAAAGGGGCATCCGTGACTGAGAAGGTCCTCGTTCTCGGTGGAACCGGTCTACTCGGCCACGCCACGGTTCGCGAGCTGGTCTCGCGCGGCTACCGCGTGGTCTCGCTCGCCCTGCCCCCCATGCCGACCGAGGATCTGTTCGAGGAGTTCGGCGATGCAGTGCAATCGCACCTCGGTGACGTCGGGTCGATGAGCGACCAGGAGCTGCTGGAGCTGCTGGAGGACTGCCACGCGGTGATGTACGCGATCGGGGCGGACGAACGCACCCTTCCTGCAGCGCCCGCGGCCCGCTTCTTCTACGAGGCCAATGTCCTGCCCACTCAGCGCCTGGCCGCTCTGGCCCGAGGCGCCGGTGTCAAGAAGTTCGTCGTCTACGGCTCGTACTTCGCCGAGTTCGCCGAGACCCGGCCCGAGCTGGACCTGAAAGCCCACGGCTACCCCCTGATGCGTCTGCTGCAGGAGCAGGTTGCCTTCGCCGAGGGCGATGGCGCGATGGAGGTGACCAGCCTGCGGCTGCCCTACATCTTCGGCACCATGCCCGGACGGATCCCGCTATGGAAGATGTTCGTGGACAGGATCCGCGACGTCGAGGTCTTCCCCGCTCATCCCGAAGGGCGCACCGCAGCCGTGACCACGGCTCAGGTCGGGCAGGCCGCGGTCGGCGCCATGGAGCGCGGGGAGCACCGCAGCACCTACGCGATCAGCGGGTACGACCTCGCCCATGCGGAGTTCTACGAGACCATCGTGGCCGCGCTCGGACAGCGGACCCAGGTGCCACTGGTGCCCTTCGAGGCGGTCGAGGACCAGATGGCGGCAGCAGACCGTGAGGCCGCGGAGCAGGGCCTGGAGCACGGGATCAGCCTGCGGATGTCCGGACTGCTGCGTGCCACGGACCTGTCCCTGGACCCAGCCCCGACGCAGTCGATCCTCGGCTACGAGGACGACGACGTCCCGGCGGCGATCGACGAGACTCTTCGGGTCGTGCTTCGCGACGACGTGGAGTGAGAAGACTTCGGGCTCGCAGGGGAGAGCGGGCCCGAGGACAGGGGGCGGCGAGCCGAGCTCGCCGCCCCCTGTGCTGTCCATCGGGCTATCGGGCCGTCCGCCGAGGCCGAGGACCGCGAGGCCTCCTATCTGTCAGGGGCCTATCTGCCCAGCGGCGGGATCGGCAGCGATCCGCGGCTGGGCCGCGAGACCCACCCCGCAGATCGCAGATGCATTCGGCGTGTCGGCTCGGACCGGACGAGCCCGCTGCCGCCCCACCGCAGGCGAACCCTGTCTTATGGGTACGCCTGCGGCGACAGCTGCCAAGCGGAGGCTGCCGTCAGCTGATGGATGCCGTTCGATGTCACCAAGCTGTCGTGCTCCCAGGGGCATCGATCAGCCACAAGCACCGGCTCGGGGGACTGGTCACGCCAGTGCCGAGGTGTCAAGCACGAAGCGGTAGCGCACATCATTGGCCGTCAGACGGCTCAGGGCGGTCATCGCGTCCGCGGCAGGAACGACCTCGACGTCCGCGGTGATCTCGTGCCGGCCGCAGAACTCGAGCAGCTCGGCCACGCGATCCACCCCGCCGCCACCGGACGAGCTGAGCCGCTTTCGGCCCACGAGCAGCGACATGGAATCGATCGAGAGCGGGCCGAGGTATCCGACCGGGTAGAGGACCCCGTGCACGTCCAGAGCGCGGACATAAGGGGTCAGGTCGTGCTCGAAGCCGATGGTGTCGATCAGGACGTCGAGCGTTTCTGCCGCCGCGGCCATCGCGTGAGCGTCGCTGGAGACGACGACGTGCGTCGCTCCGAGACGCTTCGCGTCGGCAGCTTTGCTCTGCGAGGTGGTGAAGGCGGTCACTTCAGCGCCCAGTGCGGCCGCCAGGCGCACGGCAAGATGCCCGAGCCCGCCGATGCCGGCAACGCCGACGCGGGTGCCGGGCCCGGCCTCTTCGGCCCGGAGCGGGTCCCAGACGGTGATCCCCGCGCAGAGCAATGGTGCGACACCAGCGGGATCCAGGGTGGTCGGCCGGTGGTAGACGAACCGGTCCCGGGCGACGTACTCGCCGCTGAACCCACCGAACGTGCGCGTCCCGTCGTGACGGTCTTCGCCGCTATAGGTCTGCGTGGGGATCTCCTCACACCAGGACTCCTGCCCGCGCAGACACCACTTGCACTCTCCGCACGAGTCGACGATGTTGCCGATCGCCACAGCGTCGCCGACGCGGAACTTCGTCACCGCCGCACCGACGGCCGAGACCACGCCGACGAACTCATGGCCGGGGACAAGGGGGAACATGCGGGAGTCGGGGCTCGCGAGGCGGTGCAGGTCGGTGAAGCAGACACCACTGTGTGTGACACGGACGGAGACGTCGTCGGGGCGGAGGTCTCGGCGCTCGATCTGTGCGAGCTCGAGTGCGGCGCCAGGGGCGCTGGCCAGAAGGGCTGATGTAGTAGTCACGGATAAAACCTACCAGTTAGTGTGCTCAGGGTCGAAGGGGTCGCCCTGATATCGTCGAACGCATGGAAGAGGCCAGGCCAGCGACAGCCAAAGGCGAGGCGACGCGGCGACGCATCCTTGATGCCGCGTTCGCCGAGTTCGCTGCGCACGGCATCGCCGGCTCCCGTGTTGACCGCATTGCCGCGGCCGCGGAGACGAACAAGGCACAGCTGTACGCATACTTCGGCAGCAAGGCGAAACTGTTCGACGCGGTCTTCTTCGCTTCGATGCGCCGCATCCTCGACGACGCACCGATCGACCCCGACCACCTGGGGGATTGGGCCGTTCGCCTCTACGACGACTATCTGACCCACCCCGAGCTGGTGCGTCTCGCGCTCTGGCATCGGCTTGAACGCCGCCCACATGGCCTGCTCGTGGAGGAGCACGAACGGCTCGACGAGGCAAAGCTCAACGGCATCACCGCGGCCCAGCGTGCAGGCCAGGTGCGCCGCGCCGATCCATTCGATGTGATGGCCCTCGTCATCGCGATGTCGCACGCCTGGTCACCTGCCAGCACCGTCTGGGCGGCAAGCCCCGACGAACCGGAGCGCGTCCACGATGCCCGTCGGACGCTGCTGCGTGACGCGGTGACAGCCGCCGTCGCATCCGGCGGCTGAGTGGGTCGAGCAGCCGACCGCCCGTCAGCCCTGCTGCAGCAGCGTCAGCACGGCGCTGACCCGACGGTGGGTGCTGGCATCCGCGCTCAGCCCGAGCTTGGCGAACACGCGCTGCGTGTGCTTCTCGACCCCGCCCTCGCTGATGAACAGGCGACGCGAGATCGCGCTGTTGGTCAGCCCCTCACCCATCAGCTCGAGCACCTCGCGCTCCCGTTCGGTCAGCTCGTCCAAGGGGCCGCGGCGCCTGGACACCAGTACCTGGGCGACCACGTCGGGGTCGATCGCCACCCCGCCGCCCGCGACCCGCTCGATCGAGTCCAGGAAGGAGCGGATGTCGAACACGCGATCCTTGAGCAGGTAGCCGGTCGACTGCTCGCCGGACTCGATCAGCTCGGCCGCGTAGCTGATCACCACGTACTGGCTCAGCAGCACGATCGGCGCCTTGGGCCAGGTCTCGCGGATCTGCTGCGCGGCCCGCAGTCCCTCATCGCTGTGGCTGGGAGGCATCCGAATGTCGGCGATGACCAGGTCGGGCCGGTGCTCGAGGGCGCGGGGGACCAGTTCCGTGCCCGTGGCGGCTGAGGCGACCACCTCGTGGCCGGCATCGGTCAGCACCAGGCGCAGGCCTTCGCGCAGCAGCGCGGAGTCGTCGGCGATCACGATGCGCACGGGATCACCGCCTCGACCCGGGTACCGCCGCCACGAGGGGAGCGGACCGTCAGGTGTCCCTCGAGGGAGGCGACCCGCTCGGCGAGCCCGGACAGCCCGTGTCCGGTGCTGAACTCGGCGCCGCCGACGCCGTCGTCGTCGATCCGCACCCGCGCAGCCCCGTTCGACTCCGCCACCTGCGCGACCTCGACGCGAACCCGGTGCGCCCCCGAGTGCTTGGCGGCGTTGGTCAGTGCCTCCGAGACGACGTAGTAGATCCCGATCTGGACATGGTCGGGCAGATCGAGATCCGGGCAGTCCACACTCGTGGGCACAGGGGTGATGCCGGCCAGTTCGGTGAGCGCGGCCGCCAGGCCCCGGTCCACCAGCACGGGCGGGGCGATGCCGCGCGACAGGCGTCGCAGCTCATCCAGGGTGGAGGCGATCTGGGCACGCGTCTGGGCCATCACCCGCAGCGACTGCTCGGGATCGTCCCCGGCCAGCTGCTCGGCGCGTGCCAAGTCGATGTTCGCCCGCACCAGGCGCTGTTGCGGCCCGTCATGCAGATCCCGCTCCAGCCGGCGCAGGGCCGCGGACTCGGCGGCGCGACCGGCGGCTCGGGACTCCTTCGTGCGGGCCAGGTGCTGCTGCTCCTCGTAACGGGCCGACAGCAGCCCGCGGGCGATGCCGCCGTGCAGGGCCGCCAACCCCCGTACAACCGGGGACAGCGTCAGCAGGAACACCAGCCCGACCGCGATCTGGGAGCCGTAGTCGAAGACCGTCCCCGCGGTCCCGGGGACCCCCAGCAGGACACCGAGCCCGTCGTAGTCGCCGGGTGGGAGCACCCGCCGCAGGATCAGGGTCGCCACCGGGCCCCCGACCGTCGCGATGGCGCCGACCGTCCACGCCACTGCGAGCGGGAAGGTCACCAGGGACATCAGGAAGTTGATCATCACCCACAGGCTGTTCAGCCAGGACTGCGGATCGGCCAGCGGTGTCAGGAACCGCCGGATCCAGCCGGCTCCCTCAGGAGGCTGCTTGGCCGCGGGCGTGGGCAGATGATGGCCGAGCAGGGATCGCTGGAGACCGCGCCCGGCGGCGGCGAAGCCGGTCGCGACCATCACCCCCAGGGCGAGGATCGGCAGACCGATCCAGACCACGACGCTGGAGATCCCGGCGACCAGCAGGGCGAGGGTCAGGGCGAAGCCGATCGCTCCGAGCACCACAGCCACCAGGCCGTAGGTCAGGAAGCGACCCACCGCCGCGGCGCGGGCACCGATCGAACCGGTGCCGAAGGCGGGGGCGTCGCGGGCGGGAGCGTCGGCTGTGGCGGGCCCGGGCATGACGTCGGCGCCGGGATCGGGTGCACATGCACCCTCCGGCACGGAGGTGTCGAGGCGGGGCTGCGGGGTCGCGGTCATGACCTCACTCTTCCTGCCCAGGGCCGGGCGACCCAGCCGGCTACCCGGTCGGTGCGGTGTCGGGCCAGCCCGACAAGTGCCGCTGACGCGGCAGCAGGGCCGGAACCTGAACGCTACGCAGACCCCGCCTGGTGGTCAATGCACTTATGCCAGCGCCTCGTCCTGCCTCTGATCGGATCCGGGCCCCGAGTCGGCCTCCGACTCCTGGAGACCCTCCTCCCGCTGCACCCGACGACGGGTCACGATCGCTCCGGCCCAGCCCAGCACCACGGCCAGCACCATCCAGGCGCTCAGCCAGAGCAGGTCACCGGTCGGATCCACCCAGCCACCGCCGATCGCGCCGCGGAAAGCGTCGACCGCGTGGGTCATCGGCAGGAAGGGATGGATCACCTGGAAGAATTTCGGCAGCGTGGGCACCGGATAGGTGCCGCCCGCCCCGGAGATCTGCAGCGCCACCAGCACCAGGGCCACGAACTTCCCGATCGGGCCGAACAGGGCCCCGAAGCCGTGGTTGAGGCCCACGAACACCAAGCTGGTCACCGCGGACAACCCGAACATCAGCGGCAGATCGATCATCTGCACCCCGATCGCCCAGTGCAGCACGGCGATCGCGATCGCCGACTGCGCGAGTCCGACGGCCAGGGCGGGCAGGAGCCCGCCCAGCAGCAGGCGCACGGGCCCGGCCCCACGTGCCGCGGCCTCCCGGGAGAACGGCGGCATCAGCAGGAAGATGGCCATGCCGCCCACCCACAGGCTGATCGCCAGGAACAGCGGGGCCAGGCCCTCACCGAAGCGCTCCAGCTCGTTGTCCCGGTCGAAGGTCATCTGCACCGGATCCGATGCGGTCGCGGCGAGGTTCTCCCGCTCCGAGTCGGTGTAGCTGGGGATGTCCTCCTCGGAGTCCTCGAGGCCGTCCCGCAGCTCGGCGGCGCCGTCGTCGAGCTCCTCGGCGCCCTCGTCCAGCTCCTCGGCGCCCTCGGCGAGCTCACCGGCCCCGTCATCGGCCGAGCGGGCTCCGTCCGCCAGCTGATCGGCGCCGGTGGCGAGCTCCCCGCTGCCCTCGGAGAGCTCCTCCGCGCCGCTCTCGGCGCTGACCAGCCCCTCGGCGAGCTGATCGGCCCCGGAGACCAGCTCACCGCTGCCGTCGGCCAGCTGATCCGCTCCGGACCGTGCACTGCTGACCCCGTCGGTGTAGCGGTTGATCCCGTCGGACAGGGTCTGGGCCCCCGCAGCGGCCTCTCCACCGGCCTCGGCGAGCCGGTCGGCACCCGAGGAGACCTGCTGCGCACCGCTGTCGAGACGGTGTATGTCCTCGGCCCCCTGCTCGAGGGTCCCGTAGGCCTCCGGGAGGGCCTCGGCCGCGGTGCGCGCCTGATCGGCGAGGTCCTCCGCCAGCTCCCGCGCAGAGGGGTCCTGCTCGGCCGAGGGCTCCTGGCTGGAGCGCTGCGCGGCATCATCGCGCAGCGTCGCGATCGAGGAGTCCATCTCCCCTGCGTCCTCGGCGAGCGGCCCGGTCCCCTCGGCCAGCTCGGAGGTCCCCTCAGCGAGGGCCGAGGTGTCCTCGGAGACGGAGGTGGTGAAGTCGACCATGCGCTCGGCGGCGCCGTCGATGTCCTCGCTGCTCTGGTCGATCTCGGTGGACTGCTGCGCGGTGGCGCTCGCCTCCTGGTCCGTGGTCTCCGCGTCGGTCGCCGACTGATCGGCCTGCCCGCGCACCTCCTCCGAGGAGTCGGAGAGCTCCTGGAGCTCGCCGCAGAACTCCTCATCGGCGTCCGACTCCTCGCACTTCTCCGCGAGGTCGTCAACGCTCTCGGTGTAGCCGCGCACGTCCTCCGCGGCGGTGTCCGCGCTGGCGCGCGAGGTCTCCGCGGCCGTGGCGGTCTCCTGCACCGAGCTGTCCAGCTCCTCGACATCGCCGACGATGTCGGAGGCGCCGTCGCGGACGGTGCGGGCATCCTCCGCCCGTTCCGAGGCGTCGGTGGACAGCTCCTGGGCGTCCTGGTCGAGTTCGGCTGCACGGCCGTCGAGCTCGCTCGCCGCAGTCGAGAGCGCGGAGGCGTCGTCGGCCGGCTGGTCGAGCTCGTCGGCGACCTCGTCCAGCCGGTCCTCGAGCAGGTCGATGGCCGTGACCAGGTCATCGCTGAGGGCCTGGACGTTCTCCGGGGTCACACCGATCTCCTCGGCGCGTTCCTGCGCGGAGCGGATAGTCTCGTCGAGCTGGGCCGTGCCCCCGGCGACCTGCTTCGCCCCGTCGGACAGATCGGTGGCTCCCGAGGCCAGCTGCCCGGCGCCATCGGCCAGCTCGCCCCCACCCGCGCGCAGGGGCTGCCCCTGCTCATCGAGGGTGGTCAGCCCCTCGGAGAGCTCGTCCGCACCTTCGGAGAGGGTCACGGTGCCGTCCCGTAGCTCGACCGCTCCTGCCGCGAGCTGCCGCAGCCCGACCACGAGGTCGAGGCTCCCCTCGTGCAGGGTCCAGGCGCCGTCGGCCAGCTCCCCGGACGCGCTGGCCAGCTCCCCGGTGCCCTCATGCAGCTCCTCGGCTCCGGAGCTGAGCTCAGCAGTGCCGTCCTTGAGCTCGGAGGTCCCGTCGGCGAGCTCGCCGGCCCCGTCGGCCGCCTCCACGACCCCGTCATGGATGGTGGTGAAGCCGACGTAGACGTTGTCGAGGTACTCCTCGAGCACGTTGGCGCGCAGGGAGTCGGTCAGCGCCGTGCCCACCGATTTGGTGAAGTTGCCGCCGACGTAGTTGATCGAGTCGTTGGTGGTGACGGTCAGCAGAGCGGGAGCCGCCTGCTCGGCTTCCTCCCCCTCGGCCGCGAGCGTCGCGATGTTCGATGAGAACGTGGAGGGGATCTCGACCGTGGCGCCGTAGCTGCCATCGGCCAGGCCCTGCTCGGCGTCGGCGGGAGACGCTTCCACGAAGTGGTACGCCGTCTCCTCGTCCAGGTCCAGGAGGGTCTCGGTGAACTCCTCGCCGACGTCGATCGATTGCGGGTCGGAGCCGGCCGCCTCGACGGTCGCTCCCTCGTCCTGGTTCACCACCGCCGCGGTGACGTGATCCAGCGAGTTGCTGGGATCGCGGAAGGACCAGGTCATGTTGCCGGAATAGATCACCGGCACAGTGGCCAGCCCCACCACGAAGAGCGCCGCGATCGGCTTCTTCCACTCTGCCGGCAGCAGGGCGACCGCCCCGGAGACGGCTGCCCTGGCAGCACGTCCGACGGTCTGTCCGGCAGAGGAGAGGCCGCGAGCGGCGGAGCGCACCAAGGAGCTGAGGACACGGCTGACCGTCACGACGGCAGCTTGAAGTGCACGGAGGAGTCCCATCACATCCGGCGACGATACACAGATGTATCGAGTGGGGGAATGCGTCCGCTGAGAATGTGGCACGGAATATGCTCCATTCCGGCGCCTTCTCCGCGTACACCTGCTGGTCGCGGAGCCTACTGACCCGGCGGCCGGAGCCCAGCGGCTCAGCTCTCCGGCGCCACCACCCAGGGGGAGCGGGGCGAGGAGGCGGGCTCCCAGCGATCGAGGACATCGGCCGCGCTGCGGCAGCCGCGCAGCCCCAGCGATCGCCCGATCCGCTCGACGACATCCCCGGCGCTCTCCCCCCGGGCGAGGCGATCGCGCAGGGTGACCGCGCCGTCCCGCTTGGCCAGCCGTGCCCCCGCCGAGTTCACGGCCAGCGGGACGTGCGCGTATCCGGGCTGGGGCAGTCCGAGCAGAAGTGCGAGGTAGGCCTGCCGGGGTGCGGAGGAGAGCAGGTCATCGGCCCGCACCACCTGATCCACCCCGACGTCGGCGTCGTCGACGACCACCGCGAGGTTGTAGGCCGCCGTCCCGTCCCCCCGGCGCAGCACGAAGTCGTCGACCGCGGCCGTGGTCTCTCCGGCCCACAGGTCCTGCACGCTCCATTCGGTCACCTCGGACCGCAGCCGCAGAGCGGGCTGCCGGCCCAGGCGCCGCATCTTCTCCCGGCCTCTCTCCAGCTGGGCGGGGGAGAGGTCGCGACAGGTCCCCGGGTAGGCGCCGGGGGGAGCATGCGGGGCGCTGGGGGCCTCCTGGATCTCCCGGCGGGTGCAGCAGCACTCGTAGACCAGGCCTGCCGCCTGCAGCTGCCCGATCGCCGCGTCGTAGGCGTCCCCTCGCGCGGACTGATGGACCACCGGGCCGTCCCAGTCGATGCCCAGCGCCTGGAGGTCCTCCAGCTGCCGTGCCTCGGACCCCTCGCGCACCCGGTCCAGATCCTCCACCCGCAGATGGAAGGCGCGGCCGGATCGCCGGGCCAGCGCCCAGGCCAGGATCGCGGTGCGCAGGTTCCCCAGATGCAGGTCCCCACTGGGGGAGGGGGCGTAGCGTCCGGCGCCCGGCCCGGGAGGCGGGGCGGCCGGCTGCGGCGCCGCGGCGCCAGGTGCCCGGCCGGCGAGATCGGCGGTCATGGGGCCAGTGTAGGAATCCTGCCCCGGTGGGCGGCGCGCCGGGCCTGGCCGATTGTCGAAGTCCGGCCCGACTGTGCTACAACTACGGGATGTCGAACATTTGAGTTCGTATCGACCTCTAAGGGAGTTTCCATGCAATCTGCCCACCGGCTCGCCGCCGCTCTCGCCGGGGTCGCGGCGCTGGTGCTCGCCGCGTGCTCCTCGGCCGTCGTCGGGACGGGGGAGCAGCCGCTGACCGTGTACGCGACCACCGGCTACCTCGCCGACGCGGTCGCCACCCTCGCGCCCGAGGCCGAGGTGACCACGATGGTCGGCCCCGGCGGCGACCCGCACACATACCAGCCCTCCACGCAGGACATCGAGACCATCCAGGACTCCGACCTCGTGCTGTGGAACGGTCTGCACCTCGAGGCGCACATGGACGACCTCCTCGAGAGCCGGGGCGAGCAGCAGCTCGCGGTCGGCGAGCTGCTGCCGACGGAGCTGTTGCTGGACTGGCCCGAGCGGGATGACCAGGGCAACGCTCTGCACGATCCCCACGTGTGGAACAGTCCCGAGGCGTGGTCGCTGGTGGTCGGGTATATCGCTGACAAGCTCTCCGAGGTCGATCCCGAGGGCGCCGAGCAGTACGCGCGCAACGCGGCCGCCTACCAGGAGGAGATCGAGGAGGCCGCCGAGGAGGCCGAGGAGCTGCTGGAATCGGTGCCGCAGCCCCGCATCCTGATCACCGGTCACGACGCCTTCAACTACTTCGGGCAGACCTACGACCTCGAGGTCCACGCCACCGACTTCGTCTCCACCGACGCCGCGCTCAGCCCCACGGAGCTGTCGGGACTGGCGGACCTGATCGCCGAGAACGAGGTGCCGGTCATCTTCCAGGACAATCAGGCGAACCCGCAGGCGATCACCAGCCTCCAGGAGGCCGTGCAAGCCCGTGGCTGGCAGGTGGAGGTCTCCGAGCAGGAGCTGTACGCCGACTCCCTGGGCAGCGAGCCCGGGCTCGACACCTACCTGGGCGTCTTCCTCCACAACGCCGAGGCCGTCGCCGAGGCCCTCGGAGGTGAGCAGCGGTGAGCGCCATGCCGGCCTGCACCACCGAGAACCTGAGCGTCGCCTACGGCACCGTTCCGGTGCTGCACCAGGTCGACCTGCGCGTCCCCACCGGTGTGGTGATGGGAGTGGTCGGCCCCAACGGGGCCGGCAAATCCACCCTGATCGCGGCGATGCTCGGACTGGTCACCCCGTTGACGGGCCGCACCCGCTTCTTCGGCCGGAGCCTGGCCCGGGTGCGCCGCCGCGTCGGCTACATGCCGCAGGCCACCACCGTGGACTGGGACTTCCCCACCACCGTCGCCGATGTGGTCACGATGGGCACCTACGCCGCGCTCGGCCCGCTGCGCCGACCCGGCCGCCGCGAACGCGACCGCGCCCGGGACGCGATGGACCAGACCGGGATCGCTGACCTCGCCCGCCGGCAGATCGGTGAGCTCTCCGGCGGACAGCGGCAGCGCGTGTTCCTGGCTCGCGCGCTGGCGCAGGGACCCGAGCTGTACGTCATGGACGAACCGTTCCAGGGCATCGATGCGAAGAGCCAGCAGGCGATCGTCGCGGTGCTGCACCGGCTGCGGGAGCAGGGGCGGACCGTGGTGATCGTCCATCACGACCTGGCCACCGTGCGCGACATCTGCGACCACGTGACCCTGCTGAACCGGCGGGTGGTCTCCTCGGGACCGGCCCAGGAGGCCTTCACCCCCGAGCACATCCGCGCCGCCTACGACGTGACCGCCGGGGACGATGCCTTCCTGGAGAGCATCTGATGACCCTGCTGGACTTCCTGATGGACCACACCTATCGCATGGTCTTCCTGGGCACCTCGGTGATCGGTCTGGTCGCCGGTGCGCTGGGATCCTTCGCCTATCTGCGCAAACAGTCGCTGATCAGTGATGTCGTCTCCCATTCGGCGCTCCCGGGCACCCTGCTGGCCTTCCTTGCCGCCGTCGCGATCGGGGCCGACGGCCGCGCCATGATCGGGCTGATCCTGGGCGCCGTGATGGTGGGCACCGCCGCCGCCCTGCTGGCCAATCTGGTCACCCGTCTGTCCAAGATCCGCATCGATACCGCCATGGCGGTCACCCTGACCACCTTCTTCGGGGCCGGGATGCTGCTGATGCGGGTGATCTCGGCAGGCGCGTTCCCGGGCAAGGGCGGGATCCAGGACTACCTGTTCGGCAACGCCTCGGTCCTGACCTGGGCGGATCTGCGCACCAGCATCGTGGTCGGCGCGGTCGTGCTGGCCGTGATGGTGGTGTGCTGGAAGGAGTTCGCCATCCGCACCTTCGACCCGGGCCACGCCAGCGTGCTGGGCTTCAGCGCTCGCTGCTTCGACACCCTGATGTTCGTGACCATCGTGATCGGCACGGTGATCGGGGTGAAGGCGGTCGGGCTGGTGCTGATGGTCGCCTTCGTGGTGACGCCCCCGGCTGCCGCCCGGCAGTGGACCAGGACGCTTCCGGCGATGGTAATGCTCTCGGCCGGGATCGGTGCCGTCGGCAGCGGGCTGGGGGCCTATATCTCGATCGCACTGGGGCCGATGCCGACGGGCCCGGTGATCGTGCTGACCCTGTGCACGATCTTCCTGGTGTCGCTGCTGGCCGCTCCCCGCCGCAGCCTGATCGGCCGGCTGCTGGCCCGGCGCAGGGCCCGGGAACAGCTGCGGGCCGAGCTCTGCGCTCCAACCGACCACGGGTGCCCTGCTCGCGTCGGCGCGAGGCGTGCCGCCCCCTCCGGCGCGAGGCGTACCGTCCCCTCCGGCGAGGGAGGGACGAGATGAGCTTCGTGCTGGGAGCCAGTGCGCTGGCGGTGGTCACCGCGGTGGCCTGCGCCCTGCCCGGTGTGTTCGTGGTGCTGCGGAAGAACTCGATGCTGGTCGATGCGATCAGCCACGCGGTGCTGCCGGGGATCGTGGTCGGGTACTTCATCACCCGCGACCTCGAATCCCCGCTGCTGATCCTCGGTGCCGCCCTGGCGGGCCTGGTGGTGGTCCTGGGCAGCGAGTGGCTCACCCGCACCGGCCTGCTCACCGGGGACGCGCCGCAGGGACTGGTCTTCCCCGCCCTGTTCAGCGGTGGGGTGATCCTGGTCTCCGTGAACTTCGCGAACGTCCACCTCGACACGCATGCGGTCCTGGTCGGCGACCTGAACCTGGCCGCGATCGGACAGCTGACCGTCGGTGGTCTCGCGATCGGACCCCCGTACCTGTACGTGATGGCCACGGTACTGCTCGTGAACATCGTGGCCGTGACGCTGCTGTATCCCACGCTGAAGGTGACCACCTTCGATCCGCGCTTCGCGATGGCCCTGGGGATCCGGACCGGCGCGGTGAACGCGGCGTTCATGTTCCTCGTGTCGGTGACGGTCACCGCCGCGTTCCACGCCGCCGGGGCGATCCTGGTGATCGCCCTGATGGTGGCCCCGCCGGCCACCGCCCACCTGCTGACCCGGCGCCTGGCCCCGATGATCGTCCTGACGATCGCGTTCGCCGCGGGCGGGGCGCTGGCCGGGTTCCGGATCGCCTACCGGTTCGATGCCGCCACCAGCGCGGGGATGGCGGTGTTCTACGGGCTGCTGTTCGCCGCCGTGCTCTGCGGCACGCGCATCGCACGCCGGGTCCGGCTCCGCGGGCCCCAGGCGCCGGACGCTGCGCGGACCTCGCTGCCCGGAGCGGGAGCCGGGCTCAGCCCAGGGGCGTGACCCGGACGGCGTCGGTGGCGGCCGTCCCCAGCGGGAGCACCTCGGTCCCCCCGCCGACCAGCACGCCGAGGGATCCGGAGAACGGTGAACCGGCTCGCGCCTCGAGCTCGGTGCCGACCCCGACCCCGTGCTGCGCGAAGAACTGGAGCAGCTCGGGGTCCGCGTCGGAGATCCGCTCCACCCGGGCGCGTCGGCCCGGCTCCAGGCCGGTCAGCGGGATCGCCTCGGGACGGTGGACGGTGCCGTCGGCCGACGGGATCGGATCCCCGTGCGGGTCCCGGTCGGGATGGTCGAGGTGCTCGTCGATCCGCTCGATCATGAAGTCGGAGACCGCGTGCTCGAGCGTCTCGGCCTCGTCGTGGACCTGGTCCCAGCGGTAACCGAGCACGCTGACCAGGAAGGTCTCGATCAAACGATGGCGGCGCACCATCGCGACCGCGTAGCTGCGCCCCGTCGTGGACAGGGAGACCGCGCCGTAGGGGGTGTGCTCGAGCAGGCCCTGCCCGGCCAGCTTCTTGACCGCGTCCGAGGCGGTCGACAGGCGCACCCCGACCTTCGCCGCCAGGACGGTCGCGGTCACCGGCTCCTCGGACCATTCCTGCAGGTTCCAGATCGCCTTGAGGTAGTTCTGACTGCTCGCCGAGAGCTCGGAGACCGACATGAGCGCAGGGTATCGACTCCGCGACCCGGCCGCATGTCGCGGCCGGCGGGAAGGGCCCTGGACATGGCGACGGCGCGGCGATCACCGTCCGGGGACGGGATCGCCGCGCCGTGCACCTGCCGGCCGGTCGGCGTCTCAGCGCCGACGGGTCACGGACAGCTCAGGCCTCGCCGCGGTGGGTGCCGCGGGGCTCACCGGAGTCGTCGGCCTGCGAGGCATCGGAATCGGAGTCGGCCTGGGCCTCGTTCGGAGTGGTGTCCGAGCTGCGGTCATCGGCCTTCAGGGCCTGGGCCACGTCTCCGGCGTCGGCCGAGCCGACTGTGTCGGAGACGGTCGAGGAGTCCGAGTCGCTCGCGGCCGAGGCCGGGTAGTGAGCGCGGGCGAAGTCGGCCGGCGGAGCCCAGGGGTCCTCCACCGGACGGGTCTTCTGCCAGACGATGTAACCCGCCGCAGCACCGGCGGCGGCCAGGCCCACGATGAGCAGCACCTTGCCGGTGCGGCCCTTCTTCTTCGGCACCGGGGTCAGCGCGGCCGACTTGATGTCGCCCTGGCCCTTGTCGAACTCCTGGCGGGCGGCACCGGCCGCGGCCTTGAGCACGTTGCCGGTGGTCTCGGCGGTCCGACGGGCACGAGGGAGGTAATCGTCCTGCACGTCGTGGACGAACTTGTCGGCGCGCGGGCCGAGGTTCTGGCCCAGCTCGGAGAGCCGGTCGCCCTGGTCCCGCAGCTTCTGCTGGACCTCGGGCGCGTACTGGTCGTAGAAGCCGGAGGCCTTGCTGCGAGCCTCACGAGCCCCCTCGGAGACCACGGGGCCGACCTGCGCGGCCAGCTTCTGCAGCTCGTCGACGGCCTTCTCGGCCCTCTGAGTGGTGCTCCCCGCGGCCTCGAGGGACTTCGCGGCGTGCTTCTTGGCCTTCTTGGCTTCCCGCTTCTTGGTCAGGGCCATGAGCGTTCCCCTTTCGATGATATCCGTCGGGTCGGGCCGACGGCGGTCCCTGGACCACCATGACAGGCGCGCCACCGTGATCCGTGTGGCACAACTCTAACGCGACCATCCGACAGTGTTCCCAGACGTTCGGTCAGCCGCCGATGTGCATACCGGCCCCGGGGCTGACGGCCCGCGCCGTCGAGGCCGCCCACGCTGTCGCTTCAGTCCTGCCCGGCGCTTCCGCGCAGGGCCGCACCGCCGGTTCTGCCCTCGGCCGCACCGCCGGTTCCGCCCTCGCGCCCGTATGCGAGGATGAGCGCATGTTCGCAACGCTTCACACCAATCACGGGGACATCCGGCTCGAGCTGTTCCCCGACCACGCCCCCAAGACGGTCGACAACTTCGTGGGCCTGTCCGAGGGCACCCGCGAGTTCACCGATCCGGAGTCGGGCGAGAAGGTCTCCCGCCCCTTCTACGACGGCGTCGTCTTCCACCGCGTGATCTCCGGCTTCATGATCCAGGGCGGGGACCCGCTGGGCACCGGCACCGGCGGCCCCGGCTACAACTTCGACGACGAGATCTCCGAGAAGAACTTCAACGAGCCCTACGTGCTGGCCATGGCCAATGCCGGCAAGCGCATGAACGCCATCACCGGCCGGCCCTCGGGCACCAATGGCTCGCAGTTCTTCATCACCCTGGGCCCGACCCCGCACCTGCAGGGCAAGCACACCGTGTTCGGCCAGGTCGACGATGAGGAGTCCAAGAAGGTCGTCGACACGATCGGCTCGGCCAAGACCGACATGCGCGACCGTCCCCTCGAGGACGTCGTCATCCAGTCGGTGACGATCGAGAAGTGATCATCGGGGCGGGCCGGCTGGGCCCGCTCGCCACGGTCGCCGTCGGCGCCCGGGCAGTGCCGGTGCTCGCCGGTTGCCCGCGTGCCGGCGGCGATCCCGCGTCCGGCGGCGGTGACTGCCGGCTCCCCACGGCCCCCACCCTCCCTTCGAGCCGTGCGTGACCTGCGGCTGAGGCGGGCGGCGCCTCATGCGACGGCCGATCGGCGCCGCAGAGGGAGGGCGGTGCCTCACAGGAAGGTGAGCGTCGCGGTGATCGGGTCGTGGGTCTCGTCGAACTCTTTGTCGAGGACCTTCTGGAAGCGCGGGGTGATCGCCACGGTCGCGGACTCGGTGTCGGCGGGCATCACGAAGGTCGCCACGTTGTCGGTGTGATCGCCGAAGGTCTGGGACTCCTCCTGCTCCGGCGTGATCTCGGTGCCGTCCGGCAGCTGCAGCACGATCCGGCTGAGATCGTCCACGTTCGCAGAGAAGTCCTTGTCCCAGTCCAGCTGTACCACCACGAAGATCTCGTCCTCGTCGGCCCATCCCAGGGAGCCGCCGTACGAGTGGCCACCGCCGATGTACGGCGTGAGGTAGGCGGAGTCCACTGTGCCGCGCAGGTGCATCACCTCGGAGGCGAAACCGTCGGAGATCTCGACATCGATGACGTCGGCATCGCTGACCCGTGCCTCGAGGTCGCCGACGTACTGGCGAGGGGCGACGGTGGAGACGATCGATCCGTCGACCAGGGAGATCTGCTGCGTCCCGTCGTCGGTCTCCGCATGCACGGTCGCCGCCTCGGGCTGAGGGGAGGCGGGGACGGTCAGCAGCACCGCTCCGCTGTGCTCGGTCTCCTCGGTGCGAGGGCGGACCAGCCGGGTCTCGACATTGCCGCCGACCGCGAGGCTCAGGGTCGTCAACCCGCCCGTGCTGCTGGGCCGCCACTCGGAGTCGGTGGACTCCCAGGTGGCGACGAGGAAGGCCTTCAGGTCACCGGGCCGGATCACGGTGGCTTCGGTGTCCTCGTCATCGTCCGACGGGGGCACGTCCTGGCCGGTCAGCTCGGTGAACCTCTCAGGGGTCAGCTCATGCAGCAGCGCCATGCCGGTGACGGTGACCGCAGCGAGGGGGTGGAGCAGGGTCTGGGAATCGTCGAGGGGCTCAACCAGGTCTCCGACGTCCATCACGTCCTCGATGACCACCCCGTCGAGGGTGACCGTGGCCGTGCCGGAGGGGTGATCCTCGATCAGCTCGGCCTCCTGGCCGTCGTCCACCTCATCAGCACCGTCGGCCCCCGCTTCCCCGGCGGGTCCCTGGCCGGCAGTCGGTGCCTGTTCCTCACCGGCGCCGAGCATCCCGCACCCGGCCAGCAGGGCGGCAGGGGCGCCGAACAGGACGCCGCGACGAGCGATCCGCGAACAGGCCGCTTCCGGTCCGTGTCCGGGAGACACTGCCGGTTCCAGTCCTTGTCCGGGCGGGGTCGGGCGGGCACGGAGAGGGCGACGACGGGGCATGGCTGCTTTCGGATCCGGAGGTCAGGACGCCATCGAGCGTAGTTCTCGGTCGAGCGGCCGGGGCCCGGACGCGGTCACGATCAGCCAACGTTCCGGCTCGGTCGACGGACCCGCGCAGTACGCTCCTGCCATGACGCAGCGACACCTCGCAGGTGCCCGCATCCTCGCCCAGGGCCTCCTCGACCCCGGTCCCGGGCAGGCCCCCACTCCCACGGAGGTCACACGGGTATTCGGCGCCCATCAGGGACAGGACGTCGCGGGAGTGATGGCCTCGCTCGCCCTGCGCACCGGGGGCGAGCTCGATCCCGTGCTGGGGGCCTTCGACCGCGGCGAGATCGTGCGCGGCTATCCCATGCGGGGCACCGTCTTCGCAGTCGCCGCCGACACCCTGGCCTGGCTCACCCAGCTGTGCGCCGCCGGCCCCATTCGCGCGGCCACCAAGCGCCGCCCGGCGCTCGGGCTGGAGGATGCGCACGTCGTCCGTGCCGAGGAGGTCCTCGAGGACGTCGCCGCCGAGCACTCCACCCCGGGAGCCGGCCGGGGCGTGCTGCGCGCGGAGCTGCTCGAGACCTGGCAGCGCGCCGGGATCCCTACCGATCGGGGGCGCGGGTACCACCTGCTCACCCACCTGATCTCCACCGGCACCGCCGCCTACGGGCCCTGGCGCGGGAACGAGACCGCCGTGGTGCTGGCCCGGACCTGGCTGCCGGCCGGTTCCGACCTCGAAGGGAGCTTCAACGGTGAGGAGGAGGCCGCGATCGCCGAACTCGCGCGACGCTACTTCACCAGTCACGGCCCTGCCTCGGTGCGGGATCTTGCCTGGTGGTCGAAGCTGCCGATGGGCCGCATCCGGTCCGCCCTGCCGCAGATCGAGGAGCACCTGGAGACGGGCTTCGCCGACACCGACGGCCGCCTGCACAGGGACGCCGCCACGGCCCGCGGCGGCGGGGAGCAGATGTGGTGGCGGCCCGGTCTGGCCGAGGAGTATGCCCGGCGCGAGAAGGAGGCCATGCGCGAGCTGCTCCTGCCCGGCTTCGACGAACTCGTGCTCGGCTACCCCGACCGCCTCTACCTGCTGGACGAAGCGCACCACCAGGCTCTGGTGCCCGGCAGGAACGGCGTGTTCAAGCGCGCGGCGGTGCGACGTGGTCAGGTCGTGGCCACCTGGGGGCGCACGGGGAGCGCCGGGAGGCGACGCCTGGAGCTGCAGGAGCTCGTATCGGTGAGCGATGCCCAGCGCAGACGCCTGGAGAAGCTGTTCGCCGCCTTCCCGTACACGGTGGCGTGAGGCCCGTCCAGGGCGGCGTGCGGGCGCGCGGAGCGCCGGGAAGGGCTCGAGAACGAAGGCAGGGCTGCCCCCTGTCCAGGACCGTCGTGTAGGAATGGCTTCATGAATCGCCCCAGTTACGGCTACAGCGCCGAGGACCCCTCGGAGCCGCAGGCCCAGCCCGTCTGCCCTCGGCACCCCGATCGGGTCAGCTATGTGCGCTGCAAGCGCTGCGATCGGCCGGCCTGCCCGGATTGTCAGCGTTCCGCCGCTGTCGGCATGCTCTGCGTGGACTGCGAGAACGAGCTCTCACGGCAGCAGGCGTCGGCCCGGCCCCGCAATGCCATGGGCGGCGGCATGGGCAGTCGGCAGCCGGTGGTGACCTACACCGTGATGGGGCTGTCGGTCCTGTTCTACCTGGGACAGGTACTCGCCCCTTCGGTCATGTACCAGCTGCTGATGTTCGTCCCGTTCCGGGCGGTGGCCATGCCCTGGACGTTCCTGACCTCCGGGTTCCTGCACGGGGGCCTGCTGCATCTCGCGCTGAACATGTACGCGCTGTGGATCGTCGGCCAGTACCTGGAGCGGAGCATGGGCCATGCGCGCTTCGCGGGTGTCTACTTCGCCTCGCTCCTGGCCGGTCACACGGCTGTCTACCTGTTCGCCGATCCCGCCTCCGATGCGTGGATCAGCGGCACAGTCGGAGCCAGCGGCGGCGTATTCGGTCTGTTCGCCGCCGTGTTCATCGTCAACCGTCGGATGGGCGCCCAGACCGCCCAGATCGCGGTGCTGATCGGTCTGAACCTGGTCTTCACCTTCACCATCCCCAACATCTCCTGGCAGGGGCACCTGGGAGGCCTGGTGATGGGCGCGCTGTTGACCGCCGCGATGTTCGCCCTGCGCCCCAAGGCCGCTCCGGGAGTCGACCGGCAGTCGTTGGCACGTCGCTCCGCCCTCACGCACGGGGCCATCATCACCGGCGGCATCGTGCTGTGTCTGGCCCTGGTGCTGGGCAAGGTCCTCCTGCTCATGGTGTGAGAGCCCAGGGGGCGACGGGCCTGGCCGGAAGTGCAGCCCGGGCCCGATGTGCACAGCGGTGCGAATAACAAGGGTGTGACTATCCCCAGCTGTGGACAACTTTGTGGATAGATTCGGATCGGTGGGGGACGAGGGCCCTAGAATTGTGGATAAGCGCGACACCGGTGTGGACGGACAGTGTGCGGAGCTCCGTGGAGCACCCGCTCCCCGGCCCGATACTGATGAGGACCGAGAACGCCGACTCCGGGCACGCCACCGCGTGCACGCCTGAACTCTCAAGGCAAGCTTCAGAGAATTCTGTCTGACATGGCGCCATGGCCTGCAGTGATGGTTATTGATCAGCTGTCAAGCTGAGATCCGGGGCCACTGTGGACGGTGACGGAGCCACTCGTCCACGAACGACGCGGCCACATGGCCGCCGCGCTCCCGCACCTGCGGAACTACAAGACTGTTATTTGTCCACGACTGTGGATAACGCTGTGGATAATCCCCGGAATGTGCACAGATGCGCCGATGTGCACAGACGAACGGACGCGCACAGGCGAGCCGATGTGCACAGGCGAGCCGATGCGCGCAGACGAACCGGCGCACGCAGGCGAGCCGAGGTGCACAAGCGAAGCCAGGAGCTCAGCCGCGCAGGAAGCCGTCCAGCTGTTCGAGTGCGATGCGGTGCCCGTTGCGTGTCCCCTCGAGCATGCCCGGGCCGACGAAGGAGGCCACCTGGGCGGTCACGCAGACCTCCGTGCCCTCGGGGACTTCTGTGAAGGTCCAGGTCACCAGTCCGGTGGAGAGCGGCTCTCCACCGGTGCGCACGGTCTCGGTGTGGACGACGGACCGAGAGTGTGCGACCTGCACGTACTCGATGTCACCGACGAACTCGAGCAGTTCGGGGGAGCCGCAGCGGTAGCGGGACGATCCTCCTGAGCGCAGGTCATCGGAGTCGATGACCATGGCTTCGCCCTCGGGGACGCTCCACCGGCTGCGCAGGGCGGCGTCGGCATACGCGGCCCAGACACTCGCGCGGTCGGCGCTCAGGGTGCGGGTGAGGCGGATGGTCTCGTGGTCGATGGTCATGACTGCTCCTCGGGGCTGGGGGGGGAGGGTGCTCGGGTGAGGGGCGTGGGCGTGGCTCGGCTGCCGGGGATCGGTGAGTCGCTCGTCGATGAGTCGGGGGCCGGTGAGTCGGGTGGGGGAGTCGGGGAGCGGGTGGGTCGAGCGTCAGTGTTCGGCGCCTACTGGAAGGGCCAGATCCTCCTCGGCCGTCAGTCCGACCTCGACGAGCCGGGTCAATGCCCGGGCCGTGCTGTCGACGGCCAGGGCGTCGACCGCAGGGACGTGCACGAATCCACCGCGCACCCCGGCCGACTCCGGATCGGTGGACAGCAGGTGCAGCAGGCGGTAGAAGAGGTCGTTGCACACGAAGGTCCCGGCAGTCTGGGACACGGCGGCCGGCAGCTCGAGCTGTTCGCGCAGCGCCGAGACCATGGCCTTGATCGGCAGCGACGTGAAGTGCCCGACCGGGCCGCCCTTGACGACCGGCTCATCGACCGGCCGGGCGCCGGCGTTGTCGGCGATGCGGCCATCGCGCACATTGATCGCCACCCGCTCCGGGGTCACGCCGGTGCGGCCTGTCGCCAGGCCGGTCGCGATCACGAGGCGGGGTCGGTGCTCGCGCACCAGCTGCTCGAGCAGGTCGCCGGCGCGAGAGAACTCGACCGGGAGCTCGGACTCGACGACCTCGACCCCGCCTTCACGCAGGGCGGGAGCGGCGCGCCGCACGGCCTCCCAGGACGGGTTTGTCTCGTCCCCGCCGAAGGGCTCGAAGCCGGTCAGCACCACATCGATCGCCATGGCAGCAGAGTATGCCCGCAGCCGGAGTCCGCCCGGTTCCGCGGGGCAAGGCGGTATGCCGCGTGACGACGCGGGGCAAGGCGCCCTGTCCGGCGGGCACGGGGCAAAGCGCGCTGTGTGGCCGCGCGGGGGCTGTGCGGCCGCGGGGAAGGCGCGCTGTGCGGCGGTGGGCGGCGCGGGCTGCTCCGTCCCGTGGCACGAGAGCGCCGACCGCAGCCGCGCAGCCGAGATCTTCGGACACGACGAAGTGAGGCAGATCATATGAGCCGAAGGGGCTCAACTTTGGAATAGTTCTTCGACGCAACCCGTTGTGCTGTGTGTCGGCGTCGCGACGGCGGCGCCCCGCAAGACATCGACGAACCATCACCACAGGAGGTACACCATGGCTCGCATGCTTTCTCCCTTCCAAGAGGTCGACCGCTTCTTCTCGGACATGACCCGTACACCCGCCTCGGTCGGCATGCCGATGGACCTGTACAGGACCGGCGACAACTTCTACGCCGAGATCGACCTGCCGGGCGTGGACCCGGCCAGCATCGATGTCGACGTCGAGGACCGCACGCTGACCATCCGCGCCGAGCGTGCGGCCGGACAGCACCAGGAGGAACGCTCCTGGCTGACCCGTGAGCGCCCGACCGGCGCCTTCGCACGCCAGCTCACCCTCGGCAGCCGGGTGGCCCTCGAGCGCATCGAGGCCGACTACGCCGACGGTGTGCTGCGGCTGACGATCCCCATGGCCGAGGAGGCCAAGCCCCGCAAGATCTCGGTGGCGCACACGGATCGCGGTCTCGAGGCCGGTGCCGACGGGACCGTCGAGGTTGACAAGCCGGAGACCGCGACGGCATGACGTCGCCGGAGGTGATCAGCCGGCCAGCGGCATGATCACCTCCGCGGGCCGAACGGCAGCGCTCGTCGTCCTTCGTGGCGGCGGGCGTTGTCGCTCCCCGTGGGCGTCGCTCGCTGAGGCGCTGCAGAAAAGGCTTGGGGTCGGATCCTGCTGCCCTCTAGCCTGGGGCGATGGACCCGACCCCAGGCCTTTCTGCGCTGTTCCCGCCCCACGGGCTGGTGATCCGTGCCGGGTCGCTGACGTTGCGAGTGCTCACCGACGCGGACCTGCCCGAGTATGCGGAGCTCATCCGTCGGCCGATCTTCGATGAGGCCGACGCCGAGTACGTCTTCCCCTGGTACGCGGTCGACCCCGAGCAGCGGGTGCGGGAGGCTCTGCGCTTCCAGTGGCGACTGCGCGCCGATCTCTCAGCGGAGCAGTGGACGCTGCCGTTCGGCATCTGGGCCGACGGTCGACTGATCGGTTGCCAGGACGCCATGGCGACCCGCTTCGCGCAGCGCAAGGCCATCGACTCGGGCTCCTGGCTGACCCGTGACCAGCACGGCCGGGGGTACGGCACGCTGATGCGCCAGGCGATGCTGGTGTTCGCCTTCGACCATTTAGGGGCCACCCGAGCCGAATCCGCCGCCGCGGTCGGCAACGCTTCCTCATTCGGGGTCTCCCGTGCCTGCGGGTACGTCGACAACGGCACCCAGATCTCCCGGTTGGCCGGAGCGCCGCTGCTTGAGCAGAGATTCCTGGTCACCCCGGATACCCTGCGCCGGCCGAGCGTCCCGGTGGAGGTCGAAGGGCTCAGCGAGGAGCTGCGGGAGATGCTCGGAGCGGCTTGACCGGAGCGGGGCTGATCGGCGTGGGCGTGACCGGTGTCGGGTCGACCGGGGCCGGGCCTGGCTCGGCGGGTTCGACGGGGCCGGGCCTGCTCCGGTGGGTCCGACGGGGCCGGGCCTGCTCCGGTGGGTCCGACGGGACCGGACCGAGCGGGCAGGCCCGCCGAGCGCGGGTCTGACGAGGGCCGGACCGATCTGGCGGGCCCGACCGGAGTGTGCCACTGGTCCGTCCTCGGCGGCAGACGTACGGGGTGCGTCCACGGAGAAGTAATCGACGAACAGTCGTGCCGGAGCTCCGCGGCCTCTATGGGGCCTCCCGCGAGTTGCTCGAGGCGTCCTCGAGGGCCCCAGCGTTCCTCCCCAGGGTGTGCTCATCCCCATTTCGAGAACGCACCTGGAAAGGTGGATCGAGCGGCGGCACGGTGGGGGCATGTCGAATCGTTCATGCACTCCCGTCGCTGCTGATGGCGCAGACCATCGCCAGCAGCAGCTGGATGCCCTGCATGAGAACGGTCCCGAGCGACTGTGGAAGGAGACCGGGGATCACGCGCACCTGCTGAGCGAGATCGCGCAGGAGCCGCGCGGGATGTTCGACGTCGAGAAGCACGACAGCGCCACCTACGTCCAGCTCCTGCGCACCCTGCACGAGGCCCGCAGTGCCATCGACGCCCTCGAAGCCCGCTCCGTGGATGCCCTGTCCGGTGCCACCCGCCGCGAGCAGATCGAAGCTGCCCGGGACGATACCGCCCACGAGCTCGACCCGGAGATCGTGCTGGAGAAGATCGAGAAGCAGGCGGATCTGCTCTCTCGCACCGAGATCACCCTGGCCACCCGCCGGGCACCGCATGCCGCGAGCGCCGCTCTGACCAGATCGCGCCGGATCGTGCGCGACATGCCCCATATGCTGCGGGCACTGGCCACGGGCAAGGTGACCGCAGAAATCGTCCACGAGACCGCCCGCAGCCTCGGGCCGCTTGAGCACGTGGACCGCCGTGCCGTGGACCGGGTGCTCGACGAGCGCCTGCCGGACCTGGACGCGGCTGGCACCACACGCTGGAAGCACGCCGTCACCGCCGCCATCGGTCGCCTCGATCCCGACGGAGCCAGCCGTCGTCATCAGCGTGCCGCCCGTGACCGCCATGTCACGGTCACTCCGGTCAACCACGGGATGGCATCGCTGAACGCCCGCCTGCCGGCCAGAGATGCGGTGCTGGTCCGCAAGCGGCTCTCGCTCGAGGCCGAACGACTACGTGCTCAGGGCGACCACCGCGGTCACCACGCGATCATGGCCGACTGCCTGGTGGACACTCTGCTCGGGCGCGAGGACGCCATGGACCCGACCATGTTGGACATCGGCATGATCATCACCGACCGCGCTCTGATCGACCCCGGTGCGGGGGACATCGCCCAGATCGAGGGATACGGCCCGGTCCCGGTCGACTGCGTCCGCGAAGACCTGCGGGCCGCGCTGCGAGAGCCAGCGGATCTGCAGGACGGCCCGATCGGACCGGATGGGCCGGACCTGCGTGCTGTCCTCCGCCGCCTCTACACCCATCCGACCACCGGAGAGCTGGTAGCAGTGGAATCGAAGGCGCGCGCCTTCCCCAAGGCGATGGCGCGCTTCCTGGCGTGGAGGGACACCGTCTGCCGTGGCCCGCACTGCAATGCGGTGATCCGCCAGTCCGACCACATCCGTTCCATCGCGCGAGGCGGGAAGACCAGCATCGACAACGGCCAGGGCCTGTGCGCTGCCTGCAATCTGAAGGAGCAGATGGCCCGTGAGATCGAGCGGAGCCAGGGCTCCGGCCATCGCGTGCGGTGGACCAGCAATGCCGGCCTCACCCGGACCACCACTCCCACGTCCCTGACCCTGCCGGCCCCGCCTCAGCCGGAGCAGCCGGGCCAGGTCGGAGTAGACGCTGACTCGTCGGCCCGCACCGGGAGCCCACCCGCCCCGGACCGCTCCGGCCCACCGGCGGCCGGCATCGGCCCTCTCACCGAAGGTGCTCCCGGCCCGGCGGGCCGCATAGCCCCTCCGACCGAAGCCGCCCCCGACCCGCCGGGCACCGATACGCCCAGATCGCGGGAAGGCGGCAGCACGGATCCACCGGATCGTGGCGCCCCGGCCCCACCATCGGACTGACTGCTGTCCAGGCACCTCGAGGAGCTCTCTGCGCCTCGGGGTGCCTGTGCTGCGTCCAGGAGCAGGACGAGATATCAGGCCCCTCCGGTGGGAGGTACCAGGCCCCTCCGGTGGAGGGCGCCGCGGGCTCCGGCTCATCGGATTCCGTCGGCCGCCAGCCGCAACGCTGCTACGGACGCACCCTCGATGACCCCGGCCTCCTGCACGCACCGCGCCAGCAGCCATCGCCGCACCCGGCGCGGATCCAAGCCCGTCAGCCGCGCCATCCGCTCGGCAAAGGCAGACGGATCCGCCGTCAGCCGCCCGACATCGTTGAACATGTGCTGCAACACGTCATAGTGCGGATCGCCGAGGTAGGGCTTGGGGTCGATCAGCACCCATGACCCCCCGACCGCACCCACCTTGCCGACGCCGCCCGCGGCCGTGAGAGCGCCGTCACGGTCGGGGCAGGACAGCAGCACATTGTCCGGATGCAGATCGGTTGCCAGCAGCGCCGGCTCGCCATCCCATCCCCGCGGCAACTGCCGGAACAGCCCCAAACCGTGCTCGACCAGGCCCGCGGGCAGGACCGGCTCCTCGTGTCCGGTCACACCGGCGGCCGCAGCCAAGCGGTGGGCCGCCTCGTCGGCCCACCATTCGCACATCCGGGTGAGCGGCCGCAGAGCGGTGCTGGGCGGGATCGGCGCCGACCAGAGCCGCTTCAGCAGGGCGGCGATCACCTCATCCCGGGCGGTCCGGGACAGGGACTGCGACAGTGGGGTCCCGGGGCTGACCCGCTCCATCAGCAGCAACGAGGACTGCCCGCGCAGCTCGGCGTGCAACAGCCGGGCGGCGCCCCAGCCCTGCCAGACCGCCATGCCGGCCGCCTCGTCCCGTGACTCGTCATGGGCCCACGCGACCTTCAGCACCAGTTCGGTGCCGCCCGCCCCGGTCACGGGGGCGACCCACGCCGTGGACCCGCCCGGCGTGAAGGGCGCCTGCGCGGCCAGGGACCACTCGGACAGCAACCCCTCCACCAGACCGGGCAGCACCTCGTCCCGCCAGACGACCACCGCGGGTTCCTCCGCCTCGGCCAGACGCTGCGGCAACGGATGCCCCGCGATCTGCTCGAGACCTCGCCCGGCATCGGGCATCGCACCGTCGGGGCCCCTGGTCGCCCGCCGACCCTCCGAGACGGGGGAGCGGCCGGACCTGCGCGGATAAGAGGAGGGCGGACCGGAGGAGGTGGACGGTGTCATGGGCAGCTCCTGCGTCGGCGTGGCCCGGGCGGGGCTAGCATTCTCTCGTGAAACCGTTCGTGCTGATCGCCACCCGCCCAGAGGACGAGGTCGCCTCCAACGAGAAGACCTCCATCGTGGACTTCACCGGTCTGTGCGAGGAGGACCTGATCTGGGCGCGGCTGGACCGGGAACCATTCCCGGAGCTCGCCGCCGAGGACATCTCCGGGATCATCCTGGGCGGCAGCCCCTTCACGGTCTCCGAGCCCGACGAGACCAAGTCCGCCGCCGAGCTGCGCGCGGAGAAGGAGATCTTCCGTGTCCTGGACCACGTGTTCGAGCAGGACATCCCCTTCTTCGGGGCCTGCTACGGGATCGGCACCCTCGGCACCCACCAGGGCGCCCTGATCGACCGCACCTACGGCGAGCCGCTGGGCGCGATCGAGGTCGCGCTGACCGAGGCCGGCCAGGCCGACCCGCTGATCCGCGAGGCCGGAATGTCCTGCACCTTCACCGGACTCGTCGGCCACAAGGAGGCCGTCCGCAGCCTGCCCGAGCACGCGACGGTGCTGGCCACCGGTCAGGCCTGCCCGGTGCAGATGTTCCGGGTGGGCACCCGCCAATACTCCACCCAGTTCCACCCCGAGCTGGACGTGCCCGCGATCATCGAGCGCGCCCGCGCCTACCGCGACCATGGCTATTTCTCGCCCGACCAGATGGAAGAGGTCTTCGAGGCGCTCGCCGCGGTCACCGCCGACCAGCCGCCGAAACTGCTGCGCGCCTTCGCCACCCTGTTCGCCCGCTGATCCGGGCAGCTGCGGCACGTCGCACCGCCCTCGGTGCCCTGCTCCGGTACCGTCAACATGTGCCCCGATTCACTCGCGAGCAGGTTCGCCGGCGGCTACGCCTCGCCCTGGCGGCCGGCGCGCTCGTGCTGCTGCTGATCGGCGGCTGCAGCGCAACCCTGATCGGACTCCTCGGGAACGAGGACGGCCCGCGCCAGGCCGACGATTCCGCGATGACCGCCCCCGGCACCCCGTCCGACGCTGCGGCTCTCGGCCAGCTCCCCGAGGACATCGAGCTGGCCGCCGACGAGGTCATGGGCATCGACGTCTCCAGCCATCAGAGGGACATCGACTGGCAGCAGGTCGCCGCCGACGGCTACTCCTTCGCCTACCTCAAGGCGACGGAGGGCAGCAACTTCACCGACGACCGCTTCCAGGAGAACTGGGACGGGGCGAAGGCGGCAGGGATCACCCCTGGCGCCTACCACTACTTCACGCTGTGCTCACCGGGCGCCGACCAGGCCGCCGACTTCCTGGCCGCCGTGCCGCCCGACGACACCGCCCTGCCGCCGGCCCTGGACCTCGAGTTCGACGGGGCCTGCGACGAGCGCCCCGAAGCCGACCATGCGCAGTCGGAGATCGATGCCTTCACCACCGCGGTCGAAGCGGCATGGGGGCGGCGCATGGTCATCTACTCCTCCTCGGAATGGCGCGCCCACTACGGGCTGCCCGTGGCCGACACCCGCCCGGACTGGGCGTTCTCCGAGGCCGGTCGCCCCGATCGGGAGGGCTGGTCGGTCTGGCAGCTGCGCTTCGACGGCACCGTCTCCGGCATCGAGGGAGGGGTCGACATCGATGTCGCCCGGATCGAGGTGCTGCGCGAGCACGCCGCCATCGCTCCCGACGAGGGCGAGATGACGCACGGATCCGACGGGGACGGCTGACCGCACGGGTGATGCGGGCGGGCCTCCCCGGAGGAGCGGGCGGGCCCCGAGGGAGCGGAGACCGACCGCTCACCGTCCTCAGGGCTGTAGACGGGTCCGGTTCCAGCTGCCGTCGGCAAGGCGCCGGTAGGCCAGCCGATCGTGCAGGCGGTTCTCGCGCCCCTGCCAGAACTCGATCCGCTCGGGCACCACGCGGATCCCGCCCCAGTACGGCGGGCGCGGCACATCGGTCCCTTCGAAGCGTTCTTCCGCCTCGGCGTATTGCGTCTCCAGCTCCTCACGGGAGCCGATGGGCCGGGACTGCTGGGAGGCCCAGGCGCCGATCTGCGAGCCGCGCGGACGCTGCCCGAAGTACGCATCGGACTCCTCCGAGGTGAGCTCCTCGACCATGCCTTCGATCCGCACCTGACGCTGGAGCGGGTACCAGGGCATCAGCAGAGCCGCCCGGGGTGCCGTCGCGATCTCCTCACCCTTCGCGGAGCCGAGGTTGGTGTACAGCACGAAGCCGCGGGCATCCCGACCTTTCAGCAGCACCGTGCGCGATCGGGGCCACGGCGTGCCCTCGGCATCGAAGGCAACGGTGGACAGCACCACCGCCGTGGGGTCGGGCAGGTCCCCGTGCTCGCTGCGGCGGATGAAGGCATCGTCCTGCCAGACGTCGACCAGGACGCACGGATCCTCCGGGGCGTCATCGGCCAGCGAGCCCGCCAAGAAGTCGGGACTCTCCGCGGCCAGGCGGGACCGGTCGTCGTCCGTGGTGCTCATGCTCGGATCGTAAGCCGTCCCGGCCAGAAGCTGCCAGGAGGCAGAGGGCAGAGGGTCAGGCAGGTTTGCATAGAGGACTGAGGACTGAGGACTGAGGGCTGAGGGCAGAGGGCAGAGGGCTGAGGGCTGGGCGAGACCCTTGCTGCGCGCGACTCGAGCAGTCCGTCTGGAGGATGCGCTGGCAGCCCGCCCGGGAGGACGCGCTGACAGTCCGTCCGGGAGGACGCGCTGGCAGCCCGCCCGGGAGGGCCGGCCCGCCTCGGAGACCGAGGCTGGCCGGCCCACCGATCTGGTGTGGGCTCTGTGCTGCGGACTGTCGACCCGAACCGTAAAAGGGGCCGGACGCGAGGAGGTGCTGGAGACGGTACGGCTCGCCCGCGAACCGATCCTCCGGCGGCTCAGCGCCTGAGCCTTCGCGCTCCCAGCACCGTGGGGTCTGCGCCACGGCGGGCACTGCGGGCCTTGCGCGACCGCAGCGCCCGCAGGGCTGTGACGTCGCCCCAGTCGGACGACAGCGGACGGTACTCGATCAGGGCGTCATCGCTCGTGGTGGCTCGGGTGCGGCTGGTGGAGATGGTCGCGTTCTTCATGACTCCACTCTCGCCGCAGGCGTGGCCGCGTCGCGTCCTCCGCCAGGAGCGACCAGATCATGCTGCGGGTGGATCCTGCTGCGTGCGGAGTACGCCACGAGTCGTCCTCGCCGAGACCGCGGGTGCGGCGCCGTCCGTATGGGAGGCGGCCGGCCGAGGGGCGCGGGCCGTCGGACTTCCCCACAAGTAACTGCAACCCGTAGTATCACGTACAGTCGGGTCGGGACGGCGGCCGTGCCGCTGTCCCGACCCCGCCCTGACGCAGTCGTCGAAGGAGATCCACGTGCCCGAGGCCGTCATCGTCGCCGCCCACCGCTCACCGATCGGCCGCGCCCGCAAGGGCTCGCTGAAGGACGTCCGCCCGGACGAGCTCGCATCGCAGATGGTGCGCGCGACCCTCGATCAAGTACCCCAGCTCGATCCGAGCACCATCGACGACCTGCAGCTCGGTGCCGGTCTCCCCGAGGGCTATCAGGGCGGCAACCTCGCCCGGGTGGTGGCCACCCGCCTCGGCATGGACACCGTTCCCGGCGCGACCGTCACCCGTTTCTGCGCCTCCTCGATCGAGACCACCCGCACCGCCTTCCACGCCATCCGCTCCGGCGAGGCGCGCGCCGTGATCTCCGCGGGCGTGGAGTCGCTGTCCTTCGGCACGGGCAGACTGGTCGAGGACGACGCCCGCGACCCACAGTTCCAGCCCGCCTGGGAGCGCACCGCCCGGCGCGCCTCCCGCGAGATCCCCCCGCCCTGGCACGACCCGCGCGAGGACGACGAGCTGCCCGACCCCTACATCCTGATGGGCCAGACCGCGGAGAACGTCGCCGAGCTGCGCGGCATCTCCCGCCAGGCCCAGGATGAGTACGGAGTCCGCTCCCAGCAGCGCGCCGAAGCCGCCATCGCCTCCGGCTTCTTCGACCGCGACATCACCCCGGTCACCCTCGCCGACGGCACCGTGGTCAGCGCCGACGACTCCCCGCGGGCCGGCACCACCCTCGAGAAGGTCTCCACCCTCGACCCCGTGTTCCGGCCCGAGGGAACCGTGACCGCCGGCAACTGCTGCCCGCTGTCCGACGGCGCCGCCGCCCTGATGGTCATGGAAGCCGGCTACGCCCGCGAGCTCGGCATCACGCCCCTGGCGAGGATCGTCTCCACCGGTGTCTCCGGGCTCAGCCCCGAGATCATGGGTCTGGGCCCGGTCGAGTCCACGCGGCGGGCGCTGACCAATGCCGGCCTCGGCATCGACGACATGGACCTGGTCGAGCTGAACGAAGCCTTCGCCGCGCAGGTCATCCCGTCGGCCGAGGACCTCGGCATCGACCACGACACGCTCAACGTCCATGGCGGGGCGATCGCGCTCGGCCACCCCTGGGGCTCCACCGGTGCCCGCATGACCACCACCTTGATCAATGGCCTTCGCGAGCGCGATGGCCAGTTCGGCCTGGCCACCCTGTGCGTCGGCGGCGGACAGGGTATGGCCCTCATCATCGAGAGGATGTCCTGATGACCAGCACTGACGCCATGAACGAAGGGTTCGCGACCCCGGCCGACGCCACCCCGGCCGACGCCACTCGGGCCGACGGGGCCTCGGAGGCCGCTGAGTCTGCGCGTGAGGCCGCGCCGGACAGCGGTGCCGAGAGCGCCGCGCCGCTGGGTCCCGGCCCCGTGGTCTCCCGGCCCGACGCCGCGGCCGCCACCGCCGCCGAGCTGCTGCCCCGCACCGCCGACCACTTCGCCCTCTTCCAGGACATCACCGGCGAGGAGCTCGACGCCTGGGCCACGGCGCGCTCGCTGGCCTCCGAGATCGACCGCCTCGCCGAGGCATGGGACAAGGCCGACTACCCCACCGAGCTCATCGGCCGGCTCGGCGAGCTGGACCTGCTGACCGATGGCCTGGAGGTCCCCGGTCACCGCGCCCTCTCGCCGCTGGGAGCCGGTCTGGTGAACATGGAGCTCTCCCGCATCGACGGCTCCCTGGGCACCATGGTCGGCGTCCAGGGCGGTCTCGCGCTGCGCTCGATCGTGATGCTGGGTTCCGAGGAGCAGAAGCAGCGCTGGGTCGAGCCGATCGTGACCGGGACCGAGTTCGCGGCCTTCGCCCTGACCGAGCCCGACCACGGTTCCGACTCCGTGTCGCTGGAGACCGTCGCGCGCCGCGACGGGGACTCCTGGGTGCTCACGGGAGAGAAGCGATGGATCGGCAACGGCGCGAACTGTCAGCTGTCGGTGGTGTGGGCGCGCGTGGACGACGAGACCCAGCCCGAGCTGCACGGCCAGGTCTCCGGCTTCCTGGTCGAGCAGCACCTGCCCGGCTACGAGGCCGAGGTGATCACCGGGAAGGTCGCCCTGCGGGCCATCCATCAGGCCCACATCCGCCTGGCCGACGTGAGGATCCCGCTCGACGCGCGCCTGCCCGGCGCCCGATCCTTCAAGGACACCTCCGCGGTACTGTTCGCCACCCGCGCCGGAGTCGCCTGGGGAGCACTGGGGCACGCCACGGCCTGCTACGAAGCAGCGCTCGAGCACGCCACCACCCGGATCCAGTTCGGCCGGCCGCTTGCCAAGGCGCAGCACGTGCAGGTGAGGCTGTCGAACATGCTGCAGACGCTGACCTCCATGCAGCTGTACTGCGTGCGCCTGGCCGAGCTCGAAGCAGCCGGCGCCATCCGGCCCGAGCAGGCCTCGCTGGCCAAGGTCCACAACACCCGGGCCGCCCGCGAGATCGCCGCCGACGCCCGCGACCTGCTGGGCGGCTCCGGTATCCTGCTGGAGAACCGGGTGGCGCGCCACAAGGCCGACATCGAGGCCCTGCACACCTACGAGGGCACCGACACCATGCAGTCGCTGATCGTCGGCCGCTCGATCTCCGGGACCAGCGCCTTCGCCTGAGGGATCCAGGGCCTCTTCATCTGAAGGGCCCAACGCCTTGCCCGAGCGGCGCATCGCGCCCCCGGGTGCGGCCGCCGGCGTCGAGCATCTCGGCTCCCGGGCTGCATCACGCAGGCTGGAACGCACAGGCTGGATCACGCAGGCTGGGGGCTTCGACTGTCCGCGTCACAGGTATCGTGAACAGCGTGACAGCGACGCCGCGGGTGCCCTGGCTCGACCCGAGCGAGAAGCAGGCCTCGCGCTCGCTCCAGACGCTGGTGACCTGGTTGCCCATGCATCTGGACAGCCAGCTGCGGCAGGATGCCGGGCTGGGCCTGGCCACGCCGTGCCGTGCCCGGGACGTGTGCGGCTCCCTGTTCGATCACCTGCCCGCCGAGCAGGCAGGCGCCCTCGGCCAGGCCGCACAGCTGATCGTCGATGCCATGGTGCCCCGGCGCGGGCCTGGTTTCCCCGGGCGCCGCGTCGACGCGGCGCACCAGACGACGCACCAGGTGGAGGCATGACCGCCGTGCACGGGTTCGAGGTGGAGCGCGGCCACGACGCCTCCGTGCGCTCGCGGGGTCCGGAGCGCGGCTACGACACCCGCGTCGGCTCGCGGGTAGCGGCGTCGTCATGGGGCTCCCTCCCCCGCACCGCGGCCGAGGCCACCACACCACGTCAGCCTCTGCCCGGCGCCCCGCCCGAGGCGCCCCGCCGCTGCATCCATGCACCGTGCGGCATCGTGGAGGGCTGGATCGATGGCGAGGTGCTGCGAGCCACCGGTATCCGCTACGCCCGGGCCGCCCGCTTCGGGGAGCCCGCCCCCGAACCGGACGCCGACGGCATCCTCGACGCCACCGCCTGGTCGCCGGCCGCCCCGCAGTACCCCGACCTCGCCCTCGAGGCCATGTTCGGCGCCCAGCAGCGGCCGCTGCGCATGGACGAGCACTGCCAGTACCTGTCGGTCACCGCCCCGGCGGACCTGGCTCCGGGGGAGGAGCTGCCGGTGATGGTGTGGATCCATGGCGGTTCCTATCTCACCGGCGCCGGGGACTCCGGGGCCACCGACCCCGCCGAGCTGGTGGCCGAGCAGCGTGTGGTCGTCGTGACCGTCACCTACCGTCTGGGCCTGCTCGGGTACCCCGGCGGCGGGGCCCGCGGCTCGAACCTGGGGCTGCTGGACCAGGCCCAGGCGCTGCGCTGGGTGCGCCGCAACATCGCCGCCTTCGGCGGGAACGCCCAGCAGGTCACCGGTTTCGGCGAATCGGCGGGTGGCGACGCGATCGCCCACCTGCTGCTCGCCTTCCCCGACGAGCGACTGATGGATCGGGCGATCATCCAGAGCGCGCCGCTGGGGATCATGCGCGGGCGCGGGCCGATGACCGCTGCGATGAACGCCCTGGCCGACACCGCCGCGCCCGACGCGACGCTCGCGGACCTCGGGCACCTCCAGGAGGTCATCACCGCGAAGGTCGCCGGTAACTCCCTGCGCTACGGACTGCGCACCGGCATGCCCTGGGGAGTGCAGTACGCGGCACCCCCGCTGCCGCCCGAGGAACAGGTGCTCGACTCCTGGCAGGACGCCGCCGGGATCCCGCTGCTGATCGGCACCACCGCCGCCGAGGTCACCCTGTTCACCGAACCCATGGCGGTGATGCGCGCGATGCGACGTCTGCCGATCGTCGGCGTCCGCCTCCACGACGCCCTGGTCCGCCGCCTGACCCGCGCGATCTTCGACGACGGGGCCGACGCGCTGGCCAGACGCTGGGTCGCCGGCGGGGGAACGGCCAGCCGGTACCGCATGACCTGGTCGGCCGCCGGCAATCCCATCGGCAGCCCTCACGGCCTGGACGTGGCCCTGCTGTTCGCCCGCGAGGACAACTGGCAGCACGTGGTGGCGCTGCAGGGCTCCACCTGGGCCGACGTCCACGCCGCGGGCAGGGCGCTGCGCACGATCTGGGCGGCCTTCGCGCGTGGCGACGACGCGGCGGTCCGCACGCGCGGCGGCGTGGTGCAGATCGAGTCCGGCTGGACGGAGCGCAGTGCCACGCGGTTCTGACCGGGGAGCGCCTGCGAGGATCCCGAAGCCGTCGACCCGACCAGCACGTGATCGACCCTGATGCGGCGAATACGCCGGCCGGAGCGGCGCGGCGCTCGCCGCATCCCAGCAGCCGGCCCGTCCGGGACTGATGCAGCTGGCCGACAGCTCGATGGGGACCAGCTGGGCGGAGGAGGAGAGCACGCAGCAAAGGCTGAGTGACCTCGCGGCGAAAGCGGTGCGCTGAACGGCTCCCACCTGTGCTTTCGGGCATAGTCTTCCGGGTGTCGACTCTTTGTTACCGCATCGTAACCAGAGGGTGGGCGGTCGGCCCCTTTCATCCCGGCCAGGGGCGACCGGGGCATGCGTCCCTCCAGGTCAGACGGATGCACGGTCGCTCCGGGCGGCCGGAACCCGCGGCGTCACGGCCCCGCGGACCGTATCGGCCATACGGGGCCAGAACAGCGCGCAGTGCCGTGGCCCAAATTGATGCTGACGAAGGATCTGTGTCCTATAGGGAACCGGAATCTGACCGCTGACACGTGAAGGATGATCGTGATGACTCCCCGCACCCAGCCTCTGACCACGTCGTCCCTGAGCCGCCGCGCCGCGCTCGCCGGCGGCGCGGGCCTGCTCGGACTGGGCCTGGCCGCCTGCTCCGGTGCATCCAGCTCCGAAGAGGGCGACGGCGACACGATCACCATCGGGTACATGCCCTCGTGGACCGATACCACCGTGATGGCCTTCCTGCTGAAGAATCAGCTCGAACAGCTCGGCAACACGGTCGAGTTCGAGGAGTTCACGGACGCCGCCATCGCCTACACCGCGCTGTCCGAAGGCGATATCGATCTCTACTCCTCGGCCTGGCCGGACGTCACCCACGCGGCCTACATGGATGAGTACGGCGACAACTTCGAGGACATCGTCACGTACAACAACAGCGCCACCAACATGCTGGCCGTCCCGGAGTACACGGACATCTCCACCATCGAGGAGCTGGCGGCCGATCCTGAACGTTTCGGCTCCCGCATCGTCGGCATCGAGCCCGGGGCTGGTCTGACCGGCATGGTGGAGGACAGCGTGATCCCGGAGTACGGTCTGGACGAGAACTTCGAGCTGATCACCTCCTCGACCCCCGCGATGCTCAGCGAGCTGGAGACCGCGCTCGACGAGGAGTCCGACGTGGTCGTCACCCTGTGGCGGCCCTTCTGGGCGAACCACGCCTACCCCGTCAAGGCTCTCGAGGACCCCGCCGGTGCTTTCGGTGAGCCGGAGTCGATGCACGTGATGGGCCGTTCCGGCTTCGGGGAGGACTTCGCCGCGGCAGCTGACCACATCGGGCAGATCTCGCTGTCCGACGAGGAGTACGAGTCCTTGGAGAACGTCCTGGTCAACGACTTCGAGGAGGGCCAGGAGGCCGAGGCCGTGGAGTCCTGGATCGAGGAGAACCCGGACGTGCTTCCCGCCATCGAGGGATGAGCGGCGGCGCCCGCTCGCGTCCTGCCCGGTGCTGACGCCCCCGCGGAGCGCACACCGGGCGGGGCGCCGCCCCGGGCAGCGTGCGCTCAGCGCGTGGCGTCGTCCAGCGCGCGGGCGATCCGCGTGATCGCCTCGGTCATCAGCGGCCGTGGAGTGGCGTATACGAAGCGGATGAAACCGCCCCACGCCGTCCCGCACTCGGTGCCGTCGGTGCACTCGACTCCGGCGTGATCGCGCAGGAAGGCGCGCATCGACCCCTCGACGGCGTAGTCACGCAGGTCGAGCCAGGCGATGTAGGTGCCCTCCATCGTCGTCAGCTGCGCCCGCGGCAGCAGCTGGTCCACCAGCTCGATCAGGCGGTCGCGATTGCGACGCAGGTAGGAGCGGATGTCGTCGAGCCACGGCCCGCCCTCGGCGTAGGCGGTCGAGGTGGCGGCCACGCCCAGGTTCGCCGCGCCGTGCATCGGCATATGGCCCACCCGCTCCCAGTGGGTGCGGTCGGCCAGGCTGCTGGTGATCAGCTGGGCGCATTTGAGGCCGGGCAGGTTGAAGGCCTTCGAGGCCGCCACCGCGGTGATGGTGTGAGAAGCCGCGGTCTCGCTCAGGTCGGCATAGGGGAGATGGTCGCCGCTCAGCGTCAACGGCATCCAGATCTCGTCGGAGAACACCCGTCCTCCCTTGCGGTCCACCAGTGCCGCGACCTCCTCCAGCTCGCCGCGGGTGAAGACCCGGCCGGTGGGGTTATGGGGATTGCACAGCACCAGCAGCTCCCCGCCGGCGTCGAAAGCGGCCTCGATACCGGCCAGGTCGTAGCGGTAGGTGCCGTCGGTGTCGGTCAGCATCTCCACCTCGATCACCTCGCGGCCCCGCAGTCCGGGCACCGACAGGAACGGCATGTACGCCGGAGTGGGGACGATGATCTTCGCGCCGGGACGGGTGAACGAATCCATGACCGCCTGCAGCACGGCGATCACGTCGGGTATCTCGTGGACATCGCGGGGATCCACCTCCCAGCCGGTGCGCTCACGCAGGAACGCGGTGGTGGCCTCCCGCATCTCCGCCTTCAGATCGCGCGGCAGGTAGCCGAAGGCTGCCCGGTCCACCTCGCGATGCAGGCGACGGGTGATCGGCGCGGCGATCCCGAAGTCCATTTCGGCGACGAAGGCGCCGATCAGGTCGCTTCCCCTGCTCCACTTGGTGGCGCCGGTCGCCTGCAGGTCCGCCAGGGTGATTGCGTCGAGCTCCTCGAAGGTGGGCATGATGCTCACCGTAGCGGGCATCAGACCACCGCTACCAAGGCTCCACCGCCGAGCCGAGCACCACCGAGGTTCCATCGCCGAGTCGAGCACCACCGAGGTTCCATCGTTGCGTTATCGGGGTTCTCACCGCTGAAAACCCCGATAACGCAACGATGGACGGTTCTGGCACCCCACTCGCCCCGCTCCGTCGCCCCATCCGCTCTCCCCGTCCACTCGCTTCGCTCGGTCCCTCGCCTGCTCGCCCACCGCGCACCAGCGGGGATGCGTTAGCGTGAGCGTGCCCCGGGCCCGCCACGGGCTCGACGACCTGCCCCCGGGCTCGTCGCTCCGCCCCGGGCCCGTTCCCGGCGCCCGTCGTCCCGCCCTGGGGTTCGCTGTTCCCGTCCCGAGAGGTTCGCCCCACTTCGGCCACGCCCATGACTTCTCCTTCCCAGCCCACTGGCCCCCGTGAGCGCGGGAGCGGCTCTCCCGACCGCCCCGACCGCGCCTCGACCCGCCCGGACGGTGGCTCGACCCGCCCGGACGGTGCCTCGACGTCTGCGCGGCAGCAGTCCGAGAACGGCTCGCAGAGCCCCGTGGTCCGTCGGCCTCTGATCCTGGCGGCCGGCTGCGGTGCGCTGATCCTGCTTCTGCTCCTGAGCGTGGGCGGCGTGTTCGCCGTCCGCGCCATCATCGGCCCGGATGACCAGGAGACCGCGCACTCCCAGGAGGAATCGGACGGTGAGGGCGAGGAGACCGCCGAGACCGGGGGAGAGGGCGCCGACGATCCCTCGGCTGAGGACCCCGACGTGCCTGCCGACGCCAAACCACAGGGCACGACCATCGAGCACACTGGCGAGGCCATCGACGGCAGCGTCGACGTGTCCATCGGCGAGGTGGACTGGGACGCCACCGAGAGGGTCCAGGAGCAGGACCAGCTGGTCGACCAGCCCCCGGCGGGGCAGAAGTACATCATGGTCGAGGCGGAGCTGACCTACCACGGCCCCGAGGAGTTCACCCCGTTGGCCTGGGCCAGCATCAACTTCGTCGGCCCGGACGGCACCGTGTACCCGGACGCCGGGATGGCCACTCCCTCGGATGCCGAGCAGGAGACCAGCTCCGACGGTCAGTCGCAGACTCAGCAGTGGGTCTTCCTGGTCCCTGAGGAGCTACCCGAGGGCGGCCACTTCGTGATCGGCGACTTCGGACCGGTGGAGGAGGGGCAGTGGATCGAGGCCGTCTGAGGCGGCACTCCGACCCGCTGCGGCAGAGATGACACAGGACCCCGGCGCCACGCCGTCGACCCCACCGATGCAGGCCCTGCCGCCGCTGGATGATGCCACGCGTGTGCGGCCGGACAGCACCGGCGGCGCAGGAACGCAACAGCTGGATCCGCCGGCGCAACACTCGCCGGCGCGCGGCTCCTTGCGCTTCTACGCGGGCGTGTCCTGCGGTTCGATCCTGCTCGCGCTGGTGATCGGGATCGGCGGCTTCCTCGGCCTCCGCGGACTCGGCGAGGAGTCTGCGACGGCGCCGGTCGCCACCGCCGAGTCGGGCGCCGGTGAGGGCGGGACGGACTCCGCGGAGGCGCCCGAGTCGGGCGCCGACGCCGGGGCTGAGGCCGACGACGGCCCCGCACCCGACGACGGCCCGGCGCCCGACGGGGACTCCGCGCCCGACCCGGACTCCGCGCCCGACCGCGGCACGGCGGCCGACGGTGAGGGCGAGAGGCCGGAGGTCCCCACCGGCGCCCAGCAAGCCCAGCCCCAGGGCACCACCGTCCCCTTCGACGCCCCCGATGCGCCGGGCCATCTCGAGGTCACCTTCGGGGAGGTCAGCTGGGATGTCGACGACCTCATCGCCGAGACCAACCTGTTCAACGACCCACCGGCCGAGGGTAATCGGTACCTCATGGTCACCCTCGAGGCGAGCTATCGGGGCTCGGGCAGCTTCAGCGCCTATGTGTGGGCGAGGCTGGAGTACGTCGCCGAGGACGGCACCGTGCACGCCCAGAAACGCATCGCGACCCCGAACCATGTCAGCGGCGGCCACGGCCAGCTCCGGGACGGGCAAGGCTTCACGGAGGAGATCGTCTTCGAGGTCCCGGCCGATACCCCCGAGGGCGGCCATTTCGTGATCACCGAGATCGGCTCCCCCACCGAGGACGGCACCTGGGTCGACGCGGCGTGATCCCGGCTCGGCCGGGCCCTCAGTGCCCGAGGGCCCCCGGACCACCGGCGTCAGGGCCGTTCCGCGCACCTGCTCCCCGGCGCCGGACGTGACCGCCCCCGGGGCAGGCGCGGTGAAGGTGGAGCCCGGGCCGATGCTGAACCAGCGCCGCGCACAACCGCTCGATCAAAGGGTTCCCCGTCAGGCCCACGAAGATCGCGTGCCCCTCGGCGGAGGCGTGGTCCCCGTGCACCCACTCGCCGACCCAGGATTCCAGCGCCACGCAGGCTCGAGCGCCCGGAGCGTGCAGGACGGAGGGCAGCGACCGCGGCAGGACCGAGGTCGTGATGCCCGGCGGAGCGCTGAGCAGGGGCCGACGGTCGTCGGGCAGCTCGAGGAAGATGTTCCCCCGTGCATTCGCGGGGAAGGACCTCGCGAGCGAACGCAGCAGCGGGAGGTCGGCCTCGTCCCCGATCATCAGGAACCTCTCGATGGACGGTGTCACGGGACTCCTCGGAACTCGGACAGGCAGATGATGTGCCGACCCGGGGCCCGGGTTCATGAGAGCGCCCCAGCGGCCCAGCGCCCCGACAGCGCCCCGGAGGCCCGATCGACTCGAAGCGACCACCGTAGGGCGAACAGCTCGCTCAGGCAAGCCTTACCTAAGCGGCGAGATGGCGGGGCTCGATCCGAGGGGTCGGTGCCGGTGTCGGGCGTCGGTCGGGTGCGGGATGGTGTCAGCGCCGGGCACTGGTCGGGCGTGGGATCGAGGTCGAGGTGGGGCCGAAGGCGAGGTCGGGCCGGGATCGAGGTCGAAGTCGAGGTCGGACCAGGATCGAGATCGGGCGCGCTGTCGTCGCCGGGCCGGGGAATCGCTTGTGGCTCCGGATCTCGGATCCGGACCGCCGCTCCCGGTGGCGGTTCGGACCGCGGGCTGCGCCAAGTGGACACTCTTGCCCTGACTGGGGCATGATCTTACTGAAACCCGCGGTATCAGACACTTGCGCGGGAACCAGCTCTGCCCTCGACGACGAGAACGTGAAAGGCCTACCTGATGAGCAGCTACATCGAGCACGTCACCCGCGCCCTGGCCACTGATCTCGAACATCCCGCCCTGGGGACCGTCGCGGTGCTGACCTTCGCCCCGCCCGAAGGGCAGGAGCGTCGCCCCGCCACCCTCGGCCCGCAGTCCATCGACGTGGTCACCGGCGCCATCAGCGACGCCCTGGATCGTGCCGACGCCGGAGAGATCGGCGCCATCGCGATGACCGGCACCGGCAAGGTGTTCCTGGCCGGCGCCGACCTGTCCATGTTCACCGACCCCACCGCGGCCCAGAACGTCGGGCCCATGACCCGCGCCGCCCATGATCTGCAGATGCGCGTGCTCAGCAGCCCGGTGCCGATCCTGGCCCACCTCAACGGCGTCGCCCTCGGCGGCGGCCTGGAGGTGGCGCTGATGGCCGATGTCCGCACCGCCGCTCCCGAGGTGCGCGGCCTCGCCGTGCCCGAGACCAGCCTGGGGATCCTGCCGGGCTGGGGCGGGACCACCCTGCTGCAGTCCGTCGTCGGCCCGGAGAACGCGGTGCGGATGATCCTCGAGGATCCGGCCCGCGACCGCCAGCTGACCGCCGAGCAGGCCCTCGACAGCGGCCTGGTCGATGCCCTGGCACCCGACCTCGAGTCCGCGCTCGACGAGTTCGCGGCCCTGGTCGCCGCCCGGCTCGATCAGAACGCCGACGAGCGACCCGCGTCCGACGATGCCTGGCCCGGCCGCCCCGCGCCGCTGCCTGCTGCCGACACCCCCGAGGCGGAGGAGCTGCGCGACGCCCTCGACGCCGATCACGGCGCCGAGACCCGCCGCACCTGGACCGCTCGGCTCGAGGCCCAAGGAGCCCCGGCCACCGCCCGTGCCCTGGATCTGCTGCAGAAGCTGCCCGGCTCGACCGTCGCCGAGGCGCTCGCCCGCGAGGGCGAGGCGCTGAGCGATCTGGTCAGCAGCGATGCCACCTCCGCCTCCCTGTACTCCGCGGAGCTGCTGCGCCGCGGAAAGCCCGGTCGCACTCCCGTCGAGGGGGCCCGCGAGCTGCGCAAGGTCGGGGTGGCCGGGGCGGGGCTGATGGCCTCGCAGATCGCCGCGCAGCTGGCGATCGGCCTGCAGGTCCCCGTGGTCATGCGCGACCTCGACGAGGACATCGCCGCCAAGGGCCTGGCCGGTGCTCGCGACGTGGTCGCCCAGACCGCCGCACGCGGCCGGCTCGACGAGGACACCGCCACGACGATCGCCGCGTCCCTGTCGGCCACCACGGACCTGGCCGAGCTGGCCGGCTGTGACCTGGTGATCGAGGCGGTCCCCGAGGTGCTGGAGATCAAGCGCTCGGTCTTCGCGGAGCTGGAGAGCGTGCTGGATGCCGACGCCCTGCTGGTCACCAACACCTCTTCCCTCTCGGTGACGGATATGGCCCGGGACCTCGACCACCCGCAGCGGGTGGTGGGGCTGCACTTCTTCAACCCCGTGGCCAAGATGCCGCTGGTCGAGGTGATCCACACCGAGGCGACCGATGAGGCCACCCTGGCCACTGGCCTGGAGGTGGTGCGCCGACTGCGCAAGTTCGCCGTCCGCAGCGCCGACGCGCCGGGCTTCGTCGTCAACCGCCTGCTGTTCCGCGTCCTGGGCGGGGTGCTGGCCCCGCTCGACGCCGGCGCCGACCCGGACGAGGTCGACGCCTCCCTGGACGCCCTGGGCATGCCGATGCGTCCCTTCACCCTGCTGGACCTGGTCGGGCTGGAGGTCGCCGACCACGTCGGCCAGGTGTTGCGCGATCAGCTCGGAGAACGGTTCCACGCCTCGCCGGGGCTGTCGGCGATGGCGGAGCGCAAGGCCCGCTTCACCGAGCGCAGCAAGGACTCCGTGCATCCCCCGGTGTCCCCGACGGTCGCCGAGACCTTCGGTGCCGGTGCTGGCGAGGACCTGTCCCAGGTGCCGGTCGGTGACGCCCTCCTGGAGAAGGTCCAGGACGGGCTGGCCGAGGAGATCGCGCTGATGCTCGAGTCCGGGGTGGTCCAGGAAGTCGAGCAGGTGGACCTGGCCCTGATCCTGGGCGCCGGCTTCCCGCGTCACCGGGGTGGGATCACCCCGTACCTCGACCAGGTCGGCGCCTCGCAGCGTGCCACCGGAGAGCCCTTCCACGGGGAGCGCTTCACCCGGCGGAGCTGAGCCCGACGGGTGGCTGCCGGCTGCCGAGGATGCCCAGCGGGTCACATTCGGCCGTATCGTGACCGGAAAGGAACCCGCTGGGCATTCAGCGGACGCCCAGCGCGCACTAGCATGTGACGGTCGGGCCGGGGGCTCGAACCTCACATGGTCGTGTCTAAAGAGAGGGGACGGCGTCGCAGAGGGCGCCGGAAGAGAACATGTCGCAGCCACCACAGAGCGGATGGGGACCGGATCAGCCCTATGGACAGTCCTCACCCAACGGCGGGTACGGGGACTACGGGCAGTCTCAGCAGGATGGCTACGGTCAGCCGTCCCCGGCCGAGGGCTACGGGGGGTACGGACAGGACCCCTCGGCGGCCTCGCCGAGCTTCGGGCCCAGCTTCGGGGAGACCGAGCCGGCGGCCCCGGAGAAGAAGAACACCACCAAGATCGCGGTCATCGTCTGTGCCGGCTGCGCGGTCCTCGCGCTGATCGTCGCGATCATCGGGGGCGGGATCTTCCTGTTCACCCGGGACGGTGGCGAGAGCACCGGGGGTGCAGCCACCACCCAGGAAGAGCCGGAAGAGGACGAACCCGCAGAGGAGGAGCCCACCGAGGAGGAGCCGACCGAGGAGGAGCCGACCGAGGAGGAGCCCACCGAGGAGGAGCCCGCCGAGGAGGAGCCCGCTGCGAGCGGTGAGGGCGAGGGCTCGCGCGAGGATCCCTTCGCCGCCAACCAGCCGTTCACGCTGGACGACGGCGAGGGCGGCGAGATCGAGGTCACCTTCGGCAACGTCGACTGGGACGCCACCGAGGCGATCATGGACGCCAACCAGTTCAACGACGAGCCCGGCGACGGCGAGACCTACATACTGGTCCCGGTCACCGTCACCTACAGCGGCTCGGAGAGCGTCTCGCCGAGCTTCCTGCTGTCCGTCTCCTACGTGGCGGGCACCGGGAACTCCTACCGCGAGGCCTCGGCGGTCGCTCCCAACGACTCGATCCACACCAACGAGATCTACGACGGTGGGACCGAGGAGTTCGATCTGCCCTTCCTCATCCCCGAGGAAGCCGTGGAGGATGGTTCCTTCACCGTCTCGGCGCTGCTCGACTTCCGTGCAGACGACGTCTGGGTCGCCGCCGAGTGACCTGACCCCTCCTGCCCGATGAGTTCCGGCCCGCCCTCCGAGTCATCGGAGGGCGGGCCGTTCTTGTGGGTCGGCTCAGCCCCTCGCCCAGGTCTCCAGGCGCTCGAGCGCGCTCTCGATGGTGGGACGGTCCTTGCAGAAAGCCAGCCGCAGGTACGAGCGCGCCTCGCCGACCTCACCGTTGCGGTAGAAGGCGCTGAGCGGGATCGCGACCACGCCGGCCTCCTCCGGCAGGCGCTCGCACAGCGCGGCGGCGTCGTCCTCCCCGAGTCCGGCGGCGTCGGCCACCACGAAGTATCCGGCGTCGGGCACACTGACCCGGAACCCGATCGAGCGCAGCCCGGACGTCAGCAGGTCCCGTCGTTCGCGCAGGTCGGCGGCGATCTCCCGGAAGGCGTCCGGCTCCATGCCCAGACCCGCGGCGACCGCGCCCTGGAGGGGTGCCCCCGAGGCGTAGGTCAGCCACTGCTTGGTGCCCGTGATCGCGGTGATCAGCTCCTCGCGGGCGGTGATCCAGCCGATCTTCCAGCCCGTCACAGACAGCGTCTTTCCGGCCGAGGAGATCGACACGGTGCGCTCCTGCGCCCCCGGCAGGGTGGCGATCGGCAGGTGCGCAGGCCCGTAGGTCAGGTGCTCGTAGACCTCGTCGGTGACGATGATCGCGTCGTGGGCGACCGCCTGCTCGACGATCGTCTGCAGCACACCCGCCCCGAGCATCACGCCGGTGGGGTTGTGGGGGGAGTTGACCAGCACCAGCCGCGTGCGCTCGGAGAACGCCGCGCGCAGCTGCTCCGGATCCACGTCCAGCACCAGGTCGCCCCCGGGGCTCTGGCGGGAGGCGATCGGCACGGTGCGGTGCACACCACCGGCCAGGGCGATCATCGCCGCGTACTGGTCGTAGAACGGCTCGAGGGTGATCACCTCATCGCCCGGCTCCACCAGCGCCAGGATCGTCGCGGCCAGCGCCTCGGTGGCCCCGGTGCTCACCAGCACCTCGGAGTCCGGATCCCAGTGCAGCCCGTACCAGCGCGCCTGGTGAGCGGCGATCGACTCCCGCAGCTCGGGGGTGCCCGCCCCGGGCGGGTACTGGTTGTGCCCGGACCGGATCGCGGCGACGGCGGCATCGGCCACCACGGCCGGGGGCTGGGTGTCCGGGAAGCCCTGCCCCAGATTCGCTGCTCCCAGTCGCGCGGCCAGCGCAGAGGTGCGGGCGAACACGGTCGGACGGGCGACGCCGTCGACCAGCAGGCCGGCGGCGGCTGAGGCACGGGTCCAGGGGCCGGAAGTCTCCATGGCCTCGAGTCTGTCAGACCCTGCGCAGCAGGGGCGGTCGCGTTCGGCCCCTGCCTGCGACTCACCGTCCGCGTGGGAAGACGAACCTGCCGTAGGTGATGTAGCGGAACGAGGTCGAGAGGATCTGCCCGATGATCGTGCCGGAGATGTTGTCGGCCAGCACGGAGTCCAGACCCAGGACATATCGGGAGAAGCCCAGGCAGGCCAGCTGCAGTCCCGCCGCGATCAGGTTGATCAGCACGAACAGCATGATCGAGCGGGCGGTGTCGGGCCGCGGCCGGTCCCCGAAGGTCCACAGCCGATTGCCCAGGTAGGTCAGGCAGGAGGCCGCGGCGATGGTCAGCAGCTTCGCGGTCAGCGGGTGGGAGTGCATCAGCCCTTGCGCCCACCCGTCGGACGGATGCCAGAAAACCAGCAGGTTGTACAGCAGGGCATCCAGCCCGAACACCACCCCGCCGACGATCAGGAACTTCACGGTGGGCCGCAGATGCTCGCTGAGCAGGGTCCGCAGCCGTGCGCCCACGCCGCGCGGCGGCGTGGGGACCTGAGGGCGGCCCGGATGGCTGGCCCGGGGGGAGGAGCGGTGGGCGGCGACGGAGCGGTCCGTCGCAGATCCTGGCTGCGACACGCACGGAACTGTACCGGAGGAGTAGGATCGTCGTTCGGCCATCGTGACGGCCCCGGGACCGGGGCCTGGGAGCTCGTGGCCGGTGCCGTGACGACGGGTGGCCCCGCGGGCGCCCTGGGAGCGCATGGCACGGACCGCTGTGACGAGTCGGCCCCGCCCGCTGCGGGGGCCGGGCTCTGGGAGCGCGCGGTCGGCCGACGCGACGGAACCGCATCTTTGTCGGTGCCGGGTTCCTGGGAGCGCGCGGCGTCCACCATCGACGACACCGAAGGAAGACAGCCATGACCCACGTCGCTCTGACCATCGCCGGATCCGAGGCTTCGGGGGGTGCCGGCGCGCAGACCGACCTGAAGACGTTCCACCAACTCGGCACCTTCGGGTCCGCAGCGCTGACCTGCATCGTCTCCTTTGACCCCCATCACGACTGGGCGCACCGCTTCGTGCCCGTCGAGCCCCAGGTGATCCAGGACCAGATCGAGGCGAGCACCGCCGTCCACGACATCGACACCGTCAAGATCGGCATGCTCGGCACCCCGGCCACCATCGATGCGGTCGCCGGCTCGCTGTCCGAGCGCGACTTTCGCCACGTGGTCCTGGACCCGGTGCTGATCTGCAAGGGACAGGAGGCCGGCGCCGCTCTGGACACCGACAATGCCCTGAAGCAGCACATCCTGCCGCTGGCCACCTTCGTCACCCCCAACCACTTCGAGGCGCTGACGCTGTCGGGCATGGACTCCATCGAGTCGGTCGAGGACCTCGCGGAGGCCGCCCGCCGCATCCATGAGACCTACGACGTGATCGTCCTGGCCAAGGGCGGGGTGGTCCTCGACGGCCCCGACGCCGTCGACGTCTTCTACGACGGCCAGCAGACCGTGCACCTGAGCAGCCCCAAGATCGGCGAGCACCGCGTCTCCGGCGCCGGCTGCACCCTGGCCGCAGCGGTGACCGCGGAGCTCGCCAAGGGCGCCGCGCCTCTCGAGGCCGCCCGGGTCGCCAAGGCGATCGTCACCAGCTCGATCGAGAACCGCCAGGAGTGCCACACCTCCTTCGATGCGGTCTTCCAGGGCGTCTACCAGCGCTGACCCCGCCGGGCCCGCGTGCCCCGGGGGCCGGGCCGGCTCCGGGGCACGCGGGCCCGTCTCTGCATGCCTGCCCTGTCCTGCTGGCGGGAGGGGCGTCGCGCTGGTGGGAGGGGCACCTCGCGTTGGTGGGAGCGGCGCGTCTCCGGTGCAGGACTGTGCCGACGGTCACGAACCTGTTCCGAATGATGGAGATTCGTCCCGTCACCTGGACAGGGTGATGCCCGAGACCGCATTCTCAGAGCTATGAGCGAACACGGCACGGGCTCCGGTCCCGCACCACAGGCGGGACTTGCTTCGAGCGGGACGTCGACGGGCACGTCGAAGCCGGCGAGCGCGTCGGCGTCGACGACGACACCGAAGACGATCGGGGAGCCCCTGATCACCGTGCGCGGCGTGAACAAGTTCTTCGGGGACTTCCAGGCCCTGAAGGACATCGATCTGGACATCCGCCGCCGCGAGGTGGTCGCACTGATCGGGGCCTCCGGCTCCGGCAAGTCCACCCTGTGCCGGTGCCTCAACCGCCTGGAGACGGTCACCGACGGGGAGATCACCATCGACGGCCAGCCCCTTCCCGAGGAGGGGAAGGCGCTGACTGCTCTGCGCTCCGACGTGGGCATGGTGTTCCAGAGCTTCAACCTGTTCCCCCACCTCAAGGCCATCGACAACGTGACCCTGGGGCCGCGCAGGGTGCGCGGTGCCTCCAAGGCCGAGGCCGAGGCGCAGGCCCGGGAGCTGCTCGAGCGGGTGGGGCTGTCCGACAAGGCCGACTCCCTGCCCGCGGCGCTGTCCGGTGGGCAGCAGCAGCGCGTGGCCATCGCCCGGGCGCTGGCGATGAAGCCCAAGGCGATGCTCTTCGACGAGCCCACCTCCGCCCTGGATCCCGAGGTGATCAACGAGGTCCTGGACGTGATGGGGGAGCTGGCGGAGCAGGGGATGACGATGCTCGTGGTCACCCACGAGATGGGCTTCGCCCGCCAGGTCTGCGATCGCGTGGCCTACATGGATCAGGGCGAGATCGTCGAGCAGGGTGACCCCGAGCAGTTCTTCACCGACCCCGCCAGCGACCGCGCCAAGGCCTTCCTGTCCAAGATCCTGCCCCACTGAAATGGAGTCCCACATGACCCGTACGACCTTCCGACCCCGACGCCGCGCCCTGGTCGCGGCCGCCACCGCGCTGCCGCTGACCGCCCTGGCCGCCTGCTCCTCCGATACCGGCGAGGGGCCCTCCCTCGGAGGTGACGACGGCGAGGAGGGCGGCGGGACCTCCGACGGGGGCGCCGACACCAGCGCGTACGCCGACGTGATCGCCTCCGGGCCGGTCGCCGACGACGACGCCGTCGCTGCGAGCGAGTGGGCGAGCGCCATCAAGGAGCGCGGCGAGCTGATCCGGGGCGGCACCACCGCCAACCAGGTGTTCTCCCTGATCGATCCCGGCACCGATGAGGTCATCGGCTTCGACGCCGGCATCACCCAGCTGCTGGCCCGCTACATCCTGGGCGAGGGCGGCGAGGACAGCGTCGACTATGTCGACACCACCGTCGACACCCGCGAGACCATGATCGAGAACGGCACCGTGGACTGCGTGATCGCGACGTACTCGATCACCCCGGAGCGCCTCGAGGTCATCGACTTCGCCGGCCCCTACTACCTCTCCGGCACCGCGATCCAGGTGCGCACCGAGGACGCCGAGGACATCGCCGGACCGCAGGACCTGACCGGGCTGAACCTGGTCACCCAGTCCAACTCCACCGGCATTCAGGCCATCGAGGAGCACGTGACCGACCCCGGTGACGTCCAGACCCTGCCCGACAACGAGTCCTGCGTGGCCGCCCTCAAGCAGGGCCGGGCCGACGCCTACGTGCTGGACCAGGGCGTGCTGCTGGGCAACTCCGCCGCGGATGAGGAGGTCTCCGTGGTCGGCGAGCCCTTCGTCGACGATCCCTACGGCATCGGCATCCCCCAGGACAGCGAGGACGCCCTCGAGTTCTGCAACACGTTCCTGCAGGAGATCATCGACTCCGGCGCATGGGAAGCGCTGTGGACCGCCACCATCGGTGGCGTCATGGACGGTGCCGCCCCGGAGCCCCCGACCCCGGGTGATCTGCCGGCCTGACCAGCTGCCCCGGTCGGCGAGGCGCCGTTCCCGGACGACAGCCCCGCCGACCGGCCGGACCGCCGACCGTCCGCCACGGCGACGGGGGCCGGGCCGTCGACCGTCCGCCACGGCGACGGGGCCGGCCCGCTCGCGCCGGGTGGCTGGTCGGCCGGGCACCGCGGTGCTCGTCTGAGGCCCCCGCGCGACCGACCCCTCCCTCCGTCCCCGAGAGGCCCCCATGGAAGCCATCTCCGAGAACATCCCGCTGCTGCTCGAGGGCATCGGCACCACGATCGCGCTGACGATTTTGGGCTATCTGTTCGCCCTGATCGTCGGTACGGCGCTGGCGGTGTGCCGGGTCAGCCCGATCCCGCCGCTGCGCTGGGCCGCCACGCTGTACGTGGAGATCTTCCGCAACATCCCGGTGCTGAGCCTGCTGATCCTGATCGCCTTCGGTCTGCCCGACGTCGGCCTGACCCTGCCGTACTTCTGGTGCGGGGTGCTGGGGCTGACCCTGTCGTCGGCCGCCTTCGTCTGCGAGAACGTGCGCTCGGGCATCAACACCGTGCCGGTCGGGCACGCCGAGGCGGCCCGCTCGATCGGGCTGGGTTTCTTCGGCACCCTGCGCTTCGTGGTCCTCCCGCAGGCCTTCCGCACCATGGTCCAGCCGCTGGTGAACGTGTTCATCGGCACCGTGATCGGCTCGGCCCTGTGCTCGGCGATCGCGGTCTCCGAGATCACCTGGGTGACGCAGTCGCTGAACATCCAGTACGCGCAGGCGGTGGTGATGTTCCTGGTCGCCGGGGTCGTCTACCTGTCGATGTCGCTGGGCGGGGCCTTCCTCGGCGGCGCCATCGAGCGCGCCGTCGCGCCGTCGGGCCGGGCGAGCCGCGCCTCCAGGACCGAGCTGAACGTGCAGGCAGGTGCCCAGGCATGAGCGCCAAGACCGCCTCCGCCACCCAAGTGCTGTTCGACACCCCCGGCCCCAGGGGTCGTCGCCGCATCCTGCTGCTGTCGATCCTGTCCGTTCTCGCGATCGCCGCGATGCTGGCCGCCGGGCTGTGGCAGTTCGCCAGCAACGGCCAGCTGGATCCCAACAAGTGGGTCGTCTACCTGCGGGCCGACTACCTCGCCTTCCTCGGCACGGGCCTGCTGGGAACCCTTCAGGTCACCGCGATCGCCGCCGTGGTCGCCTTCCCCTTCGGGCTGCTGCTTGCCCTGGGCAGGCTCTCCCGGCTGCGCCCCCTGAGCTGGATCTCGACGGTGTGGATCGAGTTCTTCCGCGGCATCCCCATGCTGCTGGTCGTCTACGGGTTCCTGCTGGCCCTGCCCGCCTACGGGATCACCTTCCCGCGGTTCTGGATGCTGGTGTTCCCGATGATCCTGGTGTCCTCGGCGACCACCGCCGAGGTGTTCCGGGCCGGCATCAAGGCCGTCGACCGCGGGCAGCACGAGGCGGCCGCGGCGATCGGTCTGAGCCCGCGCGATGCGCTGTTCAGTGTGATCCTGCCGCAGGCGGTGCGGCTGGTGCTGCCCAGCCTGATCCTGGCGCTGGTGACCCTGCTGAAGGACTCCACGCTCGGCTACGTGGTCAGCGTCAACGAGCTGCAGTTCCAGGGTAAGAACATGGTCTCCATCACCCGCTACCTGGTGCAGACCTACCTGGTGGTGTCGGTGATCTACATCGTCATCAACTTCCTGCTCACCCGGGTGGCGCTGGCCTTGGATGCCCGGATGAAGGGCCGCGCCGCCGGCTGAGGCGCCGCGGGTATACCGTCGATGACGTCACCCCCGTGACTCGTTGCGCCTCCGGGCGCCTCTCCACATCCCTCCGCACCCCTTCGCGCCCCTGGGGCGCTCGTCTCGGAAGCTGGTCCTGCCGCATGTGCCGTCTGCTCGGTGTCGTCTCCCGTGAGCCCATCGCCCTGGACCGGGCGATCGCGGGGGAGATCGAACCCTTCACCGCCCAGTCCGAGGTGCATGGGGACGGCTGGGGTGTGGCCTGGTTCGAACAGCAGCACCCGCACATCCGCCGTCACCTGGATGTGGCCCGGGAGTCGGCCGCCTACCGCGAGGCGATCGCCGCCGCCCGCGGGCCGATGATGCTGGTCCATCTGCGCAAGGCCAGCCCTGGGCTGCCGCTGCAGCTGTGCAACACCCATCCCTTCCGCGAGGGGGAGACGGTCTTCGCCCACAACGGCCAGTTCGACCTCTCCGAGGAGCTGCGCGAGGCGATCCTGGCCCGTGGTGGGCGCCGCCCCGAGGGCACCACCGACTCCGAGCTGTTCTTCTCCCTGGTCGAGCTGCATGCCCGCCGGGCCGATCCCGCCGCCGCCGTGCAGCGCGCCGCCGCCGAGATCACCCAGCTGTGCCTGCAGCACGGCACACGCGTGCCCGAGTCGCTGAACTGCCTGTACATGTCGCCCGACGTGCTGGTCGCCTACCAGCAGTACGACCCCGGTCAGGCCCAGCCCCACCACCTGCCCGACAACTACATCCTGCGCTACCGCGTCGAGCCCGACCGGGTGGTAGTAGCGTCCTCAGGGATCCCCCAGGAGGGATACGAGGAGCTGCACGAAGGAGAAGCGCTGGTCATCGACCGCAGCACCCTGCAGGCTCGCACCCGTCCCGCGATCTCCGTCGGTGTCGGCTGACCGGCGTGCGGGTCTGCCCGACGCGCGCGGGTCTGCGTCACAGGCAAGGAAGCGGGCGCGCTGATGGTTAGAGTTGATCGACCCGGCGTGCGACCGCCGACCCGACCCCTCTGGAGGCCCCGGTGATCGGATTCGAGAACATCCGCAAGGAGTACCCGGGCGGCACCGTGGCGGTCGAGGACTTCAGCACGGAGATCGCCTCCCACGAGTCCGTGGTGCTGGTCGGCTCCTCGGGCTCGGGCAAGACCACTTTGATGCGGATGGTCAATCGGATGGTCGACCCCACCGCGGGCCGTGTCCACATCGACGGCGAGGACGTGGCCGACATGGATCCGGTCAGGCTGCGTCGCAGCATCGGCTACGTCATGCAGGCCTCGGGGCTGCTGCCCCACCGCACCGTGCTGGACAACATCACCACCGTGCCCGTGCTGCGCGGCACCTCCCGCCGCGAGGCCCGTGACCGCGCCCATGAGCTCATGGAGACCGTCGGCCTGGACGCCGCCATGGCCCGCCGCTACCCTGCCCAGCTCTCGGGCGGTCAGCAGCAGCGCGTCGGGGTCGCGCGGGCGCTGGCCGCCGATCCCAATATCCTGCTGATGGACGAGCCCTTCGGTGCGGTCGACCCGATCGTGCGCGGCGAGCTCCAGCAGGAGCTGCTGCGCCTGCAGCGCGAGCTGCGCAAGACCATCGTCTTCGTCACCCATGACATCGACGAGGCCTTCCTGGTCGGCGACCGCGTGGTGATCCTCCGGCCAGGAGGGATCGTCGCGCAGGTCGGCACCCCGCAGGAGATCCTCGCCGCTCCGGCCGACGAGTTCGTGGCCAGCTTCGTCGGCGCCGAGCGCGGCGCCCGCACTCTGCACCTGGAATCGATCGACGGCCGCCAGGTGGTCGTCGACGCCGACGGCCGCGCCGCCGGGGTGCTGGCCGATCAGGATCCGGCGCCATGAACTGGGTCCAGGACAACCTCGGCGTGATCGGCGGGCACACCACCGCGCATCTGGCACAGTCGCTGCCCCCGATCGTGATCGCCTTCGCCCTGTCCCTGCCGCTGGCCAAGCTCGCCAACCGCATGGGCTGGCTGCGCAGCGGCGTGACCACCCTCTCCGGGCTGTTGTACGCGATCCCGTCCCTGCCGTTGTTCGTGCTGCTGCCGGGCCTGCTGGGCACCGGTTTCCGCAGCCCGCTGAACATCTCGGTCGCCCTGACGCTGTACGGGCTGGCGCTGATGGTCCCCGCCGCCTCCGACGCTTTCCGCTCCGTGGGCCGCGATGTGCTCAGCTCCGCCACCGCCCAGGGCTATGCGCCGCCGGCCCGTTTCTGGCAGGTCGAGCTGCCCCTGGCCGGCCCGGTGCTGCTGGCCGGGGTGCGAGTGGTGGCCGTGTCGACGATCTCCCTGGTCACCGTCGGCGGTGTCCTCGGCGTCTCCAGCCTGGGCATGCTGTTCGTCGACGGGTTCCGGCGCGGCATCGTCGCTGAGATCCTCACCGGCGTGGTGCTGACCGTGGCGCTGGCCCTGTTCATCGACGGCCTTCTGGTGCTGGCCGGGCGCATGCTGATGCCGTGGACCGTCGGCAAGGAGGTCCGCGCGGCATGAACGAGAGTCCTCTGCGCGAGGCCCTGTCCTGGCTGTCCGAGCCCGAGCGGTGGTCGGGACCCTCCGGGATCCCCATGCGCACGCTCGAGCACTTCGGCTACACCGTGCTCGGGGTCGGAGTGGCGGCGGTGATCGCGATCCCGATCGGCCTGCTGGTGGGCCACACCCACCGCGGCAAGGGCGTGGCGGTGGCCGCCGCCGGGGCCGCCCGCGCCCTGCCCACCCTGGGCCTGGTCACCCTGTTCGCGCTGCTGCTGGGGCTGGGGCTGACTGCCCCGCTGCTGGCCTTCGTGGTCCTGGCGACCCCCTCGCTGCTGGCCGGCGCCTACGCCGCGGTCGAGTCCGTCGATCCGGCCACCGTCGACGCGGCCCGCGCCCAGGGGATGACCGGATGGCAGGTGCTGACGCGTGTCGAGGTCCCGCTGGGGATGCCGTTGATCGTCGGCGGGTTCCGGGGCGCGACCGTGCAGGTGGTCGCCACCGCCATGCTCGCCGCCTACGTCGGCAACGGAGGCCTGGGCCGCTACATCTTCTTGGGCCTGGGCTCCCAGGACTACCCCCAGATGATCGCCGGCTCCCTGCTGGTGATCGCTCTGGCGCTCGTGCTCGACCTGACGCTGCTGCTGATCCAGCGCCTGACCTCCGCGAGGGGACTGCGTGCTGCCTGAGCCCGCCTGCGTCCGATCCGCGCCACCGCCGGGCCCCTGCCACCGTCTGATCCGAGTCCACCCACCCGAAGGAGAACTCCCATGACCACTCACAGCACCCGCCGTCACCTGCTGGGCATGCTCGGCGCGTCAGGCGTGGCCCTCGGTGCCGCCGCCTGCGGCAGCTCCGACCCGTTCGAGGAGGACCAGGAGGAATCCGAGCAGGGAGGCTCCGGCGGCTCCGACGGCGGCGGAGGCGACGGAGGCGGTGAGGGCGGCGACCTGGTCGTCGGCTCCCAGGCCTACTACTCCAACGAGATCGTCGCCGAGCTGTTCGCGCAGGTCCTGGAGGCCGACGGGTACACCGTCTCCCGGCAGTTCCAGATCGGTCAGCGCGAGGTGTACATGCCCGAGCTCGAGAACGGCTCGCTGGATGTGCTCCCCGAATACCTGGGCAACCTGCTCCAGCACTACGACTCCGAGGCGCAGAACGGGACGGCCGAGGAGATCCACTCCGCGCTCGAGGAGGACCTCCCCGACGGTCTGCGAGTCCTGTCCTTCGCCGAAGCCACCGACCAGGACTCCTACACCACCACCTCCGCCTTCGCGCAGGAGCACTCCCTGAGCGAGATCGGGGACCTCGCGGGTGTGGACGAGGATCTGCAGATCGCCGCCAACAGCGAGTTCGAGGTGCGCCCCTACGGGCCCGAGGGGGTCAGCAAGGTCTATGGGGTCGAGGTCTCCGTGGTGCCGGTGGAGGACTCCGGCGGGCCGCTGACCGTGCAGGCGCTGACCGACGGGGACGTGCAGCTGGCCGATCTCTACACCTCGGATCCGGCCATCGCCGCCAACGATCTGGTGGTGCTCGAGGATCCGGAATCGCTGATCCTGCCGCAGAACGTGGTGCCGGTGGTGACCGACAAGGTCGACGCCGCCGCCGAGGCCGCGATCACCGCCGTGATCGACCAGCTCTCGCCCGACGACCTGGTCGAACTGAACCGGCGCAGCACCGAGGACCAGGCCGACTCCGCCGAGATCGCCACCGAGTGGCTGACCGAGAAGGGGCTGGCCTGACCCGAGCTGACCGGACCGCTGTGCCCTCCCCACCCTGTGACGCAGCTGAGCGGTTGCACTACGGGGTGTGCGGGTCGGGCGACGGGGTGTGCGGGTCTGGTGCCCATGGGCCGGTCGTCGGTCCCTCATCGTGAGCGCCCCGGTCACGTGAGTGCAGGGGCCACTCGTCGGCAGCTGGAGCGACTCCACCGGCCGCACCGCAGGCGAGATCACTATCCTGGAAGGATGGGCAGGGTCACCGACTCCAAGCGGATCCGCACCGTCCGGGTGCGCGACGGCACGCTGTACGCCGGCCGCAAGGGCGACCACGTCGCCGTCGAGGAGCCTCTCGACATCCGGTTGAACGGCCACGAGCTCTCCTTGACCATGCGCACCCCCGGCCACGACGTCGAACTCATCCACGGGTTCCTGCACGGCGAGGGGATGATCACCCACCGCGAGGACATCACCGAAGCGCGATACTGCGATGGCGCGGTGATCGACTCCGACAGCGGTTTCGCCCAGAACACCTATAACGTCATGGACTTCACGACCTCGCGGCCACAGCTGCTGCCGGTGACGGCCAAGGCGTTCACCACCACCTCAGCGTGCGGAGTGTGCGGCTCCGAGAGCATCGACGCCGTGCGCCAGAAGAGCCGATTCACCCTGATGAAGGACTGGCAGCTCGATCCCCGCACCCTTCTGGACGCCGCCCGCGCGCTGACCCAGCAGCAGGCCGTCTTCGCCCGCACCGGGGGAGTGCACGCCGCCGCACTGGTCTCCCGCGCCGGCGAGATCCTGGCGGTGCGCGAGGACGTGGGTCGGCACAACGCGGTCGACAAGATCATCGGCTGGGCGCTGATGGAGGACCTGCTGCCCTTGCGCGACCATGTCCTGCTGGTCTCCTCCCGCGCCAGCTTCGAGATCACCCAGAAGGCCTATATGGCCGGGATCCCCTTGCTGGCCTGTGTCTCCGCCGCCTCCTCGCTGGCTGTCGAGACCGCTGAGGAGTTCGGTCAGACCCTGGTCGGCTTCACCCGCGCTCTCGACGACGGCGACGGCCGCATGAACGTCTACACGCATCCCGAGCGCCTCGATCTGAGTGCTGCCGAAGGCTGAACGTCCTCGCGAGAGGACCGAGCTCTGCGAAGACGTTGCCTTGCTGGCTCTAGACAACATCTATGCAGAGCTCGATCGTCATAGCGCCCCTCCATGGCGCATCGGCCACCTCACGACAGGGACAGCATGCTGGCGGCGGTGACCTCGTCGACCACCAGGTCCGTCGCCACGCCCGCCCGCAGCGCGGCCCGCAACGGAAGGGCCTTGCGGGTGCCCGCCGCGACCAGCAACCGCCGGGGGAGCCGCGCCAGCTGCGCCGGATCCGGGCCGGAGCCGTGGGCGTTCATCCGGATGCCCTGCCAGGTGCCGTCGGCTCGCAGGAACACCGTGCACACATCGCCCACCGCGCCATCGGACCGCAGCGAATGCAGGTCAGCGCCGGTCAGGTAGTTGTTGGTGTAGACGTGGCTGGGCACGGCCGCGTCGAAGGCGCCCACGCTGAACACCGCCAGGGTGCACTGGCGCTGCGTGTCCAGCACCCGCTGCACCGAGCGCTCGCGCCACATCGCCTCGCGCGTGGCCGCGTAGTCGAAGAACGCCGGGACCGGGAAGTGGTGGACGGTCGCGTCCCACAGGGCGGCGGCCCGGGCGAGCACGGTCGAGACATAGGTGTGACCGGACCCCTCGGTGTTGATCGCGCCGTTGAGCTGCACGATCCGCAGGCCGGGGACCGGGCGTGATCTCAGGTTGGAGACCATCGCGTTGATCGTGGTGCCCCAGGCCATGCCCACGGTCATCCCCGGTTCGAGCATCTCGTCCAGCTGCCGCGCGCCGGCCTCCGCCACCGCCTGCAGCCGCTCGCGCTCGCCGTCACCGGTGCCGACGGGGACGACATGGGCCTGCACTCCGTAGCGCTGGGCGAGTCGCCGCCGCAGCTCCTCGACCCGGTGGGCGCCGGGCGGGCGCAGCGAGATCTGCACCAGCCCGGCCTCCCGGGCGCGGTTGAGCAGACGGGAGACCGTCGAACGGGACACGGTCAGGTCCTCGGCGATCGACTCCATGGTCCGTCCCTCGCCGTAGTACATCCGTGCAGCGTCGTAGGCGGCATCGAGGCGTGGATCGCGAGTCATGCCGCCAGTGTTGCACGTTTGTGCACGAGGCTTGCGTAATGCTGCACGAGAGTTCCACCATGGCCGCCAGATCAACTCATAGCTGAGGAGCTCACCGTGCCTGACGATCGCCCCGTACCCCTGTCGGGAACCACCCGTGCCGACCACCTCGAGCGACTGCGCTCGGCCACGGCGGACAGTCCCCTGGACGTGCTGGTGGTCGGGGGAGGGGTCAACGGCGCCGGCGCCGCCTTCGACGCAGCTAGCCGCGGACTGAACGTCGGCCTGGTGGAGGCCTCCGACTGGGCCTCCGGCACCTCCTCGCGCTCGTCCAAGCTGATGCATGGCGGTCTGCGCTACCTGCAGATGCTCGACTTCACGCTGGTCGCCGAGGCGCTGCGTGAGCGCGACCGACTGCTGACGCGCACCGCCCCGCACCTGGTGCGGCGCATCAGCTTCGTGTTCCCCTTCTTCCGGCACGCGGTGGACCGGGCCTTCATCGGCTCCGGCGTCGCCCTGTACGACGCGATGCAGACCGTCGGCCGCAAGCGTGCGGTGCCCTTCCACAGGCACCTCTCCCGCCGCCGCATGCTCGAACGCTTCAGGGGCCTGGACGGGGACAAGGCCGTCGGCGCCATCGAGTACTTCGACGCGCAGATGGACGACGCCCGTTTCGTGATGATGCTGGTCCGCTCCGCGGTCGAGCACGGCGCCGCCGCGACCACCTACACCCGCGTGCTCGACTACCTGCGCGACGGGGAGGACGTCATCGGTGCCACGGTGCGCGACGAGACCACCGGCGAGGAGCTGGACGTCCATGCCCGCACCACCATCCTGGCCGGCGGGGTCTGGACCGGCCGGCAGCAGGACCTGGTCACCTCCGAGCAGGGACTGCGGGTGCAGGCCTCCAAGGGCGTGCACCTCGTGGTGCCCCGAGAGCGGATCCCCGCGGTCCAGGACGTCGGCATCATCACCCAGACCGAGAAGTCGGTGCTGTTCATCATCCCCTCCGACGAGTACTGGGTGATCGGCACCACCGACACCCCCTGGGAGGCCGACGTCGACGATGTGGCCACCACCGCCACCGACATCGACTACATCCTCGAGCACGCCAACGCGGTCCTCGAGTCCGACCTCACCCACGACGACATCATCGGCACCTTCGCCGGCCTGCGGCCCCTGGTGCAGCCGGTCCGCAGCAGCGAGAAGGGCTCGGCCAAGGTCTCGCGGGAGCACACGGTCATGCAGGTCGCCCCGGGCCTCTCGGCGATCGCAGGCGGCAAGTACACCACGTACCGGGTGATGGCCGAGGACGTCGTGGACTTCGCGATCAAGGATGTCTTCCCCGGCCGGCGGAGCGTGACCGAGAGCGTCCCGGTGCTGGGCGGACAGGGCTTCGCCGAGGCCCAGCGCGACTCCGGTGCCATCGCCAACCGGCTCGGCCTCGATGCCGCGCGCATGGAACGCCTGCTGTTCCGCTACGGCACCCTGGTGCGCGATGTGCTCGCCCCGGCCGACGCCGACCACGAACTCGCACAGCCGCTGAGCCACGCCCCGCGTTACCTGCGCGCCGAGGTCCTCTACGCGGCGCGCGAGGAAGGCGTGGTCCACCTGGCCGACGTCATGAAGCGGCGTCTGCGCCTGGACTACGAGGTCCGCGATCGCGGCCACGCGGCCGCCCAGGAGATCGCCGATCTCATCGCCCCGGAGCTGGGGTGGGACCAGGACCGCATCGCGGCCGAGGTCTCCGCCTATCGGGCCCACGTCGCGGCCCGCCTGGCCGCAGAGAAGGTTGCCACCGACAAGGAGGCTGCCCGCCTGATCGCCGATGCCCCGGAGGTGCCCACCCTGACCTGAGTGCCCTGACCTGAATGCTCTGACCGGCCCCAGGGTCGGTCCGGGGTGGGGGCCGGCCCCGGAAACGGGCCGGTCCGGGCATCGAGCCGGTCCGGGCATCGGGCCGGGTGGCGGCGGCCGCCCGAACGGCGCGCAGCCCGACCATGCAGGCTCTGGCCCGCACCGCCCGGCGGGTCCGAGCTGCCTTGCGCACAGGCCCGACCGGCCCGCTCTCAGGTGCCCTGCACCAGACCAGCCCCGCAGATCGGCATCCCCGTAGAACAACGTTGTAATTCCCGGCAGGCCAGAGCCTGCGCGCCACGGATGCCCGACGGTTCCGCAATGTCGCGGACCCACTCATCGAGGAGGACATATGGCAACTATTTTCCTGTACGAGATCGCCGGCACGGCGATGCTGACCCTGCTGGGCGGTGGCGTCGTCGCCAACGTCGTGCTGGGCAAGACCAAGGGCAATGGCGGCGGCTGGTTGCTCATCAACTTCGGCTGGGGCCTGGCGGTCTTCGCCGGCGTCTTCATCGCCTACAAGTCCGGCGGCCACATCAACCCCGCCGTCACCATAGGCATGCTGGCCAGCGGTGCCGCCGAGTACGCCGATGGCATCCCCGTGACAGTCGGCACCACCCTCTCGTACCTCATCGCCACCACGATCGGCGGTTTCCTCGGCGGCATCGGGGCCTGGCTGGCCTACAGGCAGCATTATGACGCCGAGGAGGACCCGGCAGCGATCCTGGGCTCGTTCTCCACCGGCCCCGAGATCCGCTCCCGCGGCTGGAACCTGGTCACCGAGATCATCGCGACCTTCGTGCTGGTGCTGGTGATCCAGCTGTTCGACAACACGCCGCACGAGATGGGGCCACTGGCCGTGGCACTGCTGGTCGTGAGCATCGGTGCCTCCCTCGGTGGACCGACCGGCTACGCCATCAACCCCGCCCGTGACCTCGGTCCGCGCCTGGCGCATGCGATCCTGCCTATCAAGAACAAGGGCACCTCCGACTGGGGGTACGCCTGGGTGCCGGTCCTCGGTCCCTTCATCGGCGGTGCGCTGGGCGGTGTGACCAGCATCGCCTTCTGACCCGTCCCTCCGACCCGGCAGCACCCATCCGGCCGGCCCGACCGGCCGATCCACCCGACTCGAACCCACCTGTCGATCCATCACCACGAAGGAGTCCCGATGAACGACAAGCAGATGTACATCCTGGCCATCGACCAGGGCACCACCTCCACCCGCGCGATCATCTTCGACCACGGTGGCCAGATCGTCGCCACCGGACAGCAGGAGCATGAGCAGATCCTCCCGCGCTCCGGATGGGTCGAGCACGATCCGCTGGAGATCTGGAGGAACACCCGCAACGTGGTCGGCGACGCTCTCGTCGAGGCCGAGATCAATCGTCACCAGCTGGCGGCCGTGGGCATCACCAACCAGCGCGAGACCGCCGTGGTGTGGGACAAGAACACCGGTGAGCCCGTTTACAACGCGATCGTCTGGCAGGACACCCGCACTCAGCGGATCTGCGACGAGCTGGGCGGTGACGAGGGAGCCGACAAGTACAAGGAGCGGGTCGGTCTGCCGCTGGCGACCTACTTCTCCGGCCCCAAGGTCAAGTGGATCCTCGACAACGTCGACGGCGCCCGCGAGCGGGCCGAAGCGGGGGACCTGCTGTTCGGCAACACCGATGCCTGGCTGCTGTGGAACCTCACCGGCGGGACCGAGGGGGGAGTGCACGTCACCGACGTCACCAACGCCTCACGCACCATGCTGATGAACATCGACACCCTCGACTGGAACGAGGACATCGCCGCGGACATGGGCATCCCGGTCTCGATGCTGCCGGAGATCAGGTCCTCCTCCGAGGTCTACGGCCACGGACGCAAGCGCGGCCTGCTGATCGACACCCCGATCGCCGGCATCCTCGGCGACCAGCAGGCGGCCACCTTCGGGCAGGCCTGCTTCGAGGTCGGCCAGGCCAAGAACACCTACGGCACCGGCAACTTCATGCTGATCAACACCGGCGAGGACCTGGTGCGCAGCCAGAACGGGCTGCTGACCACCGTCGCCTACAAGATCGGCGAGAACAAGCCGGTGTACGCCCTCGAGGGCTCGATCGCCGTCACCGGCTCGCTGGTGCAGTGGGTGCGCGACAACCTCGGGCTGATCAAGGACGCCCCGGAGATCGAGGATCTCGCCAAGCAGGTCGACGACAACGGGGGCCTGTTCATCGTCCCCGCCTTCTCGGGCCTGTTCGCCCCGCACTGGCGCTCCGACGCCCGCGGCGCGATGGTCGGCATGACGCGCTTCCACAACAAGAACCACATCGCCCGCGCGACCCTGGAGGCCACCGCCTTCCAGACCCGCGAGGTGCTCGATGCGATGATCGCCGACGCCGAGTCCGACGGGGTCGAGCTGTCCGAGCTCAAGGTCGACGGCGGCATGGTCATGAACGAGACCCTCATGCAGTTCCAGGCCGACATCCTGGGCGTTCCCGTGGTGCGACCGAAGGTCATCGAGACCACCGCGCTCGGTGCCGCCTACGCCGCCGGCATCGCCGTCGGCTTCTGGCAGGGCGAGCAGGACGTCATCGACAACTGGTCCGAGGACAAGCGCTGGGAGCCCTCCATGGACGAGGAGTCCCGGGAGCGGCTGCTGCGCCTGTGGAAGAAGGCCATCGAGCGCACCCTGGACTGGGTCGACGAGGACGTCGAGGCGCTGCACGACTGAGGCGGGCCGTTCGACGCCCGGGCCGGCGCATCGAACGCTGAGCCCGGACCTCCACCGCCCGGGCCGGGCGACGAGTGCAGGTCCCGGGCCTCGAGCCTCTGAGTTGGGACGTCGAGCGGAGTTCGGCGATTCCTGGCGGTGATGTGCGCCGGGCATCCACGAGTGGGTGCCCGGAGCACATCACCATCGCGGAGGCGCGTCCAGGGCCCGGCACCGAACAACCGTCAACCCCGTCCGGTGCCCGATATGTCGGGTATCCTGGCGTGCACCCGTGACGTTCGCCAGTAGCTCGAGCCCCTTCCACCGCATCGCGAGATCGGACCGCTCCCATGGACCTCGCCTTCAAACTGGTCGCCCTGTCCGTCTACTTCCTGGTCATGATCGGCATCGGCCTGTACGCCTTCCGCAAGACCCGAGGCGGCGAGGACTACATGCTGGGCGGCCGGAGCCTGCACCCCTTCGTCGCCGCGCTGTCCGCCGGCGCCTCGGACATGTCCGGATGGCTGCTGATGGGCCTTCCCGGTGCGCTGTACGTGGGCGGTCTGGTGGAGGCGTGGATCGCTGTCGGTCTGACCATCGGTGCCGCGCTGAACTGGGCTTTCGTGGCCCCTCGGCTGCGCCAGTACACGCAGATCGCCCGCAACGCGATCACCGTGCCCAGCTTCTTCGGCAACCGTCTCTACGACCGCACCAACATCCTGCGCATCGCGGCCGGGATCATCATCCTGGTCTTCTTCACCTTCTACGTCTCCTCCGGCATGGTGGCCGGCGGCGTGTTCTTCCAGTCGATGTTCGGCGGGCCCTACGTGACCGGCATGCTGCTGGTGGGCAGCGTGACGATCCTGTACACCCTGTTCGGCGGCTTCCTCGGAGCCAGCTACACCGATGTCGTTCAGGGCCTGATCATGCTGGTCTCCCTGCTGGTCGTGCCGGTCACGGCGATGTTCGTGGTCGGCGGTCCGGCGGCGATGTTCGAGTCGGTCCGCGAGGTCGACGCGAACTTCGGGTCCATGATCTCCGGCGGCACCTTCATCGGCATCCTGTCGGCGTTGGCCTGGGGCCTGGGCTACTTCGGCCAGCCCCACATCATCGTGCGGTTCATGGCGCTGCGCTCCTCCCGTGACGCCAAGTACGGCTTCGCCGTCAGCATCTCCTGGATGATCCTGTGCGTGACCGGGGCCGTGTTCACCGCCCTCGCCGGCCTCGCCTACTTCCAGCAGAACGGTCCGCAGCTGCTGACCGACACCACCAACGGCGAATCGGTCTTCCTGGACCTCGCGCAGATCCTGTTCCACCCCCTCATCGCCGGAGTGCTGCTGGCCGCGGTGCTCGCCGCGATCATGTCCACCATCTCCTCCCAGCTCATCGTCAGCAGCTCCGCCCTGATCGAGGACCTGGTCGCCGGCGTCGGCGTGAAGCTCAGCGACCGGGCGGCCCTGTGGGGTGGACGCATCGGCGTGCTGACGGTCTCGGTGATCGCGGTGGTGCTGGCGCTGGATCCGGGCAGCTCGGTGCTGGGCCTGGTCGCCTTCGCGTGGGCCGGTTTCGGGGCCGCCTTCGGGCCGATCATCCTGCTGTCGCTGTTCTGGCGCCGTCTGACCGCGTTGGGGGCCGGCGTGGGCATGGTCGGCGGCGCCGGCGTCGCCTTCTGGTGGGGCATGTTCGAGCCGGATGTGGCCATAGGCCTGTTCGGCGACCAGCACCTGTACGAGATCGTGCCCGGTTTCGCGGTCTGCCTGGTGTTGGCCGTCGTGGTCAGCCTGATCACCCCGCAGCCGCCCCGGGCGGCGATGGAGGAGTTCGACGCCATGGTCGGGTCGCTGCGCTCGGGCCGGATCCCTGAACGCAGGGCCGACGGGACCTTCGTGGCCACGGGTGGGGTGGACCCCGTCCGGCCCGCGCCCTGATCGCGTGGGGCGGGCCCTGGGCGCTGCCCGGACTGCTGCTCGGACCAGATCCTGGGCACCGTCCGTCCCCGGCTCACGGTCCGCCGCTCGCGGCCATTCCGTGGGCGCCGCAACGAGCACGTCAGTGCTCGGACGGGTCCTGTTCCCGGTGGGTTCCGATATGTTCGAGGAGGGGGCGGGTCCAGCGCTCCAGGAGGAGGGCCGCGGCGATGGTGGTGCAGGTGCCGAGGACAGCGCCGGCGAGGACGTCGTGGGGATAATGGACGCCGTCCACCACCCGCGAGACCGCCGCTGCCAGGGCGATCACGTGGGCACTGGTCGCCCACCAGCTCCTGATGACCAGGACCATGGCGGTGGCCAGCGCGAAGGAGATGGTCGTGTGGTTGCTGGGGAAGGACCAGCTCCCAGCCGGCGGGCAGGACGGGTCGAGCACGATCACACGGCAGGGTCGATCCTGGGCGAGTACTGCCTTGATGACTTCGCTCGAGCCGTAGGCGAGCATCACGCCGACGCCGGCCGCCAGCCCGGAGGCGGCGCGTCCTCGCCCTGTGCGACCCGGGAAGAAGGCCGCCACGGCCAGGCCGGCGCACAGCGTGATGATCAGGGGGTCAGCCAGTCGTTCGGGCCACTGGGCGCCAGATTGAGCGACGGCGAGGTACAGCTGGGCGGAGGGCTCGACCAGGAGCAGGGCGGACAGCGCCAGGACGAGCCCGGTCGCCCACCAGGCGAGTGCGCAGAAGGGCGAGCCCGAAGGCGCCCGGGCTGAGGGGAGACAGGGCAGTGGCATGGAAGGGTCCTCGGGACGGGCAGAGGGATCAGGCAGGTGGGGCCCGCAGGTTCGCTGACGAGGCGGCCGGGCCCTCAGGCGCCGAAGAGCCGCTCCTCGACCGCTCCGCGCACGCCGGGCTGTGCCGCGAACAGGGAGCCGGCGGCGGGATCCTCGCCCTCCGGGAGGTTCTCCCTGCTGGTGGTGATGAACAACGTCGACCGATCGGGACCGCCGAAGGTGCAGGCGGTGACCTGCCGGGCCCCGACCGCGATCTTCTCGGCCACCTGGCCGTGCTCGTCGAGCCCCAGCACCTGGTGCCCGGAATGCATCGCCACCCACACCTTCCCCTCGCCATCGAGGGTGAGGCCGTCGGGGGCGCCCTCCTGTGCGCCGAGGTCGGCGAAGGTGCGGCGCTCCACGAGCCCCGCCGTCTCGTCCCAGTCGAAGACGTCCACCCGCCCGGTGGGGGTGTCGACGTAGTAGGCGTGCGTGCCGTCGGCGGAGAAGGCCAGACCGTTCGAGATCGTCAGGCCAGTGAGAATCCGATCGGTGGTGCCGTCGGGCCGTAGCCGCCACATCGAGGCGGCGCCGGTGTGGGCGTCGTAGGCCATCGAGCCGCACAGGAACGACCCGTCGGGCGCGATCGCCCCCTCGTTCATGCGCACCTCCTCCTCCCACAGAGGGGGCAGCGGGGTGATGGAGCCGTCGGCGTCCTCGAGTGCGAAGCCCTTCTCGATCGCGAGCACCGCCCCGCCGCTGCTGGCGGGACGCACGCACGCCACCACCGGGCTGGGGGTGGGCAGCCGGGAGATCGTGTCGTCGGCGCCGAGCTGCATGATGTCGCCGGCGAGCATGTCGACCCAGCGCAACCCGCCCCAGGTGTCGGACCAGTACGGCCCCTCGGCGTGGAGGCAGATCGAATCGGTGATGCGTTCGGCGTGCACGGAGGCCTCCGGTTCCAGGCGGGTGATGCGGACGGCCGACGGGGACCCGGCGGCTGCTCCCACGGTACGCCGTGGCTCCTGGCCCCGGTGCCGTGGCTCCTGGCCCAGGTCGGGGATCGCCGTCGTCGCCGTTCCGGCCCGCGACGACTCACGGAGAGCGTCGAACAGTGCCCAGGATCACTCCGGCATGCCCATAATGGTCTCGTGCTCCCGGCACCGCCGCTGGGCAGCAGCACCCCCTTGACCCCGAGTGAGCTTCCATGACCGAAACTCCCAGCCGGGCCGCCGATGCCGTCAGCCCGGGCGGTGGCACCTCACCGGTATCCACCGCACGCAGAGATGCTGGCGCCCCGACCCCTGCCCGGACCCCGCTGAAGCGCCGCCGGATGAGCCGGCGGGCGCGGCGCGATGCCTTCGTCTTCCTCGCCTTCGCGGCCCCCAACCTGGTGCTCATCGCGATGTTCACCTACCGGCCGCTGTTCCTGAACATCCAGTACTCCCTGCTGGACTGGACGCTGGGATCGACGACGGCCACCTTCATCGGGCTGGACAACTACATCGAGTTCTTCACCTCCGAAGCGGGGCTGACCAGTCTGCGGATCACCGTGATCTTCACCGTGTTCACGGTCGGCGGGGCGATGGTGCTGGGGCTGCTGATCGCCCTGGCGCTGAACATCAACATCCCTGGCCGCACCCTGGCCCGCTCCGCGGTGTTCGCCCCCTACGTGCTGTCCGGGGTCGGGGTCGGCCTGGTGTGGCTGTTCATCTTCGACCCCAACTTCGGGGTGCTGTCGTGGATCCTGGGGCGGTTGGGCCTGGGCAGCCCGGAGTGGTTTCTGGACCCGGACATGTCGCTGATCATGGTGATGATCGTGTATGTGTGGAAGAACCTGGGCTACTGCGCGATCGTCTACCTCGGCGGCCTGCAGTCGCTGCCGCAGGACGTCATGCACGCCGCGCAGCTCGACGGCGCCGGCGCGGTGCGCCGCTTCTTCAGCATCTCCATCCCGCTGCTGTCGCCCACTACCTTCTTCCTGCTGATCACCACCACCCTGAACAGTCTGCAGGCCTTCGACCTGCTGCGGATCATGACCCCCACCGGCCGCGGCACCAACACCATGATCTTCGAGTCCTACCTGCAGGCCTTCGGCGGCTATTCCCGGGCCGGGTACTCGGCCACGATCTCGGTGCTGCTGTTCGTCATCCTCATCGTCATGACGGTCGCCCAGATCCTGTTCGTCGAGCGGAAGGTGCACTACTCATGAGCACCCCCACCACCACCACGCGCCCCGGTCCCGGGGCCGGCGCTCCGCCCGCCGCGTCCGCCCTGCAGCGGCGAAGGAACGGGCCCTTCACCCGTGCCAACCTGCTGTCCACGATCACCGGCGGCTACGTGCCCCTGATCGTGGCGACCCTGGTGATGGTGCTGCCGCTGCTGTGGATGATCATCAGTTCCTTCAAGGCGCCGCACGAGATCCTGTCCACCGAGCTGGTGGTCCTGCCCGAGAGCCCGTCGGTGGCCAACTACGAGGCCGCCTGGAACTCGGTGCCGATCCCGCGGTTCTTCCTGAACTCGGTGATCGTCACGACGATCGGCTCGAGCATCAAGGTGCTGCTGGCCATCTTCACCGCCTACGCGCTGGTGTTCGTGCGCTTCCCCTTCAAGCGGATCATCTTCGTGCTGATCCTGGTGGCGCTGATGGTGCCGCCGCAGGTCTCGATCCTGCCCAACTACGTGCTGATCGCCGGGCTCGGTGGGGTCAACACCTACTGGGGGATCATCCTGCCGGGGCTCGGCACCGCCTTCGGGACCTTCCTGCTGCGGCAATTCTTCCTGACCATCCCCACCGCGATGCTCGAGGCGGCCGAGCTGGACGGCGCCGGCCACCTGCGCACCCTGTGGTCGGTGGTCGTGCCGATCTCGATCCCGACCGTGGCCACGGTCGCCCTGGTCACCATCGTGACCGAGTGGAACGACTACATCTGGCCGCTGATCATCACCTCGGAGGCCAGTCGGATGACCCTGCCCGTGGGTCTGACCGCCCTGCAGAACTCCGAGGGCAACACCGGCGCCGGCTGGGGCATCCTCATGGCCGGCACCGTCCTGGTGATCGCCCCGGTGCTGATCGTCTTCGCGATGCTGCAGCGGCACATCGTCTCCGGACTCACCCAAGGCAGCGTGACCGGCTGACACGACAGCGTGACCGGCTGACGCAGCCCGCGTCCGCCCCACCACCCCGAAAGGATCTCTTCCCATGACACGATCACTTCAACTCCCCAGCAGGTTCAGCCGACGGTCCGTGCTGGGCATGGGCGTCGCCGGTGCCGGGGCCCTGGGCCTGGCGGCCTGCGGCGGCCCCAGCGTCGGGGAGGGCGGGGACGAGGAGGAGCTCGACCTCGACTTCTCCGACGTCGAGCCCGCCACCGCGATCGACTTCTGGACCAACCATCCCGGTGGCTCCCAGGAGGTCGAGAAGCAGCTGGTGGCGGACTTCACCGAGGAGACCGGCATCGAGGTCAACCTCGTGACCGCCGGCTCCAACTACGAGGAGATCGCCCAGCGCTTCCAGACCGCGCAGGCCGCCAACTCCGGTCTGCCCGCCGCCGTGGTGCTCTCGGACGTGTGGTGGTTCCGCTACTACATCAGCGGCAACGTCATCCCCATCGACACCCTCGTCGAGCAGCTGGACATCGATCTGTCCGACTACCGCGACTCGCTCGTGCAGGACTACCAGTACGCCGATCAGCAGTGGGCCCTTCCCTACGGCCGCTCCACCCCGCTGTTCTACTACAACAAGGACCATTTCTCCGCCGCAGGGCTCCCGGATCGCGCCCCCGAGACCTGGGAGGAGTTCGAGGAATGGGCACCGGAGCTCACCGAGGCCGAGACCCCCTACATGTACCCGGACCTGGCAGGGTACGCCGGCTGGACCCTGCAGAACGTGCTGTGGGGCCACGGCGCCGGCTGGTCGGACGAATGGACGGTCACCTGCGCCGAACCGGAGGCCGTCGAAGCCATGCAGTGGGTGCAGGACTCGGTGTTCGCCAATGGGTGGGCGCAGGTCGCCTCGAGCGACTCGGCCGACACCTTCGCCGCCGGCGTGTGCTCGGCGACCATCGCCTCGACCGGCTCCCTGGTGGGGGTGCTGGAGTCCGCGAGCTTCGACGTCGGCGTGGGCTTCCTTCCTGGTGGCTCGGTCGACGGGCCCGTGTGCCCCACGGGCGGCGCCGGCCTGGGCATCCCTGCCGCGATCAACAAGGAGGAGCAGCTGGCCGGCGCCATGCTGCTGGAGTTCATGGGTCGCCCCGAGTCCACCGTCGCCTTCTCCGCCGCCACCGGGTACATGCCGGTGCGCAAGAGCGCGGACCTCAGCGAGCTCACCGCGGAGACCCCGGAGATCCAGACGGCCGTCGACCAGCTGGACGTGACGCGCCCGCAGGACTTCGGGCGTGTGTTCCTGCCCGGAGCGGATCAGGAGATGGCCGAGGCGATCGCTTCGATCGTGACCACCGAAGGCGATGTGCAGGCGGCGATGGACGGGCTGAAGGAGACCCTCGAGGGCATCTACGCCGAGGAGATCGAGCCCAAGCTCGAGGAGTGAGGCGCGCTCGAGGGCTGAGGTGAGCTCGCGGGGTGCGGCGCGCTCGAGGGGTGCGGCCCCGGGTGCTCCCGCTCCGTCAGAGCGGGAGCACCCCGAGCGCCGCGTCGTCGACCCTCTCGGCCGGGGCCGCGAAGGGCTGACTCAGCCCAGCTGCTGGATCCGGGCCAGGGCGTGGCTGATCTCGCTGGTGGCGGGGTAGAGGTCCCGGTAGAGGCGGTACAGCTCGTCGTAGCGCTCGCGGCGGGCGGGATCGGGGGTCACCACGTGGTCCACCGGGTTCCAGCTCGCGGTATCGAGGCCGTGGGCCAGGCGCGCGGCCAGCATGGAGTTGCCGTAGGCGGCGCCGACGGTGCGGCGCGGGACCTGCTGGGCCAGACCCGTGACATCGGAGACGATCTGCGGCCACAGGTCGTGCTGCGCGCCGCCGCCGACGGCCGACACCCGTTCGATGCTCACATCGGCGTCGCGCAGCACCTCCAGGTGGTGGCGCACCCCGTAGGCCGCAGCTTCCAGGGCCGCCCGGTACAGGTCCCCGCGGGTGTGGGACAGGGTCAGGCCGGCGATCATGCCGCGGGCGTCGGGATCGGCGATGGGGGAGCGCTCGCCGGCGAAGTAGGGGAGCATCACCAGGCCGCCCCCTCCTACTCCGCTCTGCTGCGCCTCGTCGATCAACCTCTCGAAGTCGGGGGAGCCGGTGAGCTCGCGCAGCCAGCCCGTGATCGCCCCGGACGTGGACATCCCGCCCGAGATGGTGAAGGTGCCGGGTCCGGTGCCGGAGGCCGCCCACAGGGTGCGGCTGGGCACCGCGGAGCGCGTGGTGGCCACCAGGAACGCGGTGGTGCCGTACATCAGCATCACCTCGCCCGGGCGAGTGGCATCGACGCTGACCGATTCCGCCCAGGCATCGATCGTCCCGGTGATGACCGGGATGCCGGCCCGCAGGCCCGGGACCTCAGCGGCGGCCCGGGCGGTCAGGGCGCCGGCGGCGTCCCCCGCCCAGCGCAGCCGGGGCAGGTCGAGCCCCGGCGCGACGTGCTGCGCCCACGGTTCATGCCAGTCCTGCGTGCGCATGCAGTACATCGGTGCCACCTGGCTCGCACTGACGTGGTCCATCACGTAGTCGTCGGTGAGGTGGAAGGCGAGGTAGGAGGCCGGCATGAACAACCGGCGCGCACGGGCATAGGCCTCGGGCTCGTGCTGGGCGACCCAGGCCACCTTCGGTCCGGCGGCCTGTGAGGACAGTGCGCAGCTGCCGCGGGCGAGGATCTCCTCCGCGCCGAGCTGGGCGGTCAGCCGCTCGATCTGATCCTCCGCGCGCGTGTCGACGCCGTACAGGATCGCCGGGCGCACGGGATCCCCGTGCTCGTCGGTCAACACCGCACAGGGCCCCATGCCCGACACGCCGATCGCGGTGACCTCGGCATCGACACCCGTGGTCAGCTCGCGGGCGATCGAGATGAACTCGGTCCACCAGATCCGCGCATCCATCTCCACGTGCCCGGGAGCGGGGCGCTGGACCGAATGCTCGCGGACCGCGACATCCAGGACGGTGCCGTCCAGGGCGACCAGCACGCCCTTGGTGCTGGACGTGCCGACGTCGACGCCGAGGACCGCCTCAGTGCGAGTTGACATCGAATCCTCCTGTCGTCGGTCGGGTCTGCGCTGGCGGTCTCGGGGCACCCGGGAACCGGCAGACGTGAGGTTCCATCCTGCCATCGAGTGCTCCGTCCTCCCTGCATCGCCTCCGGACGGGGAGGTCGCTTGGCCGCTACGGTGCGGGGCAGACGAGGTTTCGGGGACGATGGGTGGTTATAGGATCATCGCGCACTCTGCGCCCGTGGCGGCACACGGGCTGTTCGCCCGAGGTGGCGCGCAAGCTGTGACGGAGAGGAGGTGCCGACGTGCTCGAGACGTCGATGGATCTGCAGATGCTGCATCGCGCCGCGTCCGCTTACTACCGCGATGACCTGCGTCAAGCAGAGATCGCGGACCGGCTCGGCATCTCCCGGCCCAGTGTCAGCAAGCTCCTGGCAGAGGCTCGGCGCATCGGCATGGTGCGCTTCGAGGTGCTCGACGTCCCCACCGCGGACGTGACCGATCTCGAGCGACGTTTGCGCGAGCTGCTGGGGATCGACTCGGTGCGCGTGGCCCCCGGTGATCAGAGTCAGCGCGACCACCGCGGGGTCGGGGACCTCCTGGGCGAGGAGCTGCGTAGGCTCGGGCTGCGCCGCGGTGACGTGCTGCTGGTGTCCTCCGGGAAGACCACGCACGCTGTCAGCGGCATGGTCGGTCTCCCCGAGCTCGAGGGGGTGATCGTCGCGCCCACGGTCGGTGGCCAGCAGGAGCCCGAGCGGTCCTTCCAGACCAATGAGACGGTGCGGAATTTCGCTGATCGCACCCGGGCCGAGCCGCGGTTCATCTTCGCGCCCGCTCTGCCGAGCCCGAGCCTGTGGGAGTCCCTCCAGGCCGACCCCAGCTTCTCCGCGATCACGGACCTGTGGGCGCGCGCGTCGGCGCTCGTGACCGGCATCGGTGCCCCGTATCAGCAGCGCGAGACCCTGACGTCCGTCGTGCCCCGTGACCATCCCGCGCTCCAGCGCGCCGCAGGTGACATCTGCCTGCACTTCTTCGATTCTGAGGGGACGCCGATGGTCTACCCCGGCTCCGACCGCTTGGTGCGCCCGCCCCTCGACCTGCTCCGCGAGATCCCGGACTCCATCGCCCTGGCGACAGGGCGGAAGAAAGTGCCCTCGATCCGAGCCGGTGCCAAGACCGGTCTGATGACTACTCTGATCACTGACGCGCCGACGGCAGAGGCGATCCTCGCGGACGCCGACACCGACACCGACACCGACGCGGACGCGGACGCAGACGACGCGGACGCCGACGCAGATGCGGCCGCTTCGGGGGCTCCGTCGCAGCAGTCCCCTTCCATCTGAGCCGGTGGTCCGGGGCGGGTCTGGACCTGCTCCGGCCCCTCCCGCGCCCGGAACATTTGTGCTTGACGAATGTTCGCCTGTTTCGTAAGCTCGTTCACGTCAGAGTCGTCGTCGTTCGACTCCGCACCGAGTTCCGTGCCAGGGCGCAGGCCGGGCACGGCCGGGAACCAATCGAAGGAGATGAGCCGAGATGGCCGAGATCCCGAAGACCATGAATGCAGTCGTCATGCATGCACCCGAGGACTACCGCCTCGAGGAGATCGATGTCCCCGCCCCCGCAGCCGATGAGCTTTTGCTGCGGATCGAGGCCGTCGGCGTGTGCGCGAGCGACCTGAAGTGCTACCACGGAGCCGCCAAGTTCTGGGGCGACGAGAACCGGGAGCGCTGGGTCCAGCCCGGCATCACGCCCGGTCACGAGCTGGTCGGCGAAGTCGTCTCCGGGGCGCCCGAGGCGCTTGCGAACCATGGCGTCGAGATCGGCGACCGCATCGCCTGCGAGCAGATCGTGCCCTGCGGCGACTGCCTGTACTGCCAGCGCGGCTGGTACTGGATGTGCGAGCCGCACGCCATGTTCGGATTCAAGACCTACCACGGCGGCATGGCGGAGTTCATGATCGTGCCGCCCAACGCGCGGGCCCACAAGGTCTCCAAGGATGTGGCTCCGCAGCACGCCGCCTTCGCGGAACCGCTGTCCTGCTCCCTCCACGCCGTCGAGCGGGCCGGGATCCAGTTCGAGGACGTCGTGGTCGTCGCCGGTGCCGGCCCGATCGGTCTGGGCGCGATCATCGGCGCGGCTCACAAGAGCCCGCAGATGGTCATCGCCCTCGACTTCGATGACGACAAGCTGGCCCTGGCGAAGAAGTGCGGCGCGGACCTGACCCTGAACCCCTCGGAGGTCGACGTCTACGAGGAGATCCGGGGGCTGACGGGCGGATACGGGGCCGACGTGTACATCGAGTGCACGGGCCATCCCAGTGCTGTCGGCCAGGGCCTGAACCTGCTGCGAAAGCTCGGCCGCTTCGTCGAGTACTCCGTGTTCGGCGAGGACGTGACCGTGGACTGGTCGATCATCTCCGATGACAAGGAGCTCGATGTGCGCGGTGCGCACCTGGGGCCGCACACCTGGTCCGCGGCCATCAAGATCATCGAATCCGGTGTGCTGCCGCTCGATGAGATCTGCACCCACCAGTACGGGCTCGGCGATGTCCAGACCGCTCTCGATCAGGTCGCCGATTCCGCCGGTTCCTCGGTCAAGGTGTCCCTCATCCCCGGGCTCTGAACCACCCGACCGGCAACATCCCCGGGTGACATCGCACGCCCCGGGGGTTGCCGGCATCTGGTGCCACCCCCGCCCGGCGCGGACCGCTCGTCTCCCATCGCGGGAGGGTCCCCGCGGGCCCTGACGGTCCCGGCGGTCTCGCCGCGGACCACGCCCTATCATGACAGGGAGGCTCTGTCCCATGAGCACAGCATCTGACGACTCCGCAGGCGCCGGCCCCCGGGCACCGGTGGTGCCCCAGCGCCGCCACACCGGGCGTCTGGTCGCTGTCATCATCACGGTTCTCGCCGTGATCCTGGTCGTCGTCGGCACCAAGGTGGTCCCCGACGAGGAGATCGCCGCCGAGACCGCCGACTTCGACAAGGAGACCTTCGGGGCCGAGAACTTCCCCGACATCCAGGCCGGCATCGTCAAGCGCGCGGTCGATGCCCCCGAACTGGCCGAAGCGCTCGAATCGGACCCCGAGGGAACCGCCGAGGAGCACGGCAACGAGGTCGACGGCAAGACCGTCTACTCCACGTCCTTCACGGGCACGGTCGAAGAGAACGAGTCGGGCATCCTGGATCTCGACGTCGACGACATGCCGGAGGGCATCACAGTGCGGGTGCAGACGGGACCGGCCATCAACGGTACCGAGCTGCGGGATGCGACCGGAGACCTCGACTTCGGCCAGTTCACCAACCAGATCGAATTCCAGGACGCCGGAGCCGCGCTGAACGAGGAGATGAAGGAGCAGGTCATCGAGCCTGTCGATGTCGACGGCCTGGAAGGGGAGACGGTGACGATCACCGGGGCGTTCACCGCGGTCAACCCCGAGGCCTGGCTGGTCACCCCCGCGACCTTGGAGGTCGAATGAACATGCGCGGTGCAGGAGCGGCCGCAGAGGCCGAAGTGGTCCTCGAGGCTCGCGACATCGTCAAGCACTACGGCGCCACCCGGGCCCTCAAGGGCGTGAACTTCTCTGTCCACCGTGGGTCGGTGACCACCCTGTTCGGGGAGAACGGCGCCGGGAAATCGACCTTGATGAAGATCCTCTCCGGGGTCGAACAGCCCACCTCCGGCACGATCGTGCTGGATGGTGAGCCCGTCACCTTCGCCGACACGAACAGGGCCCGTGAGCACGGGATCGCGATCATCCACCAGGAACTCAGCCTCGCCCCGAACCTCTCCATCCGCGACAACATCTTCCTGGGGCGCGAGATCTCCGGTCCCACCGGTGTCGACTTCGCGGAGGAGAATCGCCAGACCGCTGAGCTGCTGGAGGGCATGCGGCTCGACGCCGACCCCACCACCCCGGTAGGGGACCTGCGGGTGGGTCAGCAGCAGATCGTGGAGATCGCTCGTGCCCTGTCCATCGACGCCCGCATCTTGATCATGGACGAGCCGACGTCAGCGCTCGCCGCCACCGAGGTGGAGATCCTGTTCGGCATCATCGCGGATCTGAAGGCCCGCGGGGTGTCACTGGTGTACATCTCCCATCATCTCGAGGAGGCGCTCCGGGTCACCGATCATGCGGTGGTGCTGCGCGACGGCTCCATGACGGCGCGCAGCACCCGCGCGGAGATCGATCTGGGATGGATCGTGCGGCACATGGTGGGGGAGAACTTCGACCTGGGGTCGCCCCCGGAGGGGCACGAGATGACCGAGCCCGTCCTGCAGGTGCAGAACCTCTCGATCCGCGACCCCGACGTCCCCGATCGCGCGGTCGTCGACGACCTGTCGCTGGATGTGCGTGGTGGCGAGATCGTGTGCCTGTACGGGCTCATGGGCGCGGGCCGGACCGAGCTGCTAGAGGCCGTGGCCGGCCGCGGCGAGGTGATCGCCGGCTCGATCCGGTACCGCGGTGAGCAGCTCCACGACGAGTCGATCGGCCGGCGCATCGAGATGGGCATCGGCCTGGTGCCCGAGGACAGACAGCGCGACGGTCTGGTGCAGACCATGAGTATCGCTCACAACCTGACCCTCGCCAGCATCCGGCAGTTCCTCACCCGCGGGCTGCTGTCACGCCGCAAGGAGGCGACGCTCGTCGAGCGGATCGTCAAGGACGTCACCGTCAAGACCAGCGACCCCTCGCTGGGCATCGGATCCCTTTCCGGCGGGAACCAGCAGAAGGTCGTCATCGGCAAGGTGCTGGCCACAGTGCCGGGCGTGCTGCTGCTGGACGAGCCCAGCCGCGGGATCGACATCGGTGCGAAGGCCGAGGTCTTCGGTTTGCTCGCCGAGTACGCCCGGCAGGGGCTGGCAGTGGTCTACTCCACCTCCGAGGTCGAGGAGAGCCTCAGCATCGCCCATCGCATCATCGTGCTCCACCGCGGCAGGATCTCTGCCGAGTTCGGGCCCGACGCGGACAAGGAAGACATCATGGCCGCCTCCGGCGAGTCTGTCACCGTATGAGCTGGAACCAAGGAGCCGAAAGCGCAATGACATCCACTGCCACTGCAGACTCACGCCTCAAGAAGCTCGATGTCTCGAAACTCCTGGTCGAGGGACGGGCGTTCCTGGCTCTCGCCGTGATCATCGTGGTCTTCACGATCCTGTCGCCGAACTACCTGACGGTGAACAACGTGTTGATCATGTCCTCCCACGTAGCGATCTTCGCGCTGCTGTCGCTGGGCATGCTCATGGTGGTGCTGACCGGTGGGATCGACCTGTCCGTGGGCTCGACTCTGGGGTTCAGCGCCGTGGTCGGCGGGTACCTGCTCAAAGGGGTCCCGATCGCCATGTTCGGGGTGACGCTGTACCCGAGCGTCCCGGTCGCCGTGCTCATCTCCGTCGCGGTGGGCGGCCTCATCGGACTGATCAACGGGGTGCTCGTCGCACGGTTCAACGTGGCGCCGTTCGTCGCCACCCTGGGCATGCTCTACGTGGTCCGAGGAGCCGCACTGCTGATGACCGACGGCCTGACCGTCAACGGTATCCAGGGCGACCCGGCGCTGGGGAACACGGGCTTCGAGTGGCTCGGCTTCAACCGCATCCTGGGCATTCCCGTCGGCGTGATCATCATGGCGGTGGTCGCCCTCGGCATCGCACTGCTGCTCAGCCGCACCACCTTCGGCCGCTGGCTGTACGCCACCGGCGGCAATGACCGCGCCGCGCAGCTCTCGGGCGTGCCGGTGCGGACCGTGAAGGTCTGGGTCTACGTGATCTCCGGGCTGTGCTCGGCCATCGCGGGCCTGGTCCTTGCCTCGACCCTCACCTCGGCCAGCCCCAACGCAGGCAACACCTACGAGCTGACGGCCATCGCCGCGGTCGTGATCGGTGGTGCGGTGCTCTCCGGCGGCCGTGGCAACGTGCGCGGCACCCTGTTGGGCGCCTTCGTCATCGGCTTCCTCTCGGACGGTCTGGTGATCGTGGGCATGTCCGAGTACTGGCAGACGGTGTTCGTGGGTGCCGTGATCGTCGTCGCCGTTCTGCTGAACAACCTCCAGTACGGCGGCCGGGGTCGCCGCGGGGCGAAGAAGACCGCCTCGAAGCCGGAGAGGAAAACCGTGCCCGCAGCGGGAGACGTCGACGCCAACGGCGCCGGGATCGACGAGGCGGACTCGGCCGCGGGCCGCGAGGACCCGGATCCCGGCACCTCCCGGCGAACCGCCGACGCGGGCCCCGGGCCGAGCCCCGATGCTCCTTCCCATCGTGACGGCGGGACCTCCGGACCGCCGGATGCCTCGAGAGACGAGGACACGACCTCCTGACCGCCGCACGGCGTAGCCCCGTGCCGAAAGCCGCTCACCTGCCCCGACCCGACCGAGATCCGAATATCGTGCTCTGACCGAAAGGAACCCATCATGGACCGCAGGAAGTTTCTCTCCACCATCGGTGTCGGCGCCGCCGCGGCCGGTCTCGCCGCCTGCGCGAGCGACTCCGATGACGACACCGATGCCCAAGGCGAGTCCGGCGGGGGCGACGAGGGTGGTCTGATCACCATCATCGTCAACGATCCGTCCAACCCGTACTGGAAGACCGAGGGCGATCTCGCCGCCGCGAAGGCCGAGGAGCTGGGATACAGCGCCACCGTCGGCGCCCATAAGGGTGACACCAACGAGGAGAACAGCCTGGTGGACACCGCGATCTCCAACCAGTCGGTCGCGATGATCATGGACCCGGCCGACGCCGACGGCTCAATCGGCGCGGTGAAGAAGGTGCTGGACGCCGACATCCCCGTCTTCCTCATCAATGCCGAGATCAACGAGTCCGGCCTGGCCAAGGCCCAGCTGGTCTCGAACAACGCCCAGGGCGCCGCCATCGGCGCGGAGGAATGGGTCTCGCGCATGGAGGAGGAGGGGGAATACGTCGAGCTGTTCGGTCTGCCCTCGGACAACAATGCCCAGACCCGCTCCAATGGTTTCGAGACCACCATCACCCAATACCCCGACCTGGAGAAGGTGGGCGAGGAGGTCGCCAACTGGGACCGCACCGAGGGGCGGGACAAGGCACAGACCCTGCTCCAAGCGCATCCCGACATCTCAGGCATCATCTCGGGCAACGACGAGATGGCACTCGGGGCGATCGCGGCACTGAAGGAGGCCGATGCTTTCGAGGGGATCGTCGTCGGAGGGTTCGACGGTTCACCCGATGCCATCGAGTCGATCAAGAACGGGGAGCTGGCCTACACGGTGCTGCAGCCGGTCGCTGAGTTCGCCGAGAAGGTCATCGAGATGGCCGACGACTTCCTCACCAACGGAACCGAACCGGAGGAGGAGAAGCAGGCGTTCGACTGCATCCTCATCACTGAGGACAACGTCGACAACATGGTCGACGATTTCATCTACGAGGAGTGATCCTCGACGGGAAGGCGCGGCCGGGGCGGAGCAGACGTCTTTGACGCCTGTTCCGCCCCGGCTCTAGCGTCGTCCGTCACCTGCAAGAAGAAGAAGGCGGAGCGGCCGATTCGGGCTCAAGGGGTCCGGCCTCGCCCCGCCGCTCATCCCGCCATATGAAGGAGCGCCTGCTCATGACCTCTGCGTCCACGACGAGGGACGAGGTGCCCACACCGGGAAGCGCCGACGAGACATTCCTGGACCGCATCGGCATCCCCCACGTGCTGCGATGGGGGTTCCTCGGCGTGCTGATCTTCATGACCGGCAACGCCGTGGAGACCAACTTCGTCTCCCCCCACATGGCCAATGTGTTCGGCGGCGGCGACGAGAAGATCAACCTCGCCGCCACGATCATCACCCTCTACAGCCTGGCCAGCCTGATCGGTTCCTACCTGGCCGGCGCCTTCTCGGACCTATGGGGCCCACAGCGCGTGATGCTGCTTGGCCTGGTGGTCTGGCTGGTCTTCCAGGCCGCCTTCATCGCCGCGCTGGCCACCGGCTCGATCGCGCTGGTCGGGGTCACCTACTTCATGCGCGGCTTCGGCTTCCCGCTGTTCGCCTTCGCCTTCCTGGTATGGATCAACGCGGTGGTCCCCCAGGAACGCAACGGCACCGCGGTGGGCTGGTTCTACGTCATGTTCACCGGCGGTCTGCCCACCCTGGGCTCCCTGGTCGCGGTCTTCCTGATCCCCGCCTTCGGCGGTGGTTTCAGCGGTGAGCGCTGGGCGATGGTCGCCTCCTCCGCGATCGTGCTGGCCGGATTCCTGGTGGCCCGGATCGGCGTGCGCGAGGAGCATGGCACCAAGCGCCTGGCCCCTGAGGGCGAGACCAACGCGCAGGTGATCCTGGCCGGCCTGCGGCTGTCGCTGACCAACCACCGCGTGATGATGGGCTTCCTGACCCGCCTGATCAACACCGCCCCGCAGTTCGGGATGTTCATCATCCTGCCCACCGTGATCGCCGAGACCCTCGGCTGGGGCCAGTCCCGCTGGCTGCTGATGACCTCGGTCGTCTTCGGCGGCAACATCGCGTTCAATGCCGTCTTCGGCGCGATCGGCGACCGTTTCGGCTGGACCTTCACCGTGCGCTGGTTCGGCATCCTCGGCTCCGCGATCGGCCTGTTGGCCTGGTGGTACGTTCCGCACTGGGTCCCGGCCGGCTCCGACTGGGGGTTCGTGGTGGCCGTGATCGCCGGCACTGTCTTCGGCATCCTGCTGGCCGGGTTCGTGCCCCTGGGCGCGATCATGCCCGCCCTGGCGCCCCGGCACACCGGCGCCGCCATGGCCATGTACACCACCGCCGCCGGCGGGGCGACCTTCCTGGGGTCGGCGGTGGTCGCTGCGGTCCGGCCGTGGGGAGGCAACGTCGGCGTCGTCTGGGCGTTCGTGGTGCTCTACGCGGCCGCGTTCGTCATGACCTACTTCCTGAAGGTCGAGCAGCCCCGCCTGAAGGGCGGGACCATCACGGACGGGGGGCACCGAGGAGGAACAGCCCGCGTCCTGATCCCGCCCGCACCGCCCGGCGGCGCGGATCCTCCGGCCAGCCCGCCCGCCAGTGCGCCCCGGGCCGCCGCGCGAATCCTCCGCCCTCGACCCCTCAACGCCCTGCGGACCTCCCGCCCGCCCCTTCACCTGGAGAGAACACGATGACCTACCTGTTCGACGATCCGACGTCCTTCCCCGCCGACGCCGTGGAAGGCCTGGTGGCAGCCCACCCTGAGGAGCTGCTGCGAGTGCACGGCGGAGTGGTGCGCAAGCAGGCCACCCCGGCCGGGCAACCGGCCCTCGTGGTCGGCGGGGGGTCGGGCCATTACCCGGCCTTCGCTGGCTGGGTGGGCCCTGGTTTCGCCCATGGCGCGCCCTGCGGGAACATCTTCTCCTCGCCGTCGTCCGACCAGGTCCATGCGGTGGCCCGCAACGCCGACAACGGCGGCGGTGTGATCCTGGGATTCGGCCACTACGCGGGCGACGTGCTGCACTTCGGGGCCGCCGCCGAGAAGCTGCGCGCCGAGGGCATCGACGTGCGCATCGTCGCCGTCAGCGACGACATCGCCTCCGGGGAGAAGGGCGAGCACCGCGACCGGCGCGGGATCGCGGGGGACCTGCCGGTGTTCAAGATCGCCGGCGCCGCCATCCAGGCCGGCGCTGACCTCGACAACGCCGAACGACTCGCCTGGAAGGCCAATGACGCCACCCGTTCCCTCGGCGTCGCCTTCGACGGCTGCACCCTGCCGGGGGCAGAGGACGCCCTGTTCCACGTGCCCGAGGGCACGATGGCCATCGGCCTGGGTATCCACGGTGAACCCGGCATCGACGAGAAGCCGATGCCCACCGCCCGCGAGCTCGCGCAGACCCTCGTCGACGGAGTGCTCGCCGAGACGCCCGAGCTGGACTCCGACCGTGTCGCCGTGGTGCTCAACGGCCTGGGCACCGTGAAGTACGAGGAGATGTTCGTGGTGTGGAAGCACGCCTCGCAGCTCCTGGAGGAAGCAGGCCTGACGGTGGTGCGCCCCGAGGTCGGTGAGCACGTGACCAGCCTGGACATGGCCGGGCTCTCCCTGACGGTGACGAGGCTGGACGAAGAGCTCGAGCAGCTCTGGCTGGCCCCGGCCGATGCGCCGGCCTTCCGCCGCGGCGGCACCGTCGACGGCGACCTGGGCGAGGAGCGCACCGAGATCTACACCCCCGGCGAGGATCCGATCCCCGATGCCACCGCCGAGTCGCAGGGCTCTGCGCAGCGCATCGCCGAGATCCTCGGTGAGCTCGAGTCCCTGCTCGGTGAGCTGGAGCCCGAGCTGGGCCAGATGGATGCGATCGCCGGCGACGGCGACCACGGCAAGGGGATGGTGATCGGCTCCCGTGCCGCCCGGTCCGCCGCCCAGCGCGCCGTGGACCGAGGCAGTGGAGCCCGCACCGTGCTGGTTCAGGCCGGTGCCGCCTGGTCCGCTGAGGCCGGCGGCACCTCTGGGGCCCTGTGGGGCGCGGCACTGACCAGCGTTGGCAGTGCCTTCCAGGACGACCGGGCAGTGAGCGATGACCAGCTGCTGACCGGTCTGGTGCAGGCGGTCGAGGCCGTCGAGCGCCTGGGCGGGGCGAAGCCCGGGGACAAGACCATGGTCGACGCCGCGGTCCCCTTCCGCGAGGCCATCGCCCTCGCCCAGGCCTCCGGCTCCGAGGAGTCGCGCGCCCAGGTGGTCGCCACCGGCGCCGCGCGGGCCACCGAATCTGCCGAGGCCACCGCGAACATCGCCGCGAGCAAGGGCCGCGCCCGCAACCACGGCGACAAGTCCGTGGGCACCCCCGACCCCGGCGCAGTCTCCTTCTCCCGGATGGCCACCCGCCTCTCGGAGCTGCTGGACGACTGAGGGGCTCGGGTTCGGCGCTCCTCAGGGCGCCTCTATCTGGGAGTTCTCCTCGGGTGCCACCGTCTGAGTGTTCCCTTGGGGCGCTTTACCCGGGTATTCTCCCGGGCCCCACCACCAGGGCGCTCGCGCTGGGCTGGCGGGCGTGTGTCGGACGGGGTCGGCGCACCAGCCGCGGCCCTCGGGGCCTGTGCCCACCTGGCGGCCCCTCGTCCACTGTTGCGGCGGCCCCTCGTCGTCGACCGTTGCGTTATCGGGGTTCTGAAAGCTGAGAACCCCGATAACGCAACGGTCGGGGCCCGACAAGGCCTTTCGAGGCCGGCGAGGCCTGGTGGGGCTCGCCGCGTCTCGTTGAGGCCTGTCGAGATCCGTCAGGGAGTCGGGACGAGTGCGGCCGGCGTACTGGAAGAAAACTGGCCTCGCTGGCGTTGCAGTGAACGACGGGGAGCTGTGCCCGCGCCGTGCATCGGCGCTTGCACCGCCCCCACGCCGGACATCAACACGAAGGAGCATGACCATGGGTTGGAAGATCTCTGTCGGCAGCGACAATGCCGGATACGGATACAAGGAGGAGCTCAAGGCTCTGCTCGAGGCCGACGATCGGGTCGAGAAGGTCGTCGACGTCGGCGTGACCGGCCGAGAGGACGGCACCTACTACCCCAACATCGCCGTCGAGGCCGCCGAGAAGATCGCCGCCGGCGAGGTGGACAGGGGACTGCTGATCTGCGGCACCGGTATGGGCGTGGCGATCGCCGCGAACAAGGTCTCCGGCGTCCGCGCGGTCACGGCCCACGATCTGTACTCCGTGCAGCGCTCGGTGCTGTCGAACAACGCGCAGGTGCTCACCATGGGCGAGCGCGTGGTCGGCCTGGAACTGGCCAAGGAGCTGGTGAAGGTGTGGCTGGGCCTGGAGTTCGACCCCAACTCCTCCTCGGCCGCCAAGGTGGACGCGATCTGCGCCTACGACGGTTCGCTCGATCAGGCCTGAGCGACTCAGGCAGAGAGCGGCCCGGGCCGATCGGCTCCACACCGGAAGGTTCGACGTTCCATCATGAGTCGCTCGCGCACCGGGTGAGTCGCCCGGCACCGGACAGTTCGATACCCCGTCGGGTGAGTCGGCCCCGCACTGGGTGAGCCGGCCCCGCACCAGGCGAGTCGGGCCTGTACTGGGGAGCTGAGCCCTTCCGAGGGACTCGGTCCGGCACGGGGTCGCTCGACCGCACGGGATACTCCCGGCGCACCCAGGACGTCGCCGAGAACTTCCATCATCTGGCAGTTCTCGGCGACGTCCTTGCGTGCAGAGCGTGCTATGTCGCAGGACGGCGGTGACACGGATGCCCAGGGCGTTGGTGCCACGGATGTCCCAGGGCGTCGGTGGCACGTGCTGCCGCAGGCCAGAGATGATGGTCAGGCTCGGGCGGCTCGCGGCCTACTCTTCGAGTGCTCGCCCGCGCTGCTCGGGCAGGGTGAAGGCGGCTGCAGCGGCCAGACCGAAGGCGATCGCGAACACCGCGAAGGCGAGGATCTGCCCCCCGAACGCCACCAGCAGGGGCACCATGAAGGGGGCGAGCAGGGAGGCGATGCGTCCGAATCCTGCCGCCGCGCCGGTGCCGGTGCCGCGCACCGCCGTGGGATACAGCTCCGGGCCGATCGCATACAGCGCACCCCAGGCCCCGAGGTTGAAGAAGCTCAGGGCGCAGCCGGAGACGATGATCATCGCTTCCGTGTCGGCCAGGCCGAAGGCCGTCGCGGCCACCGCGGAACCCGCTAGGAACACCGTCAGCGTCCAGCGCCGCCCGATCACCTCGATCAACCAGGCCGAGACGGCGTAGCCGGGAATCTGCGCGAGCGTGATGATCAGCGTGAAGGCGAAGGACTGGGGGAGACCGAAGCCGCGGTCCACCAGCAGCGTCGGGATCCAGATGAAGGCCCCGTAGTACGAGAGGTTGATGCAGAACCACACGGCCCACAGCCCGGCGGTCCGACGGCGCAGTGCAGGAGACCAGATGCCCTGCTTCGCCGCACTCGCAGCGGCAGCGGGGATGCCGTCGCCCTCAGAGACGGCCGTGTCCTCGGAGCCGGCGGTGCCCTCAGAGGCGGCGGAGGCCTCGGACGTCGGGCCGGTGCCCGCGGCGGCGGGAGCCGGGATGCCGGCCGACTCCTCGAAGCTGCGCACCACCCGCTCGGCCTCCGCATGACGGCCCTGCTGCTCCAGGAAGCGCACCGACTCGGGCATACCGAGCCGGATCACCAGCGAGTACAGCGCCGGGATCATGCCCATCGCCAGCGCCCATCGCCAGCCGTTGTGCCCCTCGGCAGCCACGAAGGTGCCGACCACCGCGGCCAGGATCCAGCCCAGCGCCCAGAACGCCTCGAGCCACACGATCACCCGGCCGCGGATCCGGGCCGGAGCGAACTCGCTCATCAGGGTCGAGGCGACCGGCAGCTCGGCACCCAGGCCCAGCCCGACCACGAAGCGCAGTGCGATCAGCATCGCGAGTCCGGTGGACAGGGCGGAGGCACCGGTCGCCACGCCGTAGATGAGCAGGGTCAGAGCGAACACGGAGCGTCGGCCGATGCGGTCGGCGAGCAGCCCGCCCAGGCTCGCGCCGATCGCCATGCCCGCGAAGCCCGCCGAGGCGATCAGGGAGCCGTCGCCCTTGGTGATGCTCCAGTGGACGCTCAGCGCGGCGATCACGAAGGAGATCAGGCCCACGTCCATCGCATCCAGCGCCCAGCCGAGCCCGGAGACGACCAGCAGCTTCCCGTGCTTGCGGGTGAACGGCAGACGATCCAGGCGCTGCGAGCGCGTCACCGACGGGTCGGCGACACCGCCGGCAGGTGCCTGCCCCTCAGCCGGGTCGGCGGCACCGCCGGCAGGGGCCAGCCCCTCAGCAGCGCCCGGGGGCCCAGCAGGGCCCGCGGGCCCAGCAGGCTCGGCATGAGCCGGGGTCATGGTCACCTCCACGACGACGAGAGAGTACGGGCTGTATGGTGCCCCACCGCATTCCGACAGATGCCCAGAACGAGATCAGAATGGGGCCAGAACGGGGTCAGAACGGGAAGGGCATCAGGTCCACGTCGGCTTCGCCGCGCAGCACCGCCAGAGCCCGTCGCGTGCGGGCCGCGCCCCAGGGGGAGAGCACTTCAGCCTCCGACTCGTGCATCAGACGCCAGTCGTCGAGCTCCTCGCGCTGCAGCACGATCGTCTCCTCGAGCTCGGCGCGCGGCACCACCCCGGCGTCGAAGAGGAAGTGCACGCCCATGGGGGCTCCGCGCGCCGGCCGGGACGGCACCCAGTCGGCCGTCAGCATTCGCCCCACCTCGATGTCCAGCCCCAGTTCCTCGTGCAGCTCGCGCTGGGCGCACTGACGGGCGTCCTCACCGGCGTCCACGGAACCGCCCGGCAGCAGCCAGTGGTCGCGGTAGTTCGGCTTCTCGATCACCAGCATCCCGTGCTCGTCACGCAGGATCACCGCCCCGGAGCTGATCACCTTGGGGAGGGAGGCGAAATAGGCGGGCTCGGGCAACAGATGAGGCATGGCTCCCATCGTGTCATCACACTCGGGAGCGCGGACATTTCGTTCGGCGCCCGAGCGCAGACCTCGCGGCAGGCAGACACCTGAAGCAGCCACGACGCGCTCCTGGCCGCCTGCGTCCCGAGCGGCGACGGCACCGTTCAGCTGCCGGACGTCGGCCAGAACCTCGACCGCAGAGCTCTGATCGCTCGTCCGGCCGCACCGTCGTTCGCAAGGGGGAGCAGCCCAAGTCTCTGGAACTGAGTGACGATCACGACGAAAAGGAGCACGCACGCGATGAGAGCCGGGATCAGCAGCTCGCTGAAGGAGCTGGGCGCGATCAACGTGATGCACAGGGCGGCAAGAGCGCCAGGTGCCAGCACCGCCACGATCGCTGAGCAGGTCACCCCCACCAGATAGGCCAGCCGCCGACGATCAGCGCTCGCCTCCATCTCGGCGATCGTGTCCAGCAGCTTCTTGTTGCGCGCCGCCAGCGTTTCCCCTGCGCCATGGTCCGTCGGGACGTCTCGTGCGATCGGCGCGCTGATCTGGTCGAGCGCCCGGATCCCGTGCACCCCCGAGGGGCTGACGTCCTCGGCGCGCGCGAGCGCGTGCAGCACGCGAAGGCGCGCCGAGACGTGCGATACGTCGTGATGTTCCCGAGCCCATGTCTCCAAGGCGGGGACGAAACGGTGGATCAGGGCGTCAGCTTCAGAGCAGCCGAGGGTGCGCAGTGCGCAGAAACCGAGGACCAGGTTCGCCTTCGCCTCGTGGGAGAGATGCTCGGCCTCGCCCCGTTCTGTGAGAGCTCGACCGAACATGCTGGTCAACTGGCGCAGCGTTCCCGGGCGAGGATCGGGGGTGCCGTCATCGAGGACCGTCTGATCATCGACCCTCGCGATCCGGTCGTTCGCCTCGAGATAAGCGACCCAATCAGCCATCCTCGACAGTTTCGACAGGGGCATCCGGGGGTGCTGGACGATCGAGTGCAGCCAGTCCCAGGCGTCGAGATCACCCCGGAGCACTCGGGCAGCCCCCGCATGGATCCCGCCGCCGGCCTCGTCACGTGGGTCCTGCTCTTCGATGAGCCTGAACAGCTGCTCGACCGCGGGCTCGCCGGGGCGCAGCAAGAAGTGCGTCTGCAGCGAGACCAGCGCCGATGTCGTGGTCATTCCGGCGAAATGGACCGTTCGGGCTGTATCGCTGATGAAGCGGGGATCCTCGCTCGGGCGTCGATGCACGTAAGGCGGCCAATACCGCCCAGCGAAGTACTCGGAGGCGAGCGTGACGTTGCGCAGGAGGTACGGATCCCTGGTCCGGATCAGATCATCATCTGCTGCGGCCAGGGTCGAGAGCGCCGCCTGCGCGTACCGGTACCCCGCCGATCCGATGTGCACGGTGTAGGAGACCGTATTGTGCCTGGCGCGATCGCGCACGGACGGGGCGAGCACGGTGGCTCCGCGCGAGAGCACCGTCGAGCGCGTCCCGGTCGGCATGGAATGCGACCCCGGCACATCGATGTGGAGGACAGGGGCGGGGGACAGACGGTCCACACCTGTCGCGGGGTCTCGGCGCGCACGCAGCGCGATCCCCGAAGCCAGCGCACGCTCGATGGTGGGTTCGTAATCGTCATCCTCACCCCACACGAGGACTCGCGGATCACCGAGGGCGACGTATCGAACCGCATTCGCGAGCAGATCACCCCAGCGATGCCAGTCGAGAGGCAGAGCTGAGACAGCAAGACGGCCTTCGATCTCCGTCGAGGAGACTGCCAGCAGTGGCAGCCCTTGCGCCGATCGCAGCACGATGTCGCACCCCGCGAGCTGCTCGGAGTCAAGGGCGAGCCACGAGACGAGACGTCCGATCTGTGAGGACTCAGCTGACGGAGGGCGTGAGGACTCGTCGATACGGTGCGGCACTTCCAGCACACTGCGCACGCGGTCCGTCCGCAGTGGCAGAACCGCCCCCTCGTGGGCACGGAAAGCCACCGTGTCCGTCTCCAGCTCGAGAACCGGGCGGTCGAGGACGTACTGATGCAGCACCAGCACTCCGCCCCCGCCCGCGAGGTATTCGGACAGCTTCCGGGCACGATCACGCACGGCTCTGGCGACGATGCTGTCCGGGTGCCGCAAGGAGTTCGTCTCGAAGATGACCGCTGCCGTCTCGGAGGGGTCCAGGGCATCGAGCTCGTCGGCGACCTCGTCCTCGGTGGGGCTGACAAGTCTGACGTCACCGAGGTGGGCGTGATGGCTCACGACGCCACGAAGGAAGTCACCCCCATCGGAATGGATCTGGCGGCCGGACTCGAGGGGATCCGAGATGACGACGAGACGCATGCGGACACGCTACCGCGCGGCGGTGGCGGCACCCCCTCGGTGATCACCCCTTCGATGGCGCGGTGACCGCCGCCCGCAGCTCGCGCGCCGCCTTCTCGGGATCGGCCGCCTCGGTGACGGCCCGGACCACCACGATGCGGTCGGCGCCGGACGACAGCACCTGCGGCACCCGGCCGAGGTCGATACCTCCGATCGCGAAGAAGGGCTTCCGGCCGGCGCTGTCGACAGCACGCGCGTCGCCGGACGTGCCCGTGCTGCCTGCGTCCTCGCCGCGCTGCGCGGCGGCACGGGCCAGCTCGAGCCCGACGGCCGCGCGGCCGGGCTTGGTCGGAGTGGACCAGATCGGGCCCGTGCAGAAGTAGTCGATGCCCGGATCCTGGTCGGCCTCGTGCAGCTGCTCCACCGTGCGGGTGGAGCGGCCGATCAGCACGTCGGGGCCCACCACTGTGCGTGCGTCCGCCGTGGACAGATCCCCCTGCCCCAGGTGCAGCACATCGACGCCCGCCAGCGCAGCGACGTCGGCCCGGTCATTGGCGGCGAGCAGCGCGCCGTGACGGTCCGCGATCTGGCGCAGGGCCCGCAGCGCCTCCAGCTCGGCCCGCGCCTCGGCGTGCTTGTCCCGCACCTGCAGGATGTCCACGCCGCCCCGGAAGGCCGAATCCGCGAACTCCAGAAGACCCTCCAGTCCCCGCGACAGGTCCACGCACACATACAGCCGGGCGGTTGCGAGCCGGTCCCGGCGCCGGGCCGCAGGCCCCTCGTGATGATCAGCAGTCATGCCACCAGCTTGGCACGTTAGACTCGAGGTGTTCCGTGGGAGCCCGAGAGCCGGGCTGAGAGGGCGCGCCAGGCGCCGACCACCAGCACTGGATGCGGATCATGCCGCCGTCAGGAGGAATGTGGACATGAAGCACGTCGCCGTGGTCGGCGCCGGGATCGTGGGCCTGCTGACCGCCTACGAGCTGCGCCGTCGCGGCCACCGGGTCTCCCTCCACTCGAGCGGGATCGCCGAGGGCGCCACCCACGCCGCCGCCGGCATGCTCGCTCCGGCCGCCGAGATCCAGTACGGGCAGAGCGCGCTGTGGCCGCTGATGCGGGAGGCCGCAGAGCTCCACGACGACCTCGCCGCCGATCTCGCCGCCCGCACCGAGCTGCCCACCGGGTACCGCGACCACTCCACCGTGGTGATCGGCCGCGACAGCGCGGACCTCGCGACCTTGCAGGATCTCGCCCGCATTCAGCGCTCCACCGGGGCGACGGTCCAGGACCTGCTGTCGGCCCAGGCCCGCCGTCAGGAGCCCGCCCTGGCCCGCGCGCTCGCCGGTGGGATCCTGATCGAGAGCGACCGGCAGGTCGACCCCCGCCTGCTGTCGGCCGCCGTGGTCGACCTCCTCGGCCGCCCGGACTCGCAGCAGGGCCCACCGGTGTCGATCGAACACGAGACCATCACCTCCACCGAGCAGCTCGAGGCGGACCACATCGTGCTGGCCGCCGGCCTGGGCGTGCCCACCATCGACGGGCCCCACCGTCGGCTGGATCTGGCGCTGCGTCCCGTCCGTGGGGACATCCTGCGGGTGCGCGCGCCCCGCAGCCTGCTCGCGCCGGGGGAGGAGGGCCTGCTCAGCCGCACCGTGCGCGCGATCGTGCGCGGACGCTCCCTGTACCTGGTGCCACGGGCCGGCGGGCAGCTGGTCATCGGCGCCACCAGCCGTGAGGATGATCTGCCCGGACCGTCGACGGCCGGAGTGCTGCAGCTGCTGCAGGACGCCGCCGAGATCCTGCCCTCCGTGCGTGAGACCGAGCTGCTCGAGGTGGTCGCCCGCGACCGTCCGGGCACCCCCGACGATCTGCCGCTGCTGGGACCCGCCCCCGATGACGAGCGGGTGATCGTCTCCACTGGCTATCATCGCCACGGGATCCTGCTGTCGACCTGGGCGGCCCGGCGCACCGCCGAACTCATCGACGACCCCGCAGTGGCCGCCCAGCCCGACCTTGCGCCGGTCCGGCCCGACCGCTTCACCCCCGACCTCTCCACCCCCGCTTTTGCGCACCGCAGAACTGCCGGCGGCTCCCCGGCGCGCACAAGCGCAACCCGGCAGGGGGAAGCCGCCCGGCAGGGGGATGCCGCCCGGGTTGCGGATCCAGCCCGGCAGGGGGAGGGGGGAGGAGCTCGCCGCTGAACGTTCGACCCGCGACCCTCGGGACGCTCCCACCCCGGCACCGTGAAGCCCCTACCCCGGCACCGTGACTCTCCCGTCGTGGCGCCATCGGCCCACCCGACCACCCCTGATGCCTGAGGAGGCCCCCATGACCATCTCCCTGACCCTGAACGGCGAGGCCATCGACGTCCCCGAGAGCTGGACCGTGCGCGAGCTGGTCAGCGACCGGCTCGGCCACGAGATCGGTGAAGACGGCCGCGCGCTCGACGGCAGTCCCCTCGGCGTCGCCGTCGCCCTCGACGACACCGTCATCCCCCGCGGCCGCTGGGCCACCACCGCCCTGCCGCCCCGGGGACGCTGCGAGTTCGTCACCGCCGTCCAAGGAGGCTGACCATGGCCCCGCACCCGCACCCGCAGCCCTTGCCGGACCAGGACGGCCCGGGCACCGCCCCCCGGCCCGAGATCGGCCCCGACTCCGGCTCCGCGAGCCTCCCGGGCCCCGGCGTCGCCCCCACCGACGACGACAGTCTGGTCATCGCCGGCCGGCGGTTCGGCTCCCGCCTGATCATGGGAACCGGGGGAGCCACCGACCTCGCCGCCCTCCAGGCGGCCCTGACCGCCTCCGGCACCGAGCTGACCACGGTCGCGATGCGCCGCTTCTCCGCCGCCGGACGCAACTCCGTGTTCACCATGCTGCAGGAGCTGGGGATCCACGTGCTGCCCAACACCGCCGGCTGCTACAGCGCGCGCGACGCCGTGGTGACCGCCGAGCTGGCCCGGGAGGCGCTCGAGACCGACTGGGTCAAGCTCGAGGTCATCGCCGACGAGGACACCTTGCTGCCCGACCCCGTCGACCTGGTCGAGGCCACCGCCGACCTGGTGCGCCGCGGCTTCACCGTCCTGCCCTACACCAGCGACGACCCGGTCCTGGCCAGGCACCTCGAGGATGCCGGCGCCGCCGCGGTGATGCCCCTGGGCTCACCGATCGGCACCGGACTGGGCATCCTGAACCCCCACAACATCGCCCTGATCACCGCTCGGGCAGGAGTCCCGGTGGTCCTGGACGCCGGGATCGGCACCGCCTCCGAGGCGGCCCTGGCGATGGAACTCGGATGCGAGGCGGTGCTGGTCGCCAGCGCCGTCACCCGGGCCCGCGACCCGCAGCGGATGGCCCGCGCGATGGACCTCGCGGTGCGTGCCGGGCGCGAGGCCGCGCGGTCCGGGCGGATCCCGCGCCGCAGCCTGGCCCAGGCCTCCTCGACCTTCGAGGGCCTGATCGAGATCGGCGAGGCCGCCAGCGGCCGCGAGGAGGAATCGCTGTGACCGGCGAGCTCGCCACCGATCCCGGGCTGCCCCCGCTGGTCGAGCCCGGCCCGGAGCTGAGCGGGCAGCAGATCCGGCGCTACCGCCGGCAGATCACCCTGGGCCACATCGGCACCGACGGCCAGCGCCGGCTGCGGGCCGCACGGGTGCTGGTGATCGGCGCCGGCGGGCTCGGCACCCCGGCGCTGCAATACCTGGCCGGAGCCGGCATCGGCACCCTCGGGATCGTCGACGACGACACAGTGGACCTGTCGAACCTGCACCGCCAGGTGATCCACGGCGTCGACGTGCTAGGCCGGCCCAAGGTCGACTCCGCCGCCGAGGCCGTGGCCCGCCTGAACCCGGAGGTCACGATCCGGCGCCACCGGCTGCGGCTGACCCAGCAGAACGTGACCGAGGTGCTCGGCGACTACGACGTGGCCCTTGACGGCACCGACAACTTCGCCACCCGCTACCTGGTGGCCGATGCCAGCGAGATCACCGGGGTGCCGGTGGTGTGGGGCGCGATCCTGCGCGCACAGGGTCAGGTCAGCGTGTTCTGGCCGGGACGCGGCGCCCACTACCGCGACGTGTTCCCCGAACCGCCGGCGCCGGAGGTCGCTCCCTCCTGCGCCGAAGCAGGCGTCCTGGGCACGCTGCCCGGCCTGCTGGGGATGATCATGGCCTCCCAGGTGATCCAGCTGGTCACCGGCACCGGCGAGCCCCTGGTCGGGCGCCTGCTGCTGTGGGACGAGGTCACCAGCACCTCCCGGACCCTGCGCCTGGAGCGCGACCCCGCCCGCCCCTCCGCCACCCGGGTGGAGGTCCCGCGCGCGGCCGACCCCTCCTGTCGCAGCGGCGTCCCCGGCCCCGAGGAGACTCTCGACGCCCCGGGGCTGCGGGGCCTGCTGGGCCGAGGGGCCGAGCTCACGGTCATCGACCTGCGGGAGGACTGGGAGACCGGTGCGGGAATGATCCCCGGCGCCGTCCACATCCCGCTTGGTGAGATCCGGGACCGGGGAGTCGCCGCCCTGCCCGCCGGGGCCGGCGGCGGAGAGGTGGTCCTGTACTGCCAGTCGGGAGGACGCTCCGCCCGGGCCCTGGAGCAGCTGCGACCGGCCTGGTCCGGACGGGAGGGGCGCCTGCGCCACCTGGAGGGCGGGTACACGCAGTGGGTGGAATCGGCGGAGACGGAGGAACAGGCGCACCCGGCGAAGACGGAGGAACAGGCGCATTCGGCCCAGCCGTGACGTCGGTGGTCGGCGGCGATGCACCGAGGAGGTGCTCTGACAAGGCTCTCCGATCCGATGCCGTGTCGGGCCGAGCCGACGGATCGCAGCTCAGGCGCCGAGACCGCGCAACCAGGTGGCCAGCACGTCCTCGATCCGTCCGTGCACGCGCACGGTGGCGGAGGCATCGGCCCGCGTCGGCCCGTCGTTGACGATCACCACCGGCTGCTGGGCCCGAACCGCCGCCCGCACGAAGCGCAGCCCGGACCGCACCGTCAGGCTCGACCCCAGTACCAGCAGGGTGCGGGCACCGGCCAGGACGTCGAAGGCCGCACTGACCGTCTCGCGGCGGGCGGACTCGCCGAAGAACACCACGTCGGGTTTGAGGATGCCGCCGCACAGCGGGCACGGCGGGTACCGGAAGCTGCTGGTGCGATCGACTTCCGCGTCCCCGTCGGGCGCCTGGGCGGCGTCGGCCGCCAGGTCCGGCAGCCGCGCCGCGAACTCGGGGTTCATGCTCAGCATCCGCTGATGCAGGAGCTGACGTGAGGTGAGCGCATCGCACTGCTGGCAGCGCACCCGGTCCAGCCGTCCGTGCAAGTCGATCACCGGATCGGAGCCGGCGCGCTGGTGCAGTCCGTCCACGTTCTGGGTGATCACCCCGGTCACCGGGACGGCCCCGGCGGCGATCTCCGCCAGGGCCAGGTGGCCGGGGTTGGGACGCGCGCGGCCGAACTGCTTCCAGCCCACGGTGGAGCGGGCCCAGTACCGGCGCCGCGACAGGTCCGAGCCCATGAACTCCTGGTAGGTCATCGGGAAGCGGGGCACGGCGTCGCGACCGCGATAATCGGGCAACCCCGAGCCGGTCGACATCCCCGCGCCGGTCAGCACCGCCGTCGGCCGGCCGCGCAGCAGATCCAGGGCCGCCTCGAGCTGTTCCGGGGGACTCTGGGCGCCGTAGGAGGCGCTCTCGACCGGGCCCCAGGCCGGCACCTGCAGAGCGACGCGCGCGCCGGGGCCGGGCCGCGGCCCGGGCGGGGCGGAGGCGGCGGCCGTGGAGAACCAGCGGCCGACGTCGGCGGCCGGACCGGCCTGACCGTCGGCAGGGTCGGCACCGTCGGCAGGATCGGCCTGCCCGGTTGCCGGGTCGGCCGGTCGGCCTGGAGAGCCGGCTGGTCCGCCCGGCTGGTCTCGCCCGAGCTCAGGGCCGTGTGCTGTGCTCACCGCTCCAGCGTAGGCGCCGGTGGGACGGCGCAGTCGCGCTCCGCCCCTTGTCCCCTCCCTGCTAAGCCGGCAGCGGGAGCAGGCCCTCATGGCGCACGCCGAACCGAGCGGGCAGCCCTGGCGCGGGCGGTCCGCTGTCCCATCCGGCCGTCATCAGCGCCACTGCGATCAGGGTGCCGCCGTTGCCGGGAAGGTAGGCGGGAAGCCGCGGGGTCTGCACGAAGTGCCCGGCGGCATCGACGCGGTTCTTCGTGGTCGGACGCAGCAGCGCCTCCACCGCGGTGTCCGGGCGCTGCAGCCGCGCAGCGGTCATCGCCAGCGCCGGGTAGTCCCAGCCCCAGGTGCTCTCCCAGTCCCAACCGGCCAGGACATCGTCCAGCGCGGCCGAGGCCGCCTGCGGCGGGATCGTGCCCGTGGCGGGCGGCACCATCCCGTAGGCCAGCAGATGGGAGGGATGGTCCGAGCGCGACATCGCCGGGCCTTCCCGGAAGGTGGACAGGATGCCGTCGGCGGTCATGGGGGAGTGGATCCGGTCTGCCAGGGCGGTCAGCCGCCCGGCGTCGGGTGCTCCCCGGCGGTGGCGCCAGGCGTCGGCGATCCGCAGTGCCCAGGTGATGTAGGCCAGCTCGAAGGAGGGGTCGCGGAGGTGGGCCCGGTCGCCGACATGCCGCTCCTGGGCTCCGATCACCGGTGGTCCGATCCCCAGGCGGCCCTCGTCCCACCGCAGGGAATCGACCAGGAACAGGGCGCTCTGCTCGACGATCTCGGCCGACGCCGGGTCGACGTGCTGCGGATCCGCCTGGGCGCGGCGGGCCAGCTCCGCCAGATGGATCGGGTGGGGTTGCTGCCAGATCAGGAACGGCCCGATGTCGCTGGGGGACTCGCGCAGATCGGGTCCGATCTGTTTGGGCCATCGGGCGCCCCGGCAGCCCTGGCGCGCCGCGGTCTCGCGGGCGAGGGGGAGGGCAGCGGTGTAGAAGGCGAGGTCACGCCGCAGGGAGGCACCGTCCCCCCAGAGTGCGAAGTGGGCTGCGTGCCACCAGTGCATCTCCAGGTGGAACTTGCCGCGCCAGGAGTTCGCCAGCAGCCCGGTCTCTGCCGGCGGCAGGTGCCCGGCGGCGTGCACGCGCTGGAGATAGCGGGACAGGACGGTGCGCCGTTCGATCTCCTCGGCGCGCGGATCGTCGGCCGCCCCCAGATCGATTGCGGCGGTGGTCTGCCAGTGTTCGGCCCAGAAGCGTGCTGAACGTTCCCGGACCACGGCCGCCGCCCCCGGACCGTCCACGCTCCTGGAGGGAGCGGGGCCTGCGGCGGGGGAGGCGGCTGCCCCGGCCGGCAGGGAGAGCTGCGGGGCTCGGCGGGGCACCAGGGTCAGCGCCACGTCCAACAGCCCGCCTGGCTCCGGCACCGGCAGGGCCGCCCGGTGCGGTCCGAGCTGCTCGGGGACCGCTCCGGAGACCTCCACGTCATAGGACAGATCGTCCATCCGACGCCGGATCCATCCGCCTTCGAACCGGGTCGTATGGGCATCCGTGCGGGCCCAGTCGGCTGTTCGGTGCCAGGCCCGTGTGCCGTAGAGGAATTCCAACCCGAGATCCAGTCCCGGGGTCGTGAGCTGGAGGGCGAGCACCGCCTGTTCGGGACCGGCGGTCGTGACCACCCGGCATTCGCGTCCGCGGAAGCGGAAGCTGGAGCTGATGGTGCCGGTCCACAGGTCCAGCTGCTGCCGGGCGCCCGTGATCTCCTCGGCCCGGGGTGCCTGACCGGTGCTCGGGTCCACCAGGTAGAAGCGCAGCAGGGAGACCTTGTGCGGGTTCGACCGGAACCAGGCCGCTCCCTCGCCCGGATCCTCGGTCCCACCGGGGAGGTCCATGTACAGGGCCTCGCCACGCGGGGTGCGGTAGGGCCGCAGCAGGCTCTCCCAGGTCGCCGGTGGTGGCGTCGGCTCCGTGTGCCAGCCCCACTCGGCCAGGGTGTTGATCCGGGTCTCGGCGTGACCGGGCCCGGTGAAGGTCTGGGTGCCGGTGCGGTCCACACCCGCCGCGAAGGATCCGTTGCCCACCGACAGCACCGCGTCGTCGGCCCCGCTCAGCGCCGGGCTGTGGCGGTCGACGACGGTGCGACGGTCCATCAGGCGTCGGGCTGCATGCTTTCCAGGACGGACAGGATCTCCGCGGCGGCGTCCTCCGGGGTGCGATTGCCGAACAGGGACTCCTCCGACAGTCGGCTGAGCTCATCGCCGAACCCCACGCCGGAGGCCGGAGTCACCAGCGGCGGGCGGACCACCTCGGACTGCAGGTCACGGGCGAAGTCCAGCGAGATCATCTCCTCGTCGGTCAGCACCGTGCCGATGTCGTCCTGCAGCTCGGGGAACGCCGTGACCCCGCGCTCGATCTTGAGCACCTTGGCGGCCTCGGGATCGCGCAGCAGGAAATCGACGAGGGTGGCCGAGGCCTCGGCCTGCGGGGTCTCGGCCGAGATCGACCAGTACATCGAGGCCTTGTTGACCATCTGGTGGTCGCCGCTGGTCAGGGCCGGCAGGCGCAGCAGCTGCATCGGCTCCCCGGAGGCGGCCTGGAAGGTCTGGATCTGGGTGTGGAACTGGAAGTGGAAGGCGGCACGGCCGGTGCCGAAGCGCCCCTGTTCCACGCCGGCGCCGAAGTCCTCGATCTGCTCGGAGGGCCCGGGGGTCGCCCCGTCGTCCACCAGCGCCTTCGAGTACTCGAGGAAGTCCACGATGGTCTCCTGCGAGATCAGCTGCTCGTCCTCGCGAGGGAACAGCTGCTCGCCGCTCTGGCGGGCCCAGGCCCCCAATTCGGCCGCGCTGGTGCCGAAGAAGTCCAGCCCCACCACGTCCTCCCCGGCCTCGTCCGCCCACTCGCCCACCTGCTGGCTCAGCTCCGACAGCTCCTCCCAGGTCCAGGAGGTGTCATCGGGCAGCTCGATCCCGGCCTGTTCCAGGAGCGCGGTGTTCACTCCCACCGAGAAGATGCCGATCCCCAGCGGGGCCCCCACCAGCGTGCCGTCGGCCAGCCGGCCGGTGTCCAGCACCGCCTCGTCCATCGCGCTGAGGTCCAGCTCGGAGACGGTCTCGAGGTCCAGCAGCGAGCCCCGGGTGCCATAGGAGTCGATGTAGGCCTCGTCCATCTGGATGACGTCGGGGGCGTCCCCGCCGGCGGTCTGGGTGGCGAGCTTGTCCCAGTACCCGGTCCATTCGCTGTACTCGGCCGCAACGGTGACATCGTGCTGACCCTCCTCGAACAGGTCGAGCGCCTCCCGGGTGAGGGTGTTGCGCAGGTCGCCGCCCCACCAGTAGATCCGCACCTCTCCGCTCTGCTCGGAATCGGCGGTATTGGGGCCGCATGATGCAAGCGCGGACACAACGGGCACGGAGCCGGCGGCGGCGAACAGGGCGAGGGTGTGGCGTCGGCTGATCATCGATGATCCTTCGTGACGTAAGAGGCCGCCCTGCGGAACGTGAGCGCGCTTTTCGGCCGGGCAGAAGCGCCTGTCAACAGCGACAAGAGGCGGTTTGTTGTGGTCTCATACTAAGCAGGTGCGTGAGCGGCGGACAAGGCCACCACCCGCGCCCGGGTGCCCACCTCCGGTGCGGGCCTGTCGGTCGCAGGCATGGCTGCAGCGCCCGATCCGCAGGCTCCTGGGCCGCCGACCAGCGCAATTGCAGTTCATTACAGCAATTTTGCACGCTTCGGTTGACAATCCTCCAGTGAAGCGCTTTCCTAGAGTCGATCCATCCGCCATCCCAGGCGAGAGCCCCTGAAGACCGTCTGCCCGGGGTGTGGACGGGTGGCGTATGAAACCTTTCATCACGATCTGGTCACGGATCCGGCTGACCGCCGGTCCCCGTGACGCAGCTGGCCGGGACCGCACCAGGGTCCGGGTCCGGTGCACGTCCGCTCAGCGATGGCCGCGGCGGCCCTCGTGCAACACAGCTCCGTGCCGCTGGTCGGCACCCCACTGGCCCGATCGAAGGAGATCTCATGATCAATCGACGACACGCACTCGCCCTGGGGCTCGCTGTCCCCGGCGCCGCGGCCCTGGCCTCCTGCGGCCCCAACGCCGGCGGTGGGGGCGCCGAGGAGGGGTCCGGCTCCTCCGCCATCCGCCTGGCCTGGTGGGGCAACCCCACACGGGACGAGATGACAGAGCAGGTCGTCGAGGCCTATGCGGAGGTCGACGACTCGGTCACCATCTCCACAGAACCGGGGGAGTGGAACGGCTACTGGGACAAGCTGGCCACCCAGACCGCGGGCGGCGACCTGCCCGACGTCATCCAGATGGACGAGAAGTACATCAGCGAGTACGGCGGCCGGGGTGCCCTGCTGGATCTGGCCGAGGCCGGGCTGGACACCTCCGACTTCGCCGAGGGCGCGGTCGAGGTCGGCGAGCTCGCCGATGAAGGCCTGATGGCGATCAACGCCGGGCTCAACGCCGCGGTCTTCCTGGTCAACCCCGCCGTGTTCGAGGAAGCCGGGGTGGAGCTCCCCGACGACACCACCTGGACCTGGGACGATCTGATCGACATCGCCACGGAGATCTCCGAGAACACCGAGGACGGCACCTATGGCATGACCCAGATGGCCACGATCCAGGCGTTGTTCCAGGTATGGATGCGGCAGCTGGGGCAGGACCAGTACCGGGACGGCGGCGTCGGCTTCGACGCCGAGGCCGCCACCTCCCTGATGGAATACGCCCAGCGCATCGAGGACACCGGCGCTGGACCGGACGCCTCCACCTCGGTGGAGGATGCGGCCCAGTCACTGGACCAGTCCCTGTTCGCCACCGACCGCATCGGCATCACCGTCGCCTGGTCCAACCAGGTGGTCGCCCACGACGCCGCCGTGCCGGGCGGCATCACGGTGCTGCGCCCGCCCTCGATGACCGGCTCCGCCGCCGATGCCCAGCTGTGGTACAAGGCCTCCATGTACTGGTCGATCTCGGCCAGCGCCCAGGACCCCGATGCCGCGCTGGCCTTCGTGGACTTCCTGGTCAACTCCCCCGATGCCGGGGAGATCCTGTCCATCGAGCGTGGCGTGCCCGGCAACCTGACCGTGCGCGAGGCCATCACCCCGGACCTCGACGACGCCAACTTGATGGCGGTCGACTACCTCGAGGCCATCGAGGACGAGCTGGGCCCACCCCCCGAGATCACCCCGCAGGGCGGCGGCGAGTTCGAGGACATCCTCACCCGTGCCGGCGAGGACATGCTCTTCGGTCGCATCACGCCCGAGGAGGCCGGACAGCGCCTGGTCGACGATCTGGACGCGGCCCTGAGCTGAGCCGAACAGCACGTACCTGAGCGACGACGCGGGCGCGGGAGGACGCCCTTCCCGCGCCCGCGTCGCCCAGGACCGGAGGAGGGAGAGACCGCATGAGTGCTGTCGGAGAACTTGTAGAGATGGCCTCGCGCCGCAAGCGAGGCGGCGCGAAGGAGAAGCACCCCGACAACAAGGCCGGGCTGGTGTTCATGACGCCCTGGCTGCTGGGATTCCTGGGCATCACGCTGCTGCCGATGATCGCCTCGCTGGGCCTGGCGTTCACCGATTACAGTCTGCTGGCGCCGCCGGAGTTCGTCGGACTGGACAACATCCGGGAGATGATCGCCGACACCCGCCTGCACAACTCGCTGGTGGTCACGTTCATCTACGTGTTCCTCGGGACACCGCTGCAGCTGATCGTGGCGCTGGCGCTGGCGGTGGTGCTGAACCAGGGCATGAGGGGACTGGCCTTCTACCGCTCGGTGTTCTACCTGCCCTCGCTGCTGGGCGCCTCGGTGGCCATCGCCATCCTGTGGCGCCAGATGTTCGGTGCCAACGGTCTGGTCAACCAGCTGCTGGGGGCGCTGGGCTTCACCGGGATGCCCGGCTGGGTCTCCAACCCCGACACGGCCCTGGGCACCCTGATCCTGCTGAACGTGTGGACGTTCGGGTCGCCGATGATCATCTTCCTGGCCGGGCTGCGGCAGATCCCGCAGATGTACTACGAGGCTGCCTCGGTCGACGGGGCCTCGAAGGTGAAGCAGTTCTTCACGATCACCATCCCGCTGCTGACCCCGATCATATTCTTCAACGTGGTCCTGCAGATCATCAACTCGTTCCAGACCTTCACCCAGGCGTTCGTGGTCTCCGGGGGCACCGGCGGCCCCTCGGACTCGACGATGTTCTTCACGCTGTACCTGTACCAGAAGGGCTTCGCCCAGTTCGACATGGGTTACGCCTCGGCGATGGCGTGGTTGCTGCTGATCATCGTCGCGATCTTCACGGCCATCAACTTCTTCGTCTCCAAGTTCTGGGTGTTCTACGATGACTGATCTCCACAGCCGCCCCGCCGCGGACCCCGCCGAGCTCTCGGCCGGCCCGGCCCGCACCATCGTCACCCCCAAGCCCCGGCCCCGCCGGCTGGTGCGACGCACCCTGAAGCATGTGGTCATGGTGGCAGCGAGCCTGGCGATGATATATCCGCTGCTGTGGATGGTGGTCTCCTCGCTGCGGCCCAACGACGAGATCTTCCGCAATCCCAGCTTGTGGCCGCTGAGCTTCAACACCGAGAACTTCGTCTCGGGCTGGAACGCGCTGGCCCACCCGTTCTCGCACTACCTGATGAACTCCACCCTGCTGGTGCTGGGCTGCGTGATCGGGAACCTGGTGGCCTGCTCCCTGACCGCCTACGCCTTCGCACGGCTGCGGTTCTGGGGCCGCAACATCGCCTTCGCGCTGATGCTGATGACGCTGATGCTGCCCATCCACGTGGTGATCGTGCCGCAGTACATCCTGTTCTCCCAGACCGGCTGGGTGAACACGATGCTCCCGCTGATCCTGCCGAAGTTCCTGGCCACCGACGCGTTCTTCGTGTTCCTGATGGTCCAGTTCATCCGCGGTATCCCCAAGGAGCTGGATGAGGCCGCACGCATCGACGGGGCCGGGCACTTCCGGATCTTCTTCCAGGTGATCCTGCCGCTGATGCTGCCGGCGCTTGCGACCACCACCATCTTCACCTTCATGTGGATGTGGAACGACTTCTTCGGATCCCTGATCTACCTGACCACCCCGGAGAACTTCACGGTGCCGCTGGCGCTGCGTCAGTTCCTGGACACCCAGGGGGCCTCGAACTGGGGCGCGATGTTCGCCATGTCAGTGGTCTCGCTGGTGCCGCTGTTCCTGGTGTTCCTGTTCGGTCAGCGGTTCCTGGTCAAGGGCTTCGCCACCACCGGCATCAAGTAGCCCGACACGAGCCTGGCGACTCGCGCCGGCCCGGGCAGCAGCGTTCCGGCGACAGCTGCCCGGGCCGGGCCCGGCCCCTCCATTCCCCGATCTCACGACTTTCGACAAAGGACCTTCATGACCACCCGCTATGCCGTCATCGGTACCGGCCACCGCGCCCAGATGTACCTCGATGCGATCGCCGGTCCCCACGCCGCCGTCGCCCAGCTGGTCGCGCTGATCGACTCCAATCCCGCGCGGCGCGAGTACTACCGGGGCCGCTTCGAGCAGTTCGCCGACGCCGAGTCGGCCGGGCCCGAGCAGCTCGAGGAGCTCATCGAGCGCCTCGCGGTGGACCGGGTGATCGTCACCTCCCCGGACCGCCTGCACGCCGAGCACGTGGTGCGCGTGCTGGACGCGGGGGCCGACGTGATCGTCGAGAAGCCCCTGACCATCGATGCCCCCAGCGCCCGACGCATCCAGGAAGCCATCGACCGCACCGGCCGCCAGGTGCTGGTGACCTTCAACTACCGCTACAGCCCGCGCAACACCGCTCTGAAGGAGATCATCGCCGCCGGGGAGATCGGCGAGGTGGTCTCGGTGGTCTTCGAGTGGGTGCTGGACACCTCCCACGGCGCCGACTACTTCCGCCGCTGGCATCGCGACAAGGCCAACAGCGGCGGGCTGTTCGTCCACAAGTCCTCTCATCACTTCGACCTGGTCAACTGGTGGACGGGGCAGGTGCCCGAGCGGGTCTACGCCCGCGGCGGTCTGCGGTTCTACGGCCGCGACAACGCCGAGGCGCGCGGGGCGGACCTCCTACCCGAGCGCGGCACCCACGATGGTCCCCGCGACCCCTTCGAGCTGGATCTGCGCGGGGACGAACGCCTGAAGAACCTGTACCTCGACGCCGAGCAGCACGACGGCTACCTGCGTGACCGCTCCGTGTTCGACACCGGCATCACCACCGAGGACAACCTCACCGCGATCGTCGACTACGACCGCGGTGCGGTGCTGACCTACGCGCTGAACGCCCACAGCCCCTGGGAGGGCTACCGGGTGGCGGTCAACGGCACCGCCGGACGGGCCGAGCTGGAGATCGTCGAGCGCGCCGAGGTCATCCCCGCCGCCGACGACAGCGCGGTGGTCGACCCCAGCGCCAAGGAGGTCACCACCGCCGACCAGGGGGTGCGCGAGCGGGGCGACCGCCTGGTGGTCCAGCGGCACTTCGAACCGGCCCGGGAGATCGACATCCCCACCGGCCAGGGCGGGCACGGCGGCGGTGACGCGTTGATGCTGCACGAGATCTTCGTGGGCCCCGGGGACGATGCGCTCGGGCGCGCCTCGGACCACCTGGACGGATTGCGCGCCATCTCCGTCGGCGTCAGCGGCAACATCTCCCTGGAGACCGGCCAGGCCGTCGACATCGCACAGACCATGGGTGTGCCGCTGCGCGCGCGCCACGACAGTGCCTCCGCAGGCGGGTCCGTGGGGAGCAGCGGAACCGTCGGTGGCGGCGGGTCCGTGGGAGACGAGTGCGACGAAGGCGAGCCCGTCGGTGGCGGCCGGTCCGTCGGAGGCGAGTCCGTCAGTGGTGGACCCGCCGGCGGCGTGCCTGCGGGGGCGCAGCGATGACGGCCACCGCCCCGGTCCGCATCGCCCTGATCGGCACCCGCGGCTACGGGAAGACCCACCTGCAGAACCTGGAGCGTCTCACCGCGGCCGGGCTGGCGGAGCTGATCGGCGTGGTGGACATCGCCGAGCCGCTCGAGCAGCTGCGCGGGATCTGGCACCGGGACCTGGCCGCCCTGCTCGCCGCCCACGCCCAGGCGCCCCCCGAGGTGGTCATCATCGCCACCCCCATCGACACCCATGTGCCGCTGGCCCGCCAGGCGCTCGCCGCGGGGTGCCACGTCTACCTCGAGAAGCCGCCGGTGCCGGCGCTGGAGGACCATTGGAGCCTGCTGGAGGCGGCCGAGGCCGCCGACCGGGCCGTGCAGGTCGGATTCCAGGCCCGTGGCGGCGCCGGAGTCGACGCCCTGCGCGAGCAGCTGCGCAGCGGCGCCCTCGGCCCGGTCGAATCGGTGCGGGTCCACGGCGCGTGGACCCGCGACCGCGCCTACTACCAGCGCTCCCCCTGGGCCGGCAGGCGCCGGCTGGAGGGCCGACGAGTGGCCGACGGCGTGGCCACCAATCCACTGGCCCACGGCGTCCACGCCGGACTGGTCATCGCCGGCATCGACCGGATCGAGGACATCGCCGCCATCACCACCGAGCTGCGGCGCGCCCACGACATCGAGGCCGACGACACCACCTTCCTGCGCATCGACCCGGCCGGCCCCGGCCCGGCGGTGCTGTGCGCGCTGACCACCACCGCACCCGTGCAGCGCCCACCCTGGGTGGAGATCTCCGGACCGGGCGGCACCTGGAGACTGTCCTACACCGAGGACCTGTCCTGGCGCACCGGCCCGGACGGCGAGCTCACCGAGCACCGCCACTCCCGCACCGACCTGGTGGAGAACCTGCTGACCCATGTGCGCGACCCGCAGACGGCCCTGCTCTCGCCCCTGGAGGCCTCCGGTGCCTTCAGCGCGGTGCTCGAGGCCATCCAGTCCGCCCCGGACCCGACCGTGATCGACCCCGAGCACGTCACCTGGATCGGCGAGGGCCAGGCCGCCCACCCCGTCGTCGACGATATCGGGGACGCACTGCACACCGCCCTCGAGACAGGCACCGCGTTCAGCCGCAACGGCGTCAGCTGGGCCTGCGCGGATGCGATCACCACTTGGCGCCCCCCGGGAGCCAACCAGACCCCCACCGCCCGAGCCGATGGCCGAGGCGCGACCCAGAAGGAGACAGCATGACCCTGCGCACCGACCAGTACGAGGCCGACGTGATCCGTTCCGCCGACGGCAGCACCCTGCGGGTGACCGCCCCCGACGCCGCACAGCTGAGCGCCTTCGAGGGCACCGTGACCGCCGCCGGGGACCGGCAGCAGCTGGAGGGGCCCCTGTCGGCCGCCAATGCCGCGGCGCTGCGCGAGGTCTTCGAGGTGCTGCGCCCCCGGCTGATCGGGGAGTCGACCACCTCGGTCGGCACCGGGGACCGGCTGGGCCTGGCGACCGCGGGACAGGCCCGTGCCTTCCGGGAGCAGGGCCAGGGCACCGTGCCGGTGCTGGCCCAGCAGTCGATCCGCGAGATGGACCGGCTGAGCCGAGAGGCCCGTTCGGTGATCGACGACGCGACCTTCGGCTGCGTCGAGGAGGGCTGGGACGGCGGCTACGGCGCTGACTGCGACCACATCAAGACCACCGAGGGCATCGACCGGGGCCTGGCCGCCGGATTCGTGACCTTCACCCTCGACCCCGGCGACGCGGTGGTCGATGTGACCGCCGGGGTGACCGCCGAGCAGCTGGAGGCGGTGCCCTGGGAGGCGCTGGGCGATGACCTCGCCTCGGTGCGCGCCCGCTACGTCGGCACCACCCTGGACCTGGGCGAGCGGAAGATCGAGATCACCCAGGACGACATCGACACCGCGGTGGTCAAGTACGGGGCCGCGGTCGCCGAGACCGTGCGCCTGTACCAGCACCTGATCAGCAGCGCCCGCCATGAGGTGGAGGTGGAGATCGCGGTCGACGAGACCGCCTGGATCACCACCTTCGTCGAGCACTACGTCATGGCCCGCGAGCTGGAACGGCTGGGTGTGGAGTGGTTCAGCTTCGCCCCGCGCTATGTCGATGGCTTCGAGAAAGGCCTGGACTTCCTCGGCGACGAGGAGGAGCTGCGCGAGAACCTGTCGGCCCATCACGCCATCAGCGAGCTGTTCGGCGGCTACAAGATCTCCCTGCACTCGGGCTCCGACAAGTTCAGCATCTACCCCCTGGCCGCGGAAGCGACCGAGGGGCTGGTGCACCTGAAGACCTCCGGTACCAGCTACCTGTGCGCGCTGGAGGTGATCGCCCGCCACGACGCGCCGCTGCTGGCCCGCATCTGGGACATCTCCCGCGCCGCCTATGCCCGGTCCCGGGCCTCCTACCAGGTCTCCGCGCACGAGGACCGCACCCCCGAGTCGCTGGACGGGGTCGACACCGCCGACCTGATCGCCGCGCCCGATTCCCGGCAGATCCTGCACGTGGGCTACGGCGACTCCCTCGGGGCGGCCGACGAGAACGGCACCCCGATCAGCGAGCGGCTGCACGCCGTGCTCGAGGCCCATCACGCCGAGTACACCGAGGTGCTGGCCGCCCACATCGGCCGGCACCTGGCCCCCTTCGCCCAGCCCGTGACCGTGGCCTGACCCCCGGCCCACAGCGCCGGGATCGGCCCGCAGCGCCGGATGAGGTCAGCCCGTGGTACCGGGTGCGGGCAGCCTGCAGGGTTGTCCCGGGCCGGGGCCGGGGCCGGTGGGGGCCGGTGGACGCCGGGCAGAGCCGGTCGGCCCCGGTCGGCTGGCGGTGCGGGCCCCGGTCAGCGGCCCGGCCCCGATCCCGTGCTGCGGGTCCCCGTCGGCCCCGAAGGGCCGGTCAGGGGCAGCCCGGTCGGTTCCGGTCGGTTCCGGTCGGTCGGGGCTGACCCCGCGCGGGCACGGAGGCGTGCGAGGGCTGCGAAGCGACGATCACAGATGGTGGGGACAGGAGGGACGACGTGAGGGTGACGCTGCGCGATGTCGCAGAGCAGGCCGGCGTGTCGGTGGCCACGGTCTCGCGTGCCCTCCGGCGCCCGGAGATGGTCAGCCAGGAGGCGCGGGAGAAGATCCTGGAGATCTCCGCCCGGCTCGGGTACCAGCCTGCGCGGAACGGACCCGAGATGCCCCACGGCACCACCGGCGTGCTGGGCGTGATCGTCCCCGACCTGCTCAATCCCTTTTACCCGGCCCTGCTCAAGGGCGCGCAGTCCCGGGCGCGCGAGCACGGGGTCCAGCTGCTGCTGGCCGACGCCGAGGAAGCCCCCGACGGCGAGCTGCCCCTGGTGGAGACCCTCGCCTCACAGGTCGACGGGATCCTGCTGTGCTCGAGCCGGATGACCGACGCCAGCCTCGAGGAGGCCGCCGAGCTGACCCGGCTGTGCCTGGTCAACCGCTATCACCCCGAGCTGACCTCGGTCTCGGCCGATGCCCTCAGCGGGGTGCGTAGGGCGGTGCGGCACCTGGCGGCCCTCGGCCACCGGCGCATCGGCTATGTCGGCGGTCCACGGCCCAGCCGCTCCGACGCCGAGCGTCGTCTGGCGCTGGATGAGGTGGGCACGGACCTGGACGTGGAGATCGTCGACGTCGGCCACTACCGCCCCAGCATCGAGGGCGGCAGCACCGCCGGCGAAGCGGTGCTGCTGCACGAGCTGCGGGCGGTGATGGTCTACAACGACGTGATGGCGCTGGGGCTGATCGCCGGGCTGCGCACCTTCGGCTTCGAGGTGCCCGGCGACATCAGCGTGGTGGGCTGGGACGACATCGAGTTCGCCCCCGTCGCCAGCCCGGCGCTGAGCACCGTGCGGGTCTCCCGCCACCGGATGGGCGCGGTGGGCATAGATGCGCTCCTCGCCGCGGACAACGCTGTCACGCAGCAGAAGCTGGAGACCCACTTCGTGCCCCGCGACTCCACTTCCCGCGCGAGCAGGCCCGCCGTCCGCTCCTGACGGGGGCGCGGCCGCCGTCTGCTCCTGACGTGGGCTGTGGGCGACGGCTGCTCCCGACGTGCGCTGCGGGGGACGGCCGTGCGCGCCGTGGAACCACGGTGGCGCTGCAGCGCTGTTAACCGCGGGATGGCCCGCTGCCGGATCCGGGGGACGGCCCGGCTAGAGTGGTCGCTCCGCAGGCAGAGCGGACGGTACGGCGGACAGCAGCGGATCGAGAGGGTGAGGGGACATGGCGCGCACCTCGGCGAGCATCAAGGACGTGGCGCGTGCGGCCGGCGTGTCGATCGGCACCGTCTCCAACGTCTTGAACCGGCCGGACATCGTCTCCCCGGAGCGACGCGACCGCGTGCTGGAGGCGATCCGGGAGCTGGGCTATGTGCGCAACGACGCCGCCCGGCAGCTGAAGATGGGCCGCTCCTCGACCGTCGGCGCGATCGTGCTCGACATGGGCAACCCCTTCTACGCCCAGCTGGTGGCTGGTATCGAGGCCGCCGCCGAGTCCTCCTCCCTGGCCGTCATCTCGGGCAGCTCCGGCAACCGTGAGCAGCGCGAACGCCTGTACCTGTCCCTCTTCGAGGAGCAGCGGGTGCGCGGCATCCTGCTGGCCTCCACGGGCGGGGCGAGCGAGCTGATCGAGGCGATCCGCGGCCGCGGCACACCCGTGGTGCTGGTCGAGCGGGAGCGCGACGCCGCGGGCGGCTCATCGGTCAGCGTCGACGACTTCGCCGGCGGTGAGATCGCCGTGCGGCACCTGACCTCCCTGGGCCGGAGCCGGATCGGCGTGGTCGCCTCGCGGCAGGATCTGCGCCAGGTCGCCGAGCGAATCCGCGGGGCCCGCTCCGCCGCGGCCGCCGCCGGTGCCGAGCTCGAGGTGATCGACGCCGATGCCCTGACCGTGCTGGCCGGACGCACCGCCGGGGAATCGGTGGTGGCACGCTCGAGGGCCGAACGGCCCGATGCGCTGTTCTGCGTCAACGACCTGCTGGCGGTCGGGGTGCTGCAGGCCTTCGCCTTCCGCCACCAGGTCGCCGTCCCCGAGGAGATCGCCCTGGTCGGCTACGACGACATCGCCTTCGCCCGCTCGACCGTGGTTCCCCTGACCTCCGTCGCGCAGCCGGCCGACCTGATGGGTCGCACCGCCCTCGCACTGCTCGAGGAGGAGATCGCCGACGCCAGCGCCCCCCGCCGCCACGTCAGCTTCCGGCCCAGCCTGGTCGAGCGCGAGTCGACGCTGGGGTGAGACGCGCGTGGACTGCGCACGTGGGCTGTGCACGTGGGGAGCGCGTGGGCTGAGTGGGAGATGCGCGTGGGCTGTGCACATGGGGTGCTGGTGGGCTGCGGGGGAGAGGCCCGCTCGACGGTACCGGGGCTGGGCGGCGTGCGGGGCCCGGGGTATGAGGCGCGCAGCATGTTGAGGGGTGCGAGGCACGCGTCGCGTCCATCGAGACCCGGTTCGTAGCTCCACCGTTGCGAAAAGAGGGGTTCTGAGCGCTCATAACCCGTCTTTCGCAACGGTCGGCGCGTGCAGGGCAGGAGTGGCGCGCTGCGGGTGGGCGCGTGGATGACACGGGCGGTCGCGCGCGTGATGGACGCGCGTGATGGACGTGATGGAGACGACGCCTGCTACGCATGCCCGGCGAGCGCAGGCGGCACCTACCGTCCGTTCCCGATGCTTGACCGTCGTCGGCGCCCCCGAGCACGATGCAGGCACCGCGCCCCCGCCATGGGTCGGCTCGGTCTCAGGACTGACGGACCCGATGTCGGGCACGCGGGGCCGGCGGACCCGTTGTCGGGCACGCGGGGCCGACGACCGGCGGGCCACAGCGCCGCCAAGGAGCAGTGATGGCCAGGAACGTCTTCATCCTCGGGCTCGATCAACACAATCTGGAGATCCTGCGGCGTCTGCCCGGCGCCGGGGAGCTCGCCTTCCACCGCCTGCTGTCGGTGGAGGAGCTGCAGGGAGAGCACATCGACGTACCGGTGCTGCTCGATCGCGCCGTCCAGCAGCTGGAGGCCTTCGACGGTCCGATCGACGCCATCGTCAGCTTCTGGGACTTCCCGATGGTGGTCATGGTGCCGATCCTCTGCGCCCGCTACGGCCTGCCATCGGCCAACCTGCTGGCCGTGCTGCGCTGCGAGCACAAGCTCTGGGCGCGCAACGTGCAGGCCAGCACGCTCGACGAGCTGCCCGCCTACGGCCTGCTGGACCTCGACATCCCCGCGCCGGTGCTGCCCGAGGGGGTGCACTACCCCGTATGGATCAAACCCGTCAACGGAGCCTCCTCCGAAGGGGCCTTCAAGGTGCACGACGACGGCGAGCTGCGCGCGAGACTGCCCGAGGTCCGCGCCGTGATCGACCGCCTGGGCCGCCCCTTCCAGGAGGTGATGAACATGGTGGAGGCACCGCCCGAGATCGCCCGCGTCGGCGGGATGGGATGTTTGGTCGAGGAGCCTGCCACCGGTCACCAGATGACCGTGGAGGGGTTCAGCCACGACGGCGAGGTGGTCGTCTACGGGGTGATCGACTCGATCAGCTACCCCGGCACCTCCAGCTTCCTGCGCTACCAGTATCCCGCCAGGGTCCCCTGGGAAGTCCAGGAACGGATGAGCGACATCTCCCGACGAGTGGTCGCGAAGACCGGCCTGGCCCAGTCCACCTTCAACATCGAGTTCTTCTGGGACGAGCCCACCGGGGCGCTGAACGTGCTCGAGGTCAACGCCCGCCACTCCCAGGAGCACGCCCCGCTGTTCGAGATGGTCGACGGCGTCTCCAACCACCAGGCCATGCTCGATGTCGCCTTCGGTCGCACACCTCAGATGGCCCACCGCGCCGGCTCCTACGGCATGGCCACCAAATGGTTCCTGCGCCACTTCGGCGACGGCATCGTGCGATCCGTGCCCTCCGGCGAACAGATCGCCGCGCTCGAGCACGACGTGCCCGGAACCACGGTGCGGGTGACCGCGATACCCGGTGAGCAGCTGTCCAGGCGTCACGCCGAGGACGCCTACTCCAGCGTGCTCGCCACCGTCTACATCGGCGGGCGCGACGAGCAGGAGATCACGGCCGCCTACCGTCGTTGCCTGCAGACCCTGGCCTTCGAGATCGATGAGGTGAAGAACTGATGCGCACCGTGTCCGAGTTCCCCCACGAGGTCGAGGAGACCGAGCACCTGTGGATCGAGATGTCCGACGGGACCCGGCTGGCCGCCCGCATGTGGAAGCCGGCCTCCGCCGATCGGGAGCCCGTGCCGGGGGTGGTGGAGATGATCCCCTACCGCAAGCGGGATTTGACCGCCATCCGTGACTCCATCCACCACCCCTACATGGCCGGTCACGGATACGCCAGCCTGCGCGTGGACCTGCGCGGCAGCGGCGACTCCGAGGGGGTGCTGACCGATGAGTACCTCGAGCAGGAGCTGTGCGACGCCGAGGAGGTGCTGGCCTGGCTCGCCGAGCAGCCCTGGTGCTCGGGCCGCACCGCCATGATGGGCATCTCGTGGGGCGGGTTCAACGCGCTGCAGGTGGCGTCCCGTCGGCCCCCGAGCCTGGGCGCGATCGTCTCCGCCAGCTCCACCGACGACCGCTACACCGACGACGTCCACTACATGGGCGGCAGCCTGCTGACCGACAACCTGTCCTGGGCCTCGACCATGTTCGCCTACAACGCCTGCCCACCGGATCCGGCGATCGTCGGCCAGCGGTGGCGCGAGATGTGGCAGCAGCGCCTCGAGGGCAGCGGTCTGTGGCTGGAGACCTGGCTGCGCCACCAGCGGCGCGATGACTACTGGCGTCACGGCTCGGTGATCGAGGACTACTCGGCCATCGAGACCCCGGTGCTGGCCGTCAGCGGCTGGGCCGACGGGTACTCCAACTCCGTCTTCCGCCTGCTGGCGAACCTCGATGCGCCGGTGCGGGGGCTGATCGGTCCCTGGAGCCACAAGTACCCGCACCTGGGTGAGCCGGGCCCGGCGATCGGTTTCCTGCAGGAGGTGGTCGCATGGTGGGACCACTGGCTGAAGGACGAGCGGGACAACGGGGCGATGGACCGGCCCGCGCTGACCATCTGGATGCAGGACAGCGCCCCACCGGCCACCACCTACGACGCCCGGCCCGGCCGCTGGGTGGGTGAGGACTCCTGGCCGAGCCGGAACATCGTGCCCACGCGCTTCCCGCTGGGGTACTACGCGATCGACGCCCCGGGGGAGACGCCCCGCTCCAGCCCCCAGTCGGTGCGCTCGCCGCTGTCGGTGGGGCAGTTCGCCGGCAAGTGGTGCTCCTACAACGCCCCACCGGACATGCCCTACGACCAGCGCGAGGAGGACGGCGGCTCGCTGGTGTTCAACAGCGCTGTGCTGGACGAGGAGCTGGAGGTGCTGGGCGGCCCGGTGGTGTCGCTGGACATGTCCGTCGATCAGCCGGTCGCGCAGGTCATCGTGCGGCTGTCGGACGTCGGGCCCGACGGGGAGGCCACCCGGGTCAGCTACGGCGTGCTGAACCTCAACCACCACTCCGGGGCCGACGCCCCCTCCGCGCTGGTGACCGATGAACGCCGCACGGTGGATGTGCAGCTCAACGGGATGGCGCAGTCCTTCCCGGCCGGCCACCGCCTGCGGGTGTCGGTCTCGACCTCGTACTGGCCGGTGGTGTGGCCGCCACCGCAGCCGGTGCGGATGACGATCCACCCCGAGGGCAGCGAGCTGCTGCTGCCGGTCCGGCCCCGCCCGCAGGAGGAGATCTCCCCGGTCTTCGGCGAGCCGGAGGGGGCGGAGCCGCTGACGACCACCCAGCTGGTGCCGGGGGAGCAGGACTGGCGGGTCAGCCGCAACCTGGTGGATCTGACCGGCCGGCTGGACGTGTTCAAAGGCCTGGGCACCGTGCGCTTCGAGGACATCGACCTGGAGGTCAGCCGCAACGCGCACGAGACCTACTCCTTCACCGGCAGCGACGTGCACTCCGTGCGCGGCGAGACCCTGTGGGACATCGGCTTCGCCCGCGGCGACTGGTCGACCCACGCGACCACCCGCACCGTGCTGACCTCCACGGCCACCGATTTCCAC
>DWZH01000052.1 GCA_019118275.1 Candidatus Brachybacterium merdavium | reverse complement strand
TTCCCCCGCTACGGCAACGACGACGACCGGGCCGACGACATCGCGGCCACCATCGTGCACACGGTGATGCAGAAGATCGCGGCGATCCCCATGTACCGCGATGCGATCCCCACCCAGTCGGTGCTCACGATCACCTCGAACGTGGTCTACGGCAAGGCGACCGGATCCTTCCCCTCCGGGCACCGGGCCGGCACCCCCTTCTCACCCGGCGCGAACCCGGAGAACGGGGCTGACACGCACGGGATGGTCGCCTCGATGCTCAGCGTGGGCAAGCTCGACTACCACGACGCCCTCGACGGCATCTCCCTGACCAACACCATCACCCCGCAGGGTCTGGGCCGCACCAAGGCCGAGCAGGTCACCAACCTGGTCGGCGTCCTGGACGCAGGCTTCGTGATGGACGAGCAGTGACCAGCCGGCCGATCGACATCCCCACCACCCTCGAGGAGACAGCCATGACCACCCCCACCTATGCCGAACGCCTGGCCTCGATGAAGGCCAATCGCGCCGCGAACAATATGGACTCCGGGCTGTTCCACGCCAACATCAACGTGCTTGACAAGGACACGCTGGTCGACGCGATGGAGAACCCGGAGAACTACCCGAACCTGACGGTGCGGGTCTCCGGATACGCGGTCAACTTCGTCAAACTGACCCGTGAGCAGCAGCTGGACGTGCTGGACCGCACCTTCCACCAGGGCGCCTGAGCCGATGTCTCAGTCCATCTCCCTGCTCGGTGCGCCCGTCCAGGGCCGGCGCACCGGTGCCGGGCTCGAGGGCATGGCCGAGGCCGAGCTGGAGCGCTCCGAACGCCTGGCGGCCATCCGCGCGGGAGAGGTGGCCTCCATCCACTCCTGGGAGCTGGTCACCGCGGTCGACGGCCCCGGCACGAGGCTGACCGTCTTCTTCTCGGGTTGCCCGCTGCGCTGTGTGTACTGCCACAACCCCGACACCATGGAGATGCGCCGAGGGCAGGACGTCGAGCTCGAGGAGATGATCTCCCGGATCAAGCGCTATCGGACGGTCTTCCGGGCCTCGGGCGGCGGCATCACCCTCTCCGGCGGGGAGGTGCTGATGCAGCCCGTGTTCGCGGGCCGGGTGCTGCGCGCCGCGACGGAGATGGGCATCCACACCGCGATCGACACCTCCGGGTACCTGGGGGCGGTGGCCGGCGACGCCTTCCTGGCCGACGTCGACCTGGTGCTGCTGGACGTGAAGTCCGGCTCCGAGGAGTCCTATCGGGCGCTGACCGGGCGGCCACTGCAGCCCACGCTCGACTTCGGCGACCGGCTCGCGCGGCTGGGCACCACGATCTGGATCCGCTTCGTGGTGGTCCCCGGCTGGACCGACGAGGAGACGAACGTCGAGCAGGTCGCCGAGAACGTCGCCCGCTGGAAGGACGTCGTCGAGCGCGTGGAGGTGCTGCCCTTCCACAACATGGGCCAGGACAAGTGGGACGCGCTGGGCATGGACTACAAGCTGCGCGACGCCCAGCCGCCCCGCCACGAGGTGGTCGAGCGCGTGCGCGGGCAGTTCCGGGCGCGGGGGCTCACGGTCTTCTGAGCCGGCCGTCCGTCACTGTCAATGCCCGCTGACCAGCACCACCACGCGATCCTCAGCACCCCCGGTGGCCTCGCCCCAGGTCCCCGCCTCGTCTCCGCTCGCCGCACGGTCCCAGACTCGTCCCTGGTAGGAGACCTGCACGACGCCATCCTCGGCCGCCCGCGCCACCGCCCAGTTCGCCACCGTCCAGCCCAGTGCCTCCTCGCGGCCGGGATCGATCACCAGCGCTGTCGCTCCCGCGTCGGCGGGCAGCTGCGGAGCGTTCGAGCCGGCATCGGCCAGCTGCGAGGTCAGCCGTCCCGACTCGCTCAGGCGCGGGAACTGACGGGCCAGCTCCGAGCGCACCGACTCCGGTGAGGAGGTCGAGCCGACCGGGCCCAGCACGCAGTGCAGGTTCGCCCCGGACATGCCGGTCAGGGCCGAAGCATACAGCCGGCCCTCGGTTTCATGATCGCGGTAGGCCCCGGGGTGTCCGCTGCGCTGGACCTGCTGGGCGACGTCGTTGATATCGCCAGACTCGTACCCGTCGACCTCGATCAGGGCGTCGTAGAAGGCGTTGGTGGAGTAGACCGGATCCATGATCTCCTCCTCGCTGCCCCAGCCCTGCGAGGGGCGCTGCTGGAACAGCCCCAGGGAGTCCCGGTCGCCGTGGTCGAGGTTGCGCAGCTGGGACTCCTGGTACGCGGTGGCGAGCGCGATCGAGGCCGCCCGCGGAGGCAGCTCCCGATCCACCGCAAGTGCGCTGATCAGCGCCGCATTGGCGACCCGGTCCGTGGTGTAGCGATGGCTGGTGCCCAGGCCCGTGGCGGTACAGGTCCCCTCGTGGGCGGGGGACCCGTACCGCTGCAGGGCCACGTAGCTGCCCGTGGCGATGCCCGCCAGCAGCAGTGCCATCACCAGCGGCACCACCAGGTGGCGCCTCAGGCGGCGCGCCATGTCAGTTCGCGTGCAGGGCGGCGTTCAACTCGACGGTCTGGCCCTCGCGAGCCACCGCCTCGACCGCGCCGGTCAGCGAGTTGCGGCGGAACAGCAGGTTGGAGACCCCGGAGAGGTCGCGGGCCTTGACGGTGTGCGGCTCGCCGGCCGAGGCGCCCTCCTCACCGACCAGTATCACCTTGGTGCCGGCCGTGACGTACAGGCCCGCCTCGACCACGCAGTCATCGCCCAGCGCGATGCCGATCCCGGCCTCCGCGCCGAGCAGGGAGCGACGGCCGACGCTCACCCGGTCGGTGCCGCCGCCGGACAGGGTGCCCATGGTGGAGGCGCCACCGCCGACGTCGGACCCGTCGCCGACGACCACGCCCTGGGAGATGCGGCCCTCGATCATCGAGGAACCGAGCGTGCCGGCGTTGAAGTTCACGAAGCCCTCGTGCATCACGGTGGTGCCGTCGGCCAGATGCGCGCCCAGGCGCACCCGGTCGGCGTCGCCGATGCGCACGCCGCTCGGCATCACGTAGTCGACCATGCGGGGGAACTTGTCGACGCTGAACACCGTCGGTGTGCGGCCCGCGGCGATCAGGCGCAGGCGCGTCTCCTCGAAGCCCGGCACCGCGCAGGGGCCCTGCGAGGTCCACACCACATTGGTGAGCTTGCCGAACAGGCCCTCGAGGTTCTGGGTGTTGGGCTGGACCAGGCGGTGGGAGAGCAGGTGCAGGCGCAGGTAGGCGTCGGCGGCGTCGGCCGGGGGAGCGGAGAGCTCGATCGCGCGCACCACGACCTCCTGCGTGGTGCCACGCGCCTCGTCGGCGCGCGCAGCGGACTCGAGCTGTGCGTACAGGGGGTGGGCCTCGGGGGCCTCCTGGGCCGGACCCGGATTCGGAGCCGGGTACCAGACGTCCAGGGTCGAGCCGTCGGCGGCGAGGGTCGCCAGGCCGATGCCCCAGGCGTGGGTGGGGGAGGAGGTCTCAGGTGTCGTGGTCATGGGACGAGTCTACGAACCCTGCCCGTCCGGAGCCGGAGGGATGTCACGGACCATGGCGAACAGCACTCGATAATCCACCGGATCGTCCTCGGAGTCCGGATCGCCCGCGAGCTCCGTGCCGTCCTCCGCCCGGTTCAAGCGGAACCACCTCAGGATCGCGTCCTGGACGAACTCGCTCAGCTCCCGCGCCTGCGCGGGGGTGACGTGCAGCATGGTCGAGTGGAGGGTCCGACGGTACGACTCCTCGGCCCCCGTGTCCTCGCTGTCGAGCGTCTCGGCCTCGCGGCTGAGCTCGGCGGCGATCCCGTCGCGCATCCACTCGAGCACGGCCATGCTCAGCGCCGAGGACGCCGCGATGTAGTCGGTGTCGACGACCGTGCCGTCCTGCAGGGACTGTCCGGTCCGTGCGGTGTCGAAGGAGAGCTGGGCGAGCTTCCAGACTCGATCGCGCTTGTCCCGGGCAGCTTCGGGGGCTTCGACGATGGCGCCGCCCTTGGCGAGGATCCGCAGGTGATAGCTGACCGAGTTGGCGGGGACCCCGAGGTCGGCGGCGAGATCCGCAGCCCGGGCGGTGCCTCGCCCACCCAGACGCTGCAGCAGCTGCATCCGCAGCGGGTGCGCCAGCGCCCGCAGCATGTCACGGGTGGCGTACGTCGTCGGACCACCCGGGAACGCATCCTCGGCCGGGTGGTCATCCGCTGAGCTCATACGGAGATTCTACGGTCGGCGACCGGCTCGGGAGGGCTCATGCGACACATTGCGCACAAATAGATGCGCAAGAGGTATTGCGCAAGTAATGTTGTGCATGTAGTTTTCTGGCATGACGCCGGACTGCTGGCCCTCATCGCCCAGGAGCGCAGCCATGACGACCGATCTCTGCCCCGATTCCCCGCCCAGTGATGTCGACCACGGCCGGACAGTGAGTGCCGTGGGCCCCACCGCCATCGACCGGGAACAGCTGCCGGGGACTGCCGCTCCGGGCGGTGCACTGGACGACGCACCGCAGGTCGCGGAGCTGGATGAGCCCCGGCGGGCTGTCGGTGCCCGGCAGTCCTGGTTCTGCTCGCTGTGGGGGCGAATCAGCGAGGCGCGGTCAGCCGCGGGAGCCGCGAGAGCCGCGGGAGCTGCGGGAGCCTCGGGGGTGGAGGATGAACGCGCCGAGCGGGCGCCGCACAGCCGTCAGGCGCAGCTGGCGCGCGAGCTCTTCCGCGCCGGTTTGCACCATGTGCGGTGAGCCAGGGAGGGACGGTTCCTTCCGGGCGTCCGGCTCTCTCTCCTGTGACCTGCCCGCTGCGATCACGTGGTGGTGCTGACAGGGCGGTCGTTCCTCCCCGGTGGTGGGTTGTCCCCGTCTGGGGTGGGGTCTGTTGTTTGTCGGGTCCTGTTCGTAGTGTGTGGGTGTCTGGTGATCTTCCAGGTTGTGGGCGGGAAACAGCCGCCGTGATGGGGCGTGGAGAGGGGGTGGGGTCGGTGTCGGTCCTCGACCATGATTGAACCGTCCCGGGTTTGATGCCGCTGCTGTTTGAGTCCGAGAGGATAGACGGCATGCCGAAGAAGATCGATCCCCAGCTGCGCGCGAGGTGCGTGCGGCTCGTGCGCGAGCACGCCCAGGAGTACCCC
>DWZH01000051.1 GCA_019118275.1 Candidatus Brachybacterium merdavium | reverse complement strand
ATGAACCGCAATGTGCGGGAGGTGGCCCTCTACCGAACATTGCTCTACATGCCGTCGCTGATCCCGATGTTCGCGATGTCCTTCATCTTCATCGTGTTCGTGAATCCTCAGTTCGGCATCGTGAACCAGGTTCTGGGGCTGTTCGGCATGCCCGATACGAACCTGCTCGGCGAGCCGGGCACGGCCAAGCTGGTGATCATCCTGATGGCCCAGCTCGGAGCGGGCAATGCCGCACTGATCTATCTCGCCGGGCTGCGGAACATCCCCGACACGCTGTACGAGGCCGCCCGCATCGACGGTGCCGGACGCCTGCGCCAATTCACCTCGATCACCCTGCCGCTGCTGACCCCCACGATCCTGTTCAACCTGATCACGGGCGTCTCCGGGGCGATGATGGTGTTCACCGAGGCGTACATCATGACCGACGGCGGACCGGACAATTCGACGCTGTTCTACATGCTGTATCTCTACCGCAATGCCTTCTCCTACGGGCAGCTGGGCTTCGCTTCCGCGCTCGCGGTGCTGCTCTTCCTGTTCGGAATGCTGCTGGCAGGACTCATCTACTGGCTCTCGCGCCGGTTCGTGAACTACGACGTCTCAGCCGGCTGAGGGAGGACCCATCATGGCTATGAATCAAGTCAGCTCCGGGGCACGGGCCCTGGACTCCGGGACTACGCTGAAGTCCCGCTCGGACTACGGACGCAATGCCGACGGTTCCCGGCAGAGCCCCGCCAGTGCGTGGGCTTCCCGCCTGGTGATGCTCGCGGTCCTGGTCCTCTTCTCATTGCCGCTGTACTGGATGATCGTCTCGGCATTGAAGTCTCCGCAAGAACTGGCGCAGTTCCCGCCGACGCTCTTCCCTTCGGAGTTCCACTGGCAGAACTTCGTCGACGCGACCACGGTGATGCCGTTCTGGCTGTTCTTCCGCAACAGCGCCATCATCACCATCTCCGTGGTGGTGTTCTCCGTGGTCTCCAACTTCATCGTCGCCTACGGCTTCTCGTGCATCGACTGGCCCGGCCGCAACAAGGTCTTCTTCATCGTTCTGGCGACCCTCTTCCTGCCGTTCCCGGTCACCCTGATCCCCATGTTCGACATGTGGGCGGCGCTCGGCTTCGTCAACACGTGGGTCCCGCTGATCCTGCCGGCGCTGTTCGCCGGAGGGTTCTTCACCTTCCTGCTGCGTCAGTTCATGCTCCAGACCCCGCGAGACATGCTCGATGCCGCACGCGTCGACGGAGCGAGCGAGTGGTCCATCGCCTGGCGGATCGTCTTCCCCACCGCCCGTCCCGCTGTCACCGTGATCGCGATCTTCTCCGCGGTCGGGACCTGGAATGACTTCATGGGCCCGTTGATCTACCTGCAGGACGAACGACTGCAGACGCTGTCCATCGGTATGCAGGTCTTCCAGTCCGTGAACTCGGAGGACGTCCCGTTCAACCTGCTGATGGCGGCGTCGTTCCTGGTGCTGTTGCCGCTGGTGATCCTGTTCTTCATCTTCCAGCGCTACTTCATCAGCGGTATCACCCTCGGAGGTTTCAAGTGATCGATCGTCGAACCCTGCTACGCGCTCTGGGCGCCGGCGCCACAGTCACCGTCGCCGGTGGCTCGATCGTGAGCTGCACGAACCGCCCCACCGGAGCCGATCGCGATCCGGACACCGTGCGGGTGTGGGGCATCTGGGCCTCGGACTCCGATGTGGAGGCGGACGTCGTGGAGGCCTTCTCGGAGCAGCATCCGGAGGTGAACATCGAGATCTCGCAGGTGCCCTCCAGCGGAGAAAGCGACGCCTCCAGCGTCATCACCTCCGTGCGAGGCCGTACCGGTCCGGACGTCTATTTCAGCGACCGGTTCAACACTGCACAGTTCGCCTCTCTCGGCCTGCTCGAGCCCATCGATCCGCTGATCGAGGAGTACGAGGGCGTCAGCCCCGAGGAGTTCATGTCCGGTTGGGTCAAGTTCGCCACCGACGAGCTGTTCTACGACGGCCAGTACTACGGCTTGCCCATGGATACCGACACCCGCGGCATGTACGTGAATCTGGACCTTGCCGACGAGGTCGGCATCGATCGAGAGCTGCTCGATCCCGGCAACGGACCGCTGACCTACGACCAAATGTGGGAGATCGACGAACAGGTCAGCGTTCAGGACGACCGGGGCACATATGAGCGCGTGACCTGGATCCCGTGGGACGATCAGGCATCGCTCCTCACGTGGGCGATGACCAGCGAGGTCTCGTTCTTCGACAACGAGACCTGCCGCATGCTCCTGAACGCCCCGGAGATGCTCGCCGTGGCGGAGATGTACGCCGGATGGGTCGAACGGCTCGACTTCCCGCGCCTCGATGCTTTCAAGGCCACCTACGAGCCGCCGAACTCTCCTCCTACCCAGAGCTCGTTCTTCTCGGATCGACAGCTGTTCCAGATCACTGGGCCGTGGGGTGTGCAGTCGCTGGCCGACTACAAGCCGGACATGAACTACACCGTCACCCACCTTCCGGTGCCCGAGGCGGGAGGTGCCCCCGTCACCTGGGCGGGTGGTTTCGCGCTCACGATGCCCAAGGGGGCCAGCATGTCGAGGGCAGCCTGGGAGTTCTTCAAGTTCTATGCGGGCTACGAGGGGCAGAAGATCTTGATGAACGGGATCAGCCGCATCCCCACGAATCTCGAGACGATCAAGGACCCGGAGGGATGGAACCCTGACATCTCCTTCTTCGTCGAGATCATGGGTGTAGCGAAGTCACGTCCTCCGTTGCCGGTGGGCACCAAGCTCTGGGACGCGATGCAGACCGTGCAGGAGAGCCTCAACCAGGGCTCCGGCACCCCGGAAGGCCTCCTTGACGAAGCCCAACGGTATGTCGACCCGACCATGCAGCAGTTCTGCCCCGTCACCCTGCCGGAGGGGTATGGCGAACCGGATCCGAACTTCGACGTGCGAGGCGAGGACTGATCAGCCGGTTCACCGGATCCGGCGCACAGCGTCGCGGCCGCCCTTCGGGGCCGGTCCGCGGCGCTGTAGTATGAGCGGGTGGCTCGATGGCTCCTGCTTCCGCAGCCGCGTCGGAGAAGGTCCCTGCCCTTCGTGCGTCCCTGAGCGCACCCCGTGCCGGCAGAAGGGCACCGACGCGGCTCCCCTCGCACGCGCGAGGGTTTTTTCATGTCGGAGACGCACCACGGCGAGCGCCGCATCAACCCCGGAGGACGATTCACCCATGAGCGAGGCACCGCACCGATACACGGCCGCGAAGGCTGACGAGATCGAGAAGCGCTGGCAGCGGCGCTGGGACGAGGAAGGGACCTTCCACGCCGCCAACCCGGTCGGTTCGCTGTCCGGCGAGGCGACCGACACCGAGCTGCCCGAGAAGCTCTACATCATGGACATGTTCCCCTACCCCTCGGGGTCGGGACTGCACGTGGGGCACCCGCTGGGCTACATCGCCACCGACGTGATTGCCCGCCATCAGCGGATGGTCGGCAAGAACGTGCTGTACACGATGGGCTACGACGCCTTCGGCCTGCCGGCCGAGCAGTACGCGGTCCAGACCGGGACTCACCCGCGCGCCACCACCGAGGCGAACGTGGCCAATATGCGCCGCCAGCTGCACCGGCTGGGCCTGTCCCATGACCCCCGTCGTTCGCTGGCGACCACCGACCCGGACTTCGTGAAGTGGACCCAGTGGATCTTCCTGCGGATCTTCGACTCCTGGTACGACCCCGACGCCCCGAACGTCGACGGCGTCGTCGGCAGGGCCCGCCCCATCGCGGAGCTGCGCCAGGAGTTGAGGGCCGGCCGCATCGATCCCTTCGCGCTGGCGGATCGTCAGAACATCGAGCTGCCCGCCACCTGGGTCGGCCGCACGGCCGAGGAGGTCCTCACGTGCAGCGAGGCCGACCTCGCACGACTGGTCGACGGCTTCCGCCTGGCCTACATCTCCGAGACCCCGGTGAACTGGTGCCCTGGCCTGGGCACCGTGCTGGCCAATGAGGAGGTCACCGCCGAGGGTCGCTCCGAGCGCGGCAACTTCCCGGTGTTCAAGCGCCGACTGCGCCAGTGGGACATGCGTATCACCGCCTACGCCGACCGGCTGATCGACGACCTGGACCGGGTGGACTGGCCGGAATCGATTCGTTCGATGCAGCGCAACTGGATCGGCCGCAGCCACGGCACCCAGGTCACCTTCCCGGTCACCGGGCTGACCGGACAGGGCGAGGCCGCCTTCGACGTGTTCACCACGCGCGCCGACACACTGTTCGGTGCGACGTTCTGCGTGCTGTCCCCCGAGCACGTCCTGCTGTCCGACCCCTCGGCCCTGCCCGAGCAATGGCCGGCCGAGGTCCCCGCCGCGTGGACCGGTGGCGCCGCCTCGCCACGCGCCGCGGTCGAGGACTACCGTGCCCGGGCGGCGGCGTTGGGCGAGGACGAGCGCACCGCGGAGGACCGTGAGAAGACCGGCGTGTTCACCGGGCTGATCGCCCGCAACCCGATGGACGGGCGCGAGCTGCCGGTGTTCACCGCGGACTACGTGCTGACCGGCTACGGCACCGGCGCGATCATGGCGGTGCCGGCCGAGGACCCGCGCGACTTCGAGTTCGCGACCGCATTCGAGCTGCCGGTGATCCGCACGGTGCGTCCGCCCGAGGGCTTCGAGGGTGGGGCCTGGACCGGCGAGGGCGAGAAGATCAACTCCGCCAGCGCCGACCTGGACCTCAACGGGTTGGACGCGGAGTCGGCCAAGCGACGGGCCACCGAGTATGCGCAGGAGAAGGGCTTCGGACGGGCCCGCACCACGTACCGGCTGCGCGACTGGCTGTTCTCCCGTCAGCGCTACTGGGGCGAACCCTTCCCGATCGTCTACGATCCCGAGCATCCCGAGGTGCCGATCGCACTGCCGGAATCGATGCTGCCGGTGGACCTGCCCGAGGTCGCAGACTTCTCCCCCAAGACCTTCGACCCGATGGACGCCGACACCGAGCCCCAGACCCCGTTGTCGCGGGCGAGGGAATGGGCCGAGGTCGAGCTGGATCTGGGAGAGGGGCCGAAGACCTATCTGCGCGAGACGAACACGATGCCGCAGTGGGCGGGATCCTCGTGGTACCACCTGCGCTACATCGACCCCACCGAGGACGATGTGCTGGTGCGGCCCGAGAACGAGGAGTACTGGCTGGGAGCCCGCGAGGCCGGCGGCGTCGGCGGCGTGGACCTGTACGTCGGCGGACAGGAGCACGCGGTGCTGCACCTGCTGTACGCGCGCTTCTGGCACAAGGTCCTGTTCGACCGCGGGGACGTCTCCAGCCAGGAGCCGTACCACCGCCTGTTCAACCAGGGCTACATCCAGGCCTACGCCTACACCGACTCCCGCGGCGTCTACGTCCCGGCCGAGGAGGTCGTCGCGGAGGCCGACGGCACCTACACCTACCAGGGCGAGCCCGTCACCCAGGAATACGGGAAGATGGGCAAGTCGCTGAAGAACGCGGTCGCCCCGGACGACATGTACGAGGAGTTCGGCGCGGACACGCTGCGCGTCTACGAGATGTCGATGGGGCCTCTGGACCTGTCACGGCCGTGGGAGACCCGCGCCGTGGTCGGTTCCCAGCGCTTCCTGCAACGCCTGTGGCGTCTGGTCATCGATGAGCAGACCGGCGAGGTCGCCGTCTCCGAGGAGCCGGCCGATCTGCCCACCCGTCAGGCGACCCACCGTGCCATCGACGGGGTCAGCCGGGACATGACGGCGATGCATTTCAACACCGCGATCGCCAAGCTGATCGAGCTGGTCAATCATCTGACCAAGCTGGATCGAGCCCCGCGGGAGGCCATCGAGCCGCTGCTGCTGATGGTCGCGCCGCTGGCGCCGCACCTGGCCGAGGAGCTGTGGTCGCAGCTGGGCCACGAGCAGTCTCTGTCCCGGGCCCCGTACCCGGTCGCCGATCCCGCGCTGGTCAAGGCGGACACGGTCACCTGCGTCGTGCAGGTCAGGGGCAAGGTCCGCCACCGGGTCCAGGTCGACCCAGACATCGCCGAGGCCGATCTGGAGGAGCTGGTGCTGGCCGAGCCGCGGGTGCAGGAGGTGCTGGAGGGCCAGACGGTGCGCAAGGTGATCGTGCGGGCCCCGAAGATCGTGAACATCGTGGTGTGAGCCGGACCTGACCGCGCGGGACGCCGGCTCCCGCGCCGCTGACCGTTCCTCCCCATCGCCTCTGCATTCACAATGCGCCCGGCGGCGATGCACCCGTGGCGGCGCGTGCCTACGGTCGCGCCATGGACACCTTCTGCGGATGCGATACAGCGGCTCTGGACGATCTGTCCTCGATGGTCGGTGAGCGTGCGGCACACCTGGGTGCCGTGATGGAGGGCGTGGCGCAGGTGGTCGCCACCACGGACTGGTTCGGCCCCGATGAGCAGGGCTTCCAGGAGCAGTTGGACGAGGTCTACGAGAGGGCCCGCGAGCTGTTCGAGCGGCTCCGGGAGCTCGGCGAGCTGCTGCGGGAGGAGTCGGCCGAGCAGAGCGCCTGCTCACAGCCCGACGGTCAGAGCGCCACGTGGAGGGACGGTCTGCGGGCCCTGCGCACCGAGCTGCCGCGCGCGGTCGCGGAGCTCGGTCTCGCACCGCCCGTTCTGGGCGGGCCCTTCATGATGGAGGATCCGATCGGCTTCGTCGACCGGTTGCCGCCCCTGCCGGATCTCGGGGCGCTGGGGCCGTTGATCGGGGGCCCGCTGCTGCCCAGCGATCCGCTCCGCCCCGTGCCCCCGCCGCCGCCCCTCCCCGAGGGAGAGGAGTTCGCGCTGGATCCCGAGATCCTGGCCGAGACCGAGCAGGACCGGCGGGTGATGCTCGGCGCGCTCCCGGTCATCGGCACCGCTCAGCTGGCCATGGGGATCCACGGCGGGGTCGGCAGGTTCTACGACCACGTCGAGGAGACCCTGGAGGCGAGCGGCCTGGGCGCCACCACTCCGCTGATCTCCATGGCCCGCATTCCGCATCATGTCGCCGGGATCCCTCTGGGCGAGAAATCCATCCCGGCGCAGGCTCTCGATGTGGTCGATCGGCAGTTCGCCAATGTCGCGCAGACCAGCGCGGAGGTCTCCTCAGCGGTCGGTGAGGGCGACTGGGCGGGCGCGACACGCGCGGCCGAACGCGGGATCTTCCGGCACATCGACGCCTCGGTCGACCTGATGACCGCGAATCCCGCCCCGGCCATCGCCGAGGCCGCCGCCGGGGCCGCGGGCAGTGCCGCTGACATCGCCGAGCCCTTCAGCCCCGCAGCGGCCGAGCCGCTGCGGGATCTCGAGACGACTGTGCGCGAAGCCGGCGCAGGGCTCGAGAACGGTCACCACTGGCTCACCGACGGGGAGCGCTACTACGATCTCCGCCGCCAGTACGCCCCGCTGCCGTGGGACCCCCAGGGCTGAGAGCCGAGCCCGTGAGGGCGGCGACGGTGCGTGCATCTGTCACGAGCGCCGGAGATGGGCAGTTCTCCCCATCGACGTGGCAGGCCCCTTCTCCGATCATGGCTCCATGCTTGCACTGGGCGCCGACACCGATCAGCTGCGCTCGCTCTCGGGGGCTCTCGGGGACGCCGCGCACCGCTTGGAAGAGCTCTTCGCGGCACTGCGTGACCATGCCTCGCGCGCCACCTGGGTCGGCGCTGATGCGCAGGCCTTCCGCATCGAGCTGGAGCAGGTGTGTCTGCACGGCACAAGCGTCGCCGAGCAGGTGGACACACGTGGCCACCAGCTCGAGAAAGAAGCGGATGAGCAGGACTCAGCCTCGTCCCTCGCTGCCGGCTCCCTCCCCCATGGTCTCGGGATCTGGAATCTCCCCCATCTGCCCGGCCCATGGAAACTCCCGCACGGTCCGCTCCCCAGCTGGCGGGTGCCATTGCCCAAGGGGATCGGTCTGGATCCGCTGGAGACGCTTGACACGGCATCTGACGTGCAGCGACAACTCGACTCGATCCGGCATCAGGACAGCATGAAGAGCATGCTCGGACCAGGTGGGAAACGGCTGCTGAAATTCCTGCCGGTCCTCGGCGCCGTCCCGGACGGCGTCGAGGCCGGTCAGGCGCTCGTCGACGGAGACACCGGCGCTGTGATCGGCAACCTGTACGAAGCAGGTGTCGCAGCCGTGCCCCATCCGATCACCGCCACCATCTCCCTCGCCAATGACATCGGTGATCTCGCACTGCCCGGTGATTCCTCCCCGCTCGAGCACCTCGGAGAGATCGCGGCCCATGGCGATCGGGCTCGCATGGGCGAGATGGTCGGGGGCACGATTTCCGATTATCTCGGATACGAAGACGGAAGCCTGGTCGACAATATGCTGACGGCCGGCCTCGGCACGGTCGGGCACCTATCCCCGCTGACCCCTCCGGGCGCCGCAGTGGAGTCCGCCAGCGCCGTTCGGAACTGGGCCGCAGAGACATGGTGAGTGCGTGCGGCCGGGGCGATCAGTCCGCCCCGGCCGCACGTGATCATCCCGTTGGCTCCTGTGCACCCTCGGACGGGTCCTCCGCCTCGGCCTCACCGACCACCGACAGCTGCAGGCCGTGCTCCTCGGCGTCGGTGGTGACGGAGATGGTCTGGCCGTCACGGACCTCTCCACGCAGGATGAGGCGGGCCAGGGCGTCACCGATCTCCTTCTGCACCAGCCGCTTGAGGGGACGCGCCCCGTACATCGGGTCGAAGCCCGTGGCGGCCAGCCACTCGGTGGCCCGCTGATCGACCTCGAGCCGGATGCGCCGGGCCGTCAACCGCTGGGCCACGGCCTGGACCTGGAGGCTGACGATGTGCCTGAGCTGTTCGCGAGACAGCGACTCGAACATCACCACGTCGTCGAGGCGGTTGAGGAACTCCGGCTTGAAGGAGGACCGCACCACCTGCATCACCCGCTCGTGCTTCTCCTGCTCGGTCAGCAGCGTGTCCTGCAGGAAGTTGGCACCCAGGTTCGAGGTCAGGATCAGGATCGTGGAACGGAAGTCCACGGTCCGGCCCTGCCCGTCGGTCAGGCGCCCGTCGTCCAGGACCTGCAGCAGCACGTCGAACACGTCGGGGTGCGCCTTCTCGATCTCGTCGAGCAGCACCACCGAGTAGGGCCGGCGCCGCACCGTCTCGGTGAGCTGGCCGCCCTCGTCGTAGCCGACGTATCCCGGTGGGGCACCGACCAGCCGGGAGACGGTGTGCTTCTCCCCGTACTCGGACATGTCGATGCGCACCATTGCGCGCTCGTCGTCGAAGAGGAACTCCGCGAGCGCCTTGGCCAGTTCCGTCTTGCCCACGCCCGTGGGGCCCAGGAACAGGAAGGAGCCGGTGGGCCGGTCGGGGTCGGAGATCCCGGCCCGGGCCCGGCGCACCGCATCGGAGACCTCGGTGACGGCGCGTCGCTGCCCGATCAGGCGCCGACCGATGATGTCCTCCATCTCCAGCAGCTTCTGGGTCTCGGACTGCAGCAGGCGCCCGGCAGGGATCCCGGTCCAGCTGCCCACCACGTCGGCGATGTCGTCGGGGCTGACGTGGTCGGCGACCAGTGGGCGGTCGTCCCCGGCCTCGCCGGAGGCCTCGTCCTCCTCAGCCTCCAGCAGCTGGTTCTTCAGCTCCGGGATGTCGCCGTACAGGATCTTCGAGGCAGCGGTCAGGTCGCCCTCCCGCTGGGCACGGTCGGCCTGCATCCGCAGGTTCTCCAGCTGCGCCTTGAGCTCACCGACCCGGTTCAGGCCGGCCTTCTCCCGCTCCCAGCGGGCCGACAGCTCGGTCATCTGCTCGGTGCGGTCGGCCAGCTGCGAGCGCACCGACTCCAGCTGCGCGATGCTGCCGGGGTCGTCGCTGCCTTCCAGCGCGAGCTCCTCCATCTTCAGCCGGTCCACCTGGCGGCGCAGGATGTCCAGGGACTCCGGGGAGGAGTCCAGCTCCATGCGCAGGCGAGAGGCCGCTTCGTCGACCAGGTCGATGGCCTTGTCCGGCAGCTGCCGACCGGAGATGTAGCGCGAGGACAGGGTCGCGGCCGAGACCAGAGCGGCATCGGTGATGGAGACCTTGTGGTGGGCCTCGTACTTGTCCTTGAGGCCGCGCAGGATGGTGATCGTGTCCTCGACGCTGGGCTCGCCCACCAGCACCTGCTGGAAGCGCCGTTCGAGGGCGGGGTCCTTCTCGATGTTCTCGCGGTACTCATCCAGCGTGGTCGCGCCGACCATGCGCAGCTCGCCGCGGGCCAGCATGGGCTTGAGCATGTTGCCGGCGTCCATCGAGCCGTCGCCGCCACCGCCGGCACCGACCACGGTGTGCAGCTCGTCGATGAAGGTGATGATCTGACCGCCGGAGGTGCGGATCTCCTCGAGGACGGCCTTCATGCGTTCCTCGAACTCGCCGCGGTACTTCGAGCCGGCGACCATCGATGACAGGTCCAGGGAGACCAGCTTCTTGCCGCGCAGGGAGTCGGGGACGTCCCCTTCGACGATGCGACGTGCCAGCCCCTCGACGACGGCGGTCTTGCCGACGCCCGGCTCG
>DWZH01000050.1 GCA_019118275.1 Candidatus Brachybacterium merdavium | reverse complement strand
CCGGCGAAGGGTTTCAGGGCGGTGGCCACCAGGTCCAGGCCCGTGGGCTCCAGCCGGATCGTTCCCGCACCCGGCAGCGTGCCGCCGGCGACGCGGACCGGCAGGGGCAGGGAGCCGATGCGGGCGGCCGTGTGATGGGAGGTCTCCCCGCCGCGGCCCTCGTTGACGAAGGGGACGCCGTCGGCGGCCAGCACCGAGTCCATCGCCGGGCCGATCAGGGCCATCGACGACGAGCCCCAGCCCACGATCCGGCGGCTCATGACAGCCATGCGTCCCGGCCCTCGGCCACGAACTGCTCGTCCAGCAGCTCGGGATAGCGGCTGCGCATCGAGGCGATCAGCTCGGACTGGCCGGGGGAGAGGAGGTCCGCTCCGAGGCACGCGGCGGTGGGCACCAGGCCCTGCTGGCGCAGCACCTCGTTGACCCCGGGCACGCAGCCGGCGAAGTCATGCGCGACGTCGAAGACGGCGGCGTTGACCTCGACCAGGTCGGTGGCCAGGGCCAGCAGATCCTGATCGATCGCATCGGCCGTGACGGCGGCGTTGGCGCGGGCGACGAGCTCGACCGCGGCCTTCGTGCCCACTGCCCACTGGCCCAGCAGCCCGCCGCGGGCGCGCACCTCGCGCAGCCGCCCGCCGACCCGGGCGCGGTAGGGGGTGAGCAGATCGTGCACGATGGCGTCGTCGTTGCCGGTCAGCACCGCGACCTGGTCCCAGCGGTCGTGGACCAGCAGCTCCTGCAGCACGTCATTGGTGCGGTACCGGTCGAAGGGGGCGACCTTGACGGCCACCACGGAGTCCAGCTCGAACAGTCTGCGCCAGAACTCGCGGGTCAGGGGCGTGCCGCCGACACTGTCCTGGAGGTAGAAGCCGATCGTGGGCAGCACCTCGCCGACGGCCTGGGCGCGTTCGAGCAGGATGGGCTCGGAGCGCTCGCTCATGCCCCAGGGGCTCATCAGCGCCGCCTCATAGCCGAGCTCACGGGCGATCTGCGCCTCCCGGACCGCCTGGGCCGTGTCCCCGACCAGCCCGGCGACCATGATCGGGCGTTGCCCCGGCGCCGCCTCCGCGGCCGTGAGGGCGGCCAGCTCCCACACCGTGCGCAGCATGCCAGGGTCATGGTGCAGCTCGAACTGCGTGGTGTGGACGCCGACGGCCAGGCCGTGCGCCCCCGCGGCCAGCTGGTAGCGCGTCAGCGCCCGCTGGGCGGTGAGGTCCAGCCCACCGCTGTCGTCCAGGGCCAGGGGATGGGCGGGGATCACCACGCCCGTATCGAGGCGGGCACGGAGGTCCGTGGCCGTCCGTTCCTCCAGATCGGTCATCAGAACTTCCCCTCACGCTGCTGGAACTTGGTGGCCTTGCCCAGCTGCCGGCCCCCGTCGCAGACCCATCGGCCGACCCAGCGCACCATCTGCCGCAGCGGCACGCTGGGATAGCCGAACCGTTCATGAGCCTGGGAGGAGTCGCTGAGCAGGGCATCGGTGGCCTCCTCGCCGACGATGATCGGCTCGGTACCCATCTCCTCGCCGAGCCACTGCGCGATGCGGCGCACGGGCACCGTCTCCGGGCCGGTGGCGTTGAGCAGGTGCGGCTGCGGATCCGCCAGTGCGATCGAGCGCAGCGCCCAGGCGTTGATGTCGCCCTGCCAGGCGACGTTGACGGCCGGCATGGTCACGTCCACGGGCTCGCCGGCGGCGATCTTGGTGGCGACGTCGGCGATCACCCCGTAGCGCAGCTCGCAGGCATAGTTCAGGCGGAAGATCGTGGTGGGCGTGCCCCAGGTGTGGGCGGCGTAGCTGAACAGGCGCTCGCGGGCCAGGCATGAGGCCGCGTACTCACCGACCGGCTCGGCGGCGTCGGCCTCGGTGGAGCCGCCGTAGCCCAGCGGGGTCAGCGGGTAGACGTTGCCGGTGGAGTAGACGACCGAGGGCACCCCGCGGTACCGATCGGCCACCATGGCCGGCATCGCGGCATTGGACCACCAGGTCCGGTGCTCCTGGCCGGTGGTCCCGAACTTCATCGCGGCCAGGTAGAACATGGCCGCCGCATCGGGCAGATCGGCGTAGTTGGCGGAGTCGGAGAGATCGGCCGGATGGACGACGACGCCGCCCTCCTCGAGCTGCTCGCGTGCGGCCGGGTCGGAGAAGCGGGAGACCGCGATGACGCGGGCATCGCAGCCCACCTGGTCGAGGGCCCGACGAGCCATCCGGGCCATGGTCGGCCCGATCTTGCCGCCGGCTCCCAGCAGCACGATGTCACCGCCGACGGCGGCCAGGGCCTCGCCCACTCCGGGCAACGGGCGCGACAGGAGCTCGTCGAGCTCGGCCTCGTCGCGCGGGCAGGTGGTGGGGAGCTCGTTCCCCGGGGTGCGTGTGGTCGCGGTCGGCACTGATCGTCCTCACGTCGTGGATCGGAACGAGAGAAAAGCGTTTCTCTCCGCCGCCGAGCGTAGAGCGGTTCCGCGGGTGCGTCAAGAGACCGATTGCAATGGTTATCCTCCCTGCATGGCAGTCACCCTGAAGGACGTCGCGCAGCGCGCCGGTGTGTCGGTCCCGACCGCCTCGCGGGTGCTGTCGGGCAGCAGCTACCCCGTGGTCGAGGATCTGCGCGCGCGGGTCCGGCAGGCCGCGGAGGACCTCGACTACGTGCCCAACGCCCAGGCCCAGGGGCTGCTGCGGGGCAACACAGGCACCATCGGAGTGCTGGTCGGCGACGTGGGCGACCCGTACTTCTCCGAGATCGTCAACGGCATCCACGACCGTGCCACTGCCGAGAACCTGCTGGTGACCATCTGCCACACCGAGCGCGACCCGGACCGTGAGCTGGGGTACTTCCGGATGCTGCAGTCCCACCGGGCCCACTCGGTGATCCTGGCCGGCTCCGGACTGAACGACGAGAGCTACCGCGCCGGCATCGCCGCCCGCGTCAGGTCCTTCCGCTCCTCCGGCGGGCGCGTGGTCGCCATCGGCACCCCGGTGGTCGACGTAGACCGCGTGCTGGTCGACAACCGCGACGGAGGCAGGATGCTGGGCCGGCACCTGGTCGAGCTCGGCCACCGCGACATCGCCCTGATCGCCGGGCCCGCCACCCTGGTCTCGACCGAGGAGCGGCTGGGCGGGCTCGAGGAGGCCCTCGACGAGGCCGGTGCCCGGCTGATCGTCCACCACGGTCCGCCGACCCGGGACGAGGGCTACCACGCGGCCGGTCGTCTGCTGGAGCAGCACCCGGAGCTGACCGCCATCACCGGCACTGCCGACCAGATGGCCATCGGGGCGCTCGCCCATCTTCGCGACCACGGGCGCAGCGTCCCGGGCGACATCTCCGTGGCCGGCTTCAACGACATCGACGTCTCGAAGGACCTCTCGCCGGCGCTGACCACGGTGCGGCTGCCGCTGCGCGAGATGGGATCGTCCGCGCTCGACATCGCGCTGGGACCGGACCGCGGGGTAGGCGATGGCACGGTGAGCGGGGCCCACGGGACGGTCGAACGACAGCTCGGGGTCGAGCTGGTGGTGCGGGAGTCCACCGGGCCCGTGCGGACGGGGTGAGCGCGCCGTGACCGCTGCCCCTCCCCGCTTCCGGGAGCGCCGAGGCGACATCCGGGTGATCGACGCCGAGGTCGGTGTCGAGGACATCGAGCTCGATCCGCCCTTCGTGATCAGCGGACGCCCCATGACCCACCTGAGCTCGGCCACGATCCGTCTGACGGTGCGGACGCGCGAGGGGAGGCAGGGGCACGGCTGCGGCGCGGGGATCCTGTCCGTGCCCTGGTCGTGGCCGCGCTCCCCGCTGAGCCTGGACGAGCGGGACCGGATCATGCGCGAGCTCGTGCGCACTCTGGCCGCACGGCTCGTCGAGTTCGGAGGCACGGGCGACCCCTTCACCCTGTGGCGCCCTCTGGAGGCAGAGCTCCCCGCCGTCCTCGATGAGGCCGCGCGGCACCTGCGGATCGACGCGATCCCGCCCCTGGCCGGGCTGCTCGCCCTCGGCGCCATCGACAATGCCCTCCATGACGCCTGGTCCCGCACGGCGGGCCGCAGCCCCTACGAGATGTACACCCGCGAGCACATGAACCAGGACCTGGGCTGGGTGATGCCCGAACTGGCCGGCACCCACCCCGGGGACCACCTCGGGCCGCGGCGCTCCGACCTGCCCGTCCAGCACGCGCTCGGCGTGGGCGATCCGCTGCGGGCGGCGGGCGACGAGGGGGCGGCGGGCCCCGCCGGTCTCGAGGACTGGATCCGGTCGGAGGGAATCGCCCACTTCAAGCTCAAGCTCTCCGGTGATCCGTCCGGCGATGCCCGGCGCATCGCCGAGGTCCACGAGCTCGCCGGGAACCTCCCCGGGGCCACCTTCTCGCTGGACCCCAACGAGGCGTATTCCGTCGAGGCTCTCGAGCGGATGCTCGATGAGCTCTCGGCCCGCTCGAGCCGTGCCGCCGCGGCCATCACCTATCTCGAACAGCCCTTCCCCCGTGGCACGACGGTCGATCCCGCCCGGATGCGCCGGCTGACCCGTCGCTTCCCGGTGCTGATGGACGAGGGGTACTTCGACCTCGCGCAGCTCGCGACGCTGCGGGAACAGGGCTGGTCCGGAGTGGTCATCAAGGCGGCGAAGGGCCAGAGCCATGCCCTGGTCACCCTCGCCGCCGCCCGCGCCCTCGGGCTGCGGGTGGCGATGCAGGACCTGACCACCGTCGACGCCGCTCTCGAGCATTCCCTGGGTCTGGGCGCGGAGATCGCGGCCGATTGGCCCCAGATCGAGTACAACAGCCGGCAGTACGCGGCGGCCGCCAATACACGGCTGGCCGCGCGGCGCCCCGAGCTGGTGGTGGTGCGGGACGGGCGCGTCCGCGCCGAGCGGGTGCCCCTGGGGCTGTACAGCGGCTGACGGGCGGCGGGTCGGGATCACGATCCGATGACGACGACATCGGTTGTGCAACCGGACGCCGCACGCGCTTGACATCGCTTGCAGTAAACGTGATGCTACCCACAGAAAGCGATTGCAGTCACCGGGTGACGAAGCCCGAGGCGACGACGCCGACCGCATCGGAAAGGTGCATCACATGGCAGTGATCAGCAATTCCAGCCACTTCAACCGGCGCGCCCTGCTGGGCGCCGGCATCGGCGGGGCGGGCCTGCTCGCCACCGGTTGCTCGATCTTCGACTCCACGTCCGGCGGTGGAGCAGAGGGCGGCGCCGGCGAGCAGGGGCCGGCCATCACCATCGCCCGCACCTCGGACATCGACAGCCTCGACCCGCACTACGTCAACAGCAGCATGTACATCCTGCCCGCCAGCATGATGGAGGGCCTGGTGATGCAGGACGAGGCCGGCTCCGACGTGGTCCCCGCCCTCGCCGAGTCCTGGGACGTCTCCGAGGACGAACTGACCTACACCTTCCACCTCCGCGAGGCGAACTGGTCCAACGGCGATCCGATCAGCGCAGATGATGCCGTCTGGTCCTTCCAGCGGCTGCTGAGCCCCACGGGAGCCGGCTCCGGGTACACCACCGGGGCCTCGAGCTACCTCCCGAGCGCGCAGATCAAGGGTGCCGCCGACTACCAGTCCGGTGCACTGGACTCCTGGGACGACGTCGGCATCAGCGCCCCGGACGAATCGACCGTCGTCATCGAGCTGGAGGACCCGAACCCGGACCTGCTGCTGAACATGACCCACTACTCGATGAGCGTGCTCCACCCGGCCACCGTCGAGGCCGAGCCCCAGGACTGGACGCTGCCGGAGAACTGGGTGGGCAACGGTCCCTACGTGCTCACCAACTGGGTCCCCAACTCGACCCTGGAGATGGAGAAGAACCCCGAGTACTGGGACGCCGACAACGTGCAGGTCCAGCGGATCACCGTCCAGCTCGCGGGAGAGCTGACCACCCAGACCCTCGCCTTCCGTAACGACGAGCTCGACATCATCGGTGTCACCGGCGAGACCCTGCAGACCGATCCGGACCTGGAGGAGTCCACCGTCCGGGTCGACGGGTACTCCACCTTCTACCTGCAGTCGATGTGGGGCGGGCACGAGGCGATCCAGGACCAGCGAGTGCGCCGGGCCCTCTCGATGGCGATCGACCGCGAGGCGATGACCGCCACCAACGCCGGCATCGTGGCGGCGGGCTCGCTCATCCCCGACAGCGTCCCCGGCTGGAGCGAGGAGTTGCTGGTGCCCTTCGACCCCGACGGCGCCCGCGCATTGCTCGAGGAGGCCGGAATCCTGGACGACCTGCCCGGGCTGCGGATCCAGGCGGGATACGAGGAGCCGATCCTGGCGATCATGCGCGAGGGCCTCATCGACGTGCTCGGCATCGAGGTCACCATCGACGTTCTCGAGGAGGGTGTGCATGCCGAGACCCGCTGGCAGGCCTATGAGGACACCTCCTCCATGAGCTACTACTACGGCTCCTTCGCGGGGGTCTCGACCATGACCAACTGGATCCTCAACATCTTCGGCTCCGATCACGTCCGGCAGTTCTCGATGCCCTACGAGGCATGGGAGGAGCTGCAGGCCGTCCAGGGTGACGAGAGCCAGGAGGGCCCCGAGATCGCGGCGGAGGTCGAGGAGATCCTGTCGACCCGCTCGACGGACGAGGCCCAGCAGTTCGCGGAGCTGGCCGAGGACGCCGTGATCACGCTGGACGAGGACCAGCGGGTCCAGAAGTTCATCGAGGCGGCGAAGCTGCGCGAGGAGCTGGCGTACACCGTCCCGCTGGCGTGGGGCGCACAGCTGCTCGCGGGATCCGACCGGCTCGGCGGCATCCAGCTGCGCCCCTCCCCGGAGGGCTACTACTACAAGCACCTCACAGTCTCCGAGTGATCGGCGCGCGAGCGTCCGAGGAGGATCGATGAAGATCGTCATGTTCGTCGGCAGGCGACTGATCCGGCTGGTGCTGTGCCTGTTCGCGGTCTCGCTGCTGACCTTCGGTCTGCTGCAGCTGGCCCCGGGCGACTTCGCCGGGATCCAGGAAGCGGGTGGCGGCAACGTGAGCCTGGCCCAGCAGGCCACGTCCGAGACCCGCTCGGAGCTCAGCGACCGCTACGGGGCCGAGGTGCCGATCTGGCAGCAGTACACGACGTTCATGGCCGGCGCGCTCACCGGCGACATGGGCCCGAGCTACCGATACCCCCACCGCACGGTGGAGGGGATCATCGCCTCCGCCTTCCCGATCTCGGCAGCTCTCGCCGTGACCGCCACCCTGGTCGCGGTCGGCGTGGCACTGCCGATCGGGATCCTGGCGGCGGTGCGACGGCGCACGATCCTCGACAGCGGCACGATGTTCGTGGCCACCGTCGGCAACGGCTTGCCGAACTATCTCGCCGGTCTGGTCCTGGTGCTGATCTTCGGGGTCGCACTGGGCCTGTTGCCGCTTTACGGCTGGAAGGGGCCCGAGCACATGGTGCTGCCCACTCTGGCACTCGCGATCGCGCCTATCGGGGTGCTCGCCCGGTACGTGCGCTCTTCGATGCTCGAGAACCTCAGACAGGAGTACGTGGTCACCGCGCGCGCCAAGGGCGGCAGGGAGAGTGCCGTGCTGGTCGGCCACGTGCTGCGCAACTCCCTGATGCCGCTGGTGACGGTCGTCGGACCGATGTTCGCCTCGCTCGCGACCGGCACCATCTTCGTCGAGCAGATCTTCGGCATCCCGGGCCTGGGCCACTACTTCACCCAGGCGGCCGTCAGTCGTGACATGCCGCTGCTGATGGGCACCACCCTGTTCTTCGCGGCCCTGCTGATGGTGATGAACCTGCTGGTCGACCTCAGCTACGCGGCCGTGGATCCGAGGGTGCGAACGGATCTCGGCCTGGCCGCGGAAGGACCGCGGCGCAAGGACGACGTGGGCGACGGCATCGCCCACGAAGAGGACGGTGGGCACGTGAGATCCGAGGGCGCGGCGACGAGAGGAGCGGTCTGATGGCGACCATCGAGCAACCGGTCGCGACGGCGACCGGTGACGCGGCCGTCGTCGGCGGACAGCCTACCAGCGAATGGACGCGCAGGTGGAAGAGGTTCCTGCGCAACCGCCTGGCCGTGGTGAGCCTCGCGTTCATCATCGTGGTCGCCGTGGTGGCGCTGGCCTCCCCGCTCATCGCGCCCTACGGGTACGCGACCATCCACAGGGGCCAGGAGCTGCTGCCCTCGTTCACCGAGGGATTCCTGATGGGGACGGACCCGCTGGGACGGGACGTCTTCTCCCGGCTGGTGTACTCGATCCGCACCGCACTGTTCATCGCCATCGCGGCCGAGCTGATCTCGCTCGCCGTCGCCTTCGTGGTCGGTCTGGTCGCCGGCTACAAGGGGGGCAAGTACGACCAGATCCTGATGGCCGGGACCGACGTCATGTACGCCTTCCCCGGCTACCTCTTCGCCGTGCTGCTGGTGGCGGTGATGGGCCGCTCGACCTGGGCCATCATCCTCGCGCTGTCGATCGCCTCCTGGGTCGGGCAGTCCCGGCTGCTGCGCGCCCAGATCATGCGGCTGAAGACGATGGAGTACGTCGAGGCGGGACGCTCCATGGGCGCCGGCGGATGGACGCTCGTGATGCGCTACATGGTCCCCAACGCCCTCGGCCCGGTGCTGGTGACCGTCAGCTTCGGGATCCCGGCCAACATGCTGGCCGAGTCCGGGCTGGCGATCCTCGGCCTCGGCGTCGCCCCTCCCACGCCCTCCCTGGGGGCGATGATCATCGACGGCTACGCCTACGTCCTGAATCATCCCCACCTGATCGCGTGGCCGACCATCATCTTCATCGCGATCATGATCGCCTTCACCTTCGTCGGGGACGGCGTGCGCGACGCGTTCGACGTCGACGAGACCTGATCCACACGGCCAGGAAGGACCCCATGCTGCTCGATGTCTCCGATCTCGTCGTCGACTTCTCGATGACCGACGGATCCACCGTCCACGCCGTCAAAGGCCTGGACCTCCAGCTGCCCGACCAGGGAGCGACCGCCGTGATCGGTGAGTCCGGCTCCGGCAAGAGCGTGTCGATGCGTGCGATCCTCGGACTGCTGCCCAGCAACGCGAAGGTCGCCGGCTCCGCACGGCTCGAACTCGGATCCGGAGACACGGTGGAGCTGATCGGGGCGGGGAAGAACCGGCTGCGGCGGATTCGCGGACAGGAGGTCGGCATGGTCTTCCAGAACGCCATGGACGCCCTGAACCCCTCGCTCACCCTCGAACGGCAGCTGACCGAGGCCGTCCTGTGGCACGGTCTGGGCACGCGCCAGGAAGCCCGCAGGCGTGCTGTCGAAGCGCTGGGGGAGGTCGGCATCCCCGAGCCGGAGCGACGGGTGAAGATGTACCCCTTCCAGCTCTCCGGCGGGATGCGCCAGCGCGCGATGATCGCGATGGCGACCATCACCCGGCCGAGTCTGGTGATCGCCGACGAACCCACCACGGCCCTGGACGTCACGGTGCAGAAGCAGATCCTGGACCTGCTCGTCCACCTCCAGGACGAGGGCATGGCACTGGTGATGATCACCCATGACCTGGGTGTGGCCCGCTACCTCGCGCAGGACGGGGTGGTGCTGCGCGAGGGCGAGGTGCGCGAGCGCGGTCCCATGCGCCAGCTGCTGACCGACCCCGAGGACTCCTACACGAGGATGCTGCTGGAATCGGCCATGGACATCCGCCCGCCGGAGCCCGGGGACCCCGGCGCGCAGGGCACACCGGCCAGGGAGTCGGCGACCCCGGCAGAACGCTTGGAGGACCCGCTGGTCCGGGCCCGTGGGCTGGTCAAGGAATTCCCCGGGGCGGCGGGTCCGATCCGCGCCGTGGACGACGTCTCCTTCGAGCTCCCCCGGGGCGGCACCCTCGGGATCGTCGGCGAATCGGGATCCGGGAAGTCCACCCTCGCCCGGCTCGTGCTGCGACTGATCGATCCCACCGCCGGCGAGGTCCACGTCGACGGGCGCGACGTGCTCGCGATGGGGCGCAGGAAGCTGCGCCTGCAGAGGCGATCGATGCAGATGGTCTTCCAGAGCCCCTACGGCTCCCTGCTGCCCGCCTCCACCGTGGCGGAGAACATCAGCGAGCCCCTGCGCATCAACCGCATCGGCACCAAGCGGGACCGTCGACGCGAGGCCCTGGACCTGCTGGACCGGGTGCAGCTGCCCACCGGTTACGCGGACCTGTATCCGCGGCAGCTCTCGGGAGGGGAGCAGCAGCGGGTGGCGATCGCCCGGGCGCTCGCCCTCGAACCCGGACTGCTGGTCGCCGATGAGCCGACCTCGGCCCTGGACGCCTCGGTGCAGGCCCAGGTGCTCGAGCTGCTCGACTCCCTCCGCCGGCAGCTCGGCTTCTCGATCCTGCTGATCACCCACAACCTCGCCGTCGTCGAGAAGTACACCGATCACGTCATGGTGATGAAGTCGGGCCGGGTCGTCGAGGCCGGGACGACCGCCGACATCTTCACCGGCGCCCGCCACGACTACACCCGGACGCTGCTGGACGCCGTGCTCCCGGTCCATGCCGATGCCCTCTGAACCGCTCCTGGCCCTCGACGGCGGCCCACCGGTCCTTCCCCGGGGGTCTCTGCCCAGCACGAACGATGCCGCGGGCCGCACCATCGGGCCCGAGGAGGAGGCGGCGGTCCTGCGGGTCCTGCGTTCCGGGATGCTCTCCGGGGTATGGGGAACCGAGGTCAAGGCCCTGCAGGCCGAGTTCGCCGAGATGATGGGCTCGGCCCATGCCGTGGCCTGCTCCAGCGGTACCGCGGCCCTCCACCTGGCCGTCGCGGCGGTCGACCCGGCCCCGGGCCAGGAGATCATCGTCCCGCCGATCTCCGACATGGGCTCCGTGCTCCCGGTGATCGCCCAGAACGCGGTCCCGGTCTTCGCAGATCTCGACCCGGTCACCGGCTGTCTGGATCCGGAGGACGTCCGACGGAGGATCACCTCCCGGACCCGCGCCATCCTCGTGGTCCACCTCTTCGGGGGAGCGGCCCGGGTGCGCGAGCTGCGCGAGATCGCCGACGAGGCCGGGGTGCTGCTCATCGAGGACTGCGCCCAGGCCTACCTCGCCCGCGAGAGGCCCGGCGACCCGGTGGTCGGGACGATCGGGCACCTGGGATGCTTCTCCCTCCAGCAGACCAAGCACATCACCACCGGTGACGGTGGGCTCGTGATCACCGACGATGCGAAGCTGGCCCGGGCGATGAGACTGTTCGCGGACAAGGCGTGGCCGCGCGACACCGGGGAGCGCACCTACCTCTCCTTCGCCCTGAACTACCGGATGCCCGAGCTCAGCGGTGCGGTCGCGCGCGTCCAGCTGACCAGGCTGCAGGCAGTCGTGGACCGACGGCGCCGCCACGCCCACCACCTCAGCGCCGCCCTCGCCCAGCTGCCGGGCCTGACCACGCCGGCACCCGCCGGGATCCACGCCTACTGGTACTACCCGCTGCTGGTCGACGGCCTCGACCACGCGGGTCTGAGACGGTTCGCGGCCGCACTCGGCGCCGAAGGGGTGCCCTGCGTCGCCGGGTACATCGCCCGCCCCCTGTACCAGGAGCCCGTGCTGCGCGAGCCCACGGCCTACGGCGGGTCCGGGTATCCGATCCGCGGCAGGATCGACTACCCCGACGGCGAATGCCCGGTCGCCGAGGCGCTGGTCTCCGAGCGGCTGCTGGCGGTCCCCTGGAACGAGAACTACACCGACGAGCAGGTCGATGCGATGGCCGAGGCGATCGACAAGGTCCACCGCGCGGTGGTGCCGGCATGATCCTCGACTGCGACCTGCTCATCGGCAGGGACATCACCACCGGACGCAGGCAGAACGCCGCCGATCTGCGGGCGCGCCTCGCGGCCGCGGGCATCGACGGCGGTGCCGTCACCGGGCTGCGGGCGTTGAGCTACGACCCCGAGACCGGCAACCGGGAGGCCGACGCCGCCGCCCGCGATCACGGGTGGACGGCCGTGTGCGGGGTCGACCTGCGCAACCCGGTCGATGCGGAATCCCGCATGGAGGCGGCCGCGGCCGGGGGCGCACGCCTGGTGCGCTTCGCGACCACCCGCCAGGGCATCCCCGGCACCGCGCCGCGCCTGCGACTGCTCACCCGCCGGGCGAGTGCGCTGGGCCTGACCATCCTGGTCGAGGGATCGACCCGTTCCGTCGGCCTGGCGATGATGGGCCTCGGCGCCACCGTGATCTTCCTGGACCAGCACTTCTACGACGCCGGGGAGTTCATCCTGGCCGCCCGTGAGGAGCCTGGGTTCCACGCCTCCACCCGGCTGCTGGGCAACCCGGATGCCTGGGAGACCATCGCCGAGCACGTGGGCGCGGAGCGGCTCGTCTTCGGTGCCCGCAGCGGATGGTCCGAGGAGCACTCGGTCCTCGCCCGGCTGCGTTCGAGCGGCCTCGATGCGGCGCAGCGGGACCTGGTGGCCGCCGGGAACCTGCTCCGGCTGAGCGGAGGCACGAGATGACCACGCGCATCATCGATGTCCACGCCCATCTGGGGCCCTGGTTCTTCGGACCGGACCGGGGGAGCGCGGCCGACAACCTGCGCTCCATGGACGCGCACGGCATCGACATCCAGCTCGTCTCCGGGGTCGAGGCCGTCACCTACGACGCCCTCAGCGGGAACCCCGCTCTGGCCGCCGCGATCACCGGGCATGAGCGCCTGCGCGGGATGTTCGTGATCGATCCGCGCTTCCTCCAGGAGGCCGAGGCGCAGCTGGAGGAGCTGCTGCCCTCGGGCCTGTTCCTCGGCGCGAAGATCCACACCGACTACGCCGCCACCCCTGCCGGGTCGCCGCGGATGGCCGATGCGCTGCGGCTGTGCGCCGCCCGGCAGCTCCCGGTGCTCGTGCACTCCTGGGGGACTCAGCTGCTGGACCTCGCCGAGACCGTCGCACGGGTCGACGACGTGCAGGTGATCGCCGGGCACATGGGCGGCCCGGCCTGGCGGCTCGCGCCCGAGGCGGCGCGGCGCACCGATCGGCTCTGGCTCGAGCCCGGGTACTCACAGCCCGAGGCGGACCGGATCCGCTGGGTGCTGGACCAGGTCGGCCCCGAACGGCTCCTGTTCGGCTCCGATTCCACCCTGATCGACCCCGCCCTGGCCGTCGGCGCCTTCCGGGCCGCAGGCCTCGATGCGCACGAGCGGCAGCTGATCATGCACCGCAACGCGGAGCGGCTTTTCGGGCTGTGATGGCACCTCACGAGTCGCCTCCCGAACCTGTTGACATCGGTTGCAGGATGGGTGAGGCTGGCGATAGAAACCGATTGCAGACTGTGGGCGAGGAAGCCTGGATCTGGAAGGTGATGGCAGTGGCCTCGAATCGACCATTCACGACGACGCGTGATCAGGGCAGGGGCGCATCGCCCAGCAGGAGGGCGGTCCTCGGGAGCGGGACGGCCGGAGCCGGGTTGCTCGCCACCGGCTGCTCGATCTTCGACGAGGACGCCACCGGCGACAGCGGTGGTGGCGAGGAGGGCGACCGCCCGACGATGCGGATCGTCCAGACCTCCGGATCCGTCGAGACGCTCGATCCCCACTATGTCGGGAACGCGATGATCATCGTTCCCGCCGGACTGCTCGAGGGCCTCGTGTTCCAGGATGAGACCGCCACCGACGTGGTGCCCGCCGCAGCCGAATCCTGGGAGGTGAGCGAGGACGAGCTGACCTATACCTTCACCATGCGGGAGGGCGCGACCTGGTCGAACGGCGACCCGGTCGTCGCGGGCGATGCCGAATGGTCCTTCCAGCGCCTCCTCGACCCCACCGGCGCCGGCGGCAACTATGCCTCCGGCGCTTCCAGCTACCTGCCCGGACTGGGCATCAAGGGAGCTCTCGACTACCAGTCCGGTGCACTGTCGGAGTGGGACGAGGTGGGGATCTCCGCCCCGGACGACTCGACCCTCGTCATCGAACTCGAGTCTCCCAACCCGGACTTCCTGCTGCTGATGTCCCACTACTCGATGGTGCTCGTCCACCCGCCGTCGGTCGAGGAGGATCAGCAAGGCTGGCAGCAGCCCGAGAACTGGGTGGGCAATGGTGCCTTCGTCCCCGTGAGCTGGGAGCCGAACTCGGCACTGGTGATGGATGCCAATCCGGAGTACTGGGACGCCGACGCCGTCGAGGTCGGCCGTATCGACATGCGACTGGGCAGCGACGCACCGACCAACGTGCTCGCTTTCCGGGGTGGAGACCTCGAGATCATCACGGTCAGTGGGTCGACGGTGCAGACCGACGCCGACCTCAAGGAGTCCGTGGTGCAGGTCGATGGCTACGGAACCACCTATCTCCAGGCGATGTGGGGAGGGCACCGGGCGATCGAGGATCCTCGGGTGCGGCGGGCGTTGTCGATGGCCGTCGACCGTGACGCGCTCGCCGATCTCTCGGAGGGCAGGCAGCCCGGCACGGCCCTGATCCCGGACGTGGTCCCGGGCTGGAGCGATGAGTTCGCGGTCCCCTTCGATGTCGACGGCGCCAAAGAGCTCCTGGAGGAGGCAGGCCTCCTGGACGACATGCCCGGTGTCCGCATCCAGTACAACTTCGACGAGCCCTGGCTGGAGGTGCTGCGCGAGGTGTGGATCGATGCACTCGGCATCGATGTGAACATCGAGATCCTCGAGAGCGGAGTCCACTCCGACACCCGCTGGGAACCTCATGACGACGATTCCGTGATGAGCTTCTACGCCGGAACCTTCTCCGGCCTGCCCACGTTGAACAACTGGATCTACAACATCTTCGGCTACGACTATGTGCGCCAGTTCAGCCTGTCGGCGGACGACTGGGCCGAGCTGCAGGCGGTGCAGAACGACGACAGCCTGGACGGTCCGGAGATCGCTGCACGTGCGGAAGAGATCCTGTCCACCCGCTCCTCTGACGAAGCACAGGAGTTCGCCGGTCTCGTCGATGAGGCGGTATCGACTCTCGACGAGACCGAACGGGAGGCCAAGTTCGTGCAGGCGGCGAAAGTGCGGGAGGACATCGCGCAGACGATTCCCCTGACGTGGAATCCGCAGCTATGGGCGGTCGCCGACGATGTCGAAGGAGTGCAGCCGCGTCCATCACCCGAGGGCTATTACTACAAGTACCTGCGCCCCAGCGGTGACTGACGACCGGGGCGAGAGCGGCTTCGGTGCATCCGGCACCGAAGCCGGCGGCCCAGTCTGCCATCAGTCGAAGGCGTGGACGTACACCCGGTTGGCGTCGATCAGGTAGATCTCGCCGCGGGCGGTGATCGTCAGCGTCTTCCAGCCGTGCTCATCGTCCAGGATCGTCACCTCGCCCCCGGCGGTGACGCGGAAGAAGACTCCACCACCGACCCCGTAGAAGCACCGGTCGTGCTTGCGGTACCGCAGGGTCGGGGTGCGGCCCCAGGCGGCCCCGGTGGGCGTGATGCCCAGGTCGACCACCGAGGTCACCTCATGCGTGGTGATGTCGTAGGTGAACAGATTGCTCTCATAGGTGACGCCGACCAGGATCGAGGCCTCAGGCCCGAAGCACAGGGTGGAGACCGTCTCGTCGCCCGCCACCGGGACGATGGCCGAGGTGACCTCACGGGAGTCGAGGTCGAACTCGACCAGATGACCCTCGGTGGTGGTCGGGACGGTCGACATCCCGCCGTAGATGGTGGTGCCGGCGTAGACGATCCCGTCCCGGTGCGCGACCGTGCTGACCCCCTGATCTTCCACGATGTGTCGATACACCTCGTACTCGCCGGTCTCGGGGTCGACGATGCTCAGTGCCCCTCCCAGGTGCCCGTACTCCGGGATGGAGGCGGCCGCGAGCAGGTCGCCCGCGTCGGTCATCTCGAACAGCCGGTCCTGCAGATGCGGGGAGATGAGCTCGGCAACGATGTCGGGGTTCGAGTCCCACTCCCACGGCTCGCGCGAGTCATAGCGATAGAGCACGCCGTCGGGATACTTGCTGATCATCAGGTACGGACCGACGGTGGCGATCGCGCTGCTCTGCTCCGGCCCCTCCAGCTGGGTGATCTCCCGGCTGTGCACGTCGATGGTCGCGATCACTCCCGCGCTGAGGTAGGCCCCCACCCAGACATCGCCATCCGGTCCGAGCCCGATGCTGTGGGCGATCACCGGGGCGCTGTCGACCGCGACATCGTGGACCACCACCTCGTCCGCGCTGGGATCGAAGACGATGGCCTCCCCGTTCTGGCGGAAGCACGCGATCACGTCGTGGTCGTCGGCCGGGAAGGCTTCCAGGGCGCGCAGGGAGCTGGTGGAGACGCCGTGCTCGGCGAAGCCCAGCGGGGTCGCCTCGAGAGCCTCGGCGTCGAAGACCCAGAACTCGTCGTCGGAGCGGAAGTAGGCGAGATCCGGATCGCCGCCATTGGCGAAGGCGGAGGCACCCTGGTCCATCCCGGGCAGATCCTCGTGCCAGGTCCCGCTCGTGGTGTCGTACACTCCGATGCGACCCGGCAACGGCACCAGCAGGAGGGGCCCGGCGGTCCCCAGGGCGGCGATGCTCGCAGGCGGGTCCTCCAGCTCGATCTCGGTCCGCTCGCCGGTGCCCGTGTCGAAGGCGACCAGCTGGCCGGTACCGATCCCGGTGCCGACGTAGAGGGTGTCCTCGATCTTGGCGAAGCCCCAGGCGTAGTCGCCGCCGTTGTCGCTGGCCGGTCCGAACTCGCGGACCTCACCGCTCGGCAGGTCGAGGGCGTAGACCTCGGAGCGCGGGTAGCAGCACAGGTAGAGCGTGTCCCCATCGGGGATGACGTTGCGGATCACCGAGTTGGGGATCGGCTGCCCGCCGCCACTGGTGGTGATGTGGGTGACCGACTGCTCGGCCTGGTCGTAGAAGTTCAGTGCGGTGGCGGAGCCGCTGCGGGCAGTGAAGTAAGCGCCTCCCTCGATGCCGTAGACCCCGGCCCCGTAGTTCAGGGACTCGTCGGGGACCGGCCAGGAGAACAGCAGCTCGCCGGTCTCGGGGCTGATCACGGAGAAGGTGACCGGGGTGCCGTCGGACAGGGCGTAGAGGTTCGTGGCCCCGGCTCCGTCGGGCCCGCTGCCGGTGAGGCGGACGTTGACCGACTCCATGGCGATCCCGAGATCGATCAGCTCACCGGAGCCGGGCCGACCCGGTGGTGCGGCGAGAGCGGGAGCGGTGGCCGCGAGGCCCGCGGTGGCGGTGGTGACGAGGCCGGTCTGCAGCACTCGTCGGCGGGTCGGATGGTGCACAGGCATGGTCAGCCCTTCGTTGGGAGACTGCGGTCGAACCCTAGTCTGCAACCCATTGCAGAGAAAGTCCATGTCTGGGGAGGTATCAGTCGGGCGTGCTCGTCAGCCAGTCCCGGATTCCCGCCATCACGTGCCGCGGCAGCGGGTGCCCGCCGTAGTGCAGCAGCAGATCCAGGCCCGTGCTCTCGGCCCAGCGACGTCGGGCCGAGCGGAAGAGATCCAGGGTGTGCACCCCGTCGCTCGCGCCGCCTCCGGCCAGCAGGAAGGGTCGGGGCGCGATGAGTCCCAGCAGCTCGTCCTGATCCCGTCCCTCGGGCAGGGCCCCGCCGAGGTACCAGGGATCGGTCCAGTTGGAATGGGCGAAGCCGAGCCCCGGTTCATGGGCCGCGCCGGCGTCGAGGCGCGGGTCGAGGGCGGCCAGGTGCATCGCCAGCTTCCCACCCAGGGAATGGCCGAAGACCGCCAGGCGGTCCTCGCCTGCCAGCCCTGAGTCCTGTAGGGCGCTCACGGCCAGCATCAGGTCGCCGATGCTGCGACCGAGCCCCGTCATGGGCTGCTCGCGGCGGTGACGCTCTGCCGCCGGGCCGTAGCGCTCCTCGAGGGTGCGTGCCTCCGCCGTCCCCGGGTCCGCGGCCGAGACCTGCTCGAACCACCAGGGCACGGCGAGCACGGCATGACCGGCCTGCGCCAGTCGCAGCCCGTAGGCCTCGAGCGAGGGGTCGCGGCCGGCACGGCGAGTGCGCCGGCTGGCCTCCCCGAACAGGGGAGCGGTGTCGTAGAAGGGGGCGATGACCGTGA
>DWZH01000009.1 GCA_019118275.1 Candidatus Brachybacterium merdavium | reverse complement strand
TAGTCGGCGTGGGCGGCGACCGGCTCGACGCGCTCACGCACGGGCACCGGGTCCGGGGCCACGTCGGGAGCGGCCTGCTCGAGGGCCAGCACGGCCGAGCCGCGCATGGTCGAGCGGGAGACGGCCACGTGGTCGATGGGAGCGCCCAGGGCGTCGGCCAGCAGGTGCAGCCAGCTGGGGATCGCACCGGTCATCCCGCCCGACAGGTAGATCTGCTCGGGCTCGCCGCCCATCTCCTTGAGCTGGTCGGCGATGCGCAGGAAGGACAGCGCCACCCCCTCCATCGCGCCGCGCAGGATGTCCTGCGAGGTCGTGGAGGCGGAGATGCCCGCCATCATCGCGCGGGAGCTGTCGCGCCACTTGGTGCCGCGTTCGCCGGACAGGAAGGGGACCACCAGCGGGGTGCCGGAGCCCGGGGGAGTGGTGAACACGTCGGAGGCCTCGATCGCATCGATCCCCGGCGGAAGCTGCAGCTGGTTGCGGCACCAGTCCAGGACCCGCCCGCAGTCGCTCATGGCCGAGCCGACCAGTGTGCGGTCGGCGTCCACGCGGTAGGCCCACAGCCCGCCGGGCAGGGTCGGGGTGGTCCCGGAGACCAGCTGGCGGATCGCCCCGGAGGTCGCAGTGGAGATGCCCCAGGTGGAGGAGCCATGGGCGCCGATTCCCATGTTGGCGGCCAGCCCGTCACCGATCACCGGCACCCACATGGCACCCGCGAGCTGCGGGAACTCCGTCGCCAGCGGGGTGTCGGCGACCGGAAGGGCGTCGGAGGGATCCAGCGGGGTGCCCATCATGTCGGCATCGACCCCGACGGCCTCGAGCAGCTCCGGGACGTACTGGCCGGTGCGGCGATCGATCATGCCTGACCAGGCGGCCGAGGCGGTGCCCAGCGCGGGTGTGCCCAGCAGCTTCAGGGCCACGTACTCGCCCAGGGCCATGAAGCGGTGGGCGCGCGCGCAGATGTCGGGATGCTCTACGCGCAGCCAGGCCAGGCGCGGCGCGGTGTACGAGGAGTGCAGGCGGGCACCGGTGCGGTCATGCAGCGCGACCGTGTCCAGCTGCTCCCGCAGAGAGGTGACCTGAGCGTGGCACCGGGTATCGGCGTAGGTGATGCAGGGAGTGATGGCATCACCGGCCTCGTCGACCACCACCAGCGTGGAGGCGAAGGTGTCGAAACCGATCGCCAGCACCGGGCCCGGCAGGGAGGCATCGAGCACCTTGCGCAGCGAGGTGCGCAGCTCCTCGACGATCTGATCGGCGTCGATGGTGGAGGTGCCGTCGGCGCCGACGGTGAAGCCGTGCGGTTCCTTGTGGTTGCGCTTGTCGACCTCGCGTCCGCTGACGTCGTAGACGGCGGCACGCGAACCCCCGGAGCCGACGTCGAGGCCGATCACGAACGGGGCCTGGGCGTGGTCGCTCGAGATGCTGAAACGGGGCGTCATCGCGTTCTCCTGCGGGTCGAGAGGGTAGGTCTGCGCATCATCGGCCAACTGCGAGAGCGCGACGTCCTGGCCAGGATATGCATCGCCCGGGTGCAGCGGGTGATCGGGCCGTCAGTTGCCAAGGGAGGGGATGACGGCGTCCTGGCCTGCTGACTCACTCCGGCGGTTCGGCATCGCGTCGCGGTGTCCTCCTGCAGCGGGCCAGCCGTTCCTCACTGATGGTGTGTAAGTCCCACGCCGGGGCCTGGTCGAGGGAGGCCGCTACGCCGGCACGGTCGAGGACCGACCCGTCGGTGAGGACCATCACCCCGTCGGACCGGTGCCCGGACACCCTGACGTCGGATGTCCGGGCACCGCTCACGGGAGCCTCACTCCAGCACCGTCTGCCCGACGTACTCGCCCTCGGCGCAGCCCGGTGGGATGACGAACACCGCCGAACCGATCGGCGTCGTCCACTGGTTCAGCAGATCCAGGTCCGACAGGCGCTGCTGGATCGGCAGGAACTGCCTCAGCAGGTCCGCCTGGAACGACACGAAGATCTGCCCCGCCTCCGAGACGGCCTCCGAACCCGCCGGGGGCGGCACGTCGTAGTTGTACGGCCGGCGGAAGATCTCCTGGTGCTCTCCCTCGTCGACCCCGCGCGCCCGCCGCACATGCGCGAACTCCGGGATGATCGGGAAGCCGTGCTCGGAGGTCGCCGCGAAATCCGGCTCATCGAACTCGCCTCCTCCGCTGAGCGGCCCGCCGGTGTCCTGACGGGTGCCGGTGGAGTTGTCCCGCGCCACGCGATCCACCTCGTCCCAGCCGTCCAGATCCATACGGATCCGGCGCAGCACCATCGAGGTGCCGCCCGCGAAGGGGCCGTCGTCGATCCACACCACCTCGGAGAAGTGGTCGCTGCCGAGCTCGGGGTTCGCACTGCCGTCCAGCTGCCCGAACAGATTGCGCTGGGTGGTCTCCGGGCGCTGGGTGCCCAGCGCCCGACGGAACCCGTGCTGGACCCACCGCACCGCGGTGAAGGCCCGGGCATCCTTCAGCAGCATCCGCACCGCATGCGAGACGGTCAGCGGATCATCGGCCGCCACCTGCAGCAGCAGATCCCCCTCACCCAGCTCGGGTTCGAGCTCGTCGATCTCGAAGGACGGCAGTGGAGCCAGCCACTCCGGCACCTCGGTCCCGGCCCGTTCCAGCAGTCCCGGGCCGAAGCCGAAGGTCACGGTCAGGCGAGCCGGTTCGGTCGCCATCTCCGGTTCGGTATCGGCCAGTGCGGGCAGGCCCTGGGTCAGGCGGGCGGCATCATCGGTCAGCAGCCGCAGCATGCGGATGAGCCCCTCCCGGTCGACATGCTCGCGCAGGTCCAGGCCGAGGAAGGTCGCCGAGGCCTGGGCGGCGGTCTCCACCCCGGCCTGGTGCTGGCCATGGAAGGGGACCGTCTCGCTGCCGTGCAGGAGCACCCCAGCGGCTGCGGAGGCGTCCTCCTGTCCCGCGGCGGTCCTGAGCAGGGAACGGTCCAGGCCGATCGCGGCCGTTCCCACGCCGATCGCCCCGACCCCGGCGGTGCCGGCCAGCAGCAGCTGCCGCCGGGCCGGACCGTTGCGGTCCCCGTCGCGGGCACGGCTCACCGGTCCTCCTCCTCGTCACCCTCGTCCTCGCCGTGCCCGCGCTCATCGTGGCCCTGCTGCTCGTGGCCGTGCTCCTCGTGGTCATCGCCGTGATCGTGGTGATCGTGGCCGTCCTGGGGGTCGTACTCCTCATTGGCGCCGGCGAAGTCCTTGACCGTCGCGGTGATGGGCTGCTCGGTGCCGTCCGCGAACTGCAGAACCAGCTCGACCTCGTCGCCGGGCTGCAGGGCAGCGGTCAGTGACATCAGCATGATGTGGTCGCCGCCCGGGTCGAGCACGAGCTCGTCACCGGCCGGGATCGGGAAGCCGCCCTCCTTCTCCTCCATGCTCATCCCGCCGGAGCCGTCGGGGGAGGTCTGATGCAGTTCGACCTCCTTCGACGCGGGCGTGGTCACCGACACCAGGGTGAGGTCGGTGTCGGTGGTGTTGGTGATGATCCCGAAGGCAGAGGTCATCCCGTCCTCGGCGGCCTTGACCCAGGGGTCGGTGACGGTGACGGGAGCGTCGTCGGCAGTCGGCTGCCCGTCCCTTGCGTCCGAGCCCTCGGCGCCGGCCGCGGGGCCGTCGCCCGTGGCGCCGGAGCTCTGCCCGCCGCAGGCGGCGATCAGGGCGGTGGCCGGGATCGTCGCCAGGGACAGCAGGGCGCGACGGCGGGACAGACCGGGCGGCGGGGACACCGAGGCCCGATGCGCGGTCGACGACGGGGCGGGGGAGCGGAGCATGCGGGTGGTGATGCGAGATGTCAGAGACATGAATGGGGTCCTTCGGGTCAGCTCAGGCGAAGGCACGGCAGGGCATGCGGGGTTGCTGAGCATGGATGGGGATGCGCCAGGAGCAGCATCAGGGGGCCAGAGCACTGGGAGCACCGAAGGGGTACCAGGGCACTGGGGGACCCGACAGCACCGCGAGCACCGACAGCACCAAGAGCACCGACAGCACCGACGCGGCGCCGTGACGGCTGTGTGCGTTGGGGAACCGAGCGTGGTCCTCTGGCGCACACGAACGTGCGCGACGCGATGCGTGGGTGGGGTGTCCAGGGGCTTGTGGCTCTATGAGCCGGTGGGCGCGGTGAGCACCTGGGCGCGATTCGACCGGAGCCGTCCCGAGCGGTGGCGGCGTGCGCCGCGAGAGCTCAGGCGGCCAGGACCTCCGGGGGACCGCGCCGCAGCTGCGGGGACAGCACAGCGCGCCGCACAGCGCGCAGATGGGTCGTCGGGGGCAGCGCGGGACGCGGCGCCGGGAGGACCAATCGTCGCACCGGGACGACCTGCAGGGGCCGCTGCAGGAACCTCAGCAGCCTCGCTGCCAGGCCGAAGCAGCGGAACAGCACCGTCTCGCCGCGGTGCAGCAGGACCGTGGTCCCCACCGCGGCGATCATGTGCCACAGCAGCATCTCCAGATCGCTGTGGTTGCCGTGCAGGGCATGCCCGGCGATGGCACCGACGCCATCGCTCCCATGCCCGGCGTGCCCGGCATGCGAGCCGACCTCGGTCGCCGGCAGCCCCTGCGCGCCCTGCGCGCCGGGCCCACCATGATCACCATGGGAGCCGTGCCCGAGGTGAGTGCCGGGTGGGGCGACCAGGCGGGTGCCCGGGTCCCCGGGGGTGCCGGCCATGAACAGCCCGTGGAACAGCGCCTGGCTGCCCAGGATCGCGGCCGACAGCCGCGGCAGGGAGAAGCGAGTGCCGGCCAGCACCGTGCACACCGTCACGGACAGCCACCACGGCAGGGCGATCCCGAGCCAGCCGGGCATCGCGCCGCCACCGGCCACGTGCCCGATCAGGGCGAGGGCGGTGGCGACGGTCGCGGCGACCCCTCCCCGCACCAGGCGGAGAGGCTCACGGCTCGAGGACATGCCTCCATTCTGGCCCACCGGTCGGAGCCGTGTCGTGCCGCGGTGGCCATTGGCTCAGCGCACGACAGCGCCGGGACCCAGCGGCACCACCCCGGGGACGTCGTCGACGCGGCGCGCGGCAGCGGCATGGATCTGCTCGACGATGAACTGGGCGGCCGGGTTCCCGGCCAACGCGCGCCGCACGTGGACGCTGAGGCGACGGCGCAGGGAAGGATCCTCGATCGGGATCGCGACCACGTCGGACCGCAGGCTCTGAGCCGCCAGCGAGGGCTGGACGCTGACGTACTCGCCCGTGGCGACGAAGCCGACCACCGCACCGAAGTCGGAGGGATTGGCCGCCACCGAGGGGCTGAACCCGGCCGCCTTGCAGGCCGAGCCGATGCGTTGGAACCACCGGGAGTCCAGCGGATCATCGGTCGCCCACGACTCCTCGGCCAGCTCCTTCAACCCCACTGCGGCGCGGTCGGCCAACGGGTGGTCCTGGGACACCAGGGCCACGTACCCCTCCTCGAGGACGTCGTGGTGCACCCATTCGCCGCCCCAGCTCATGGTGCCGTCCTCGGCGAACACGATGTCGAGACCGTCATCGGCCCCCTCGGGCCCGCCGCAGTCGCGCAGCGCCAGGCCCAGCCCCAGATCGGGGAACCGCTGCCGCACCTCCCGGGCGAGCTCGGGCACCCAGGTCGCCGCCACCGAGGTGGCGTAACCGAAGTGGAGGGTGCCGGTGCGCCCGGCCCGCAGATCGGCCACCCGATGGTCCAGCGCATCCAGGGCGTCGAGGACCTTGCCGGCCTCCTGGGCCACGGCCCGCGCGGTCTCGGTCACCCGCACCCCGCGGCCCGAACGTTCCAGCAGCTCCAGCCCGGTCTCGCGCCTGAGGATCGACAGGTGCTGGCTGACGGCCGACGGGGTGTAGCCGAGCGCCTCGGCGCTGGCCCGGATGCTGCCGGTCTCCACCACCGATCGCAGGACGCGCAGCCTCGTGGGATCGAGCATGGATCGAGCCTACATATGTTCAGTAACCATGAACAGAGGGGTGCAGATGTTCGCTTGTCCTTATGTGAAGTGCTGCGCAGGATCGAGACATGACATCTGTGCTGCTCGGTCTCACCCTCATCGTCCTGATCATCCTGGCGACCTTCATGCTCTGGAGGCTCAGCGTCTGGATCGCGGTGCGCCTCGTCCGTCCCCGGGGCCGGGCCGAGGTCACCGCGCAGCTGCGGCCCGATGCCACGGTCCTCATGGCTCGGCTGCGCCGGGACAGGCCCGCGATGTACCCGGTGCGCGATCGCTCCTTGACGGAGCGGGTGGTGACCGCCGAGCTGTGGTCGACCAGCAGAGCGCACGAGGAGGCGCCGTCCCTGGCCACGATCGGTGCGCTGCCACCCACGGCCCGTCTGGACGTGGGCCTGCTCGTGCACCGCTGAGCCAGACGGGCCGGCCGAGACCCGCCGGCCCACGGTGACCGGCGGGTCGCAGCCCGGCGAGCGGTGCGCTCAGTCCTGCGGGGTGGGGGCCACCATCACGGCGCCTTCGGCCCGCAGCAGCACGCCGCGTGAGACGGAGCCGAGCAGCGTGCTGACCACGCGTCCATGCCCCCGGGTCCCCACGACCGTCAGCTGTGCGGAGGCCGAGCCCTCGGCCAGGGCCTCCACCGGGTCGCCCAGCTCGACGCGCACCGTCGTGTGCAGGGAGGGGAACAGCTCGCGCAGCCGGGCCGCCTCCTCCTCGATCTCGTTCTCGAGCTCCTGCAGCCGGCTCATCGTCGCCTCGGAATTGATGCCCGCCCCGGGGTACCAGGGGTTGAAAGTCTCCGGGGGCGGGACCGTCATCGACAGCACCAGCGGGGCGCTGCGCGCCGTGGCGACCTTCGCGCCGGCCAGCGCTGCCATGTGGCTCCGCTCGGAGCCGTCGACCCCGACCACCACGGGGGAGTCATCCTGGGGCGGCGCGAAGCGCTCGGGTCCGGCGGGGGCATCGTCCGCGTAGCCGGAGGGCACGACCACGGTGAGGCAGTGGGAGTGGGCCGGCAGCGCCGAGGAGACCGAGCCCAGGATCCGGCCGACGAAGCCGCCGCGCCCGCGGGCGCCGACCACGGCCAGTTCGGCCTGCGAGGACAGCCCGACCATCACGCCGGCCGCGTCGCCCCGTTCGATCAGGTAGTTGACCTTCCCGGGATAGCCGTCCAGCAGCTCGCGAGCCTCGTCCAGGATCGTTCGCGCGTTGACCTCCAGGGAGTCCTCCACGGAGAACTCGGCGGGCACGCCGTAGACCATCGGCGGGATCGTGTACGCATTGACCACGGTCAGCTGGGTCCCGGCGCGCTGCGCGGCCCGCGCCGCGTAGAGCAGGGCGTCGCGGGCGTGCTCGGAGCCGTCGAAGCCGATCAGGATGCCGAGGTCACCGCTTCCCTGCGGAGTGCGTGCGTCGGTGCTCATGACAACCTCCCACCGGGGGCTCCGGGAGCCGACGACGGGCGCCCCCGAGGTCGAGTTCCGTCGTCGCTGCCTCGATCGTATCCGCGACCGAGCCCGGCCCCGGCGACGAATGTCCCGGCTCAGCGGGCGCGCGGGCCGAAGCGGGGGGCCGGCAGCGGCGGGGCCACGGCGGCCGGCTCCTCCTCGAGCAGGGCCAGCGCCTCGGTCACGCCCCGCTCGAGCTGCGGGTCCTCGCCGCCGATCCAGGCGTTGGGCGGGAACGTCACCTCGATGTCAGGGTCCACGCCGTAGTTCTCGATCGACCACTCGGCGCCCTCGAACCAGGTGGCGTACTTGGGCTGGGTGACCGCGGTCCCGTCGACCAGGTCGAAGCGTCCGTCGATGCCGACCACCCCGCCCCAGGTGCGCATGCCGATCACCGGTCCGATGGGCATCGCCTGCGTGGCCGCGCCCACGATGTCGCCGTCGGAGCCGGCCTCCTGGTTGGTCACCAGCACCACGGCTCCGCGGGGTGCGAACGCCGGGTAGGTGTCCGGTTCCTGGTGGCGCGCGTAGCCCCACGACAGCACCCGCCGGGCGAGCCGGTCGGTGACCAGCTGCGAGGTGTGGCCGCCGCTGTTGTAGCGCACATCGACCACCAGGCCCTCCTTCGTGGTCGCCTCGCGCAGGTCGCGGTGCATCTGGGCCCAGCCCGAGGAGACCATGTCGGGGATGTGCAGGTATCCGAGCCGGTCGCCGGACAGCTCTGAGACCCGTTCCCGGCGGGAGGTGACCCAAGCCTGGTAGCGCAGCTGCTCGTCGCTGGCCACCGGGGTGACCGCGACCCGCCGCTGGAAGCCGTCGCGCTCCAGCACCAGCTCGGTGGGGCGGTCCGCTGAGCCGATCAGCAGCGGGTCCACGCCCTCGTCCCCGACCTCGCGTCCGTCGATGCGCACGATCGCATCACCAATCTCGGCGGCCACCCCGGGCGCCAGCAGCGGGGAGCGGGCGGCCGGGTCCGAGGAGTCGCCGGGCAGGATCCGGGTGATCACCCAGCGCCCCTCCCGCTGCTCCAGGTCCGCGCCCAGGTATCCGGGCTTCATCGGGGGATCGGCCTGGTACGGCGCCCCCGAGACATAGGCGTGGGAGGTGCCGAGCTCGCCCATGACCTCCCACATCATGTCCTGGAAGTCGTCGTCGGTGACCACGCGATCGATCACCGGGTCGTACCAGGAGGTCATGGCGTGCCAATCCTGGCCGTCCATGTCCGCCCGCCAGAACTGCTGGGCCATGATCCGGTAGTTGTCCCACAGCATGCCGCGGCGCTCGGCGACCGGGTCGACGGTCAGCCGCAGCCGGTCGAGGTCGATGCTGATGCGGGCCGGGTCCTTCTCCTCGACCTTGCGGGAGGCCGGGACCTGCAGCCACGCCTCCCCCTGCTTGATCACCAGGGACTCGCCGTCCCCGGAGACGGCCAGGTCGGTGACGCCCTCGGCCAGCACGGTCAGCTTCCGCTCGGCCAGACCCCAGTGCTCCAGGGTCGGCTTCGGGGCCTCCCCTTCGACGCCGGCGCGGGCGGATCCGAGCACGCCCTGCTGGGGATGCCGCAGCCACACGAAACCGCCGGTGACCGCCGCGAGGTGCGAGTAGGAGCCCGAGACCACCGGGAAGGGCACCAGACGTGACTCGATCGCCTCGAGATCGACGCGGGTGTGCGCGGGCCGCGCGGCGTCCTGGGCGCCGGCGGGACTGTCGGTGGAGACCTGGGGCGCGGAGGCGGCGGCCTCGGCGCCCGCAGCGCCCTCCACGGACCCGGCCGGTGCGGCACCGCCTCCGCCTCCGAGGGGCTCGCCGCCCGCGATCCCGCTGGCTGGAGTGCTGTCCCCGGCGCCCTTCCCGTCCGCGCCGGGCGTGTCATCGCTCGCCCCACCGGCGGTCCAGCCGTCGGGGTGGGGGCCGAAGGGATCAGCGGTGGTGCGCTCGAGGGGGATCAGCATGGGACGCTCGGCGTTGACGAAGCCCAGGTCGAAGACCATGTCGTCGTAGACGGTCTCGAAGGTGCGCATCGACAGCAGAGCCAGGTGCTTGCCGTCGGCGCTGAACGCCGGGGCGGAATCCTGGTACTTGCCCGAGGTCAGCGCCCGGCCCATCGGCTCGGCGTCCTCGGTGTCGGAGATCATCAGCCGGCCCAGGTGCCAGGGGGTCGGCTCCGACCACACCAGCCATCGCCCATCCGGCGACCAGGCCAGGTCCCGGATCTCGCCGCCGTTGGTACGGCCGATCTCGCGCACCCCGTCCAGGTGCGGGGCCTCGGGGGCGGGCCGGGCGTCCTGCTCCCAGGGGGAGGCGGAGACGGCGGCAGGGCCGACGGTCGGGGCTCCTCCGTCGGCCGTGCCGGCGCCGGTGGTGTCCGCCGAGGTCGAGGCCGGGTCGGTCAGTCCCCGCAGGGTCACCAGACGTACCACATTGTCGAAGCTGGAGATCGCGATCTTCGATCCATCGGGGGAGGGGATGGCGTGCAGGATCCGGCCGACGTCACCGACATTCAGCCGGATCTCCTGACCGCCGCCGTCCAGTCGACGCAGAGCCAGCTCGTCCGAGCCGACACCACCGCTCTCGCGGTCGGACTGGGCGGCGGCGTCGGTGACCATCACCGCGAAGGGGGAGCGGCCCAGGGGGCGGACCTCGCGGAACCGCAGCCCGCACTGGCTGGCCAGCACTCGGGAGGGGCCGCCGCGATGGGTCAGCAGATGGGCGCCGCCGCGCCATTCGACCAGGCTGGCGCGGGCATCGTGGACCGGCCGCATCGCCAGCAGCGTCTTGTCCGGGATCGCCGGTCGCGGCAGCCTCGCCGAGCCCACGCCGGAGGCGAGGATCTCCACCTCACGCGGCTCCGAGTCCAGGGAGTCCATCGCGAACAGGCGCCCGCGGGAGCAGAACACGATGGTGGAGCCGTCGGTGGCGGGCTCGCGCAGGTAGCCGTCCTCGGAGCGCAGGGAGGTGTGGGCGCGCAGGTCGGAGCCGTCCCGGGCGATCGACCACAGGTTCGCGCTGGCGCGGTCGGTGAGCGCCGCGCCGGGACCGGGGGTGTCGGAGGCGAAGATCAGCCGGTCGCCGTACCAGGCGATGCGCGTCTTGGAGGCGAGGACCTCCTCCAGCAGGCGCTCCCACGGGCGGGCGGCGTGCTCGGCGGCCGGGGCGTCGAGGGCGACCGGCTGCCGGGAGATCCACAGCTTGACCGCGGTCCCACCCTGGTAGTGCTTCCACCCGGCCTGGTCACGGCGCCACGGCGTGGCGACCACGGTGGTGCCGTCGGGGTGGATCGCGGCCTCGCTGGACCGGCCCAGGGGCAGCAGCTCGGCCCGACCCTCGAGGTCGACCGCCCACAGCTGGGCGTCGCGGGCGATCGGAGCGGTGTGGCTCGAGCTCACCAGCACCCGCCCGTCGGCCAGCCAGCCCGCCACGCGGGTGGAGACCCGGCCCCAGGTGGTCAGGCGACGCGGCGCGGTGGAGCCATCGGCCGAGACCAGCCAGATCTCGGGGCCGCCGGAGGCTCGGGAGGTGTAGGCGACGTGCGCGCCGTCGGGTGAGAAGCGGGGGTAGCCGACGGGGGCGCCCTCGTCGGTCAGACGCCAGGCCCGGCCTCCGGTGAGCGGAGCGATCCACACGTCGTTCGCGGCGGTGAAGGTGACCGTGTCACCGTGGACGTCGGGGTGGCGGAGGTACGCGGCATGGGCGGGAGCGGCTGGCGTCGTCGTCATGGCCCCAGACTATGCGCAGGGTGCGACGAGGGCACGGGAAATCCGTGGGCGGCCCGGCGTCAGGGGAGCACGGAGGCGATGACCTCGTCGGCGCGGTGCAGGGCGATGGCCACGTCCTCACGGGAGAGGGGCTGCCCGCCGCCCCAGCCGGAGTCCTCAGCGAGCCGGGAGGGCACGAGCACCCCCGCGGCTGCCAGCCAGTGCACGTCAGCGGCCGAGGAGTCGGGGTCACCGGGGTCGGGCAGGGCCGGGAGCGAGGCGGCGTCGGCCAGGGCGGCCGCGGAGGCCGGGTCCCAGGTGAGCCCGAGGCCGGCCAGGGCGGGCCGCAGCAGGGTGGCCACCATCTGGGCGGCATCGGCCCGGGTGGCCTCCGCTTCCGGATGGACCCGCAGCTCGTGGTCGCCCCACACCGCACCGCGACCGTGCAGCCACAGCAGCGCCTGCGAGACCGCGGGATCCGGCCCGAGATCGGTGATGAGCGCGGGCAGCTCTGCAGCGGGCAGCGCGGGGGAGCCTGCGAAGCGGTGCAGCGCCACGGCGAGAGCGCCGCGGGTGACCGGGGCGCCCGGGGCGTAGTCACCGTCCTCGCGGGCGGGTTGCACACCGGTCTCCGCGGCCCACAGCATCGCCTCCAGGCCCGGGGCATCCGCGGGGACATCGGGGAAGGGGCTGGTCAGCCCGGCGGTGGAGCTGCCGCCGCCGGAGGACGAGGCGGCCGGCAGCGCATCTCCCTCATGCCGGGTCAGCAGTCCGGCGCTCGCCACGGGCACGGCGATCACGGCTGCGGCCGATCCGGCCAGCAGCAGCGCACGGCGCCGCGGCCCCTGACCGGGCGCAGCGCCCGCCGCCGAGGTCGGCCCCGGATCCGCCGCCGACGTCGGACCGGGCGGCGAGGCAGAGGCCGCAGGTGAAGGGACCGGGGGCGCAGCTGCCGGCGGCGCGGACGGCAGGCCCGCGGGATGCAGGGGCCCGGTCGCGCCGGGGCGCCCGCTGCGCAGACGCGGGGCGGGCGGACGTCTCACAGCCATCGCAGCTCCCGCATCCGCTGGATGATCGCCCAGCTCACCGCGAGGTTCCCCCAGCCATTGAGGTGGATGGCATCGGTGGCGACCAGCAGGGGTGGGACCACGCCGCGGTCCAGGGCATCCTGGGTCGAGCCCTGTTCCAGCAGCCGCAGCGGGGCGATCGGCGCGCAGGTGAGCCCGGCCTGCCCGGTCAGCAGCTCCTGGAGGTCCAGGAAGTGGTCGCCATAGCGGTCACGCTGCTCCGCATTGACCGTGGACAGTGCCTGCCCGGTGGGGGAGCCGGCGGCATCGAACTCCGTGGGCCAGTGCCCCAGCACCAGGGTGTCGGTCTCGGGGGCCTCGGCCGCGTCCCACATGCGCTGGGTGTCGGCCAGCACCGCCGTGGTGTCCAGGATGTTGTTCTTTCCCATCCACAGCACCTGCCGAGAGGAGGCGGCGGTCTCGGCGAGGGCCGAGACGAAGGGTCCGGCGGTCACCTTCTGCTGGCCGTCCTCGGGGGTGAAGCGCCAGCTCCCACTGCTGCCGTCCAGATGACCGGGCACTTCGCCCAGCGTGCCGGGGATGCGCAGGGGGCCGGCGGGGGACAGACCGGAGTCCAGTGTGATGGTCACCGTCCCGGTGTCGGTCTCGGGCGTGGAGGACGGGGTCGCGACGGGGCGGTCCAGGCCGCGCATCAGCAGGGTGTGGGCGGAGGTCGTGGCCCCCACCCCGTAGGCGTGGACGGTCGCGGGGGCCGCGGCCAGGATCAGGTGCTCATGGATGCGGATCGGCACGGGCGTGGCCTCATCGCCGCCCTCCGAGCTCATCGAGGACGAGCCCCACAGGGTGATGGGGCGGGACGGGTCCTCACTGGAGAGCAGCCGCCGTGAGGCCTCGCTGCCGGTCAGGGGGCCGGGGAGCTCCGCGGGAGAGGGTGCGCCGGGCGCGGCCGGGGCGGCGAGCGACGGCGCGGGCATCGAGGTCCTCCGGAGGTGGTGCGCGAACGAGGGCGCTCATCGTCGCCCGCAGCCTCGATGGTACGCGAGGGAAGGCTGCCACCAGGCGCAGCAGGCCACGAGAGGGGCGCGCCCGCCGGGCTCGCTGGGGGATCAGCGAAAGTCGTAGTCGACGACGACCGGCGCATGGTCGGACAGCCGCACCCCACCGTGCTCCCGATCGACCTGGGCTCGCACGGCGGTGCGCGCGAGACGCGGGGTGGCCAGGTGGTAGTCGATGCGCCAGCCCGCGTCCTTCGCGAAGGACTGTCCCAGCCACGACCACCACGAGTACGGGCCGTCCTCGTCCGGGTGCAGGCTGCGCACGACGTCGACGAGGGTGCGCGGGGTCAGCTGCTCGCCCAGCCAGGCGCGCTCCTCCGGCAGGAATCCGTCATTCTGCTGATTGCGGCGCCACGCGGCGAGATCCTGCCGGGTGTGCGCGATGTTCAGGTCGCCCAGCAGCAGGAACTCGCGACCGGCCGCCGCGGCCGCGCGGCGGGTCCGGGTGAGGTAGCGCGAGAATGCGGCCATGAACCCCATCTTCCGTGTGTAGCGGGCACCTCCGTCGGGCGCCTCGCGCATCCGCCCGGGACGCTGCAGCTCGGCCGGCAGACCGCCTTTGGGCAGGTACAGACAGGCGACGGTGAGAGGTGCGTCCGCCAGATCGACCTCGATGTAGCGCCCCTCGGCGAGGAACTGCGCCAGACCTCGCGCGAGGGGGACGCGATCGGGCGCCGCCACGGAGCCGATGCCGCTGTTCTCCCCGCCGCCGCGCAGATCACCCCTGCGCTGCGGGCCTGCCACGAGGGCGGAGCCGTTCCACGTCCTGATCGCCGCGGGCTCCTGCCGGGTGAGCACCGCGACCCCGTTGCGGCCGGGGAGGGAGCCGGGGTCGAAGGCGACGTGGTAGCAGCCGAACGCCGCCGCGGGCAGCTTGTCCGCCTGCGCTCTGACCTCCTGGAGAGCGATCACGTCGCTGCCCCGAGTGGTCAGCCAGTCCCCGAACCCGCGGCGGTGTGCGGCGCGGATCCCGTTGACGTTGACGGTGGCGATGCGGCGCATGGCGAGAGGCTTCGTGCTCGGAGCCGGCTCACGCCACGAGGTCGTCGCCGACCACGGGGCCCTCGGTGTTCGGCTTCCACCCCAGAGCGGGAGCCACGTGCGTGGCGAAGTTCTCCAGGATGTGCAGGTTCAGCTCCACGCCCAGCTGGGAGGGGACGGTCAGCATCAGGGTGTCCGCGCTCATCACGGCGGCGTCGGCCGTCAGCTCCTCGATCAGCTGATCGGGCTCGCCCACGAAGGTGCGGCCGAAGGTGGAGCGATGACCGTCGATGATGCCGATCTGGTCGGCGCCGCCGCCCTCTCGCAGCCCGAACATCAACGCATCGCGCTCGTCGAGCACCGGGAAGACGCTGCGCGAGATCGAGACCCGGGGCGGGCGGGTGTGCCCGGCCTCGCGGTAGGCGCTGCGGAAGCGCTCGATCTGCTCGGCCTGCAGCTCGCTGAAGCCGGCCCCAGTCGCCTCGGTCAGCAGGGTCGAGCTCATCAGGTTCAGACCCTGCCGGCCGACGTTCTCGGCGCTCTCGCGCGAGCCGGCTCCCCACCAGATCCGCTCCACCAGATCGGGGGAATGGGGCTCGATGCGCAGGTCGGCGCCCGGCGCGACGGGGGCACCGTAGGGTTGCTGCGCGGCGCGGGCCACGGGTTCGCCGCGGATGGCTTCGAGGAACAGGTCGAACTTCTCCCGGGCGATGTCCGCGCCCCGCGGGTCCGTCGAGCCGGTGTAGCCGAAGGCCTCCCAGCCGCGGTCGGCCGGCTCGGGGCTGCCGCGCGAGACGCCCAGGGCCACCCGGCCGTCGGCGATCAGGTCCAGCGCTGCGGCCTCCTCGGCGAGGTACAGAGGATTCTCGTAGCGCATGTCGATCACTCCGGTGCCCACCTCGATGCGCTCGGTGCGCGCGGCCACCGCCGAGAGCAGCGGCATCGGGGAGGCGGACTGAGGGGCGAAGTGGTGGACGCGGAAGTAGGCGCCGTTGACACCCAGCTCGTCGGCGCCGACGGAGATGTCGATCGCATCGTGGAGCATCTGCCGGGCCGTGAGGCCGCCGGATGCGGGGCCGCCGCCGTAGTGACCGAAACTGAGGAATCCGAAAGCACGCATGATGGCTCCCACCCTAGCTGTGCATTGAAAATTCTACGAACCATCGGTGTGTGCGCTGGGCCCCTACGATGCGTCCATGTGCACGCGATCCGAGCCGACCACCGTGATCGGGCTGATGTCCGGCACCTCCCATGATGCGATCGACGCCGCCGCGGCCCGCCTCTGGAGCGAGGACGACACGCTGGTGCTGCAGCCATTGGGGATGATCAGCGAGCCGTATCCGGCGGCGCTGCGCGACCAGATCGCCGCCGCGCTCCCGCCGGCCTCCACGACGATGGAAGCCGTGTGCCGGCTGGACACCGGCATCGGCCACGCCTTCGCCGAGGTCGCCGCCCGCGCCGCCGAGGAGCTGACCGGTGGCGGGGCCGAGCTGGTCGTCTCCCACGGTCAGACCCTGTACCACTGGGTCGAGGACGGCACGGTCCGGGGCACGCTGCAGCTGGGGCAGCCGGCCTGGATCGCCGAGCGGACCGGCACCACCGTGGTCGCCGACCTCCGCTCGCGCGATGTGGCGACCGGTGGTCAGGGCGCCCCGCTGGTCAGCATCATCGACGCCCTCTGGCTGTCCGGACGCCGGGCGGCTGCGGTGAACCTGGGCGGCATCGCCAACGCCACGCTGGTCGATCCCCGGCGTCCCGCCCTCGCCTTCGACACCGGACCGGCCAATGCGCTGATCGATGCCGCGGTGCGGGCCGGCACCGGTGGCGCCGAGCAGTTCGATGCGGACGGCCGCCTCGCCGCCCGCGGCGCCGTGGACCAGCAGCTGCTCCAGCTGCTCCTGGAGGAGGAGTACTATCGCCGCCCCGCCCCCAAGTCCACCGGCAAGGAGCTCTTCCACCCCGGTTACCTGGACCGCTTCCTCGCAGGCCGCAGTCCTTCCCTCGAGGACCTGGTGGCGACGCTGACCGCGCTCACGGCGCGCACCGTGGCCGCTGCGGTGGGGGAGACGGAGGAGGTGGTGCTGTCCGGCGGCGGCACCCGCAACCCGGCCCTGGTCGCCGCGCTGCGCGGCGAGCTGCCCGGGACGCCGGTGCGCACCAGCGATGAGCTGGGCCTGCCGTCGGCCGCCAAGGAGGCGCTCGCCTTCGCGGTGCTCGGATTCCTGACCGTCAACGGGCAGGCGGGGGCCCTGCCCTCGTGCACCGGCGCCCGCCATGCGAGCGTGCTGGGCGCGATCGTGCCCGGGCGGGCGCTGCCCCCTCGCACCCTGGACCGGGCCCCGCGCCGGCTGCGGATCGCGACCGACTGAGCTCGGAGCAGACCTCGCAGGCCACCGCGGGCAGGGGGTGGTCGGGGGAGCGGCCACGACGGGCCTCCGGGTCAGGGCGGTGGTCTCAGTCGTCCTCGGTGGGCTCGGCGGGGCGCTGACCCAGCTCGGCGTCCAGGCGCAGCAGACCGGCGCCGTCGTCGCCGATGAGCTTCACGCGGCCGATGATCTCCGAGACGGTGGCCTCCTCCTCGATCTGTTCGTCGACGAACCAGTTCAGCAGCGGACGGGAGTCGTAGTCACCCTCCTTGTCGGCGCTGCGGTACAGCTCGCGGATCGACTCGGAGACCTTCTCCTCGTGGGCGAGGGCCGCCTCGAAGATCTCCAGCACCGACAGGCCCGGCGCCACGCCCGGCGCGGGGATCGCGCCGATGGCGGCGTGGTTTCCACGGTCCGAGACGTGCTGGATGAACTTGTCGGCGTGCACGATCTCCTCGTCCGCCTGGTGCCGCAGCCAGGCGGCGATGCCGGGCAGATCCTGCTCGTCCGCTTCGATGGCGAGCTGCCGATAGGTGATCGACGCCGCGAACTCGAGGGTGATCTGGTCCTGGAACTTCTTCTCAAGGTCGTCGCTGAGTCTCATGCTCCGACGATAGACCTGCGAGCACCGCTTGTCAGCCAAGAGAAGCCTTGCCTGTGCAGTGCTGCGGCCCGTCTGCCCCAGAGGCGGTGGCCCAAGCGGTGACCGCCTGCGCGAGCTGAGGCGCCGACTGCGGCAGACTCGAGGGGGTGACCCCGTGACGAATGCGCCGAGGCGCGATCACCGAGCCCGAGGAGATCCCGATGTCGTCAGCCCGCCGCCCCGATCGCACAGCGCCCTCCCCGCTGCCCTCCGGGCCCCCGCCCACCGGGTCCGGTGACACGTCGCCCACCGGGTCCGGCATCGTACGCGGGCGACTGTCGTTCCCCGCCGACGGACAGCTGACCATCGTCCAGTTCAACGACACCCAGGACTGCCACCGGACCGACGTGCGCACCACGCAGCTGCAGCGCGCCGTGCTCGAGGACGTCGATCCCGACGTCGTGGTGCTCAACGGTGATGTGGTCGACGGAGCCCCTTCCACCCCGCGCGAGCTGCGGCAGGCGATCAACAACGTGGTCCAGCCCATGGAGGAGCGCGGGATCCCATGGGTCCTGACCCTGGGCAACCACGACGCCGATTCCGCGGCCGTCACCGGCCTGGGCGCCGCCGAGATCCTCGAGTTCGCCGGCCGGTACCCCCATAACCTCAACACCGCCGGGGCCGAGGGGATCACCGGCCGCGGCAACCAGGTCCTCATGATCACCGGCTCCCGCTCCCCGGGCGATGCCTTCGCCCTGTGGCTGATCGACTCCGGGCGGTACGCCCCGGAGCGGATCGCGGGACAGGACCTCGAGGGGTACCCGCGCTGGGACTGGGTGCGCGCCGACCAGGTGCGCTGGTACCTCGAGACCTCCGAGGCGATCGAGGCGCAGAACGCCGGCCCGGTGCCCGGTCTGCTCTTCCAGCACATCCCCCTGTGGGAGCACCGTTTCATGTGGTTCGCGAGCGTGGACTCACGCACCCCCGAGGACCACGCCCGCGCCGTGACCAGGCACGGCATCCGCGGCCTGCGCCACGAGGAGGAGGCGACCGGCCCCCTCAACTCGGGGCTGTTCTCCGCCCTGCTGCACCGCGGAGACGTGCGCGGCGTGTACGTGGGCCACGATCACGTCAACACCTACGACGGCGACTACTACGGAGTGCGCCTGGGGTACGGGCCCGGCACCGGCTTCGGCACCTACGGGCTGTCCGGCCGCCGGGAGCACCACCTGCGCGGGGCTCGGGTGTTCCACCTCGACGAGCAGGCCGAAGGGGTGCTGACCGGCACCGAGCTGCGCCTGGCCTGCGACTACGGGATCGACCTGAGCCCGGGGCGGCAGCCGGGGCCACCGGCCGAGCTGCCTGCCTGGGCGCGCTGACCGCGGCCGCCGCGCTCCACAGGGGCCGGGCGCACGCCACTGGGGTGTGAGGGCGAAGGGGGCCGGAGAGCGCTCAGGGGCGTGAGGGCCCGGGCCGGCAGGAACGAGCCCGCGGCCAGCGCGAACAGCCCCGCGGACGGCGTGCACAGCCCCGCGGACCGGAAGTGCGCCGGGCGGGGCGGCGGTGCGATATCGGAGCAGGGTATCCCAGCGCCGTGTCCATGCCATCGCCTGCGGGTGACGCCCGGGTGAAACCTCGGTGCGACTTCCTGCGGGGCGGAAGAGCGACGGAGGAACTCTTGTCGTCCGGCGGGTGAACGGGGGGTGGAGCGGGTTCGTGCACGCCCCTCCCGGTGCGTGGCGGCGGTCACAGAGCGAGCCCACGGGGGTGCTTCCACCTGCGCCGACAACGTCGGTTCACCTCGGGTTCACCGGGTATCCGTGCAGGTGGCGCGGCAGATTGAAGTGTTCTTACGGTGGGCTCGTCGTCGTCCCGGCCCCGCCGCGGACATCGCACCACGTCGGCCCTCGCGGCCGCCCCCGGGGTCCGTATCCGCGGCCCCCTCCGCCCATGCAGCGTCCGTGCCCCACGGACCTCCAACCGAGCAGGAAGCCGGGAGCGTTCCATGACGACCATCGTCCGTCCCCCACGAAGCCCCGAGGCGTCGGACCGGTACACCGCCGACGCCGAGGGCGCGGCGTCGTCCGGCCCCCGGGGCGGCAGCGGCTTGACCGGGCGCACCCTCGAGCGCCGCCGGTCCCCCGAGCGCCGCCGCCGCGCCCGCCGCGAGGCTCTGCTGTTCGGCGCGCTGATCGCCCCGAACCTGATCGCGATCATCGTCTTCTCCTACTACCCCTCGCTCTACAACATCGGGCTGAGCTTCTTCGAATGGGACTTCGTGGCGCCCACACCGGAGTGGGTGGGCCTGGACAACTACATCGACCTGTTCACCGATCCCGACTTCGGGCAGATCCTCATGAACACCCTGATCTTCAGCGGGGTCAGCGTGGCCGGGTCGATCATCGGGGGGCTGGCCCTGGGCAGCCTGCTGGCCACCAAGGTGCCGATGACCGGCTTCGCCCAGACCATGGCCTTCGCCCCGCACATGTTGCCCGGCGCGGCCGTGGGCATCCTGTGGCTGTTCATGTTCGACCCCAACTACGGCCTGTCCCGCTGGGCCTTCTCCCTGTTCGGGGCGGCCTCGCCGGACTGGACCACCACCTCGGACTGGTCGCTGTGGGCGATCACCATCGCCTATACCTGGCAGCGTCTGGGCTTCGTCACCGTGATCTGCTACACGGCGATCCTCGATCTGCCCAAGGACCTCTACGAGGCGGCCGCCCTCGACGGCGCCACGGGCTGGAAGCTGCTGCGCAACATCACCCTGCCGCTGCTGAGCCCGATCATGTTCTTCCTGTCGATCACGGGCATCATCTCGGCCGCCCAGGCCTTCGACATCATCTCGATCATGACCAACGGCGGGCCCGGGATCTCCTCCTCGACGCTGAGCTGGATGGTCTACGAGGAGGCGTTCCAGAAGTTCGACATCGGGGCCGCGTCCTCCGCGGCCACCGTGCTGCTGGTGATCCTGCTGATCATCACCTACGTCCAGGTCCGCATCGGCGAGAAGAAGGTGAACTACGACTCATGAGCACTCTGACCGTCGACCGGGACCGGCTCGAGACGATGACGGGCGACAGCCGCAACACCGGCCGCGCCCGCGGTCCCCGCCGCCCGCTGTGGCTGAGCGCCCTGCTGATGACCGGTGTGCTGATCACCATCGCGGTGTTCTCCGTGCCCATCTACTGGCTGTTCTCCTCCGCGCTGAAGCCCCATGCGGACATCTACTCCTGGCCGCTGCAGTGGGTGCCGCTGGAGGTCACGCTCGACAACTTCGTCGGGGCCTGGAACGCCGCGCCCTTCGATCGCTTCTTCCTCAACTCGATCGTCACCACCGGGGTGGGGACCGCGTTGGAGATCTCGCTGGCCATCCTGTGCGCCTACGCCTTCGTGTTCGTGGACTTCAAGTACAAGAAGTACGCCTTCGTGCTGATCATCGCCTCGCTGATGCTGCCCGGCCACGTCACCCTGATCGTCAACTACATCACGGTGGCGAACCTGGGCTGGCTGAACAGCTACGCCGGGCTGATCCTGCCGGGCATCGCCAGCGCCTTCGCGATGTTCCTGCTGTACCAGTACATGCGCACCATCGACAAGGACATCCTGCAGGCCGCGGAGATCGACGGGGCGGGGCACCTGCGCCGCATGCTCACGATCGTGGTGCCGCTGGCCAGCCCGATGATCCTGACCGCCACGATCATCGTGATGGTCGGCAAATGGAACGAGTACGTCTGGCCGCTGATCGTGACCTCCACCGCGGACATGCGCACCCTGCCGATCGGGCTGCTGTTCCTGCGCAGCCAGGAGGGTTACTCCAACTGGGGCGTGATCATGGCCGGCGCCGTGTTCGTCTCCCTGCCGATGCTGATCATCTTCTTCCTCGCCCAGAAGCGCATCATCGGCGGCCTCGCCGCCGGTGCCCTGAAGTGACCATCGCCATCCACCACCGCACGACCCCACCCAAGGAGCACCCCATGTCTCGCAGCAGCCTTCAGCTCTCCCGCCGTCGCCTCCTGGCCGCGATGGGCGTCGGCGCCACCGGTGCCGGCCTCGCCGCCTGCGGCGCCCCGGCGGGCGGCGACGACGGCGACGGCAGCATCCGCGACGGCTTCACCCAGGCCGATCTCACCGTTCCCCCGGAGTACGAGGGCCGCACCCCGATCCTGTTCTGGGCCCCTTTCACCGGTGTGAACTTCGAGGTGCTCTCGCAGCTGTTCACCGAGTTCAACGAGTCCCAGGACGAGATCGTGGCGATCGCGGAGTCGGTCGGCTCCTACGCGGACCTGAACCAGCAGTTCACCGCGGCTCTGCAGGCCCGCACCGTGCCCGACATCGTCTGCTTCCCCGAGATGCAGTGGCTGCAGTTCCACGCCTCCGGTGCACTGGCCCCGCTGGACTCCTACTTCGACGACGAGTGGAACCTGGACGTCTACATCCAGAACTACGTCGCCGAGGGCAAGGCCGGCGGGCAGACCTACGCGGTCCCCTTCGCCCGCTCCACACCGCTGTTCTACTTCAACAAGACGCGGTACCAGGAGCTGGGCCTGCCGGAGGAGGGCCCATCGACCTGGGAGGAGCTCGCGGAGTTCGCGCCCGAGCTGGCCAGCATCGAGGTCGACGGCCGCCCGCTGTCCGCCATCGCCTTCAGCGCCGACGCCTGGCACGGCCAGGCTGACATCTGGGGCTTCGGGGGAGCGAACTCGACCGAGGACTTCGAGGTGAGCATCAACGACGCGGCCGGGGCCGAATGGCTGGAGTGGCAGCGCAGGTTCATCCACGAGGACGGCTACGGCTACCTCGCCCAGGACTCCGGCACCGACTTCGCCTCCGGCCTGGCCGCCGGGTGGCGCGGCTCGACGGCCTCGCTGACCGGCCAGACCGCCGCCACCGAGGGCCAGTTCGAGATCGGGACGGCCTACATGCTCTCGAAGGAGGGCCAGCAGAAGCAGGTCCCGACCGGCGGCTCCGGTCTGCACCTGGTGCGCACCGAGTCCCAGGATCGCCAGGACGCGGCTGCCGAGCTCTTCCGCTTCCTGGCCGGACCCGAGCAGTCCGCGACCTGGCACATCGGCACCGGCTACGTGCCGATCGTGCAGGCCGCCGCCGAGACCCGGTCCGTCCAGGACCTGGTCGCCGAGAACCCGAACTATCAGGTCGCGCTGGACCAGCTGGAGAACGCCCGCACCGCCGACTACACGAACTGGGACCAGGGCTCGATCACTGAGATCGGGGCGGCGATGGGACGTGTGTTCGGCGACGCCGAGGACGCGCAATCGGTCCTGGACTCCCTGGCCGCCGACCTGCAGGACACCCTCGACGACAACCGCGAAGAGTACGAGGCGGTCCAGTTCGAGGGCTGGAACTGATGACCGCCACGACGCAGGACCGCGATGCGGCCCGGATCCAGGTGCGCCGTCCCCAGCTGGTCGGCCACCGCGGCGCCGCCGAGGTGGAGCCGGAGAACACGATCCGTTCCTTCCGCCGAGGGGTGGTCGACGGATCCGCCTGGCTCGAATGCGATGTGCACCTGAGCGCCGACGGGCACGACGTGATCATCCATGACGCGACCATCGACCGCACCGCCCAGGCCGACTCCCCGTTGCGCACCGGCTCGGTCGCCGAGCTCACCCGCGCCCAGCTCGACCGGGTGCTGGTCGGAGCGGACGAGCACATCCCCACCCTGGTGGAGGTGCTCGATGCGGCGGTCGATCCCGACGGCGCCCGCATCCCGCTGCTGGTGGAGATCAAGGCCCCGGCCGCAGTGGGCATCGTGCTCGAGGTCCTGGCCGGGTACTTCGAGCCGGACGACTGGCAGGACCCGTCGGCCGCCCCGGCCTGCCTCCTGTCCTTCCACGAGGAGCCGCTGCAAGTGGCGGCGGCCGAGGCGCCGCAGATCCCGCTGATGCGGACCACCACGGCGACCTCACCAGAGTTCTGGGACTCGGTCGCCCAGGTCAAGGTCGCCCACGTGGGGGTGCGCATCGCCGACGCCCGCGAGGGCGACGTCCAGCGGGCGCGTGAGCTGGGTGCCGCGCTCAACCTGTGGACCGCCCGCTCCGAGGAGGAGCTGCTGCGTGCCCTCGAGCTGGGCTGCGATACCCTCACCGTCGACGATCCCGCCTGGGCCCGTCGGCTGATCGACGCGCAGGTCCAGGCCTGACCACCGGTGGTGCGCCCGGAGGCCTCCGGGCGCACCTGCCGATTCCACCGATCAGGTACTCGAGGATGCTGCCGGCGTCGGGGCGCACATGCTCTCGGTGCGCATGTCCGAGCTGCGGGAGGGCGATATCCAGCGGATCCGTGAGCGCGGCATGGTGCCCCACACCTGGGCGGTGCGGACCGAGCAGGGGATCCGCGCCGCATGATCGACCGGCAGCTGCGCCGTTGATCAGCCGACGTTCTCGACATCGACCTCCAGCCCGGCATCGGCGGGCAGCGCGGTGATCAGCCAGGGATGCTCGGCGCCCTCATCGCCGATCGCCACGCAGTCGGCCTCGGTGTCACCGGCGCCGGTGTCGACACCGTCGGAGCATTCGACCGTCAGGTGCATCTCGTCCGGGCCCCGGTCCAGCGCCTCCTGTTCGACCACGGCGGCGAGCTCCTCGGCGCTGAGGACCTTCTGGTCGTGCCCGAAGTGCCATGTGCCCTCGAAGAGGTTCTCGTCGTCGCCGGGGTGCTCGGTGCCATCGTCCGGATCGTCGCCGGGGTCCTCGGTGCCATCGTCCGGGTCGTCGCCGGGGTCCTCGGTGTCGTCGTCCGGGTCGTCGCTCCCGTCCCCGTCGTCACCGTCCTCGGGGTCCTGGCCGCCGTCCTCGCCCCCGCCGTCATCGCCGTCCTCGGTGTCGTCCTCACCCGGCGGGGCCTCCTCCTGCGTCTCCTGCGCGGTGGTCTCCTCGGGGTCCGTCGGTTCCTCAGCGCCGCAACCGGTGACCAGGGCGGCCGCGAAGGCCATCCCGGCCAGCGGGGCCAGGAGCCGCCTGCCCCCGCGCGGACGCAGGGCACGGCCTGGTCGGGGAACCGGTGCGGGATCTGTACGGGTGGTCGGGTGCGATGTCGAGGTGGTGGACATGATGTCTCCTTCTCGGTTCTCGCGCTCGGCTGGGCCGAGCGCAGCGCCCCCGTGCACGGGGCGTCCCGCTAGTGTGATCCCGACCACCGCCTGCGTCGAGCGAATACCTCAGCCCGTCACCCGATCCGCACCATTGATCCACGTATCGACCGATCCCTCCCAGGAGCAGACATGACCGTCCCGTCCTCGCAGAACGCCCCCGCGCAGACCGCCGGAGCCTCGGCCGGCCCCGGCGACCGAGCTACCCGTCCCGCCGTCGTGGGCCACCGCGGCGCCGCCCTGGTCAGCCCGGAGAACACCCTGGCCTCCTTCCGTCGCGCCCTGGACGACGGCGCCCAGCTGCTGGAGTGTGATGTCCACCTCAGCGCCGACGGCGAGCTGGTGGTGATGCACGACCAGACCATCGATCGCACGGCCGAGGCCTCCTCACCGCTGCGCAGCGGCGCTATCGCCGAGCTCACCCGTGCCGAGCTCGACCGCGTGATCCTGCCCGAGGGACAGCACGTCCCCTCCTTGACCGAGCTGCTCGAGATGAGCCGCGCGCCCCTCTTCGTCGAGGTCAAGGCGGAGGCCGCCGCGGAGGAGGTGGCCCGGGTGCTCACGGCCCTGCCGGACACGGCACCCGCCGCTGCCTCGACGGTCATCTCCTTCCACCCCGAGGCGCTGTCGACCATCCACCGCGATGCCCCACAGATCCCGGTCTCCTACCTCGTGCACCGGCTCGATCAGGGGGCGCTCGACACCGCGATCGAGCTCGGGGCCACGGGCATCGGGCCGGGGATCCAAGGGCTGTCCCTGGCCGCCGCCGAGGCCGTTCGCGAGGCCGGGCTGCAGCTCAACCCCTGGACCGTCAACCGGCCCGAGCAGCTGGACATCGCACTGGCCTGCCGGGTCGACACCATCACGACCGACGACCCGGCCTGGCTCCACGGCGAACTGGACGCGCGGGGCCTGTGACGCCGGGACCGTGATGCCGGTGCGGGCGGGAGCGCCAGGGTCTGCGTCCCGGCACCGTCGCATGATGAACGAGCCCTGCGCCCGGTCGAGCCTCGCGCCCCCGTCGAGCATCGCCGCTGCAACGACCCCGGCTGACGGGCAGCATCGTCGCCCCCTCAGCCGCGAGCGCCGAGGGTCTGGACCGGTGCGGGCGCCGCCGCGGAGGGCGTGCGCGGGCTGAGCACTCCCGACAGGGCGATCACCGCGATCCCCGCCAGCGGGACCACCAGAAGCCCCAGGCGCAGGTTGGAGGCGTCGGCGATCAACCCGATCACCGGCGGCGAGACCAGGAAGCCCAGCCGCATCAGCCAGGAGACCACCGTCAGCCCGGTGCCGTGGCGCAGGCCGGGCAGATCGTCGGCCTCCTGCATCGCCGCCGGGACCAGGGTGGCGCTGCCGAGCCCAGCCAGGCCGAACCCGACGATCATCCCCGGCACGGTGGGGACGGCCAGCGCCGCGCCCATGCCGAGGGCGATGATCGCGCCCCCGGAGCGGGCCACGGTGCGCTGCCCGAACCGGTCGACCAGGCCGTCCCCGAGCAGCCGGCCGATGAACTGCGAGCCCACCAGGGCGATGTACCCCGTGGCCGCGAGGGCGGCCGGAGCTCCCAGATCCCGCCCCAGGAACAGGCTGGCCCAGGAGTTGCCGGCGTCCTCGACCAGGGTGCCGCCGATGGCGATCACCACGAGTGCGAGCAGCAGGAACAGCGTGCGGCCGCGGGTGGGGGAGACCGTCCCGGCCGGGTCTTCGGTCCCCGGTGCCGGCTCCTTGGTGTCGGGGTCCCGGCCGGGCAGGGTGAACCGTAGGGCGATCACCGCGACCACGGAGAAGATCAGGCCCGACAGGCCCAGGTGCACGGTCAGCGGAACGTCCAGGGCGATCGCCAGGGCCGACATGGAGCCGCCCAGAACCGCGCCGATCGACCACACGGCATGGAAGGAGTTGATGATCGACCGGCGGTACTCCCGCTGGACGCGCAGGCCATGAGCGTTCTGGGCCACATCGGTGATGGCGTCGCAGGCCCCGGCCATCAGCAGCGAGAGCGCCAGGACCACGGCGGCCGGGGACCAGGCGGCCCCCAGCAGCCCGAGCGCCGTTAGGATGGTTCCGCCGACGGCGACCGGCGCGGAGCCGAAGCGACGGATCAGGGCACCGGCTCCCAGACCGGCCAGGATCGCCCCGGCCGGGAAGGCGGCCAGGACCAGCCCGTAGGTCGAGTTCGCCAGCCCCAGCTCGGCCTTGATCTCGGGGTAGCGGGGCAGCAGGTTCGCCAGCAGCGCCCCGTTGGTCAGGAACAGAGCGGCGACGGCACCGCGCGCATGGCGCAGCTCAGGGGACAGGACAGTCACACGTATCAGCGTACGCAAGCGCCTGAACCGGGTCGATGGTGATCTGCCCGATGCGTGCCGAGGCGGGGCGGCCAGGGCTGCAGATGCCCTCTGACCTGAGCGTTCGGCCCCGCCTTCGGTGCTGTGCCGGAGCCGGCCACGCTCAGGGATCGGACGTTCTGTGCCCGGTTCTGCCGCGACTGCGTACCCTGGTGTGCGCTCCAGCGTCGGCGGCCGAGGTCCCCGCCTTCGGCTGCCCTGCCCCCGCGCCCCGGGAACCTCCCGGACCCCGAAAGGACCACGATGATCGACTCGATGCTCCAGGACACCTTCGACCAGGTGCTGCACCGCAACCCCGGAGAGCCCGAGTTCCACCAGGCGGTGCGCGAGGTCTTCGAGTCGCTCGAAGTGATCCAGGGACATCATCCCGAGTACAACGACGCCGGGATCCTGATGCGGCTGTGCGAGCCGGAGCGTCAGATCATCTTCCGGGTGCCCTGGGTCGACGATGAGGGCACCGTCCGCGTCAATCGCGGTTTCCGCGTGGAGTACAACTCGGCGCTGGGCCCTTACA
>DWZH01000049.1 GCA_019118275.1 Candidatus Brachybacterium merdavium | reverse complement strand
CGGTGAGCTCCAGCTCGAGGCCCATGGTGTTGGACTCCTCGACCGTGATCACGCCCTCCTTGCCGACCTTGTCGAGGGCCTCGGCGATGAGCTCGCCGATGGCCGGGTCGGCCGCGGAGATGGCGGCGGTGTTGGCGATCTGCTCCTTGGTCTCGACCGGCAGCGCCTGCTTGCGCAGGGTGTCGGAGACCGCCTCGACAGCCTTGTCGATCCCGCGCTTGAGCGCCATCGGGCTGGCGCCGGCGGCGACGTTGCGCAGGCCCTCCTTGACCAGGGCCTGCGCCAGGACGGTGGCGGTGGTGGTGCCGTCGCCCGCGATGTCGTCGGTCTTCTTGGCGACCTCCTTGACGAGCTCGGCGCCGATCTTCTCGTACGGATCGTCGAGTTCGATCTCCTTGGCGATGGAGACGCCGTCGTTGGTGATGGTGGGGGCGCCCCAGGACTTCTCGAGCACGACGTTGCGTCCCTTGGGGCCGAGGGTCACCTTGACGGCATCGGCGAGCTGGTTCATACCCTGCTCGAGGCCGCGCCGGGCTTCCTCGTCGTAAGAGATGAGCTTGGCCATTGTGGAATCTCTCCCGTGTGGTGTGTGTCCACCCGACCCACGTGCCCGCGACGGACGAAACCCCACGCCGCGTTCATGTCCCGCGGCGCCGGATCCCTCACGGGGCCGGAATGTATGTGGTCGGCGGAGCGGCGAGCCGTTCCCCGATCAGGCACCCGCGCCTCGAGCGGCCCCGCCCGGAGGCGTTGTCACTCTCGATCGACGAGTGCCAGATCATCATAAGCACTCAGGGCCGGAGAGTGCTAACTCTTCTCGGTCCGAGGGTGGGCGATCAGCCCTCGCCCTCCTCACCGCCTTCGTCGCCGCCTTCGTCGCCGGGCTCGGCGACCGCGACGAAGGTGATGCGGGCCTCGTACTCGTCGCTCTGGCGCACCTCGTCGACGCCGACCTGCTCGGCGAGCCCCCGGGCGCTGTCCGCGTCGTCCTCGTCGCGATAGAACACGACGGGCTCCTGCTGGACGTTGTCGGCGGTGGTGACGCTCACGTCCTCCCATCCCTCACCCTCGAGGTCGTCGCGCCAGGCTCCGGCCATGCCGTTGATCCCGCCGGCGTTGACCACCAGCACGGGGGTGGACCGGTCGGGCTCGGCGGCCGGTTCCTCGGAGTCCTCCTCCTCGGTGGAGGCGTCCTCGCTGGTCTCGCTCGCCGCCGGGGTCGTGGGATCGTCCGCGCGGTCGTCGGCGTCGCGCCCCATGCCCCCGATCAGGAACAGCAGCACCACCAGCAGCACGAGGGCCGCCGCGATGATGACGATGTAGACCAGGTTCTGGCGCCAGAACGGCTCCTCGGCCCGATGCGCGCCATGGAAGGCGGCGGCATCGGCCTCGTCGTCGAAACGGTCCGGCGGGTAGGGATACTGGGAATCAGCCACGGGCCCATTAAACCCGCTATCGCGGCGTACATGCAGGAGCACACGCCCCACGGGTGCGGCGGGTCAGGCGACCCGGCCGTGGTGGCCGGCCCGGGCCGGTTCCTCGGCGGAGGTGCGCCGGTCCCGCAGCCGGTTGATCGTCGCGGGCGCGGACCGCAGGGCCTGCGGGTCGTCCAGCAGGGCGTTGAGCCGCACGTAGTAGGCGGTGCGGGAGATGCCGAGCTCCTCGCGGATGGCCCTCTCCTTCGCCCCCACGTAGCGGAAGGTGCGCGCCTCGAGCTCGAGGATCCGACGGTCGCGGTCGGTCAGTCCGGTGCGGTCGGAGGGGTCGGCGTCGGCGTGCGGATCGGGCATGCTCCGAGCCTACGGGCGCAACGGGAGGGCACCGCGGCGGCGCGCCGCCACACCGGGGGCCGGGGATGGAAGACTGGACACATGCCGCAGCCGCTCTCCGAGATCATCAGTGCCGACTGGGCCCATGCCCTGGCTCCCGCCGAGCAGCAGGTCCGCGCGCTCGGCGAGTTCCTGCGGGCCGAGATCGCCGCCGGCCGCGGCTACCTGCCCGCCGGGGACCGGGTGCTGCGGGCCTTCACCCGCCCGATGGCGGATGTGCGGGTGCTGATCGTCGGCCAGGACCCCTACCCCACTCCGGGGCATCCGATCGGCCTGTCCTTCGCCGTCGAGCGGGACGTGCGGCCGCTGCCCCGGTCTCTGGTGAACATCTACGCCGAGCTGGAGAGCGACCTGGGACTTCCCCCGGCGCCGCACGGGGACCTGTCGGCCTGGCAGGACCAGGGCGTGCTGCTGCTGAACCGGGTGCTGACGGTCGCGCCCGGCGCCCCCGCCTCGCACCGCGGCCGCGGCTGGGAGGCGATCACGGAGCTGGCCATCCGCTCCCTGGTCGAGCGCGGGGGCCCGCTGGTGGCGGTGCTGTGGGGGCGTGACGCGCAGTCGCTGGTGCCGATGCTCGGCGAGGTGCCCTATGTGGCCAGCCCCCATCCCAGCCCGCTGTCGGCCTCCCGCGGCTTCTTCGGGTCCCGGCCCTTCTCCCGGGTCAACGAGCTGCTGGAGAAGCAGGGAGCCGCCGGCGTGGACTGGCGGGTCGAACCAGACGGCCCGACCGGTTGACGGGACCGGCACCGGTTCCGGTCGGCCGATGGGCCTGGACGCTCGCCGTATGGCATCCTCGACAGCTCGAGCGCCCTGCCCAGGGCCGCGCGCCGAGGAGGGGCCCGCCGGGCCCGGGCGATGACACGGGAGATGAATGTGACCACACCGCGATCCGCGGCCGAGGAGGCGCGCGATCCGAGCACCTCGCCGGATCGGCTGCTCGAGCTCACACGGGATCATCCCGAGCTGCAGGCCGTGATCGTGTCCAACCCGGCGTGCCCGGCGGTCGCCCGCGAGTGGATCCTGGCGATCAATCCCGAGGTGCGGCAGCTGCACCAGCACGCTCAGCCGCCCAGCAGCGAGCAGGCGCCTCCCGAGCCCTCGGCCGATCCGCCCGGTGAGGTCGAGGAACCCGACCCCGACGGCGTCTCGGTCTGGGGAGACGTCTTCGACCGACCTCCGGCCCCGACCCCCGTCGGTCGCTCACAGAAGGTGCAGGTCGCCGCCGACCGCGGCGTGGTGCCGCTGGGGGCTGCCGGAGGCGCGGGGACGGCAGGCTCCGGCCCCGAGCCACCGGCCGGCCTCCGCCCGGCCCCTCCGCCCCCGGAGGCGGAGCAGGACGGCCGCGGCCGCCGGGGCCCATGGCTGATCGGCTGCGGCTGTCTGATCCTGGCCCTGATCCTGGTGGTCGCGGTGGCACTCGGGACCTACCTGTGGGGCGGCGAGGACGACTCCTATCAGCGCCCGAGCTCGGATCCCGCCGCCGAGCAGACGCAGGAGACCGCCCCTGAGGAGGAGAGCGCCGAGCCCGAGGAGGATCCGGTCTCCCCGGCACCGGAGGACGCGCTGGAGCTCGAGGAGGTCCGCTCCCCCACCGGCAACATCGCCTGCAGCCTCGCGGAGGACTCGGTGGGCTGCTCGGTCGCGGACCGGGACTTCTCCGAGGCCGGCCTGGAGGACTGCGAGCAGGGTGCCTTCTCCCTCCAGGTCGCCGGCGACGAGGCCGCCCCTGCCTGCGGCGAAACCTTCGGCAGCGACTCCGCCCCGGCCCTGGAGTACGACACCAGCGCGGTCAGCGGCGACGTCGCGTGCACGAGCGAGTTCGACGGGATGACCTGCTGGAACACCCGTACCGGCCAGGGCTTCTTCGTGAATCGGGTGACCTACGAGACGTTCTGATCAGCCCTGCTCACAGCGATCGGGATCGGATGAGAGCTCGAGACGGGAAGCATCCAGGGACGTGCTCACCGTGTTCACACCCCGAGCGCTCGCCCCGAACAACTGCCTGTGTGAGGCGCTGCCCGCCATGCCATGAGACATGCAGTCATCATCTATCCGGTGAAGAACCTGGGCGAGGTGTTGTAGCCGACCTTCGGATCGTTCGCCCGCTCACGAACAATGAAATGGCGTTCCATCTCGCGCACTTCCGCCTCAGTTGCGGTCTCGGACTCCCACAGAATCTGCTTGCGGATCGTCAGGTCCCGGCACACCTCGCGCCCGAGATCCTCGGCAATGTGAGCCTTGCGAGGCGAGCCGAAGTAGAGCGAAGTCCCAGTGAGATCCATGCCGACGTAGATCTTTCCGTTCGGGTACGTGATCTTGTAGATCTCGCGCACGTTGCACCCCTCCTCAGCCCTTGAGGGGCGGAGCTCACCCCGACCACGTGACGCACGAGAGCAACCCCTGCACCCGGTGATGGGCACGTAAACCGCTCTCCTGCACCCCGCAGGCTAGTAGCCTTCAGGGAGCGTCGAGTGCAGAGACCGGGACGGGCGGCTCCCGATGAGCGTTCGTACTGGTCAGATGAGAGCTGGAGACGGGAATCGAACCCGCAACCGCCTGTTTACAAGACAGGTGCGCTACCGTTGCGCCACTCCAGCCAGTGGAGCCGATCGCTGGCGACCGGCCCCGAGAGGATACCTGAGAGCCTTAGCCCTCGCCGCCGTCGGAGGCCTCACCGCCACCGGCCGCGAGCACGGCCTCGCGCAGGCCGCCCTCAGTGCCCCAGATGTCGGAGCTGACCTCCTCGCCGTCGATCTCGACGTACGGGGTGCCGCCCCCGTTCTCCTCGCCGTACGGGTCGGAGACCTGGCGCACCCAGGGCTGGTAGGTGCGGTCCTCGATGTCGGTGCGCACCTGCTCGGACGCGCCGACCTCCTCGGCGAAGGCCCACAGCTCGTCATCGCTCGGCCCCGCGCTGCCCTGGGCGGGCTGGTTGGCGAACACCAGCTCCTGGAAGGCCAGGGTGTTGGCCGGATCGTCTGCGTAGACGGCCGTCAGGGCGTTGGCCGCGCGCGAGGAGAAATCACCCGAGGAGGAGGAGCTGTCCATGAAGCGGCGGGGCACCACCTGGACGGTCGCCTCCTCGTTCTCGACCATGGTCGAGATGTCTGCGGCGTTGATCTCCTCGAAGGTGCCGCAGTGCGGGCACATGAAGTCCAGGTGGATCTGCACGACGGGCGCGTCCGAATCGGCCGGGGCGCCGAGCTCGAGATAGGGCTGGTCCTGCTCCATGCCCTCGGGCATGGTCACCGGCCCCTCGGGCTGCAGGGAGCGGTAGATGAACAGGCCCGCGACGGAGACGACCGCCAGCACGATGACGGTGATCACGGCGATCACGATCGTGCGCACCGTGCGCTGGCGCTTCAGCTCGGCCTGACGCTGCTTGCGCAGGGCCTCGCGCTGCGCCTCCCGGCGCTCCTGCGCCGAAGCGGACTTCGAGGGACCGGACGCGGCCATGGGCACTCCTCACCCCCGTGGGGGCACGGTCGATGACGGGACGCAGGGAGTGTAACCGTCAGCGCTAAGCGGTGGCTGTGGGCGGCTGCGGGCGGCGCTCAACGTCGCCAGAGCGCGATGTCCTCGAGCCGCGGCCAGGAACCGAAGGGGAAGTAGTCGACCATCCCCTGACGGGCGAGCAGCGTGGTGATCACCGCTGCGAGCAGGAGGAGCAGCAGCACCGCCACCACGGCGGTCCATACCCGGTCCGGTGCGGCCGCATCGAGCATGCGGTGGGCCCCGACCCGGGTGGTGCGGCTGCCCAGGCCCACCCAGGTGATGAGCAGTGTCACAGCCATGGCGGTGGCGAAAGCGATGCCGTCGGGCGGCGCGGTGCCCTGCAGCAGGGTCCAGGAGGCGTCCAGCGCAATACCCACCAGCACGCCCAGGATCAGGGGCAGCAGCGCCTGGAGGGCGATCTCCAGCAGACCCAGCAGCAGGCGGAAGGGTGCGGCGAGACCGGCTGACCACAGCGGGCCCGAGCCCGTCGTCCCGCGCAGGCGCTTGCCGGCCACCGCCTGATGCGATCTCTCCCAGGTGCGGGCCAGCGCCCCGAGCATCAGCAGCATCGCCAGCGCCACGTACGGGGCCACGGCCGCGAGCGCGACGATCAGCAGGTGCCCGGTCCACACCAGCACCGGCCGACGAGGCGGGGGCGGCTGCGGTGCCCAGCCGTAGGGAGCCATCGCAGGGGACGGATGGGGCGAGGGCGGATAGGCGGGGGCGATCGGCTGCTGGGCAGCCACCTGCTGGTCCGGCCTGGGCGGCATCTGGCCGTGGGGGCCGCGCTGAACCGGACGATAGGGGTCGGGGGCACCAGCGGGGGCAGGCGACGGGTTCTGTGGGGGCACCACGGGCAGCGGTCGGGTGGCCGGGCCCACGGTGGGCAGCACCTCGGTGTCCGGTTCCGCGCGATCGCTGATCGCCGGCAGCGCCTCGGTCGCCGGCTCCTCGGGCCCCGTCGTGCTGGGCAGCGGGGTGGTCGACCCCTCATCGGCCGCGGCCCCGGTGTCGATCTCGCCCGCCGCTCCGGCGATGGGCAGCGCAGCCGTGCGGCCGTCCGCGTCGAGGGCCTCGGTCCGGCCGGGGTCGGGGTAGTGACTCAGGTCCAACTCGGCCAGGCTCGCCAACAGGGCCTGCGGCTCAGGGCGCTGCTCCGGATCGGGCCGCAGGGCCGAGCGCAGCCACGTGGCCAGCTCGGTGGGGGCTCCCTCGACGTCGATCTCGCCCCGCTCGGCCCGGAGGAACACGAGGTCGGCGCGTCCCGTGCCGTAGGGCTCGCGCCCGGTCGCCGCGAAGGCCATCAGAGCCGCCCAGGCCCACCAGTCCGAGGCCTCTCCGGTGTGATTGGACCGCACCACCTCCGGATCGAGATAGGCGGCCGTGCCCATCACCAGCCCCGTGGAGGTCAGGCGGGACTCCTCGGCGGCGATGGCGATGCCGAAATCGATGATCACCGGATCCAGCCGGTCGCCCTCGGGGTCGAAGCCGAGCAGGTCGTCCTCGGTGGCGCCGCGCAGCATAACGTTGGAGGGCTTGAGGTCGCGGTGGACCACACCGGCGGCATGGATCTGCTGCAGGGTCGACCCCATCACCAGGCCGATCTCGCGCACCGCCTCGGGGTGGAGCCCGCCGTGGTCGCGGACCGCGTCCTCGAGCGTGGGGCCGGGGATGAACTCGGTGACCACGAAGGCGTCGGAGGAGTCCAGCTCCGCGTCGAGGATCCGCACGATGTTGTCGTTGCGCACCAGCTGCTGGGCGGCGACCTCGCGCCCCAGGCGCTCGCGGGCCCGGCGGTCGTCGGAGATCTCGGGGCGCAGCATCTTGATGGCGACGTCATTGCCATCAGCGTCGTGGGCGCGGTAGACGATACCCATGCCGCCCGCGCCGATCCGGCCCTGCACCTCGTAACCGGACTCCTCGGCGAGCGCCAGCAGTCGCGGATCACTGCGGCTGCTGCGAGAGACGGAGGGGTCGACCATGGTGGCCATGCTACGAGGCCCGCCCCCGCCTCCGGGGCGCTTGCTGTGCAAGGGTGCGGGCAGTTCCGTGCAGGATCGATGGACGAGGCGTGGCCACCACGGACCGCGCATACCCTCTCGGGGTATAGCCTGGAGTCATCGACACCGAGTGAGGAGACCTGAGATGAGCACGACCACCCATGGACTGACCGGCCTGACCTGTGACCACTGCGTGAACGCGGTGACCGAGGAGGTCTCGGAGATCGAGGGCGTCACGGGCGTCGAGGTCGAGCTGGTCGCCGGCGGCACGTCCACCTTGAGCGTCACCGCCGACGGAGAGGTCCCGGCCGATGCCCTCGCCGCCGCGATCGACGAGGCCGGCGACTACCGCCTCGTGTGAGGGACGTGACCTGACGCGCTCGTCCCTCTTCGACACGGCCGACCGGGAGCGGGAGACCACCGACCGCTGAGCCCTGGGCCCACGGCCCCGCCGCCGGGCCTACGATGTCCGGGTGAGCATCACTCCCCCGCCCGCCCTGGTCGAGGAGCTCGACCGGCTCGGCCCCCTCGGCCGACAGCGGGCAGCGACCAGCGCGGCGGCCATGATCGCGGCCGACATCTCCGGCTCCTCCCCTGCCGACATCGACCCCGTGCCCGCCGTGATCGACGCAGAGGCCTGGGAGGAGCTCTCGGCCGGGCTGATCCAGCGGGTCCGGCTGCTCGATGCGCTCTACGCCGATCTGTACGGGCCGCGCACCGTCTTCGAGACGGATGTGGCCCCGACCTCCGAGCTGCTCGCCGATCCCTCCTACCTGCGTCCGGTGACGGGCATGCCGCGCCACGGAGCCCATCATCTGTTCGCCCTGTCCTGCACGGTCATGCGGACCACCGACGACACCTGGGTCGTCCTGGACGACACCGTCGACGTCCCCGACGGGGCGGGCACCGCGCTCGAGATGCGGCGGGCGCTCTCCCGGTGCGCCCCGGGCCTGTACCGCTCAACCCCGCTACGCCGCCTGCACCCCTTCTTCGACGGGATCCGCAGCGCCCTGCACCAGCGCACCCGGAACGACGGCCGCGCGGGACGACCGGTGGTGCTGGCCGACGACTCCGATCCGCTGAGCGCCTTCGACCATCACTGGATCGCGAACCTGCTGGGGGCCCCGGTGGTCTCGGCGAACGACCTGCAGAGCGGCTCGGGCACCCTGGCGCTGCGACTGCCGGGCCTGGATTCCGATCCCGGTGATACGGTCGACGCCCTGATCCGCCTGGTCCCCTCGCATCAGCTCGACCCCCTGGACCTCGGGCCGACGCCGCTGGGTGGGATCACGGGCCTGGTGGAGGCCGCCCGCTGCGGGGACGTCGAGGTGCTCAACCCCCTGGGCGCCGGCGTCCTGGAGAACACGGCGCTGCGCACCGCCCTGCCGGACCTGTGCCGCCAGATCCTGCACGAGGATCTGGTGCTGCGCTCCCCCGCCCCCGGCACGCTCCCGGAGCCCGCGACCTGGCTGTCGACGGATCCCGGCGGGGGCGATGACCTGGTTAAGCGGCCGCTGCAGCTGCACCTGCTGGTGATCGCCGGTGAGGACGGCTTCGAGGTGCTGCCCGGCGGGGTGGCCCGCACCGTCGACGAGGACGTCGAGACGCTCAAGGACGTGTGGGTCACCGTTCCCGAGACCTCCGCGGCGCCCGGCCGCGAACGCGAGCAGCAACCCGCCCTGCTGTCGGGTCCGCTGCACGTGCTGGCGGCCCCTTCCGCCATGACCCGGTCGACGGGCTCGGACCTGTTCTGGTTCGGCCGATACCTCGAGCGGGTGGACTCCACCACCCGCCTGCTGCGCACCGTGATGGACTCCGTCAACGACCTGCGTTCCGAGCGCGGCCCCGCCCCGCGCACCGCGCTGTCCGTGCTGCTGGGGGCGGTCACCGACGTCACCACCACCTTCCCCGGCTTCCACGAGGTCGACCTGCGCGACCGCGAGGCCGTCCAGACGGAGCTGACCGGGTTGCTGAGCGACCTGGGCCGCCCGGGCTCGCTGGCTCAGTCCTTCACCGCGCTGACGTACACCACCCGCACCCTGCGGGATCTGGTCACCGACGACGTCTGGCCCGTGATCGCCCGGATGCGCAGCCGCCTGCGCTCCCTGGAGCCCGGCAACTCCGTGCCGCTCGAGCAGGGGCTGAGCGAGATCATCGACAGCTGCCTGACCCTGTCGGGCGCCGCGGCCGACGCGATGCCGCGCAACCTGGGCTGGGACCTGACGGAGGTGGGCCGCAAGATTGAGCGCACCCTGTCCCTGCTGGCGCTGGTGCGCGCGACCCTGGGTCGGCGCCGCACCCGGGCGGCAGAGGCCCGGATCGCGGGGGCGGTGGCTTCGGTGACCGAGTCCGGAGCCTCCTACCGACGCTCCTATCACGCGGCGCTCCAGCCCGAGCTCCTGCTGGACCTGCTGCTGACCGACGCCACCCTGCCCCGCTCGATCGCCTTCCAGCTGGATCGCCTGGACGCGGTGATCGATCGCCTGCCCGAGGTCTCCCCCACGCCGGAACTGCGCGCCCCCCTGAAGGCGGTGCGCGCCCGGGTCGAGGGCTGGAGCGCCCGGGAGCTGCTGCGGCCGCTGGACGAGAGCGAGGGCGCCGCCACCTTGCTGCTCGAGGAGGCCGATGCCGCCATCGCCTTGCTGCGCGAGCTCGCCACCGCGGTCGAGAACCGCTTCTTCCGCCCCTCCGAATCCACCTCCCTGTGGGGGTTCGATGATGTCTGACAGCTCCCGCGACGGCCGTGCCCTGCCCGAGGTCCCCCTGCGCACCGAGGACTCCTCCGCCGACGCCGCGGCGATCGACTACCAGGTCGATCATCTGACCCGGTACGCCTACGCCAGCCCGGTGACCCGCAACTACGGGCGGGCCCACGTCGAGCCCCGCGCGACCCCGCATCAGCGGGTGCTCTCGCACGAGGTGACGGTCGATCCCGCTCCGGCGCGGCTGACGGCCCACACCGACTTCTACGGCAACTCCTCGACGTACCTGCTGGTCGACGGGCCGCATGACCGGCTCGAGGTGCGCTCGCGCGCCCATGTGACGGTGACCGAGCGCCGCTACGGCGCCGAGGCGATGTCCCGGCCCTGGGAGCATGCCCTGCCCGAGCACTGGGGTCCGCTGCAGAGCGGTGGCTCGATCGACTTCACCCAGCCCTCCCCGCGGATCGCCGTCTCCGCGGCGGTCCGGGAGGTCGCCGCGGAGGTGTTCTGGCCGCAGCGTCCCCTCGGGGAGTGCCTGGCGGCCCTGACCGCGCTGATCCACACCGAGTTCACCTACGACTCGCAGGCCACCACCGTCACCTCCACGCTCGAGGAGGTGCTGGCCGCGCGCCATGGGGTATGCCAGGATTTCGCGCACGTCGGCGTGGCTGTCGCCCGGTCCGTGGGACTGGCCGCGAGGTACGTCTCGGGCTACCTGCGCACGGCTCGGACGGACGATGGCGCCCTGGGCACCCGTGCGGTGGACCAGATGATCGGTTCCGCGGCCTCCCACGCCTGGCTGAGCGTGCTCTCCCCGGGCACCGGCTGGGTCGATATCGACCCCACCAACCGCACCTTCGTCGATCAGCGCTTCGTGACCACGGCGTGGGGTCGTGACTACACCGACGTGCCGCCGCTGAAGGGCATCGTGGTCGGTCCTCCCGGAGCCGGCAGCTCCCTGGACGTGGCCGTCGGCGTCGTCCCCCTCACCGACGCTGATAACTGAGCGGGACCAAAGCCACGTCCTCGCCGGGGGGCGCTCTCTAAGCTCAGAGGGACAGCGACCATCACCGTCGCCCTCATCCACGGAAGGACCCTCCATGAGCACGGCCGCTCCCCCGGACCCGGTGATCCCGAGCCCCAGAGCACTGACCAGGGCCCTCGAGGACGGGATGTACGCGAAGGCGACCACCGCGGTGGGTCGCATGTTCCTGCTCTCCCTCACCGGTGGCGCCTACATCGCGCTGGGTTTCGTGTTCATGGTGACCTCGCAGCAGGGCATGACCGACTGGCCGGTCGGGGTCACCAAGGTGCTGGGCGGGCTGGTCTTCTCCGTGGGTCTGGGGCTGGTGGTCATCAGCGGCTCGGACCTGTTCACCGGGACCACGATGACCTCCGTGCCCTGGCTGTCCAAGCGCATCTCCACCGCTGTGATGCTCAAGCACTGGGCAGTCTCCATCCTGGGCAACCTGACGGGGGCCGTGGCCGTGGTGCTGCTGCTGTTCCTGGGCGGTACCCACGCCTCCAACGGCTCCGCATGGGGCCTGGTGGTCCTGACCATCACCCGCAGCAAGGTGGGGCTCGACTGGCATCAGGCCTTCTTCCTGGGGATCCTCGCCAACATGGCCGTGTGCCTGGCGGTCTGGGTCGCGACGGCCGGCAAGACGGCAACCGACAAGATCCTGGGTGTGGCCGGGCCCATCGCCCTGTTCGTCGCCTCCGGCTTCGAGCACTCGGTGGCCAACATGTTCATACTGCCGATGGGGCTGATCATCAAGTACGGCGCCGGCGACGCGTTCTGGGCCGGGGAGGCGATCACCGCCGCCGGAGTGGACGTCGACAGCTTCGCGGCGATCACCGTCGGCGCCGTCCTGTGGGACAACCTGGTCCCGGTGATCCTGGGCAACATCGTCGGCGGAGCGGTCTTCGTCGGCGCCTACTTCTGGGCCGCCTACCGGCGCGACGACATCAAGGCGCAGGAGCAGGCCGCGCGGGCGGAGGAGTCCCAGCACCCCGCCCGCTGAGCCCCGCTGCGACCGTCGTACGCCTCACACGGACCGTGGCGCGAGTGAATTTCGCGTATACAGTGGTGCGGAAATCAGCGCGCCATGATGACGCACCCGACCCCGGCGCCGCCGGCGCCACGAGACCGAGGTGAGATGTCTTCCTCTCAGCAGCCCTTCCGTCTGGCCGTGATCGGCTCCGGTCCGGCAGGCGTCTATGCCGCCGAGACCCTGCTGCGATCCGAACCGGTGAAGTCCGGTCAGCTGCAGGTCGAGGCCGACGTCTTCGATCGTCTCCCCACCCCCTTCGGGTTGATCCGGTACGGCGTGGCCCCGGATCATCCCCGCATCAAGGGGATCATCACCGCTCTGCACCGCATTCTGGGCCGCGGTGACATCCGCTTCCTCGGAGACGTCGAGTTCGGCACCGACCTGACCATCGAGGACCTGCGCCGCCACTACGACGCGGTGGTCTACGCCACCGGCGCCCTCAAGGACGCCGACCTGCAGATCCCGGGCGTCGAGCTGGAGGGCTCCTACGGCGCCGCCGACTTCGTGGCCTGGTACGACGGCAACCCGGATTACCCCCGCACCTGGCCCCTGGAGGCCGAGCAGGTCGCCGTGATCGGCAACGGCAACGTCGCCCTGGACGTCTCGCGCGTGCTGGCCAAGTCGGCCGATGAGCTGCTGCGCACCGAGATCCCCGCCAACGTGTACGAGGGGCTGCAGGCCGCGCGGACCACCGATGTGCACATCTTCGGCCGCCGCGGACCGGCGCAGACCAAGTTCTCGCCCCTCGAGGCCCGCGAGCTCGCCCTCCCCCATGGCGTCCAGGTGGTGATGGATCCCCGCGATCTGGAGCAGATCTCCGAGGAGGACTGGGAGGCCATCCGCGCTGACCGGCGCACCGACCAGGTCGTGCAGACCTTCGTGAAGTGGCTCGAGCAGCAGCAGGCCCGCCAGGCCGAAGGGGCCGAGCCCACCGATGTGCACGGCGGCCCCGTCACCCGCCGACTGCACCTGCACTTCTGGCACCGCCCCGTGGAGATCCTCGGGGAGGACGGGAAGGTCACCGGCATGCGCTTCGAACGCACCCGCCTGGCCGGGGACGGCCGCGTCGAGGGCACCGGCGAGTTCATCGACTACGAGCTGGACGCCGTCTACCGTGCCGTCGGCTACCACGGCTCCGAGCTGCCCGGGGTCCCTTACGACTCCGCGCGCGGCATCATCCTCAACGAGGCCGGTCGGGTCACCGAGCCCGACGGCACCGTCGTCCCCGGCGCCTACGCCAACGGCTGGATCAAGCGCGGTCCGGTGGGTCTGATCGGCGCCACCAAATCCGATGCGATCGAGACCATCGGGTCCCTGCTCGAGGACATCGCCTCCGGCGTCCTCGAGCCCGCCCCGGAGCGTGAGACCGACGCGATCCTGCGCCTGCTGGACGAGCGCGGCGTGCAGTACACGACCTGGGACGGCTGGATGGCGCTGGATGCCCATGAGAAGGAGCTCGGTGCCCGTGCCCAGGACGCCGAGGGTGAGCCGCGCGTGCGTGTCAAGGTCGTCGAGGCCGAGGACATGGTGCGCGTCTCCCGCGAGGGGATGGCCAGGGCAGCTGCCGCCGCGGAGAGCGCCGAGCAGGAGGAGACCGACGGAGCCGACAGCCCCGGCTCCGCGGACGGCGCCCGGGTGCGCGAGCCCTCCCGGATCTGATCCGGGCGCCTCAGCGCCGGATGGTGGCCAGGTAGTCGCCGATCCGGTCGACGGCGTCGACCAGGACCTCCACCGGCGGCAGGGTGACCAGCCGGAAGTGGTCGTGGGTGCCCAGGTTGAAGCCGGTGCCCTGCGTGACCAGCAGCTTGCGGGCCCGCAGCAGGTCGTAGGCGAACTGCTCGTCGCTTTCGATGCGGTACATCTCCAGGTCCAGCTTCGGGAACATGTACAGCGCTCCCTGTGCCTTCTCCACGCTGACGCCCGGGATGGAGGTCAGCCCCTCGTAGGCGGCATCGCGCTGCTCGAGCAGGCGGCCGCCGGGCAGCACCAGGCCCTGGATGGTCTGCTGGCCGCCGAGTGCGGTGGCCACGATGTGCTGCGCGGGGACATTGGGGCACAGGCGCATGTTGGACAGCACGTCCAGGCCCTCGATGAAGTTCTCGGCATCGTCCTTGGGGCCGTACAGGGCCATCCAGCCGGCCCGGAACCCCGCCACCCGGTACGCCTTCGAGAGCCCGTTGAAGGTGATCGACAGCAGATCCGGGGCGAACGAGGCGATCGGGGTGTGGACCACGTCGTCGTAGAGGATCTTGTCGTAGATCTCGTCGGCCAGGATCATCAGGCCGTGCTCGCGGGCGACCTCGACGATGTCTTGCAGCACGTGCTCGGGGTAGACGGCCCCGGTGGGGTTGTTGGGGTTGATCACCACGATCGCCTTGGTGCGCTCGGTGATCCGGTCGGCGATGTCGGTGACGTCGGGCCACCAGTGCTCGTCCTCGTCGCAGCGGTAGTGGACGGCGCGCCCGCCGGCGAGGGAGACCGAGGCGGTCCACAGCGGGTAGTCGGGCTGCGGGATCAGCACCTCGTCGCCGTCGTCGACCAGGGCCTGGCACACCATCTGGATCAGCTCGGAGACGCCGTTGCCGAGGTAGACGTCGTCCAGCTCGATGCCGGGCATGTCACGGGTCTGGTAGTACTGCGCGACCGCCCGGCGGGCCGAGGGGATGCCCTTGGAGTCGGAGTACCCCTGCGCGGTGGGCAGGTTCTTGATCATGTCGACGAGGATCTCGTCGGGCGCCTCGAAGCCGAAGGGCGCGGGATTGCCGATGTTCAGCTTGACGATCTTGTGGCCCTCGGCCTCCATGCGGGCGGCCTCGGCGGGCACCGGGCCTCGGATCTCGTAGCACACGTCGCGCAGCTTCGAGGACTGGGTGAAGATCATCGGGGCTCCTGGCCTGGTCGGGATTGGGCATCAGGGTATCGTCGCGGCGGACGTTCTCGCACCGGAGCTCCGAGCTGTCGTCAGGTCCGAGAGGGCCTCCCACTCACCCCAGACGGATGCCGTTGGCGGGACCGATCGGCAGGTCCAGCCCCCAGAAGATCAGCAGCACCCCCGTCCACACCGAGAAGAACACCACCGTGAATGGCAGCAGACGGGCCACCAGAGTGCCCAGTCCCGCCGAGGGCTCGTATCGGCGCACCATGCCCAGCAGCACGATCAGGTACGGGTTGAGCGGCGTGATGATCTGGGTGGCGGAGTCACCGATCCGGAACGCCGCCTGCACGAAGGCGGGCTCGATCCCGGTCAGGGCGAGCATCGGCACGAACACCACGGCCATCAGCCCCCACATGGAGGTGCCGGAGGTGATCAGCAGGTTCGCCAGGGCGCACAGCACCACGAAGGCAAGCACGATCGGCAGCCCTCCCCACTGCGCGGATTCGAGCCAGCCGGCGCCGTGCACGGCGAGATAGGTGCCCACACCGCTCCACTCGAACAGGGCCAGGAACTGGGCCAATGCGAATGCGACCACCAGGAAGCCGGTCATGGACCGCAGTCCCTGGCCCATCTGCCGGGCGATGTCGGCCCCCGACCCGATGGTGCCCGCCCGGATCCCGTAGGCGATGCCGGTGACGGAGAACAGCATGACGATGTAGAAGACGATCGATCCCATGAACGGCGAGTCCGGCAGCAGACCACCGCCCTCCTTCTGCCACGGCGAGAACGGCACCACGGCGAGCGCCACGATCATCGCGACCAGGCCGAGCAGCACGGCGCCCGCCCACGCCAGCGCCCGCTTCTCGACCGGACTCACCTCGGCATCGGCGGACTCGCCGGCGGCAGGGTCCGGATCCTCCTCGGCAGCCATGGCCCGCGGCACGCCGGCGCGCCCGAGCCGGGGCTCCAGCACCCGGTCGATGAGGAAGCCGCAGGCGAGCACCATCACCAGCGAGGAGGCGAGGTTGATCCAGTAGTTGGAGACCACGGTGACGGGTGCTGCGTCGACCGATGCGGGCAGGGCGCCCATCACGGAGGTCGTGATGCCCGCGAAGTTCGCATCGATCGGCGAGGGCAGCATCGCGGTGGAGAACGAGGCGCCCACCGCCGCGAAGCCGCCCAGCATCCCCGCGAGGGGATGGCGACCGACGGCGGCGAAGACGAGAGCGGCCAGCGGAGGGATGACCACGAAGGAGGTGTCGCTCATGAGATTGCCGTTCACCCCGACCAGCGCGATCACGTAGGGCAGCAGCCAGCGCGGGGCGGACCCGAACAGCCAGCGGATGGCGGCGCTGAGCATGCCCGACCCCTCCGCGATGCCCACCGCCAGCACGATCGGGAGCACGTTCACCAGGGGTGGGAAGCCGATGTAGTTCTCCCCGAGAGTGGTGGTGAACCACGTCAGGCCCTCCCCGCTGAAGAAGGATCGGACCTGCAGGGGCTCGTCCTCACCGGGCACCTGGGCCTGGGCACCGAAGGCGGCCAGGACCGTGGTGAGCACAGCGGTGATCAGGAACAGTCCGGCAAAGATCACGAGCGGATCCGGCAGCCGGTTGCCGAGCCGCTCGACGCGATCGAGAGCGCGGTCCAGCAGCCGGGGGCGGTCGGTCGGGGCGGAAGGGGTCATTTAACTCCGGCGGATGGCGACGGGTCGCTGCGCGGGGCCCGCGCATGGTGAGCCATCCTAGGTCCGAGGCGCGAAGACCGAGTCCGCGGTGCACTCTTGACTCCCGGCCACGGATTTAGTTTCATAGTTTCAGTTAATGGGGTGGCGGGGTGTAGATCAGGTCCCGCCGCTCCCCGCCGCTCGTCCATCCCGCCGCACCGCCGTCGTCTCTCTGGAGGCCGATGATGTCCCCCCGATCGACCCCGCTGAACACCGCCGTGACCGCTCCGCGCCCCGGGGTGACGAGCCGCCTGCACCTGAGCGCATCCGGCGTCTCCGTGGTGCTGGACGTGACCGACGGCCGCGCGCCCGCGATCACCTACTGGGGCGCCGCGCTCGGCGTCCTCGACGCGGCCGGCCTCGAGGCGGTCTGCGAGTCCGCCGTCGACGTCGTGCCCCAGAACGCGGTCGACGTCCCGGTCCGCATCGGGATCATCCCGCAGCAGGCCGACGGCTGGATCGGCCGGCCGGGGCTCTCCGGCGCCCGGACCGACGGCTGCGGCTGGACCCCACGCCTGGTCACCCGGGCGATCACCGTCGATGGGGAGCCCCTGGCCGGCTCCCACCTGGAGACGGGTGCCGCCCTGGCCCGCTTCGATCTGTCGGACCAGGAGCTCGGGCTCGAGGTCACCGTCGAGGTGGAGCTGCTGGGCAGCGGCCTGCTGCGCCTGCGCGCAGGCCTGACCAACGCCGGCACCTCCCCCTACCGGCTCGAGGAGCTGTCCGTGGCGCTGCCCGTCCCGGCCCAGGCCGATGAGCTCCTGGATTTCGCCGGCCGCTGGACGAAGGAGCGCACCCCGCAGCGCAGTCCGTTCGCGGTCGGCACCCACCTGCGGGAGAACCGTCGCGGACGCACCGGCGCCGACGCCGCCCATGTGCTGCACGCCGGAGCGGCCGGCTTCGGGTTCCGCAGCGGCCAGGTCTGGGCGATCCACACCGCGCACTCGGGCAACCACCGCCACCTCGCGGAGAAGATCAGCACCGGCCGCCAGCTCCTCGGGGGCGGCGAGCTGCTGCTGCCCGGTGAGGTGGAGCTGGATGCCGACGAGACCTACTTCGGCCCCTGGGTCTACGCCTCCCACGGCACCGGCCTCGACCAGGTGGCCTCGCGCTTCCACCGCCACCTACGCTCGCGCGAGCACCACGTCGACACCCGCCGCCCCGTCACTCTGAATGTGTGGGAGGCGGTCTACTTCGACCACGACCTGGCGCGATTGACGGACCTGGCCGACCGCGCCGCCGCGCTCGGCGTGGAACGGTTCGTGCTCGACGACGGGTGGTTCGGCTCCCGGCGCGATGACACCTCGGGGCTGGGCGACTGGGTGGTCTCGGCCGACGTCTGGCCGCAAGGGCTCGCACCCCTGATCGACCACGTCACCGATCTCGGGATGGAATTCGGGCTGTGGTTCGAACCGGAAATGGTCAACGAGGACTCCGACGTCGCGCGCGCCCACCCGGAGTGGATCATGTCCCCCTCTCCCGAGCGGATGCCGCTGCCCTCCCGCAACCAGCAGGTGCTGAACCTGTCGATCCCCGCCGCCTACGCGCACGTGCGGGACCAGATGAGCGCCGTGCTCGCCGCCCACGACATCGGCTACATCAAGTGGGACCACAACCGTGACCTCCTGGAGGCCGCGACCCGTGGCACCGGTCGCGCCGCGGTCCACGAGCAGACCTCGGCCACCTACGCCCTGATGGACGAGCTGAGAGCCGCCCATCCCGGGCTGGAGATCGAGTCCTGCTCCTCGGGCGGCGCCCGCGTCGACCTGGCCGTGCTCGAGCGCACCGACCGGGTCTGGGTCTCGGACTGCATCGACCCTCTCGAGCGTCAGCAGATGAACCGCTGGACCTCCCAGTTGATCCCTCTGGAGCTGATGGGCAGCCACATCGCCTCCGGCCGGTCCCACACCACCGGCCGCCTGCACACCCTGGGCTTCCGAGCCGCGACGGCGGTGTTCGGGCATCTGGGCATCGAGTGGGACCTGGCCGCCGCCAGCGAGGAGGAGCTGGCCGAGCTGCGGGAGTGGATCGCGCTGTACACGGCGCGCCGTGAGCTGCTGTTCACCGGTGACCTGGTGCGTGCCGACCGCAGCGAGGAGTCGCTGTGGCTCCACGGAGTGGTCTCCCCCGATCGCACCCAGGCCCTGTTCTCGCTGGCCGCGGTGGGCCGCAGTGGCGAATCGCAGCACGACCGGCTGCGCTTCCCGGGCCTGGATCCCGCGACCCGCTACCGCATCCGTCCGCTCCGGATCGGGGCCGAGCCCTCCGGTCTGGTCCCACCGCCCTGGATGCGCCGCGCCCTCGAGCAGGACGGCCTGCTCGTGCCCGGCGCCGTCCTGACCGAGGCCGGCGTCGCCGCGCCGCTCATCGACCCCGAGCAGGCCCTCCTGTTCGACATCACAGCGGTCTGATCACCGCTGATCCCTGCAACCGAAAGAAGGTAGCCATGTCCACCGCGACGACGTCGACGCGGTCGTCGGCCCCACCCCGCCGCAGGCGCAAGAAGGACGACACGAAGCTGGCGCTGCTGTTCATCGCGCCGGCCACCGTCGGTCTGCTGGCATTCCTGGTGTGGCCGCTGCTGACCGGTCTGTACTACTCCTTCACCGAGTACACCACCCTCACCCCGCCCGAGTGGGTGGGCCTGGCCAACTACCAGGCGATGTTCGCCGACCCCGTGTTCTGGAACTCGCTGAAGGTGACGGTGCTGTACGTCGCCATCAACATCGGCGTGCAGACCGTGGTGGCGCTGGTGATCGCGGTGCTGATGCAGCGCCTGACCCAGTCCACGGTCCTGCGCTCGCTGGTGCTGGCGCCCTACCTGGTCTCCAATGTGGTCGCCGCGATCGTGTTCCTGTGGATCCTGGACACCCAGCTGGGCATCTTCAACGTCTTCCTGCAGTGGATCGGCTTCGACCCGGTCGCCTTCTGGGCCAGCGAGACCTGGGTGATCCCCACGATCGCGCTGGTGAACGTGTGGCGCCATGTGGGTTACACCGCGCTGCTGCTGTTCGCGGGCCTGCAGGCGATCCCCGGGCACCTGTACGAGGCTGCCCGCACCGACGGCGCCGGGGAGATCCGGCTGTTCACCCGGATCACGCTGCCGCTGCTGCGGCCGATCCTGGCGCTGGTGCTGATCATGACGATCATCGGCAGCTTCCAGGTGTTCGACACCGTCTCGGTGACCACCCAGGGCGGACCGGCCGACGCCTCCCGCGTGCTGCAGATGTACATCTACCAGAACGCGTTCGCGGAGTACCAGTTCGGCTACGCCTCGGCTCTGTCCGTGGCGTTGCTGGTGATCCTGATGGTCATCACCTTCGCCCAGTACTGGGCCAGCAACGCCGGCAAGTCGGATCTGGACTGAGGGGGAGAACACCATGACCACTGCACCGCACCCTGTCACCGACGAGGTCCGCGAGCCCGGCCCGGCCGGGCAGCAGATCGCCGACCACACCGTCACCCGTACCAAACGGGGCTTCCCCTGGGGCAAGGCCGCTGCCTGGGCGGTGATGGTGATCTTCCTGCTGATCACCATCTTCCCCTTCTACTGGATGCTGCGCACCGCACTGTCCAGCAACAACGCCCTGGCGACCGATCCGGGCAGCCTGCTCCCGGTGGGCCTGAACACGGGCGGCTTCGAGCGCGTGTTCGGGATGCAGGACGTGGAGACCGCGATCGCCCAGGGCGGCTCCGGGGCCTCCATCAACTTCTGGCGTTACCTGCTGAACTCGGTGGTGGTCGCGACGACCATCACCATCGTGCAGACCTTCTCCTGCGCCATGGCCGCCTACGCCTTCTCACGCCTGCGCTGGCGGGGCCGGGAGGCGGTGTTCCTGATCTTCCTGGGCTCGCTGATGATCCCCCAGATCTTCACCCTGCTGCCGAACTTCATCCTGATCAAGAACCTGGGCCTGGTGGACACGCTGCTGGGCATCATGCTGCCCACCTTGTTCATCTCCAGCTTCGCGATCTTCTTCCTGCGGCAGTTCTTCAACAACATCTCGCGCGAGGTGGAGGAGGCCGCGCTGATCGACGGCGCGAGCAAGGTGCGGGTGTTCTTCACCCTGATCCTGCCGATGTCCAGCGCACCGCTGGCCACTCTCGCGCTGCTGACGTACATGACCGCATGGAACGAGTACTTCTGGGCACTGATGGTCTCCTACACGGATCAGTCGCGCGTGCTCACCGTGGCACTGGGAGTCTTCCGCGCCCAGGCACCGGGCACGGGCCCGGACTGGTCGGGCCTGATGGCCGCGACCCTGGTCGCGGCAGCACCCATGCTGATCCTCTTCGCGCTGTTCGCGAAGAAGATCGTCAACTCCATCGGCTTCAGCGGAATCAAGTGAGGCGATCCAGATGCGCATTCCTCGACACACGTCCCCACGCTCGGCCCGCTCCGGCCCGCTGTCCCGCCGACGGCTGCTGCAGGGTTCGGCGGCCCTCGCGGCGGGAGCCGCCGGGGCCGGGACCCTGGCCTCCTGCGGCAGTGCTCGCGCCCGCCCCGGGGCCACCGAGATCGACTACTGGCTGTGGGACGCCCTGCAGCTGCCGGCCTACTCGGCGGCGATCGACCTGTTCATGGAGCAGAACCCCGACGTCTACGTGCGGATCACCCAGCTGGGCTGGGACGACTACTGGACGAAGCTGACGGCCAGCTTCGTGGGCGAGGCAGGCCCCGATGCCTTCGCCGATCACCTGGCGCGCTTCCCCGAGTTCGTCCGGCTCGGGGTGATCTCCCCGCTGGATGGTCTGGGCCCGCTCGACGAAATCCCGCCGGAGCGATTCCAAGAGGGTCTGCAGGAGCTGTGGACCGGCGAGGACGGTCATCGCTACGGCCTGCCCAAGGACTACGACACGATCGCGATCATGTACGACCAGAAGATGCTCGAGGAGGAGGGTCTGACGCCCGAGGACCTCGAGGACCTGGACTGGAACCCCGAGGACGGCGGCACCTTCGAGCAGATGCTCGCGCGACTGAGCCTCGACGAGAACGGGGTGCGCGGGGACGAGGAGGGTTTCGATCCCACCCGGGTGGCCCGCTACGGCATGGCCGCGGACCCGGGGATCGACTACACGGGTCAGACCAGCTGGTCTCCCTTCGCCCTGTCGACGGGCTGGACCTTCACCGACGAGGAGACCTGGGGGCGGCAGTTCAACTACGACGACGACCGCTTCTCGGCCACCATGGACTGGTACTTCGGCCTGGTCGACAAGGGTTTCTTCCCGCCCTTCGGTGAATTCGGGGACTCCAGCCCGACCCAGACCCAGGTGCAGTCGGGCACTGCGGCGCTGGCCGTGGCCGGCTCGTGGATGATCACGACCTTCGCGAACATGGAGGGGATGGAGCTGGGGATCACCGACCTGCCGGCCGGGCCCGTCGGCCACCCGGTCTCGATGTTCAACGGCCTAGGGGACTCGATCTCCGTGCAATCCGACCACAAGGACGAGGCAGCACGTCTGATCGCCTTCCTGGCCTCTGACGAGGCGCAGCGGGTGATCGGCGAACGAGCGCCGTTCTTCCCGTCCACGGATGCCGGCACCGAGGCCGCGGTCGACAGCTACGCCGGGGACGGGCTGGACGTCACTGCGTTCACCGATCGGGTGGACAACGACGAGACCGGGCTCTACCCACTGGTGGAGAACTCCGCCTCGATCGAGTCGATCATGCAGACGGCCTTCGACCAGTGCTGGATGCGGCAGATCGACGGCGCGGACTTCGTCTCGTTCAACGATCGGGTCAACGCGCTGTTCGAGTGAGCACGGGCCCGGCCGACCGGGCCCGAGGTGGCCCCGCAACTCAGAGCGCGGGGCTGACGAACTGCTGGATGGCGATGACGGCCGCTCCGCGCGCCCAGTCGTCGAAATCGCTGGGCAGATCGCGCACGACGATGTCGCGCTGGACGGGGGCGACGGAGGCGCGCAGGGTGTCGTCCAGGACGGTGCCGACCGATCGCATCAGGTCGAGGGTCTCCCCGCCCAGCAGGACCGCCTCGGGATCCAGCAGCGCCACCGCGCTGGCCGCCGCCCGCGCCAGGGCCCGGGCCACCTCCGCCACCAGCTCCCGAGCGCTGGGGTCACCGTCCGCAACCAGCGTGCGCAGCGCATCGATTCCGCCGTCGGGGCCGAGGAGCCCCCGGCCGCGGGCGCGCTCGATCAGGTGGTCGCTGCGGGCGGCCTGGCCGAAGGTGAGGGTGCGCCCGTCGGCCCCCTCCCCGACGGGCAGCTGCTCGGTGAGCCCGGCGAGATGCGCGCGCCCCTCGACCACGAGATCGGCGTGGACGATGCCGATCCCGACGCCGGCGCCGATGGTCAGCAGTGCGAAGGAGCGATAGGAACGGCCGAGGCCGAACCAGTGCAGGCCGTGCAGCATCGCTCGCAGGTCGTTCTCGACCGCGACCGGTAGGTCGAGACGCTGCTCGAGGATCTCCGCGAGCGGGACCGGCTGGTCCCAGCGGAGCATGTTGGAGGCCAGCACCGTGCGTCGTGCCGCGACCCGTCCGCCGAGGCTGACCCCGACCCCCACCAGATGGGGGTGGGCCGCGGCCAGTGCCGTGACGGGCTCCAGAATCGCTTCGACCACGGCCTCGGGCGTGGTGTCCTCCACGGGCAGCGTCAGCTCTTCGAGCACATTGCCCCGCACGGTGGCGACCACGGCGTGGACCTCCTCGGCCGTGACCTTCGCGCCGATGAAGCGCGGACCGTGGTTCTCCTCGATGTCCAACGGCTCCTGGGGCCGGCCCTTGGTACGGGCCACGGGTCCCAGGGTATGCAGCCAGCCGGCATCGAGCAGGTCGCGGGTGGTGCGGGTGACGGTGGGGGCCGAGAGGCCCAGCCGCGTCGTCAACTCGCTGCGGGAGCGGGGACCGAAGCGCAGCAGGTCGCGGTAGACAGCGCGGGCGTTGGCACTGCCGAGACCGGTGTCGGTCGGATCGAGGCCCACCGTCGGTGTCGCCGCTGCACCCGCCATCTCCGAAGCCCCTCCGCCCAGTAGCCCGATCGTTGCCCGGGGTCCCTCGAGCTTAGCCGGGCTCAGGCTCGATGGACGATCGTCCCCGCTACGGTGGTGTTGATCACCTGGTCGCCGTCGAGCTCCACCCGGTCGGCCCCGTCGGTGACGCGCTCCCCCAGCCCCAGCAGCCGGGCGGGGGTGATGGTGGCCATGCTCAGCAGATCCTCGGGCTCGACGGGAAGGTGCTGAAGGGCCCAGTCGAGGCAGTCGCGCAGCGAGCTGCCGGAACCGGCCAGCAGATCCGTGCCGGGCAGTCTGAGGCTCCCGTCGTCCCGGACCTCGACGCTGCCGCCCACCGGGGTCGAGTACAGCCCGGGGGCGCTGCCGGCCAGGGCGGCCGAGTCGGAGGTGAGCACGCAGCGACCGGGGGTCTTGGCGCGGATCATGACGGTGAGGGTCTCGGCGGGCAGGTGGTGGCCGTCGGCGATCAGCATCGCCGTCAGGCGATCCTCGGCGAGCTGGGACCACAGATGGTTGGGGTGGCGCGGCAGCTGGGCGTGCGTGCCATTGCCCAGGTGGGTGCTCAGGGTCGCCCCGGCCTCGACGGCGCTGCGCACCTGCTCCGGGGCCGGGGTGCAGTGGCCGAGCGAGATGCGCACTCCCCGGGCGGTGGCGGCCGCGATGTACTCGGCGGCCCCGGCCCGTTCGGGGGCGAGGGTGACGACCCGGACCAGGCCGTCCGCGGCCCGCTGCCAGCGCTCGAGTTCGGCGATGTCCGGGTCGCGCAGGCAGCGCGCGTCATGGGCCCCGCGGGGCCCGTCGTCGGCCGCGAGCGAAGGGCCTTCGACATGGATCCCGGCGATCGAGTGGGCCAGCAGCGGATCACTGCGACGGGCCGCGGCGATCACCGCCAGCACATGGGTGATCTTCTCCTCGCTCGCGGTGATCACGGTGGGCAGATAGGTGGTCACGCCCTGGGCCCACAGCGCGTGGGTCAGATCGGCGAGGGTCTCGACGTCGACGTCGTCGGCGTTGACGTCATGACCGGCGTAGCCGTTGACCTGCAGATCGATCAGACCCGGCTGGGTACGGAGCTGCCGGTTCATCGGCCCCGACCACCGGAGCGCAGCTCCTCGGGCAGCTGGGCGGCCGCTGCGTCGTCGAGGTGGACGACCACGTCGGAGTGGGTGTGCATGGCGCTCGCGGGCACCTCATCGGTCACGGGGCCGGTGAGGGTGGCGGCGACGGCCTCGGCCTTCGCATCGCCGAGGACGGTGCACACCAGGGAGCGGGCCGACAGGATGGCCGGGACGGTCAGGGTCAGGGCGTGGGTGGGGACCTCGTCGAGGCTCGGGAACAGCCCCTCGTCGACCTGCTGCTGACGGGAGGTGTGGGCCAGGGCGATCTTGCGCACCAGGGAGGAGTCCTCGAAGTCGGTGTCCCCGGGCTCGTTGAAGGCGATGTGGCCGTTGACGCCGATCCCCAGGCACACCAGGTCGATCGGGGCTGCGGCCACCAGCTCGCTGTAGCGGCGCACCTCGCTGTCGGGATCGACGTCCTGCCGGATCCGGTCCAGGCCGGGCCGGGCCGGGGCCGGGAGGCGCTCGGCGAGCCAGGTCCCGAAGGAGGCGGGATGCGTGGGATCGAGTTCGAGGTAATCATCCATGTGCAGGGACGTCACCCGCGACCAGTCGATGCGCGCGTCCTCGCCAAGGGTGCGCAGCATCTGATCCTGGGACGGGGCCGATGCGAAGATCACCCGCGCCCTGGACTGCTCCTCCAGGGTCTTCGCCAGCACATCGGCGGCGGCGCGACCGGCGGCGGCCCCTGCGGCCTCGGCCGTGTCACTGACGACCACATTCACTGTCGATGCTCTCCCGACAACCGACATCAGCGTCCTCCTCCTTGACATTGATCGTGCACTCCGCCGGGTGGATGCCTGCAGCGGCGCTGCGCCGATCCGATTCCCTGCGGGCAGAGCCCATCTCGGCCCAACATAAGTGCAATCGGTTGCACCGTACCATGGGCAGGCCGCATGATGGGAGGGATGCCGGCGATCGGCAGCCGGTCTCGGCGTTGGCTGCCCGGTGCCCGATGCCCACTTCCCGATGGAGAGATATCCCCGATGGAGAGATACCGATGAGCTCGACCGCCGTACCCGTCCCCTCCGATCCGCGCGAACACCTGGAACAGGTGATCCTGCCGTTCTGGCTCGAGCACGGGATCGACCCTGAGGCGGGCGGATTCTTCACCTGCTTCGACAACCGCGGTGCGCAACGGGTCTCGACCGACAAGTTCACGTGGTCGCAGGGCCGCTTCGTGTGGCTGCTGGCCAGGGCGGCGCGGCTGGCGCAGCAGGAACTGCTCTCCGTGGATGCGCAGCGGATGCTGGATGCCGCACGCGCTGGGGCCCGGTTCCTGCTCGAGCATGCGGTTCTGCCCGATGCCACCACCCGGTTCGTCGTCGGCCGATGGGGCGGCCCCCCGGAGTCGACCGATCAGCCGGAGCGCAGCGTGTATGCGGACTGGTTCACGGTGATGGGCCTGTCGGAGCTGGCTCGTGCCACCGGTGAGCGGCATTGGCTGGAGGCGGCACGGCCAGTGCTGGAGCGCTCGCGGGCAGATCATCTGGCCGGCACGGCACCGACTCCTCCGTATGAGATCCCGGCCGGTCATGAGGCGTACGGGCCGCGGATGATCCTGACCAACACCCTGTTGGTGCACGCCCAGGCGGCCGAGGCGCTGAGGGTTGCCGGGCCGGAGCGCGAGCAGCTGCGGGAGGCGATGGAGGCGGTGCTGTCGCATCGGCTTCCGGACGCCACGTTCTCGGAGATGCCGGGGCCCGATCCTCAGTCGCTCGTGTCCCGGCACCGGGTTCCGGGACATGGGATCGAGGGGATCTGGGTGATCCTGGAATCGCTGGATCTGCTCGGCGACGAGCGTGATCGCGCTCCGCTGCTGGAGTCGCTGGAGGCTCTGTGCGAGCTGGGGTGGGACCGCGAGCACGGTGGACTGCTGCGCTATTGCGACCGTGAGGGGCCGGTGGCTCCGCAGGGAACCGCGTCGGGAACCCCGTATGAGCAGCTGGTGAGCTCGACCTGGTCGACCAAGCTGTGGTGGGTGCATTCGGAGGCCGCCGCGACGACGGCGATCGCGGCGCGGCGTCACGGCAGCGAGAGCGCCGCGCGGTGGCATCGACGGATCTGGGAGTACACGCTGGCCACCTTTCCCGGCGGCGAGGACGGTGAGGAGTGGATCCAGATCCGTGACCGGGAGGGTGCGCCCCTGGATCAGGTCGTGGCTCTGCCGGTGAAGGATCCGTTCCATATCTGCCGCAACCTGATGCAGATGGTCGAGCTCGACCGCGGGTGAGCGGAACGGGGTGCCGGGCTCGGCCAGGCCCTGGGACCGCAGGAGCCCGCAGGTCGCCGCGATGAGGACCTGCGGGCGATGCAGGCGCTCAGAAGGGTGGTTCGGGGTCGGGGTTGGGTAGTTCGCCGGTGGTGGTGAGGTAGTGGTGGAAGTCGGTGATGTCGGTGGCGTCGCGGGCGAGGCGGTCGTATTCGCCGTTTTTGATCAGGGCGTGGA
>DWZH01000048.1 GCA_019118275.1 Candidatus Brachybacterium merdavium | reverse complement strand
CCGCACCCCGGCGGTTAGTATCGAAGGAGCCTTCATGACCCCCACTCCAACGACGGAGAGATCGAACATGCCCCACGCGGACCCCGCGCCCTCCCTGCGCGTCGGCATCGTCGGCACCGGCGGGATCTCCCGCTCCCATGCCCCCGGCTGGCTCGAGACCGGCGCCCAGCTCCACTGCTTCAGCCTCTCCGGTGCCCCGGAGTTCGCCGAGCAGTTCGGGGCGAGGATCCACGACAGCCTCGACTCGCTCCTGGCCGCGGTCGACGTGGTCGACATCTGCAGCCCCACCCCGGTCCATGCCGAGCAGGTGCGGGCCGCACTGGATGCCGGCAAGGACGTGGTCTGCGAGAAGCCCATGGCGCTGAGCACCGAGGACGCCCAAGAACTGGCCACCCGCGCCGAGCGGGCCGGCCGCCTGCTGCTGCCCGCCCATGTGGTGCGCTGCTTCCCCCAGTACGCCACCGCGAAGGCCGCCATCGACCGCGGCGCGATCGGTCAGATCGCCGTGCTGCGCTTCGAGCGCACCGGCTCCTTCCCCACCCAGCCGTGGTTCGGCGACGAGTCCCAGTCCGGCGGCATCGTGATGGACCAGATGATCCACGACATGGATCAGGCCGTCTGGATGGCCGGACCCGTCGAGCGGGTCTACGCCCAGCAGTCGACCTCCTCGGCCACCGACACCGTGCGCACCGCCCACGTGGTCCTGACCCATACCTCCGGCGTGATCAGTCACTGCCGCGGCCTGTGGGGCCCGCCCGGCACCGCCTTCCGCTACACCTTCGACCTGGCCGGCGACGCCGGGAAGCTGCAGTACGACTCCGCGGCCGACACCGGGATCGTCTTCGACGCCGTCGCCGCCTCCCGACAGTCCTCCGGCGACGGCTTCCTGCCCGACGTCACCACCATCCGCAGCCCCTACACCGAGGAGATCCTCGAGTTCGCCGCCGCGATCCGCGGCGAGACCACCGCCCGGGTCAGCGCCGCCGACGGTGCCTACGCCGTGCAGATCTCCCGCGCCGCCCTCGAGTCGATCGCCACTGGACGGAGCATCGCATGCTGACCACGCCCACGCCCCTGAAGGTCGCGCTGATGAGCTGCGCGCACACCCACGCCGTCGGCTACGCGAGCCAGCTCCAGGCCCGCCCCGACGTCGACCTGGTCGTCGCCGACCCCGACGGCTACGGCGACGTGACGGGCCCGGCCGTGGTCGGCTCCTACCAGGAGGCCTGGAGCCGCTGGCCCGATGGGCCCGACGCCGTGGTCATCACCTCCGCCAACGCCCACCATCGCGATCTGGTGCTCGAGGCCGCCCGCCGTGGCGTCCACGTGCTGTGCGAGAAGCCCCTGGCCACGACCGTTGCTGACGCCGAGGCGATGGTGGCGGCCTGCCGAGAGGCCGGCGTGGTGCTGATGACCGCCTTCCCGGTCCACTTCTCCCCGGCCGTGGCGGCCCTGCGCACCGCGGTCGCCGACGGCACGCTGGGGGAGGTGATCGGGCTGACTGGCACCAACAACGGCAAGCTGCCCTCGGCCCGCGACTGGTTCACCGACATCGAACTGGCCGGCGGCGGCTCCCTGGTCGACCACACCGTGCACGTGGCCGAGATCCTCGACTCGATGTTCGGCGAGCCCGCTGCCGTCCACGCCACCACCAACCGGATCCTGTACGCCGACCGGGCCGGCCAGGGCGCCGAAACCGGTGGGCTGGTCACCCTCACCTATGCCTCCGGTCTGGTCGCCACCATCGACTGCTCCTGGTCGCAGCCGTCCGATGCCCCCACCTGGGGCGGGCTGACCCTGCAGGCCGTGGGCACCGGCGGGCAGCTCCAGGTCGACGCCTTCGCCCAGCACGTCGGGGGCCCCGGCCAATGGCACGCCTACGGCGTCAACACCGATGCGCTGCTGCTGGAGGCCTTCCTGACCGCCGTGCGCACCGGGCAGACCGTGGAACCCTCCGGGGAGGTGGGCCTGCGCACCGTCCGCGTGGTCACCGCCGCCCAGGAGTCCGCGCGCACCGGCCAGCCGGTGGCGATCTCGGGCTGAGCACCACCAGCGACCCACCGATGAGCCATGAGACCACGGTGGGGCCCCATCGCCCGGCCCGGTCCGCCGAGGCCCGGCGCCCGGAGGCCCGGCGCCCCGAGGCCCGGCGCCCCGAGGCCCGGTCCACCGAGCTCTGCGAAGCTGTGGGTATAGAGCTCGGTAGCAACAACTTCGCAGAGCTCGGTGGGGCAGGGGAGCCCAGGGGAGCCGGGAGGGAGATGAAGCTGCCCCGGTGGGTGCTCTCCGCCCACCGCCGGACCCTGAAGAACCTTCCTCCGGCCATGAAGCGGAAGGCGTCGATGGTGCTCGCGACATCGTCCTCTGTCACCGCATGCGGTTTCCCGCAGTTCAGGGCTTCGAGGGCCCGAGGGGGATCGTGGCGATCACGGTGCCGCGCGCGGGGTCCCTGACCGCGGCGCTATCGGCAAGGCCGCCTGTCCTGTCTCCCTCGTGGCCACCGGGGATCACTGCGTCGGCGATTGAGCTGAGGCCGCACGGATCCGCTCGAAGACCTGATCGCCCATGCGAGCGGGGGGCGCGAGCGGGGAGAGGGCCATGCGGCGCAGTATAGAAGGCAGGGTCCGATGTGATCACAGAAGACGCGGCTCGCGAATCACCTGGCTCCCCGGCCGGGACCACCCGGTTCCCTCGCGCGGGACGGTGTGGTGCACATCCTATGGGAAGATGGGGCTCAGTTTTGTCGGTGGTCGATGGGGGCCGCCTTCTGATCGACCGTGAGCAAAGGGGATGTGAGGGGATGGCGATCAAGCGACAGGTCCTGCGGGCCGAGGTCGAGGAGCTCATCCTCGAGAGACTGCTGGAGTCCCGGTGGTCGCCCGGCTCGAGGCTGAGCATCGATGGGCTCGCGCGTGACCTCGAGGTGTCGCCGACGCCCGTGCGGGAGGCGATGGTCTCCCTCGAGCGCTCCGGGCTGGTGGAGTACGTGGCGCTGCGCGGGTACGTGGTCGCGCCGATGCTGGATGTGGAGCAGATGACCGAGCTGCTGGATGCGCGCAAGGTCGTCGAGGCCGCCGCTCTGAACCGCGCCTTCGAGAACTTCGAGGCGCTGCTGACCGACCTCGAGGCGGCCCATGCCCGTCACGGTGAGGTGATCGGCCACATCGAAGCGGCGGGGGAGGTCACCTATGAGCTGGTCCAGGAGCACTTCCAGGCGGACTGGGCCTTCCACCAGACCCTGTTCGACCATGCCGATAACCGTTACCTGTCCAAGATGGTGGAGACGCTGCGCTCCCACACCCATCGCATGCGTCAGACCTGGGCCGGCGGCCCGGCGGCACTGGATGTCCACGAGGCCTACACCGAGCACGGGCGGATCCTGGAGATGGTGCGCCGTCACCACCATGACGGGGCCATCCAGGCGCTGAACCAGCATCTCGATGACGTCCTGGTGCGCTCCCTGGACATCTCGGCCGACCTGCCCGAACAGTCTGTGCAGGAACAGGGCGATGCGGATGTCGCGACGGTGCCGAGCTCCCCGGAGCCGGCCCACAGCTGAGCCCCGGCAGCGTCCGGTCCCGGGGGCCGCGCCGACACCGCAGCGGGAGGGCGAGCCGCAGCCGGTGGGCCTCGCCTCGCGACCGCCGCCTGCCACGGTCCACGCCGGGCGATTCGGGCGGAGGATCCGGACGGACGAGTCGGGACCCCGAGGGATCAGCCGTCGATCAGCGGGCTGCGGTGCTGGGTGGCCAGACGGTTCTTCAGGAACTCGGAATGGACGTCCAGCGACCGGGTGACGCCGGCGACGACGTCGTTCTCGATGCGCTCGATGTCCTCCCCGAGCGCCTGTAGCTGCTGGTCGATGCTCTCCAGGTTCGCGAACGCCTTGTCCCGGGCGGCGCCCGTGGAGGGCGCGAGGAACACGACGGTGTCCTCCAAGGCGCTGACCAGGTCGGGGATGTAGCGCGCGGCCATGCCCTCGAGCACCATCACGTCGGCGTCGGAGGGGCGGCGCGACTGCAGTGTCGTCGAGCCCATCAAGGCGTCGATCCGCTGCAGCAGGGCATCGGCACGGTTCAGCACCGGCTTGACGGCGGGGTCGGGTCGCTTGCGCCGCACCCGGGCCAGCTGTCGCCGCTGCCGGGTCGTGGACTTCACGATCTTCTCGAGCATCGTCCGGGTGCCCACGGGCATCTCCGCGCCGGCGGCGCTGAGCCGCACCGGCTGCGGCCTGCGGTTGCGCAGCAGGACGGCGGAACCACCGCCGACCACCACGCCGATGCCCAGGCCGGCCAGCAGCGGCGCCACCAGTCCGGCACCACCGACCAGGCTGCTCACCCCGAGCACGATGAAGCTGGAGATGCCGAACATCCCGCCCAGCACCGAGGGCACCCCCACCGTCAGCCATCGTCCGCGCTGCCGCGGCGGAGCCATCTCCTTCGAGCGCGGAGCCAGGATCTTCCCCTCGCGCGGGTGGGTGCCCGGGCCGCCGGGGGCGCGCTGCTGCGCACGCACCTTCCACGGCTGGGCGGCGCCTCCGGGAGCGCCTGCTCGCCAGGGGGCGTGGCCGCCCCGGGCCGCCTGGTCTCGTCGTGGTCGGCTGTGCTGGTTCATCGGTGCTCGCTGACCTCTCGTGGGACGGAGCTGAGGTCGGTGGCGATGAGAGAGGCTTGCTCGGGCCCTCGAGGCGGAGGCCGGAGCGCCCCTCCTCAGCGCCGGTACCAGGCTATCGCGTCCGCCCTCACTCCAGCCGGGGCAGCGGCCCGGCCCCGGCTGGGGACGACCGGCAGGGCCGCCCGGGCCCTTCAGCGTGCGGCGTGCGCCTCGGCGATCCGCAGCAGCTCGAGGTAGCCCTTGAGCTGCCAGGCGGTTCGGCCGACGAACAGGCCGGTCACGTGCTCGATGTCGAGCAGGTCCGCTGCGTTGTCGAGGTTCACCGAGCCGCCGTACAGCAGGCCGGTGACCGCGCCGCCGTAGACGTCCCCGAGCGCAGCGAAGGGCTCGACGAGCTCGGAGACGGTGGCGGGCCGGCCCTTCTCGCCGATCGCCCAGATCGGCTCATAGGCGATCACCACGCGGGCCAGCTCCTGGGCCGTGAGCCCCGTGAGGGCACCGCTCGCCTGCTCGAGGATGAACTCGGCGGAGCCGCTGGCATCCTTGACCTCGAGGCTCTCGCCGATGCACAGCAGCGGGGTCAGGCCGTGCCGCAGCGCGGCGGCGACCTTCCGGCGCGTGGTCTCCACCGTCTCCCCGAAATGCTCCCGGCGCTCGGAGTGACCGATCTCGACGATCTGGGCCCCGGCATCCTTGGCCTGCGGGACGGAGACCTCACCGGTCCAGGCGCCGGCGTCCTCCCAATGCGCGTTCTGCACGCCCAGCAGGACCGGGGAATCGGTTCCGAGCACCCCGGCCACCGCGGTGGTGGCGGTGAAGGAGGGGATCACGAAGGGCTGCACCCCGGCGGGCGCGGCATCGCCCAGGTGGTCGCGCAGGCCCTGGGCCCAGGCGCGGGCCTCGGCGAGAGTCTTGTTCATCTTCCAGCTGGTGCCGATCCACAGGGTGCTCATCGATGGTCCTTCCGTGTCGGCGACGATGCGCCGCTCGTGGTCTGGTGTCTTCGTCTCGGCCCCGCTCGGGTCCATCCCGCTCAGGTCCAGCCCGCTCAGGTCCGGCCCCTGGAGGCCGGGGCGGCCAAGGCCACCCCGGCCCCGCTCGGGTCCGGCTCCACTGGGGCCGAACCCGCTCAGGCCCGGCCCCTGGAGACCGGGGCGTTCTCAGGACTGCTCGAGGGATCCGTCGTAGGCGCAGATCGCGTCGACCTTGGCGGCCGAGGAGGAGTTGGGGTCGAACTCGAGGTCGAGCCAGACCTTGACGAGCTCCTTGGCGGACTCGAGGCCGATCACGCGCTGGCCCATGGTGAGCACCTGCGCGTTGTTCGACAGCACCGAGCGCTGCACGGAGTACAGGTCATGGGCGGTGACCGCGCGGACGCCGGAGACCTTGTTCGCAGCGATCGCCACGCCCAGGCCGGTGCCGCAGATCAGCAGCGCCCGATCGGCCTCGCCGGCGGCGATCTTCTCGGCCGCGGCGGTGGCGATGTCGGGGTAGAAGGTGCCGTCGTCGGCGCTGCCCACGCCGACGTCGAAGACCGACTCCACGCGGTCGTCGCCCTCGAGCAGGGCCTTGAGCTCCTCCTTGTAGCCGAAGCCGGCGTTGTCGCCGCCGACGATGATCTTCAGTGCCATGGTGTGCTCCTTCGAGGTGGGGGTGCAGGGGCTGAGGGGCCCTCGCGGTCAGGTGATCCAGCGGGTTTTCAGGACAGGTGCCGGCCGAGCTCGGTCATGAGGATGGAGAAGGAGATCGCGCCTGGGTCAGGGGTGCCCAGCGACTTCTCCCCGAGCACGCGGGAGCGACCGAGCGAGGCGGTGATATCGGCGGTGGAATCGGCAGCCGCGCGGGCCACCTTCGCGGCCTCCAGGATCGCCGCGGCGGCGTTGTCGCCGGTGAACGCCTCACCCAAGGCCTTCCGGAAGGGGACGGCGGCATCGATCATGGTCTTGTCGCCCACGTCGGCCCCACCCAGGCGCTGGACCGCGTCGACCGCGGCGTCGAGGGCCTGCACGATGGTGGACTGTTCGCTGCCGGACCCGTCGTCGAAGACGCTACCGGCCGCGGTCAGGGCTGCACCCCACAGCGCCCCCGAGGTGCCGCCGGCGGACTCGGCCCAGGCGTCACCAGCACGCAGCAGGAGCGTGCGGGCCCCGGCACCGGCCTCGAGAGCGGTCCTCGCAGCCACCGCGGCGCCCTTGGAGCCGTAGGCCATGCCCTGGCCATGGTCGCCGTCGCCGGCGATGGCGTCGATCCGGCCCAGCTCGGCCTCCTCCCGGGCGCAGACCGTCTCGAAGAGGTCCAGCACCCCGGCGATCTTCGCGGCGGCCTCACGGGAGGTCTCGCTGGCGTCGGGGATCCGGTCGGTGCCGGCCTCCCAGAACGACTCGCGGCGTGGCCGCTCGATCTCCGGCAGGTTCCCGCGGCGGAAGGCGGGGGTGTCGACCGGTGCGAGCCAGTGCCGCTCGAGCTCCTCGTCGAGGAACACCAGCGTCAGCGACAGCCCTGCCATGTCCAGACTGGTCACGAGCTCACCGACCTCGGGACGCACCGGGGTGATGCCCGCGCGCTCGAGCAGTTCGGCGACCTTGGCGTAGACGACGAACAGCTCCTCGTGCTTCACGGTGCCCAGTCCGTTGACGATCACTGCGGCCCGGCCCTGGTAGCCGCCCTCGCTGCGTGCGGGCTGCTCCTCGAGGATGCCCTCGACCAGCAGCGCGGCGATCTCCGAGGCGGTGCCGATGGGTTCGTCGCGCACACCGGGCTCGCCGTGGATGCCCAGGCCCACGCCCATCTGCCCATCGGGCACGTGGAACAGGGCCTCGGGGGCGCCGGGCAGGGTGGGGCCGTCGAAGGCGAGGCCGAAGGAACGGGTGGAGTCATTGGCCTTGAGGGCGATGCGCTCGGCCTCGTCGATGTCGGCGCCGGCCTCGATCGCGGCGCCGGCGATCTTGAACACGGGCAGGTCACCGGCGATCCCGCGCCGGTCGCGGTGGTTGGCGGGGGTGTCGACGGGGGCGAGCCAGTGCTGCTCGAGCTCGTCGTCGAGGAAGACCAGGGTCAGGGAAAGGCCGGCCATGTCGAGGCTGGTCACGAGCTCGCCCACCTCGGGGCGGACGGGGGTGATGCCCGCG
>DWZH01000047.1 GCA_019118275.1 Candidatus Brachybacterium merdavium | reverse complement strand
CCGGACTGGGCGGCGAGCATGCGCGCCTCGGCGGCGGCGACCGGGTAGCCCATGGTGGTCTGGGCCAGGAAGCGGTCGCGCTGGGCCTCGGGCAGCCGGTAGGTGCCCTCCATCTCGACGGGGTTGGCGGTAGCGACCACCATGAACGGCTCCTCGAGCTCGTAGGTGGTGCCGTCGACGCTGACCTGCCGCTCCTCCATCGCTTCGAGCAGGGCCGACTGGGTCTTCGGGGAGGCCCGGTTGATCTCGTCGGCCAGAAGGATCTGGGTGAACACCGCGCCCTTGCGGAACTCGAACCGGCTGGTCGACTGGTCGAAGATGCTGGCACCGGTGACGTCGCCGGGCAGCAGGTCGGGGGTGAACTGGATGCGGTGCTTGCTGGCCCCCAGCGCCGCAGCCAAGGATTTGGCCAGCATCGTCTTGCCGACGCCGGGGATGTCCTCGATCAGCAGGTGCCCGCCGGCCAACAGCACCAGCACCGCGATGCGCGCGACCTCGTGTTTGCCTTCCACGATGGTGGCGATCTCGTCGATCACCGCTTCGGCGTCGGCGGCGATCTCCTGGGCCCGCTCGGGACTCAGCGCGGCCGGGACGATGGAGGCCGGGTCATGTCCGAGCAGCGCCGGGGCGTCTTCCTGTGTCATACCGAGCTCCTCACGGCCGCCGCTGTTCAGGGAGTTCACGAAGATTTTGCCGCGCAATTGACAACCCGCGACGAAGTTTCATGAGGCCAACTCCTACAGTATGGACGAGTCAGGCAGTCTTTAGAGGAGCGTTCTGTGTCCTACCGGCACCGAAAGGCCCCTGCACGGGTGGGCGCGGGCTTCCTGTTGGCCGCAGCATGCACCCTCGGCCCGGCCGCAGCGCTGGCGGCACCGCCTCCCTCCGACGAGGAGGAGCCGACGCAGGGCACGGAGATCTGCGAGCCCAACACGCTCAATCCCAGCGGGGGGACCATCGAGGTCGGTGACTCCTTCACTTTCGACGGGTGTGGCTTCGATGCCGATGCGCCTCTGCTGGTCGATGTGGTCGACACATCGTCTGACGAAGCTTCCGTGAATGCGCCACCCGCCACTGACGGCGACGGTGTTTTCTCCGCGACGATCAGTTTCGACGAACCCGGCGAGTACGTCATCCAGGTCTCTGTCAACAACGGTGCTGGTGGTCAAGAACAGGCGGTCGTGACCGTCGAGGCTCAGACGGAACCAGAGCCAGAACCAGAACCGGAACCGGAACCAGAACCAGAGCCAGAACCAGAACCGGAGCCAGAGCCAGAACCGGAACCAGAGCCGGAGCCGACGTCCAACCCCGAACCGACGCCCGACCCCGAGGGCCCCAACGAGGAGGAGAATCCGGGAGAGGGCGGCGCGGACGACCAGACGCCCCGAAACGGCGGCGGGGGCTCTCACAACGGTCCCGGCTCCGACGAGGGCACTGACTCCGACAATAGTTCGCCCGAGAACGGCAACGGCGACACCGGCCAGAACAAGGGGACGACGCCCTCGCCCGAGCCCGACGAGCCCGAACCGAGTGACGACGGCACCACTCCCCCGCCCGAGGCATCAGGCCCGGCCCCGGCCTCGCCAGCACCCGCGTCTCCGGACCCTGCGCCGCAGGACCTTCCCTCCTCCGAGCCACAGCAACCCGACGCGCAGCAGCGCATGCTGGCTCGGGCACTCCTGCTGGGCGAGGCACTGGAGAACATGGGATCCGACGAGGACTCCGATGCCGCGGATCGCGACGATCCCTCGGACGGCGGCGGTGAGCTGGCCGATACCGGTGTCGATCTCAGCGCGGGCGCCGGGATCGCGATGCTGACGATCGGAGCAGGTGCCGGACTGGTCGGGTACCAGCGCCGCCAGGACAGCCGGCGCGAGACCTGACCCCAGCGGCCCCGACGGGGCGAGCCTGGCACTGCTATGACTGGTGCAGCACCGGTGCGCAACGGGCTCTCGGCAAGGCTCTCCGCGGCAATCGCGATGCCAGAAGCATGCCCGCAGGCAGATCCAACCCGGTTCGCTGCCAGCGCGGGCATCCGCCGGTTCGGCGAGGTCGGCCGGGATGAGCTCGGCAGAGGTCGCTGATCACACGTAGCTGCCGCGGCCGCGGCCGCCGCGCATGGTCAGCGCCGCAACCACCAGGGAGCCGACGACCAGGCCGATGCCGCCCACGGCCACGGCACCGCTGACGCCCAGGATCGCGCCGAGACCGCCGATGGTGATCCCGTTGCCGGTGCGCAGCCCGGATCCGATCATGTTGTAGACCCCCACCACGCGTCCGCGCTCCTCGACCGGTGCCCGCAGCTGCACCACGGCCTGGCCGATGGAGGTGGCGGCGAGGTTCGCCATCCCGCCGATCACCAGGGCGATCAGGGCCACGGCGAAGCTGCCGGTGGTGGCGACGATCAGAGTGGTCAGGCCGAACAGCACGGCGGCGACGATGGCAGCACGGGTGTCGGGACGGATCACGCCGGTGACCTCGAGCAGGAACCCGCCGATCACGCCGCCGGCGCCGTTGGCGAACAGCAGCAGCCCGTAGCCCAGATCGCCCTCTCCCCCGGCGCCGAGGGTCTCGGCGAAGTTCGGCATCGACACCTGCAGCGAGGAGCCGACGCAGACCGCGATCAGCCCGGCCAGCGTGATCATGCCGATCAGCACCTTGTCATCACCCACGGTGCGCAGCACCCGGAACGAGGCGAGGAGGGTCAGCTTCTCGCGGCGCACGTAGCCGCTGCGCACGTGCCCGGTGAAGGGGGTGCGCAGCATCAGAAGGGTCATGGGCAGGTAGAACAGGATGTTGGCGAAGATCCCGCCCGTCGGCCCCAGAGCCAGCATCAGCGCGGAGCCGACCACCGGCCCGGCCAGTACGCCCAGGGACTTGAAGGTGGCGTTCAGCCGCACTGCGCTGGGCAGTTCGCGGGGTTCGACGAAGTCGTGCAGCAGCAGCTGTTCGGCCGGTGCCCAGATCGCCCCCGCACAGCCGTGCAGAACCAGCAGCACGCAGGCGCTCCACATCTCCAGGGTGCCGGTCAGGAACAGCATGCCCCAGGCCAGCGACACGAAGGCGAACAGACTCTGGCCGACCTGGATGATGCGCCGGCAGTCGAAACGTTCGGCCAGCGCCCCGAAAGGCACCGAGAGCATCAGGAACGGCAGCCAGTGAGAGATGACCTGGAAGCCGACCAGCCAGGGCGATTCGAACAACTGCCACAGCACCCAGTAGGTGATGACGTGCTCGATGTTGTCGCCCATCATCGACAGGCCGGCGGTCAGCAGATAGGGACGGGCGTGCTTGTCGCGCAGAGGCGCGAACCGCCTGGGGGCCGACGGGTTCGTGGGACTCAGCCGCCCTTCGTCATCAGGGCGTCCGACGCAATGCGACCGGCGAGCTGATCGTTCACTGATCTCCTCTGGTGGCGGGCGAGCAATAGGGTACCCGCGGCGCGAATCGGTCGGCTCGCCGTCCACGCGCCGTCGGCGCGGTCGGGCACTCCGCGCCCGTCAGTTCGTGCGAGCGTCACCACCAGCATCGGTGTCGGCGTCGGGGTCGGCGTTGCCGTCGGCGTCTGGGTCGGAGTCGCAGTCGCAGTCAGAGCCGTGGTCGATGTCGCCGTCGGCTTCGGTGTCGGACTCGGTGTCGGGGTCGCCGTCAGCGTCGGCTTCGGTGTCGAGGTCGGCCCCAGCTCGAGCCTCCGCATCCTGGACCCGCACCTCGAGCCCGTCGAGCACGAGCTCGAGCCCGTCGATGAAGTCCTTGCGTTCGGTGACCTGCGTGGTCTCATCGGACTCGGCGAAGACGTCCGAGGCGAGCATCTCCGCCACGTGCGGGAAGCGATCGGCGGTGATGAGCCGGGCCAGGGCGAGACCGTACTCGTGCTCGGCCTGTGCCTGGGCCTGACCTGCGGGCCGGCCCTCGTGGAGATCCTGGGCGAGCAGATGGGACTGTCGCACGAAGCCGCTCAGCAGGTTGATCGCCCGGATCTTCTGCTCCCCGGTCAGGCGCGTGGAGGCCAGCGGCGCAAGGCCCCGCTCGACCCACGCGATCTGGTTCGGGCCCGACGGCGCCCGGTGCAGGGGGATGTGGGCGATCCATGGCCTGCGGCGGTAGAGCTCCCAGAACTCGAGCGCCCAGTGGCGCAGGCCGGGGCGCCATCCGGCGGGAGCCGAGGTGGTGGGGGGCTCGCTCGCCGCGTCCATCATCAGCTGGAGCAGGTCCTCCTTCGACCCGATGTGGCGGTAGAGCGACATGGCCGTCACCCCCAGCTTCTCGGAGATGCGCGGCAAGGTGGCCGCTTCCAAGCCGGCGGCGTCAGCCAGCTCGATCGCCGCGTCGATCACCGTGTCGACATCCAGCGTCGGCTTGCGCCCCAGGCGGGCAGGCCTCTCCGGCAGTCGCCACTGGCGGCGGATCAAGTCAGGCACAGCGTCTTCGTTCATGCTCCCGATCCTGTGGCTGCGCGGCCCGAAGCCTTCGGGCACAGCCATCCTACCGGCGGGGCCCACCCCGACCCCCATTTCGTTTACCTCATATAGTTTTCCTGCTATCGTCCCCCGATGACCGCTCCCTCGCACAGCGCTTCGCTCACCGCCCCGCCCCGCCGGATCCATGACGTCGACGCCCTGCGCAGCTTCGCCCTGCTGGGCATCTTCGTCGTCAACATCACCTTCATGGCCTCTGCCTACCCAGGGAACCTCGTCGACGACCCGTTGTTCTCCACGCCGCCCGATGACGCGGCGCGCCTGATCGTGGCCGTCCTGTTCTCGATGAAGTTCTATCTGCTGTTCTCCTTCCTGTTCGGCTACAGCTTCGTGCTCCAGATGGAGTCCGCGCAGCGCGCCGGCCAGGCCTTCGCCCCGCGGATGCTGAGACGCATCCTCGGCCTGTTCCTACTGGGAGCGGCGCACATCGTGTTGCTGTACGGCGGGGACGTCCTGACCACCTACGCGGTGGCAGCGCTGGTCCTGCTGGCGATGCACCGGGTCAGCGACGTCGTCGCACTGCGGACGGCAGCCGGGATCTACGCTTTCGTCGTCCTCTCACTGGTCGTCAGCGCGGCCTTCATCGACCGCTCGGCGTTCATGCCCTCTCAGGAAGAGGCGCTCGCCAACGCTTCCGAGCAGACTCAGCTGCTGCTGGGAGGCCCCGCCGAGATCGTGCAGCACCATCTCGGCGGGCTGGATCTGCTTGTGGTCCAGGCCGCCTCGCTCCAGGGGCCGACGGCCCTGGCGATGTTCCTGCTGGGGATGGTCGCCGCCCGGCGCGGCCTGTTCTCGACGTTGCCGGAGCGAACCCGACTCCTGCGGTGGGTGCAGATCATCGGCTTCCCCGTCGGACTCGCCGGCGGCCTCATCTACGCGTTGCTCGGGGCCGACACCAACACCCTCGCCACCGCCGTGAGCGTGGTGACCGCCCCGTTCCTGACCGCCGCCTACGCGGCGACCCTGGTGCGGCTCATGCATCGCGACTGCCGGATCCGCAGCGCCCTCGCCCCGGCCGGGCGGATCGCGCTGACCATCTATCTGGCGCAGTCGGCGACCGGGGCGGTGCTGTTCACCGGCGTCGGACTCGGCCTGGCCGGTCAGGTCTCTCCCCCGCTGCTGATCCTGACGGCGCTTGCCGTGTTCGCCGGCCTCGCCGCGATGAGCGCCTGGTGGCTGCGCCGCCACCGCTACGGGCCCGCGGAGTACCTGCTGCGCTGGTTCACCAACTGGCGCCGCCCCAGCACCAGGCGCCCGGACACCCTGCCGGTGCGCTGAGCGGAGCCGTCGGGGACGCGCTCCCCCGTCCCTTCGGCAACCTGATGCACAGCCAGCACTTCCTCGAATTGCGCACACAGGAGGCCGGTGCCCGCTGGCGCGCGCCGTCCACCGGTCACGAGGGCGGAGTCGTGTGCCTCTCGACGAGATCCTCGGCGAGCTGACGGAGGCGGTCGCGGGCTGCGTCCGGGGCGAGAATCTCGATGTGGTCGCCGAACTGGAGGAGCTGACGCACTGACTCGATGTCGGAGAAGCGGACGACGATCGTGCACCAGCCTGCGTCCGCCCCGGAGAGTTCGTGGATACGGTTGCCGAGGATGCGTCGTGCCAGGTCGAGTCGGCTCTCCCGCAGACGAGCGGTCACACTCACGCGCCCCGTCGCCTCGGTGCGCTCCTTCAGTGCCTCCCACCGGGTGCAGAGGGTCTGGCCGGGACGCAGGGCGGCGGGCACGTCGAGCCTCTCGAAGGCCGAGAGACGCTCCACGGAGAACAGTCGACCGGCGCCACGGTCATCGGCGACGAGGTACCAGCGCCCTGATATCGCCACCAGCCCGTAGGGGTCAATCACCCGGGTCGAGGTGTGCTTCTGGGCGCTGCGCCGGTACCGGATGCGCATCCGGTCGCCTTCTACAGCAGATTGTTTGACATCGAACCGACGTTCACCACCCCCGCTACGTGGCCTTCGAGATCGCCCCTGGCGTCCTGTTCTGCCTGTGGACCGGGCGGAGCGAGCTCGCCGTATCGCACATCCCGCGCACCTGCGAGGTCGGGCTGATGATGCCCGGTCCGGCGCCGGTGGTCGACGAGACCTTCACGGGGTGGGTCTCTCAGGGCGTCCGCGTCGTGGAGGAGCCCTACGACGACGTCTTCGGCCGCACCTTCGTGGTGGCCGACCCTGACGGCAACCTCATCCGGGTCCCACCGGTGGACTGACACCGCAGCGATCCGCGCCCCGGCGAATGCGCGTCCTGCCGCGACCTGTGGGCGTCGGTGCGTGGCCCGGCGCGTGCATCGCTGCCAGCCCGGGGGTGCGCATCGCTGAGGGCCCTCAGGAGCGCGCCGGCCACGGTTTTGTGCGCTGTGGTGCCGGTTCTGGCACTACAGCGCACAAAACCGTGACGCGAGGTGGGGCGTGGCACCGGGGGCACACGCTGGGTCGAGCCCCAATGTCAAGCCCCCGGGGCGCGCCCGGCGCTGGTCAGCCCTTGACGGAGCCCTCGGTGAGGCCGCCGCGCCAGAAGCGCTGCAGGACCAGGATCAAGATCGCCAGCGGGATCACCGACAGCAGCGCGCCGCCGGTGGTCAGCTGGTAGAACTCGGGCAGGCG
>DWZH01000008.1 GCA_019118275.1 Candidatus Brachybacterium merdavium | reverse complement strand
GGTTGCTCCGCAGCATTCCCGCCAGCATCCGTGGCGCCTCGAACCGGTCGGCCCGCGAGGAGACTACGAGGTTCTCCTCATCGGGAAGGAACCTCTGCACGATCTTGGCGCCACCCAGGGCGTCCTCGATGGTCGAAGCACCTGGTCGGCTGGCCTCCTGGTCGGAGCCGACCAGCACGGACACCAGGTCTCGAGTGCGTGGCGCGGTGCGTATCGCCCCCAGCGGAGGCAGCGAGACGAACGCGGCAGGGACCTCGGAGCTCGTCTGGCACACCACCGGGCGCTCATCCAGGTATCGAGGCAGGTCGGTGAGATAGACCAGATATTCCCACCCTCGCTCCTCCAGCACCCGGCGGGCGTGCGCGAGCAGAGGAATGGTGCCGTCCGGCGCGAGCGGCAGCTCACCCTCGCTGACCTCGACCCGCCACCGCTCGCCCGAGACCTCGTAGATCTGCTCGGGCAACTCGTCAGCGATCTTCGCGGCGACACGCTCCGGCACACCGGGATCAGCTTGCAGACCGAGGGTCGGGAGCGTGCCATCCCTGCCCTCCGGCGCCGGGCCGGAACCGCGCGAGGAGGAAGTGTTCACGGCGACAGTGCTCGCGCGCTCGATGTGCTCATGCGGGCCCGACCGCCGCTCATCGGGACGGTCGCCTCTGGCGGATCGTCACGGTCGGCGATGGAGTCGACGGGGTCCTCGGCCAAGCCCCCTGGCTCCGGGAGCTCGCCGGTGCCCTCTGCCGACCGCATGGACGCCTGGACGGCCTCGCTCAGCGGCGCGCACGCGGTGGGGATCGGCACCTGTCCTCCGTCGTCTCGGCAGTCTCGCCCTCAAGGAGATCCGGGCACCACTGTAGGAAGACCCCGGTGCGCGAGCGAGGTCGCGAACCGATAGGTCCGCTCCCGTCCTCCAGCTGCGATGCGTCGTACTCGCCCTTTCGCGTCGCCTCTCGTGGAACTGCGCGGACAGCGCCGTTCCGCCCCGCGCTCGCTCCCGGCACAGCGCCTGGAGCTCAGCGCCCCCGCGCGGCGAGCCGGGCCATCAGTCTCGAGGGCGCGAACCGGGAGATGGTGTAGATCGCGCGGTAGCGGCGGCTGGGCACGGACACCGCCCTGCCCCGGCCGACGTCGCGCAGCGATTCGGCGACCACTCGCGGCGCCTGGAGCCACATCCAGCGCGGGATGCCCTCCTCACCCTTGGCCAGCCCCAGCCGGGCGTGGAAGTCCGTGTGCGTGTATCCGGGGCACACGGCTGTGACGGTGACCCCGCGGGCCCTGTACCGATCGTTCGCCCACCGTGAGAACAGGACCAACCACGCCTTGGCGGCCCCGTAGGTCGAGCGCGGCATGAACGCCGAGACGGAGGCGACGTTGATGATCACGCCCGAGCGCGCGGCCAGCATGCTCGGCAGCACGGCGTGCATCAGGCGCATCGGGACCTCGTCATGCAGACGGAGGTGACGGACCTCGTCCTCGATGTCGTTCGTCTCGAAGCTCAGCGGCAGGCCGAAGCCTGCGCTGTTGACCAGCGTCCGCACGGGCCGTGCCGGGTCGGCGAGGCGGTCAGCGACGGCGGCGACCCCTTCCGCCGAGCACAGGTCCGCGGCGAGCACCTCGACGGCGCCCGCACCGGCGCTCCTCAGTTCCGAGGCCAGGGCCTCGAGCCGCGCGGTGTCCCGCGCCACCAGCACGAGGCGGTCGCCACGCCGGGCGAGCTGTCGGGCGTATTCGGTGCCGAGCCCGGAGCTGGCGCCGGTGATCAGGGACGTCGGTGTCATGGTGCCTGAGCCTAATCATCCCCGCAGGACCCTGCCGGGCGCTGGACCGAGGAATCGGTCCAGCGCCCGGCAGTTCCTTGCCCGGAACGCTCGTACCCCTCCCTGGGTGCGACGCAGCCCCGGGCCACCGGGGCCGGATCCCGCTCTCGCCCCGATGATCGTCGTCGCCGTCAGGATGCCCGTGGTCGCCATGAGCACGCATTGCGGGCCCCGGGGTAGTCTGCGGTGTGGCTCGGCACGTCCCGGCTCATCTCGCCCGACCTCGGCCGTTCCCGGCTCACCCCGAGCCTCACCCCTTCCGTGAACTCGCACGATCTCAAGGACTCCCTCATGGCTCCCACCCGCGTCACCGTCCAGCAGGCCTGGGATCAGCTCGTGGAGGGGAACGAGCGCTTCATGGCCGGACACCTGCTCCACCCCCAACAGAACGCGGCGCGCCGCAGCGAGCTGCGTGGCAGCCAGTCCCCGAATGCGGCATTCCTCGGCTGCTCGGACTCGCGGGTCGCCGCGGAGATCCTCTTCGACTGCGGCCTCGGAGACCTCTTCGTGGTGCGCAACATCGGCCAGATCGCCAACGAGAACACCACCGCCACCATGGAGTTCGCCGTCGCCGAGCTCGGGGTCGCCGTGATCATCGTCCTCGCGCACGGCTCCTGCGGGGCGGTCGGGGCGGCCATCAACCAGACCACCGCGCATCCGCGCGAGACCACCCCCGCGATCAAGCACGAGCTGGAGGAGATCCAGCCCGCGGTCCAGCAGGAATGGTTCGCCACCCAGCAGATCAGCCCCTACGTCGACCCCGATCTGATCGACCAGGACGCCGTCGGGCGGCGTCATCTCGCCGCGACCATCAACGCCCTCATGCGCCAGTCCACCGTCATCAGCGATGCGGTCGCCCGGGGGGAGCTGGGCATCGTCGGCTGCCAGTACCAGCTCGACGACGGCAGGGTCTCCCCGATCTCCTGGGTGGGCGATCTCGAGGTCTCGCGCTGAAAACCCTGCCCGCACCGGTGAAGCGCCATCATCGACTCTCGGTCCCCGGGGCCACGGCGCGAGGACGCACCTGCGCGGCGAAGCTGATCAGGAGGTGCGATGCAACCGGACGCGGCTGACACGCTCGGCATCGGCGGAAGCTGGTTCGACCCCCTGTGGCGGGTCCCTGTCGAGCTGAGCCCCCTGGAGCGGGCGCTCCTGGACTCGTGGCCGGTTCGCCGGCTGGGCATGGTCGCCCACGCCGGGGCGGCGGCGCTGACCACGACGCAGACGTACTCGCGGCTGGAGCACTCCCTGGGCGTCCTGGCCCTGGTCGCCCATTTCGCGCCGCAGGACGCCCTCGCACGGGCGACCGCGCTGCTCCACGACGTCGGGCACCTGCCCTTCAGCCACACCCTGGAGGGCATCGACGGCCTGGACCATCACGACCTCGGCCACGCCCGCATCCGCTCGATGTCGCAGCTGCTGGCGCGCCACGGCATCGACGCCGAGGACGTCATCGCCGTCGACGACGGTCGTCTCCCGTCCCCGCTGCACAGCCGCCCGGGTGGGCTGAAGCTCGACCACCTGGACTCGTTCCTGCGCAGCGGACAGGCCCATGGCCGCACCGAGGAGCTGCCCTCGGTCCTCCTGGAGCGGCTGCGGCTGATCGACGGCACGGTGGACACCGACGAGGAGACCGGCACGGAGCTCGTGCGGCTGGCGGTCACCGAGGCTCGAGCCCAGCGCTCGACAGCGGACGTGACGCCCGTGGCGGTCCTGCGCCACCTCGTGACCACAGCGCTCTCCGAGCCCGATCCCGCGTTCACCGTCGAGGAGCTCGCGGTGATGACCGACGACGAGCTGCTGGGCGCGCTGCGCCGAGCGCCCGCGACCGCCGAGGAGGCCGACGTCTTCCGGCTGCACCCGCTGAGCTGGCAGCTGCTGGCCGACCCCAGCTCAGGCAGCCAGGCTGACGTCAGCATCGATGTCGACGAGGGCGCCGGCGCTCCTCTCGTGCAGTACCAGATCACCCGCAGCTACCTGGATGTCCCGACGGTCGACGGCGAGCTCCTGCACAGCCCGGACGTCACGCGCCTGCACGGCGAGTTGCCCCTGTTCTTCGCGCTGCGTCGCGTGTGCGAGAGGTCGTAGACCACATCTCGTAGGCCTCATCCAGTGCGCACCCGCACCGGCGCCGATGGCGGTGATGGCGCTCGCAGCCCTCCTCCCCTGCTTGACGAGGCTGCATCTGCTGCTCGTCATCGGGGTCGACGGTCCGGGCATCATTCTGGCACTCGCTGCGTGTCTGACCAGCGGCATCGCCCTGTTCCTGCTGCTGCGCGTCGCTCGGCGGGTGCTCCACGCAGCGATCGCCGACCGGGCCGAGCTCGCAGGGGTGATCTGATGGCGATCCGAGTCGAGCTGGACGTCATGCTCGTGCGGCGCAAGATGGGTGTCGGCGAGTTCGCGCAGGCGGTCGGGATCTCGCCGGCGAACGTCGCGGTGCTCAAGAACGGCCGTGCCAAGGCAATCCGGTTCTCCACCCTGATCACCGGACGTGCTTCGCACCCCCGCCGCGCACGGCGCAGCCCAGCTCTCGACCCCGGCCGGCCAGGGGCCTAGGATTTCGAGGAGCGCCGACATCGCGCCGGCGCAGACGTCGAGGAGGACGCCATGCCCGCAGCGCTGCACCCCTACCTGAACTTCCCCGGGACCTCACGCGAGGCCTTCGAGTTCTACGGACAGGCCCTCGGGGCGACACCGCAGTTCCTGACCTTCGGCGAAGCCGGTGCGGTCCCCGTCGACGACCCCGGCGCCGACAAGATCATGCACGGCAGCCTCGAGGTCACCGACCTCATCCGCCTGTACGTCTCCGATGTCATCGAGGGCATGAGCCCCGAGGGCTTCGTGCAGGGCACCAACGTCACCCTCTCGCTCATGGGCGATGACGAGGCCGTCCTGCGCAGTGCCTACGAGAAGCTCTCCGAGGGCGGCACCGTGACGATGCCGCTGGAGAAGCAGATGTGGGGCGATCTCTACGGCAGCTTCACCGACCGCTTCGGGATCGTCTGGCAGGTCGACATCAGCGGCGCCGAACAGGGCTGAGGCGCCCGGGAGCGGTCACGAGCCGCGCACGGGCCCACGACCTCGCTGGCCGCCGGGGCCACGCCGCCGGGCCAGCGGACCGACCGGTCGGCGGGGCAGCGGATGCCCTCAGGGCATCGGCCGGATGTTGTGGTTCAAGCGGAACATGTTCGTGCCGTCCACGTCGCTCTTGATCGACAGCAGTCTCTCCAGCACCTCCCCGGAGTAGGCGCGGGCCACGTCCCGTGGATCGGTCTCGTCGCTGGAGAGGAAGTTGACGTAGGCACCTCCCGTGCTCCACGGCTCCATCGCCTCGATCAGATGCTCGGCGTACTCGCGGACCTCGTCGACATCCTCGGGCGGGGCCATGCCGATGGTGAAGAAGGTGAATGCCGCGTCCCGGTGCCCGATCGCGGCGGGGACCTCCGGTTCCCGGCCCAGGGCCCCTCCGAGCTGACGCACTTCCACCAGTGCCATCGGGGACTCGGAGCCGGCCCCGGCCAGGTCGACCATGGTGTCGATCGCCTCGTCGGGCAACTCGCCCAGCAGCGTGGTCCGCTCGTAGGCGGAGATCGGGTCCACCGGGTCGGAGTGGATCTCGCCCCAGTCGGTGAAGGGCATCTCGCGCACCGTGTCGGCGAGCACCGTGCCGGCATCTCGCAGCGGTGCGAGCAGGCGCTCGCCCTCGTCGGCGTCGCCGACGTGCGAGACGCGCAGGCTGAGCACGAGCTTGCCGCGCACCGGCTCGGGGAGCGGCGCGTCCGGGGGCACCTGCACGAAGGCGGCCGAGGTGGTCACGGACTCGGGGACCTCCCGCGCCCAGTCCCTCCAGGCGCGCAGCGCCTCAGGAGCCGTCTCGGCCGCGACCATCAGCGCCCCCGCGTACAGCCGGCGCACCTCGAACAGTCCGAAATCCATGGAGGTCACGATGCCGAAGTTGCCCTTGCCGCCCCGGGCCGCCCAGAACAGCTCCTCCTCCTGCTCCGGGGTGGCCTCGCGCAGCTCCCCGTCGGCGGTGACGATCTCCAGTCGGGTGACGTGGTCGGCGTTGTAGCCGTGCAGCCGTCCCAGCGCCGGACTGAGGCCGCCGCCCAGGGTGTAGCCGACCACGCCCACGCTCCGCGAGGAGCCGGCCAGGCCGCCCAGGCCGAGGCGGGAGGACTTGTCCATCAGCGGGCCCCACTGCACACCGGGCCCGACGGTCACCGAGGAGGATCGCGAGTGCAGGCGGATCCGGTCCATCGCCGCGGTGGAGACCATGATCCCGCCGTCGGAGGGGACGGAGGCCTGGTGGCCGGTGGCCATCACCGCCACGGGCAGGTCGTGGCGACCGGCGTAGCGCACCGCCTGTTGCACGTCCCGGGCCTCACGGGCGAGCACCACGGCCTCGGGGCGGTGGGTGACCGTGGTGTTGAATCCGGCGACCGCCTCCTCGTAGCCCTCGTCGCCGGGGCGCAGCCACCTGTCCCGCGTCCCGCCCACGCCGTCTCCGGCCAGGGCGGGGGCTGCGGTCAGGGCGCCGACGGTGCCGGCGGCACCCGCGGCACCCAGGGCGCCGCCGGCGCGCAACAGTGTCCGTCGGCCCAGGGCCGGGTCCCAGGGAGCGGTGTGGTCGTCGTCGTGCTCACTCATGTACGCACCTCGTCACTGTCGGTCGCGGGCGCGGTCGCGCCTCGCCCCCTCATCCCAGTGCCCCGCCGCAGGTGCCGCCATCCCCCGATCGAGGGATCCGTCCGGGCCGGGCAGACCCTCGCCCCGTCCGGCGTCGACGTCGCTCGGGCGCGCCTGCTCGGTGTACAGGGTGGCCACGAGCTCGCCCCGGCTGCAGACGCCGACCTTCTGCAGAAGGGACTTCACGTGGTCGCGCACCGTATGAGCGGACAGGAACAGCGCATCGGCGATCTGCGCGGTCCCGGCCCCGCGAGCGATCAGCTGGGCGATCTCCTGTTCCCGTTCGGTGAGCCCACAGGCCCGGGCCAGGACCGGTGCCCTCAGCGCCGGACCGGCGGATTCCAGGACCACGACGGTCCCGGCCGGTGCACCGGTCGCGTCGCGGGTGCCGGTGGCCCGGCCCACCAGCCACCGTCCGTGGATGGACTGGACCAGGGTGCTGCAGACGCCATCGCCGCCTCTGCGCAACGATTTGGCGGAGCGGGCCGCGGTCACCAGCAGCCACGCCGGCACGGAGAGGCCGAAGCCGGTGGGCACCAGCTCCTGCCGCGGCAGCTGTTCGAGCCACGCGCCGGCGTGAGCGTTGAGCGAGAGCAGACAGCCGTCCTGGTCGAAGGTGAGCACGCCGGGCGGCTCACCGCCGCCCACGGATGCAGCCAGGCTCTCGCGCACTGCGCGGCGCACGGACGCGCCCAGTGGCTGGGAGAGGCTGCCCATCAACTCGGTCTCTGCGGTGGTGAAGGGATCGCTCTCCTCGTGACGCCACAGGGTGAGCATCGCCCACGGAGTCGTATCCACTCGCAGCACCAGCCGCAGCTCGTCCAGGAACCCGAGGGGGTGGGCGCACCAGCGGAAGCGGGCGCCCCAGTGCGGGTCGGCCGCATTCCCGCTCCGAGTACAGGCGCGGAGCGTGGTGGCGGGGCTGGCTGACCGCGCGAGCGGCGGGAAGCGCACCGCGTCGGCGTCGACGAAGCCGGCCCGCCAGTGCTCGGCGCAGCAGGGCACCGGTGCGCTGAGGTTCTCCAGCAGGCTGGGGGCGCCCGGCAGCCCGCTGACCGGATCCGCCATCATCCAGGCGCCGGCGTCGTAGTGCACGAGCCGGCGCACCTGGCGAGCAGCGCGTGTGAACACCTCCATCACGGTGGCGGGCGTCGCGGCAGGCCGGACCAGCTCGCCGGGTCGATGCCGTGCGGGGCCCGGGGTCGGATCGAGCTCTGCAGTGAGCATCGTCCGAGTATCGGCATCCGGACCGTCCCGGTTCAACTGATTTGTATCCCCTCCGCTCCAGCGAGCGTCACTTGCCCGCAGAGGCGTCAGGAACCCCTTCGATGACACCGGGACCGAAGGAGCGGGCCGGGCCCGCGGGGATCGGACGCCTGCGGCGAATACCGGCTCGGATCAGGTGCGCGGTTCGATGTCAGTACAGTGTTGTCGGATCTGCGGGGAGCCCGCACCGGAGGAGCTCGAGAAGGTGGAGCGTCATGACGGCCTCAACAGGAGACCCTCTCGAGACAGCGCAGCAGGAACGCGCCGACCGTCCGCACGCGGTCCCATGGCGGGCCGTGGTCGTCTTCGTGGTCCTGGCCTTCGGTCTGGCCTGGCTGATCGCCTTACCGATGTGGCTCGCACCCGGTGTCAGCACGGCCGCGCTCATGATGCTCGCTCCGGCGCTCGCCACGCTCGCTGTCGTCTTCGGGATGCGGACGCCCGGTCGCCGGCGACGGCGGTCTCTGGGCATCTGGCCGCTGCGGCCCGCCAAGCGCATCGTGTGGTTCCTCGTCGCCGGGCTCTTCGCTCCCGTGGTCCTGGTGGCGCTGACGGTCGCCGTCTCCGCCGCACTGGGCTGGGTGAAGCTCGACCTCGCGCACTTCTCCGGCTTCGCCGAGATGAACGCCGCCGCCCTGCCTCAGGGCACCGATCCGGTACCGCCCGCAGTGCTCATCGCGGTGCAGCTGGTGCTCATCCCCATCATGGCGATCATCCCCAACTCGATCTTCGCCTTCGGTGAGGAGATCGGCTGGCGGGGCTGGCTGCTGCCGGCGCTCACGCCGCTTGGCACCTGGCCCGCGCTGGTCCTCTCGGGGACCATCTGGGGGCTCTGGCACATGCCGGTCACACTGCTCGGCCACAATTTCGGTCTCACCGACTGGCGGGGAGTGGCGCTCATGACCGTGGGCGGCGTGGCCTGGGGTGTGCTGCTGGGATGGACGCGGCTGCGTACCGCGTCCGTGTGGCCTGCTGTCGTCGCGCACGGTGCGTTGAACGCCTCGGGGGGCATGGTGTTCTGGTTCTTCGCAGCCGGGACGGAGCCCTCCCTCGCCCTGGTGAACCCCATGGGCGTTGCCGGATGGATCGTGCTCGGCGTGGTGATCGTGCTGCTTGCCCTGACCGGCCAGTTCCGCAGGCAGCCCGCCCTGGCGGCTCGTCCCGCACGGTGAGCCCCCTGCGCCGTCCGAGGTCTGATCAGCGCGGCCTCGGGGCACGCTTGACCGGTCGTGCGACGCGTGCGGGCCCGTAGGCGAGGTTCAGGGAGCCCGTCTCGCGGCGCCGCACGAGGGCTTCGCGGAGGTAGGGCATCGCGAATTCGACCAGGCCGCGGCCGGCCGAGCGGATCAGCTCGTCATGGATCAGGCGGCTGCGATGGACGTTCTGGTTGTTGACGTTCAGATCCATCCGGCGGGCGATCTCGCTGACCCGGGAGGGCCCCTCGTCCTCGAGCATCGCGTACAGGTAGTCGGACTTGCGTCCGCTGAGGTCTCGCAGCGCCGGACCGTGGACATTGTGGATCATCGCGTCGATCGTGGCCTCGGCGGCGCCCTCGACGTCCTCGATCTCGATCGCCTCGGCGGTCCCGCTGCGCTGCCAGGCCTGCGCCCCGATCACCTGCATCAGGTAGGGGTAGCCCTGTGAGATCTCCCCCGCTCGCACGGCGGCCTCCGGGGTGATGGTCTTGCCGGTGTCGGCGACGGTCATGCGGATGACCTCCGCTGCCGTGCCCACGTCGACGCCTCCGACCTCGACCTTGTGGGCGCGGCGCAGGAAGGTGGTGCGCGGGTGGGACAGCAGCTCGTCGACCCCGGAGCGTATCCCGGCGGCCACGAAGCCCACCGCATGGCCTCGGCCGGTGAGGTCCTGCATGTGCTGGGCGACCTCATGGAGCTGATCGCGGTCGGCCGACTGCACTTCGTCCAGACCCACCAGCAGACCGCCCTCCCGCTCGGTGAGCAGCTGCGCGAGCCGGTCCAGGAGCCGTCCCAGCGGGGTCGGTTCCCCGCCGTAGCGGTCGACCAGGTCGAGCCCCACCCCGGCCCGGACGCCGACCGCCCCGGCCTCGGCACGGGTGAGGCGGCGAGCGGTCGCATCGGGGTCCACGGTGCGCAGCAGATCCACCACCGCTCCTCGCAGCTCCTCGACCATGGAGGTCGAGGAGGTGTGCAGGGTGATGGCGTGCCAGCCGGCCAGTTCGGCGACGTCGTGCATCTGGGCCAGCAGCACCGTCTTGCCCACACCCCGGGCACCGGAGATCAGCACCGAGCGTTCCCCCACCGAGCGCCGCCCGGCGAGCGCCTCCGCGAAGTCCTCGACCGGGGTGCCCTGCATCGCCAGCACCCGGGGCGTGAGTCCGAAGCCCGGGGTGAACGGGTTGCTGTCCATGGCGCCTCCTGGCTGATCGTGGCTGATCCGGGCTGATCCTGGCTGATCCTGGCTGACCTTCTTGGGGCCACCAACGCTACCGCCGCTGTTGGTTACGACGCGTTATACATGCCGAGCTGTTACTTACTGTTATATATGTTGCAGCGGTGTCCCGGCCTCCTACAGCGCGAACGCCGGCCCGTATCATCGAGGCGTGCTCACTTCACAGGCGCAGGCCGGATCCATCGCGGTGGTGGGGTCCATCAACGTCGACCTCATCGCCCATGTCCGCCGGCATCCCCGTCCCGGCGAGACCCTTCACGGCAGCGGCGGGCAGACGCTGCCCGGCGGGAAGGGAGCCAATCAAGCGGTGGCCGCCGCCCGGCTGGGCGGGACGGTCGCGATGGTCGGGGCGATCGGCACCGACGCCCACGCCTCGGTGGGGCTGTCCGGCCTCCAGGCGGCCGGGGTGGACCTCTCGCAGGTCAGGGAGGTCGAGGGGCCGACGGGCCTGGCGATCGTGACGGTCGCCCAGGACGGTGAGAACTCGATCGTGGTGATCCCCGGCGCGAACTCCTCGATGGACGCGGGTCGGGTGAGCGCCGCCGGCGAGATGATCAGCCGCGCCGCGATCGTGGTGTGCCAGGGCGAGATCCCCCGCTCGGGCATCGAGGCGTTGCCGAGCCTGATCACCGGCCGCTTCCTGCACAATCCCGCCCCCGTGATGGAGCTGGACCCGGCGGTGCTGCGCGCCTCCGACCCTTTGGTGGTCAACGAGCACGAGGCCGCGCTGGTGCTGGCACAGCTGCGGCCAGGCGCCGGGTCGGGTGCCAGCATGCCCGACGCTCCCGACGAGATCATCCGCGCCCTTCGTGGGGCGGGGATCGCCTCGGTGGTCCTGACCCTGGGAGCACAGGGCTCCCTGGTCGCCGACGAGGACGGGGTGCACCGCGTTCCCGCAGCACACATCGACGCAGTGGACACCACCGGGGCCGGAGATGCCTTCATCGGCGCTCTGGCCATGGGCCTGGCACGGGGCGACGCACTGCTCGCGGCCGCCCGGCTCGCCTCACGGGTCGGGGCCTTCGCGGCCACCGGACCCGGTGCCCAGCCCAGCTACCCCGGCATCGGCGACCCGCTTCCCGAGCTCGACGACCCTGCTGGACCGGCCGGAGCAGACCACGCCCTGGGCGCCCGACGAACCAGCACACCGGGCTGACCCGCGCAGCTCGGGCACGTATGAGCGCTGCCCTGCCTGCGAAGCCGCTGGTCGACTAGCATCTCGGGGTATGCAGCCGAGCTTCTCCACGCCCCCCTCCCCCGCGACGCCACAGGGCCACGACGCAGGGAGGTCGAGGTCCCCCCACGAGGGTGCGGCAGAGTCTGGATCGCCGGAGTCCCGCAGCTCGGCTCCCGCATCCTCCGATGCGCCCTCGGCATCCCATGCCCCCTCGGCGACCTCCGATAACGGCGGGCGGCTCGCCTACATCGACGCCACCGCCGGGATCGCCGGGGACATGCTGCTGGCCGCGCTGGTCGATGCCGGAGCAGACCTCGCAGGGGTGCAGCAGGTGCTCGATGCACTGGTGCCCGGCTCGGTGCGGTTCTCGCAGAGCACGGTCGATCGCGGCGGGCAACGGGCGATAAAGATCGATGTAGAGGTGCTGGTCGCGGACCCGCCCCATCGCACCTGGTCATCGATCCGAGAGCTGCTGGAACGTTCCCGCGGGAACGCTTCCGTGCCGCAGCGGACCATCGATCTGTCCCTGGCCGTGTTCAGGTGGTTGGCCGAGGCGGAGGGCGCGACCCATGGGGTGCCCGCCGACCAGGTCCACTTCCATGAGGTGGGGGCGCTGGACTCCCTGGCCGATGTGATCGGGGCCTGCGAGGCCTGGCGGCAGCTGGGCATCTCGGAGGGCGCGGGCAGCGTGATCGCCGTGGGCAGCGGACGGATCCGGGCCGCGCACGGGGACATCCCGGTGCCGGTCCCAGCGGTGGCGCGCCTGGCGATGGGCTGGCCGACGGTCGCCGGGGAGATCCTCCCCTCGCGCGGACACGCTCACTCCCACGGGCCCGGCGATCGCCATCAGCACGACCCCGGCCACACCCATCACCACGCGCGGGGTGAGTCGGACGGCCACGGACACGGCGCGGCGGGCGGCCCCGACCACGCCCCGGACCCCGCAGCGGGACACGCCCCGGACCCGGCGGCGGAACACGCCCCGGAGCACGTAGCAGGCGGGCCTCATGAGCACGGGGGCCGCAGGGTCCCCAGCGGGGTCGCCCCCGGCATCGGGGAGCTCGCGACCCCCACCGGGGTGGCGCTGATGCGCGGCCTCGCGTCGCAGGCGGGCCCACAGCCGGCGCTGACCACCGCGGCACTGGGCGTCGGTGCGGGCACCAAGGACACCCCCGGCCGCCCCAACGTCGTGCGCGTGCTGATCGGTCGCCCCTCCCCCTCGACCGGCCGGTCAGATCGGCCGACATCGCTGCCGGCCGAGGTGGGAGCACCCGGGGCCGCCGCGGACCCCCGCACCACCGGTCGTTCGTCCCCGGCGCGACAGGCCGGTGGGACCGGGATCGGCGGCGATGCCCACGACACCCCGACCTCGGCCCTGCAACTGGAGGCCAATGTGGACGACCTGGATCCGCGGCTGTGGCCCGGGGTGATCGATGCGCTGTTCCAGCACGGAGCGCTCGATGCCTGGCTGACCCCGGTCGTGATGAAGCACGGGCGACCCGCCGTCACGGTCTCCGCGCTGGTCAGGCACGAGTCCGCGGGAGAGATCGCCGCGCTGCTGATGGATCGCACCGGCAGCCTGGGGGTGCGCATGCATCCGGTCGAGCGGATCATCCGCACCCGCGAGTTCGAACAGATCCAGGTGCGCGGCCAGGAGATCTCGGTGAAGATCGCCCGGGATGCCGACGGCATCGTCGTGCGCCGCGAGCCCGAATTCCGCGACGTCGTCGCCGCCGCCCTCACCCTGGGCATCAGTGAACGCGAGACGCTGGATCTGGCCCGGGCCGCAGCCGGCGAGTCAGTGTGATCGGCTGACGGATCGCGCTTCGTGCCGGATACTGGGCAAGGACACCCGTAGCTCCCAGGAGGAATACATGGTTGCCCTGACCGCCGCGATCCAGAAGGCCATCGACACGGCCCGCGCCGCAGACAACGGGCGTCACGCCGAGCTGATCATCAATGACGGTCCCCTGCGCCAGACCGTGATCGCCCTGACGACCGGCACCGAGCTGGCCGAACACAACTCGCCACCTGCGGCATCGATCCATGTCATCCATGGGGCCCTGCGCATCACCGGTGAAGAGCCTACGGTCATCGAGGGCGGCGAGATCGAGGCGCTGACCCACTTCCGGCACGCCGTCGAGGCGATCGAGGACACCGTGTTCCTGCTGACCACGGTCACCAGCGTGCCCGGCAAGGAGAGCCACGGCACCCGGACCGGGGAGATGCCGGCGCTCAGCGAGATCGAGCAGGTAGCGGGCTCCCGCGCCGAGCAGCGGTGAGGGGCGGCGCCCTCAGGCGCAGGTCAGCACCGCGACCAGGAAGCCCGGGTCCGCCTCGGGCGGCCGCAGGTCCCAGCTCGAGAAGCGCTGCTGGATGACCAGGCCGGAGGCGTCGACGTCGGCCTCGAAGTCCTCCAGCAGGTAGCCGCGCCCCAGCCCGAAACCGGCCACGAGGCGACCGGTGGGGCTCAGATGCTCCGCCAGATGGGTCAGCGCCGGCCGACGCTCCACGACCGACAGGAAGGTCAGCACGTTCCCCGCGCACAGCGCCAGATCGAAGCGGGCGCACTCGTCCCTGGGACCTTGCTCGCTCGGCTCGCCGAGGTCGGCATCGAGCCGCGTCCCGTCCTGATCGCGCTCGTCGGCGCCGGCGCTCGGCCGGTCCTGATCATGCTCGACGGCCATCTCCTCGCCCAACGGGGCGACCGGGCTGTCCGGCGCCGGAGCCGGGACGTGCTGATCGCGGAGGTCGAGCTGGGCGAGGTCGCCGACGTACCAGTGCGCCTCGGGGTGATCTTCCCGGGCCACCTCGATCAGATGCGGGTCCAGGTCCACCCCGGTGACGTGGTGTCCGGCGCGGGCCAGGTACCCGCCCAGACGCCCGCTGCCGCATCCGGCATCGAGGATGCGGGCACCGCGCGGGGCCATCGCGTCGATCAGCCGGGCCTCACCGTAGATGTCCTGCCCGGAGGCCTCGATGCGGCGCCAGCGCTCTGCGTACCCGCGGGCGTGCTCCGGATTGCGGCGCACGGCGGCGACCCACACGTTCTCCTGGGGCCCTTCCGGGGCGCGGCCGCCCTCGGGCCCCGGGGCCGCGGCAGGCGTTCCTGGACCCTCGGGTCCAGGCTGAGCCGGCTGTGCTTCGAAGGGGATCTGTGTCATCCCTTCATGGTGCACCCTCGCGTGCGTCCGTGGCGGGCCCGACCGGCCCGCCACGGACCCGCCGCCCGCTCTCCCCACCCGGCCGGCGCCGCAGGCCGACCAGGGGTTCGACCGGCGCCGCAGGCCGGCCAGAGCCCCGATCAGGCGACCAGGCGGGAGTCGTCGCGGATCTGGCCCACCAGCTCCTCGAGCATGTCCTCGAGAGTGACGATGCCGATCACGGTGCCGTTCGCGTCGGTGGCGGCGCCGAGGTGGGCGCCGGAGGCCTGCATGCTCTTGAGCGCCTCCCGCAGCGGCTGCTCGGAGCCGATCCGGGGAAGCTCGCGGATCCGGGCGCTGGGGATCGGCTCGTCCCGAGCGTCGGCCGCGGCCTCGAGCAGGTCCTTGATGTGGACGTAACCCACCAGGGTGCCGTCGGCCGCCGTGACCGGGAAGCGGGAGAAGCCCTCCACGGCTGCGGTCTCGGCCTGGGCGGCGGTGACGCCCTGGGGCAGGGTGGCCACGCGTTCGGGCGGGATGATCAGGTTGGCGACGCTGCGGGCCTCGAAGGTCAGCGCCCCCAGCAGCAGCGCCTCGTCGTTGTCCTCCAACAGGCCGCCCTCACGGGACTCGCTGACCATTGCCGCCACCTCGTTGCGGGTGAACACGCTGTTCACCTCTGCCTTCGGGGTGATGCCCATCGTGCGCAGGACCAGGTTGCCGATTCCGTTGAACGTCCACAGCACCGGCCGCAGCACGGTGACCACGCCCATCAGCATCGGCGCCAGGACCAGTGCCATCCGCTCGGGGCCGGCCAGGGCGATGTTCTTGGGGACCATCTCCCCGAACACCACGTGGAGGTAGGTCACCATCGCCAGCGCGATCGCGAAGGAGACCGGGTGGAGCATCGAGGCGGGCATCCCGATCGCCTCAAACGGCACCATCAGCAGGCGGGCGATGGCGGGTTCGCTGATGGCGCCCAATGCCAGCGAGCACACGGTGATGCCCAGCTGGGCGCCGGCCATCATGAGCGAGACCTGCTCCATCGCCCGGATGGTGACTTTGGCGGCCCAGTTCTCCTCGAGCGCCTTGGGTTCGATCACGGAGCGGCGGGCGGAGATCAGGGCGAACTCGGCGCCGACGAAGAACGCGTTGGCGATCAGCAGCACGAGGGTCAGGATCAGTCCGGTCGCGGTGCTCATCGCCGACCCTCCCGACGCAGACTGCGGGCGCTGAGCCCGCCGTCATCGGGGTCGACCTCGTGCTCGGTCCGCGGTCGGCGCTGGCCCCAGGATGTCTCGGGCTCCGCCGCCTCGCCGTCGCTGCGGGGCTCCTCCCGGGAGTCGCCACGGGGCTCGCTGCTTTCGCGGCCCGCACGGCTGTCATGGCCGTTGTGGTCACCGCTGTCGGCATCCTCCTGCGAGGCTGCGGCCTCGACCATCACGTGGACGGTCTCGATCCGCAGCCCGTCGACCTCGGTGACCTCGATGCGCAGCTGGGCCGGGTCCTCGCCCGGAGCGGGGTCGGTGTCGACCACGATCTCGTCGCCGACCTCGGCCAGACGGCCCAGCTCGAGCGTGACCAGCCCGCCCAGGGTGTCGTAGTCCTCGTGCTCGGGAACGGTCACGCCCAGTCGTTCCGTGGCCTCATCGGGGCGCAGGCGGGCATCGAGGTCCCAGGACCCGTCGGGCTCGGGCTCGTCGTCGGTCTCCTCGTCGTGCTCGTCGCGGACCTCGCCGACGATCTCCTCCACCAGGTCCTCCAGGGTGATCAGCCCGGCGGTGTCGCCGAACTCGTCGACCACCACGGCCATCTGGAGCCCGCCGGCGCGCAGTGTGTCCATCAGGTCGTCCAGCGGGACGGTGTCGGGCACGAAGGTGGCGGTGCCCATCACCGCGTCCACGGCGGTTCCCGGCCGCTCGGTGAACGGCACGGCCAGGCCGTGGCGGATGTGGGCGATGCCGGCGACGTCCCCGTCGTCGGTCAGGACGGGGAAGCGGGAGTGCCCGGTGGTGCGGGAGGTGTCCAGCAGCTGCTCGACGCTGTCACCGCTCTCGAGGACCTCCATGCGTCCGCGCGGGACCATCGCGTCGTGGGCGCGGCGATCGCCGAAGGCCAGGGTGCGCTGGACCAGGTGGGCGGTCTCGGCGGCCATGGCCCCCTCGGCGGCCGAGCGGCGCACCAGGACATACAGCTCATCGGCGCTGCGGGCCGAGCCCAGCTCCTCCTGGGGCTCGACGCCCAGGGCCCGCACCACGGCGTTGGCGTTGCCGTTGAACAGTCGGATGGGCAACCTCAGCACAGTGGTGAAGACCCGCTGGAAGCCGACCACCAGCTTGGCGGTGCGCAACGGCTGGGCGATCGCCATGTTCTTGGGGACCAGCTCCCCGAAGATCATGGTCATGCCGGTGGCCAGGATCAGGGCGATCGCGACCGACACGGTGCGGGCCATGACGGCGGTCAGCCCCGCGTCCATCAAGGGCGGGGCGATGATCGCGGCGATCGCCGGTTCGGCCAGGAAGCCGATCCCCAGGTTCGTCACGGTGATGCCGAGCTGGGAGCCCGACAGCTGCGTGGACAGGGTCTTCATGCCCTGCAGGACGCCCCTGGCCCGCTTGTCCCCGCTCTCGACCGCGGCTTCGACGTCGTTGCGGTTGGTGGTGATCAGGGAGAATTCAGCGGCGACGAAGGCGCCGCAGGCGACGATCAGCAGCAGGCTGACGCCGAGGGAGACGATGATGCCGATCAGATCCATCGGCCCGCCCGTCCGGGATGTGCACGTGTTCTCAGGCCCGAAGGCCCGGGACTGTCACTAGGGGCGTCGCTGGCGGCGCTCATGATCTCCTGGTGCTCCTCATAATCACCGCCGTCTCTCGGCGGGGAATGAAGGAATGCTACAGCCGGAACGCTGGGTGCGGGAGCATCGGGAGAGTCACGTCCGGATGCCCCTCAGGAGCCGACCGGATCGGAGAGAGGCGCCGTGTCCGGGCCCTTCCCCTCGCGGACCGCGCCCGGCTTGAGATCCCGACCACCAGGAGCGCGTGCACGGCCCGTCCGCGATCGCGATGTATGCAGCATCGAGTTCTGCAAAGTTGTTGCTAAGAGGGCGCTGAACAGCAGCTTCGCAGAGCTCGGTGGGGGTAGAACTCGACGCGGGCAGGACGGGCTGGCTCAGGCCTCGTCGGCCCGGCGCTGCAGGAAGGCTGCGACGGCGCGCAGCTCGATCTCATCGACGGCGTGTCCCAGCTCGGGCCGTCGTTCCTCCTCCAGGCGCGTGTGCGCGGTCATGAACTCGCGCACCAGTTCTTCGCGCTCCTCGTCGAAGAGGGGGTCCAGCCCGCCGTGGCCCCACAGTGCGCGGGGCCGTCGGCGCGCGAGCGCGGCGTCGCCCGGCATCGGAGCCGGGAACGGCGCACCGGACAGCTGGACGACCCAGTCCAGCGCGCGGGCATCGCGGCGCAGCAGCTGCAGGGCCAGCATCCCGCCCTGGGAGAAGCCGATCGCGCCGACCACCAGGGCGGGCTGCTCGTCGATCCAGGATTCGACGGCGGCGGCCGAGGTCTGCAGGGCCTCCGGGCGGGCGGGATCGATCGTGGAGTCCAACCAGGCGTAGCCCTGCACGTAGCGGTGGATGCCGCGCAGGGACACGTAGGAGAAGTCCGGCGGCAGGTGCGGGACCAGTCCGGCCAGGTCGCGCTCGTCGCTGCCCAGGCCGTGCAGCAGCAGCACCATCGGGGCGGGGTCCTCCGTGGGGCGGGAGCGGACGACGGCAGCATCGTCGATGGTCTCGGAGATCAGTGCGACAGGTGGATTCTGCGGCGGCATGGTCATGCTCCGAGGCTACGTCCCCAACGCTGGGACCCCTGGCAGGACGGTGATTCCTCAATTGTCACGGTGGACACCCGAGGTGTAGTGGTCGGCGCTGCCGCCGGGACCGACCAGGAACTGCTCCATGCCGTTGCGGTGGGCGTCACCGGTCGCGTCGATGGAGTCGTAGTACGCCGAGCTGCCATGGTTGTCGAAGTTCAGCCCGTCGTGGGGTCCGGGCAAGGTGACGGTCTCCACGTTGGGATGGTCGGTGTCCGAGTAGGGGTAGCCGCCGGCGTCGATCATCGGGACCGGGTCCCCCTCGTGCTGGAAGTGCAGGTAGTCCACGTCGGGGTTGACGGTGTAGTTGTCGACCGGGGACCCGTAGGACATCACGCTCGCAAGGTTGTAACGGGAGGCGAAGTCCTGATCGGCCGCGAGGGAGCTGGCGATCATGCCTCCCTGCGAATGGCCGGAGATCATCAGCGGTGTGTCCGGCGGGATGCCGTGCTCGCGGTAGAGCTGGTCGATGGCATCGGCAGTGGCCTCAGCGCCCGCCGAGTGGCCGGCGGGTCCGGCCTGGGCGGCGTTCCCGGTCAGGTCCATCGGGTTGTCACCGGCGACGGGCCCCCAGTGCTCCGTGCCGGGGACGTTCGCGACCACACCGGTGACCTCGCCGCTGTCATCGCGCACCACGGTCATCGCGACCTCCCCGGTCTCGGCGTCGCCGTAGCTGGCATTGGTGTTGTGCACGATGTCGGCCACCGAGGTGGGGTCGCGCAGATCGGGCGCGCCGTCCTGGCCCGGGACGATCTGCTGGGGAGCATCGGCGTAGCCGTTGCCGTCATCGGCCAGACCGATGTCGTTCCCGGTCAAGGCGTGCCCCAGCATGTTCACAGTATCCAGGCCGAGGTCGATGCCTCCGACGACCAGCTCTGTCAGCGTGGGCAACCGCCCGGTGGACAGCAGGTTCTCGACCATCCCGGAGGGAGTCTTCAGGACCTCGGCGATGTTGCCGCCCAGAGTGGTGACGTAGTCGGTCACCCCCTGCCAGCGGGCCTGGCCGGTGCCGACCAGGGCATCGAAGCCCTCTCCGACCCGGTCGCTCAGCCACTGAACTCCCTCCCCGACCGTGTCGATCAGTGTCGCGGCACCGTCACGAAGGTCCCCGAAGAAGTCGCTGACCCCGTCCCAGAACCCCTCGCCGCCAGCCTCGTCGGAGGCGCGGTCCTGTTCCTCGACGTGCTGTGCCAGCACCCGGGAGCGGTCCCGCAGCTCGGGCAGCACGAGCGCCTCGCCCCGGGTGCGGACCTGCTGCCAGCGGTCCCGGAAGGCATCGGCATCGGCTCCCTCCCAGGCGGCCGAGGTGGTCGCCTGCTGGAGCTGATCGAGGATCTCCTCCAGCCGGCCGGCGGCGAGTTCGACGGCGTCGGCGCTGCTGAGCACCTGCTCGGTGTCCATCCCCCAGAAGCTCATCGGGCGGCCTCCTCGCCCGAGGCGTCAGGCCCCGCGGCGTCGGACCCGGCAGCGTCGGACCCGGCGGCGTCGGGCCCGGCAGCGTCAGCCCCGGAGGCGTCGGGGCGAGCGGCGCCGTCGGAGGCCTGCTGGATGGCGGCGACCAGATCGGCGCGCAGGAACTCGGCGAAGCGGCCGGTGGGGACGGGATCGAGGCGGCGCTGGTCGTCCTCGCCCACCAGCGCGGCGAGCTGCGTGCCCTCCTCACCCAGGGCGTACCAGGAGCGCTCCCGCACGCCCCGCCCGTCGGCGCCGGGGGTCGAGCTGACCATGATCTGGACCTGCGCCACAGCCGGCGCGTCGATCAGGGCCTCGGGGGCCGGGCCCGACGCCTCGGCGCCGAAGGCGGGCCGCTGGGGGACCAGTCCGATGACGAACTCGCTGAAACGCTGGACGCGACCGACGGCCAGGGTCAGCGCGGAGCTGCGGCGGCCCAGCTCGAGAGCGCCGTCGTCGCGGAAGACCTCGCGGACCTGGTCCAGGGCCAGCAGCATCTGGCCGGCGACGTGGATGGTGGTGGTCCAGGCGCGCGCCCCGTCGATGCTGACCAGGTCGAGGCGGACCGGGGAGTTCAGGGCGCGGCGCAGCAGCTGCAGCCAGTGGGTCTCCAGCTGCGGACGATCCGGGCTGTGCGGATCGAGCAGCGCGGCGTCGCGCAGCTGCTGGACGGCGGTCGCGGGGGGCGGGGTCGTGGCACGCCCGAGGGCGCTCTCCCGCATCCAATCGTAGGTCTCGACACCGAGGCGCACGAGGCGGTCGGCCCCGGCCAGGGTGGTGAGTCGTGGGTGCTCATCGAGCTCGGTCGAACGCATCGCCGTGTGCCCCTTCGGTCCGTCGGATCGCGCTTCCCGACCGTAGAGGGGGCCGACGGCGGGGTCGATGGGCAGTACTCCCCATCGACAGGCCGGCGACGGCGCGGGCTCGTCCCGGAATCGGGCAGGGGCAGACCCGCAGGTTGCGCTGGGCGCCGGTCGGATGGACGAGGTCCGACCCCTGCGGGTCCGGGCAGCTCGGTGGGATTCGCTGCACGTCCGTCGATCTGATGGTCCGCCGATGGCGGGTCAGGTCGAGGGTCGCCTCAGCGGCGAGCCACCTCACAAGTCCAAGACGAATTCATTCTTTGGACCACCTCCCTTCCTGTGTGCCTCCACCGTAGGACCGGGCGGGTGAGCGGCGCAACGGATTATTCCGGGCGCGAAGAAGAGCGCTCAACACCACGGCAGGTGGGTGGTGCAGCCTGATGGCAACTGAGGTCAGAGCTTTCCCGGGTGGCGTGCTCTGCTGGTGTCATCAGTGCCGCGTCGGACGGGCCGTCAGCCCTTCACACCGGAGGAGACGACGCCTTCGACGAACTGCTTCTGGAGGACGACGTACAGGATCAAAGGCACCAGGAAGGTCACGGTCGCCCCGGCCATCACCAGGCCGTAGTCGGTGGTGAATCGCCCCTGGAGGTTCGCCGCCGCCAGCGTGACGGTCTCCATCTCTGCCTCCGTGATCGAGACCAGCGGCCACAGGAAGTCGTTCCAGGTGGTCAGGAACGTGAACACGGTGAGCGCGATGATCACCGGCTTCACCAGCGGGAGGATGATCCGCACGAAGATCCGGAAGTCGGAGGCGCCATCGATCCGAGCGGCGTCGAGCAGATCGTCCGGGATGCCCTTCATGAACTGACGGATCAGGAACACCCCGAAAGCATTGACCACCGGGAGGGCGAGCGCGATGTGAGTATTGAGCAATCCCAGATCGCGCATGATGCCGTACAGCGGGATCAGCGTGACCTGCCCTGGGACCATCATCGTGGCCACGTAGATCCAGAAGACCACCTCCGAGCCGGGGAACGTCTTCTTCTCGAAGGCGAAGGCGGCCATCGAGCACACCACGATGTTCAGCGCGCACCCGATCACCACCACGATGGAGCTGTTCAGCAGGGCCCTGGCGAAACGGTTCTCACCGAACAGGCGCACATAGTTGTCCAGGGAGAAGTCGGCAGGGTTGAGAAGTGCGGTCATCCTCGCGGTCTCCTGGACCGAGGTGACGGCCATGAACACGAACGGCAGCAGGGCCAGCAGCACCAGACCGCTCAGCAGGATCGCCCAGACCGCGTTCCCGGTTCGGGAGCGTTTGATCCCGGTCCTGTGGCCATCGGCGGGAGGCGAGTTCGAGGCGCGCGATCGGTGGGGCGTGGTCAGCTCAGTCATCGGAGAGCACCTTCCTCTGGATGATCGCGACGGCTGCCACGATGAGGAACAGGATCATCGCCATGGCGCTGGCATAGCCCATCTGGAAGTTCTCGAAACCGGCCTGGTAGAGGCGCATCACGATGGTGGAGGTGGCGCCTCCGGGGCCACCTCCGGTCATCACGTAGACCAGGTCGAACACCTGGAAGGACCAGATCGTCCCCAGGATGATCACCAGCAGCGTGATCGGCCGCAGCGAGGGAATGGTGATCCCGAACAGCTGCTGAATGCGCGAGGCGCCGTCAACGGCTGAGGCCTCGTACAGCTCCGCGGGGATCGCCTGTATGCCCGCGTAGTAGATGACCAGGAAGTAGCCGATGTTCTTCCACACCGTCACCAGGATGATCGCCACCAGGGCCAGGTTCGGGTCACCGAGGAAGTTGACGCCGGAGGCCCCGAGGAATTCCAGGAGGTTGTTGACCAGCCCCCGGTCCGTGCCAAGCACCGCACGCCACACGACGGCGGCGACCACGAGCGAGGAGACGACGGGGATGAACAGCATGGAGCGGACGATGCGGCCGAAGAGATTGCGGAAACGCCGCACGACGGCTTCAGCGATGACGAGGGACAGGATCGTCTGCAGTGGGACTGCGCCAAGGGTATAGATCGCCGTGACGACCAGTGCGTCGATGAAGGACGGATCCTGGAACAACAGGAGGTAGTTGTCCGCGCCGATCCACGTGGGCGATCCGAGCACGGAGTATGCGGTGAAGCTGTAGTACAGGGACGCCAGGATCGGGATGATCATGACGACCAGCAGGATCGCGAAGCTCGGCAGCACGTATTTCACGCCGGCGAAGGTGCGCCGGCGACGGCCGGTGGGGTGAGGAGCCGACGTGGTCGACGCGGCCGGGGCCGGTGCAAGGGTTTCGGACGTCATCGCTCACGCTCCTGCTGCCAGTGCCGCGTCACCGGCGGCCGCGGCGTGCGACAGCGCCTGCTCAGGGGTCTTGCGGCCCATGACCAGTTGCTGGAGGTTCTCGTACAGCGCGTTATAGGTGGCGTTGCCCTGCGGCATGATCGGAAGGCCACGAAGCATGTCCGTCTCCGCATAGGTGTCCTTGAAAGGGTCATCGGGATCGGGCTCCTCATCCGTGGCGATGGGCGGCGAGGCCCTGACCTCGGTATGGAAGCGCTCCATGTTCTCACCGGCGGTCAGGAACTCGATCAGGGCCGTGCCGAGCTCCTTGTCCGGGCACTTCTCGGTGAGGATGAGGGCATCGTTGGCCACGAACGTCGCCCGGGTCTCCCGGGCGAGCGAGTCGATGAACTCGAACTCGGCGAGCTCCTCACCGAACAACCCCAGTTGACCGGTGGCACCGGGGGCGAAAGCAGCTCGACCCTCGAGGAACATCGCCTCGGTGTCGTCGCCGTCGAGCCCCGAGCTGTATCCGGGCATGGCGCCGACATCGAGCAGCTCACGCAGAAAGATCGCGGCCTCGGCCCCGGCCGGACTGTTGAAGGCGGTGCTCGACCCATCCTCGGTGAAGATCTCGCCACCCGCCTGCCAGAGGAAGGGGAAGAAGGACTCGTTCATCATTCCGCGGGCCTGGTTCCCCCAGGCCATCACCACGCCCGCGACATCCAGATCGCGCTGGACCTTCGCCGCCGCGTCCGTGAACTCCTCCCACGTGGCGGGCAGGTCATCAATACCAGCCCGGTCGAGCAACGCTGTGTTGGCCCAGATGCCGCGTGCATTGCCGACCACGTAGGGCACGCCGTACTGGTGCCCGTCGAACGTGCCCTCGTCCAGGTAGAGCATGCGTTCACGGGCACTGGGGGATAGGTACTCATCGACGGGAACGATCGCCTCTGCCTGGACGTAGTCCCCCATCATCTCGGTGTACATGTAGCCGACGTCGGGCCCCGTGCCGCTGGAGACGCCCGTCAGGTACTTCTCCTCGTAGCTCTCCCAGGGGGTCAGGCTGAGGGCGACCTGGATCCCGTGCTCCTCCATGAAGGGCTCCAACAGGTTCTGGTAGAACTCCAGCTCGTGCTGGATGCCGACGGTGCCTTGCGGACCGGGCAGCCACAATTCGATCTCTCTGCCCGATCCCGCCTGCTCGCCGCCACACCCCGACGCCACCGCGAGGGCGGAGAGCCCCGCTCCTGCCAGCACGGTCCGTCGTCGTAGAGGGGTTGCCGTCATCCTGTTCTCCTCATCGAGTGCTCGGACGCCACTGCACGGTGAAGTGCTTTCGTGCCAGGCTGGCCCGGGACGAAGAACTCTCTCGCAGTTCCACCGTCCGTCGTATCCAACGACGCGCCACCGATCGATCCTACATGATTGCATGTGATCGAAACCACGCCGTACAATCATTGGAACGCATGTTCGGTGCGAAGGTGTGCCGCTGTCGGGGGCACTCCCTCGGGCCGCGCGGGAACCGTCTGCTGTCTCGGGCGCTGAATCGCTCATGGCTGCCGGTCCGGCACGTCGATGCGAGCGCTTCTGCCCCATCCCCCGGGCCTGGTTCCCGTATCGAGCTCGTTCTATCCACGATCCGACGACGTAGCCCAGGAGTATTCCCCGGTGTTCTCTGTTCTGACCGATTCCCTGGAGAAGGTGTTCGGCGAGACCGAGCCGCGACCGGCCGAGCTCGTCGGCGGATTCCACGCCTCCGGGTTCCTCGGGGAGGTGCTCTCGCTGCAGCTCGCGCTGCATCTGGATTCCGACAGCGCCCCGGATACCGCCCCAGCGGACCGCGTCGCCCACGCCCGGCCCCTGGAGGACCCCACCGCGGCCATCGAGGTGCAGGTCAGCGGCTCGGCTGCCGAGCTCGTGCGGCTGAGCACCGTCCGACGGGTGCCGGTCTCGTCCCCGGCACCGGAGAACGCGGACGAGCACTACCTGGTCACCGAACCCGGTGACTACCCCGACCTGCTCGAGCCGGTCACCGAGGGCACCGTGGAGCTGACCCCGGGCCGCTGGGAGGCGCTGTGGATCGACGTGATCGCCGAGTCCGAAGCCGATGCGGGCGAGCACGAGGTGACGATCACCGTCTCGGATGGGGACGGCGCGCAGGTGCTGGCCGAGCACACGGCGCAGGTGCAGATCCACCCGCATCGCCTGCCGGAGCTGACGATCACCAACACCCACTGGTTCCATGCGGATTCGCTGTCGACCTACTACGACGTCGAGGTGTTCTCCGAACGGCACTGGGAGCTGATCCGAACGCATCTGGCCTCGGCCCGCGAGATGGACGTCAACTCCGTGCTCACCCCCACCTGGACCCCGCCGCTGGACACCGCCGAGGGGCACACGCGCCCGGTGGTGCAGCTGGTGGGGATCACCGACACCGGCGCCGGGTACACCTTCGACTTCTCCCGGCTGGACCGCTGGCTGGGGATCTGCCGTGACCTTGGGATGCGCTCCCTGGAGATCGCGCACCTGTTCACGCAGTGGGGCGCCCGGTTCACCCCGGCGATCCAGGTGCGGACCACCGAGGGTGTGGAGGACCGTTTCGGCTGGCACGTCCCGGCGACCTCGCCCGCCTACCGCCGGCTGCTGGAGGCGCTGATCCCGGCGCTGCGCGAACACCTGGACGATGCCTGGGAGGGCGAGGTGCTGTGGCACATCAGCGATGAGCCGCGCGAGGATCAGCTCGAGCCGTACCAGGCCGCCAAGGAGCAGGTGGCGGATCTGCTGGAGGGGGCCCGGGTGGTCGATGCCCTCAGCTCCTACGAGTTCGCCCGGCGCGGCGTGGTCGACACCCCGATCGTGGCGACCAACCACGTCGGCCCCTTCCTGGAGGCCGGGCAGCGGCCGTGGGTGTATTACTGCGTCTCGCAGAACCGGGACGTGGCCAACCGGTTCATCGCCCTGCCCTCGGTGCGCAACCGGGTGCTGGGCCGGCAGCTGTTCGCCTTCGACGCGCCCGGGTTCCTGCACTGGGGATACAACTTCTGGTGGTCGCAGTTCTCGCTGCGGCCCATCGACCCGTTCGAGGAGACCTGTGCGGGCGGCGGTTTCTTCGGCGGGGACGCCTTCGCGGTCTACCCCGGTCCGGACGGCTCGGCCTGGCTGTCGATCCGCCACCGGGTGTTCGCCCAGGCCATGGCCGATCATCGGGCGCTGACCTGGCTGGCGGAGCTGACCGATCCGGCGAGCGCGAAGGCGCTGATCGATGAGGGCGGCACACTGACCTACTCCTCGTTCTCCTACGACGTGGGCCAGCACCTGGCCTCACGCCGGGCGGTCGATGAGCGGATCCTGGCGGCGCTGGCCGCGCGCTGATCCCCAGGGCAGGCCCCACCGGACGCGGCCGGATCAGATCACGTCGCGGGGTCCGGGCTCGGGCTCGCTGAGCTGGCCGCTCTCCCCGGCCCCGACGGAGTCCGGGTCGGCCAGGTCGCGGTCGGTGCCGGCGGCGTCGGCATCGGATCCGGCCAGCTGGCTGACCTCGTCGACGTCGTCCCCCTCGCCGACCATCCGATCCTCGTCGCGGTTGCCCTGGTCGGCGGCTGTGACGTCGTCGAGCCCGCGGCCGACCGTCGTGTCGAAGCGGAAGCCGTCGGTATTGCGGGAATCGGCGCCCTCGGCGGCGACCCGGTCGGTCTCCAGCGCATCGTCGATGCTCTGCTCGCCGGGCGCGTCGTCGGCGGGACGGGCGTACTCGTCCTCGCTGGTCTCGGCGGCCTCGGCCAGATCCTGGTCCTGCACCGGATCGTGCTCGGCCACAGACTGCTCCTCGGCAGGGTCCTGCGCCGGGTCGACCGCGCCCTCGCGCGCAGGGCCCAGTGCGGGGTCCTGCTCCGGATCCACGGCAGGATCGGGGTGCGGGGTGCGGGCGGGCTCCTGGGTGGGGTCGACCTCGTAGTCGTCGGGCTGGGTCATGGCTGCCTCCTGGGGACGGTGCGGTGCGGCGCTGACTGCGGGGTCCTCAGCTGAGAGCCTCGATGATCGCGCCGTTGAAGGCGTCCAGGTCGTCGGGGCCGCGGGAGGTGATCAGGGGGAAGCCCTTGGCGTCGTCGACCACCACCTCCTCGTCGGACCAGTTGCCGCCGGCGTTGACCAGGTCGGTGCGGATCGTGGGCACGGAGGTCAGCTTCTGGCCGTCGACCAGGCCGGCCTCGATCAGCGTCCAGGGGGCGTGGCAGATCGCGGCCACCGGCTTGCCGGCGGCGGAGAAGGAGCGCAGCAGGCCCTGGACGGTCTCGTCGGTGCGCAGGTTGTCCCCGTTCAGGGTGCCGCCGGGCAGCACCACGACGTCGAAGTCCGAGGCATCGACCGAGTCGTAGGTGACGTCCACGGGGACCTCGGCTCCCAGCTCACGGTCCAGCTCGAGGGTCTTCACCACGCCTGCCTCGGTGGCGGCGACGGTCACGGCCGCTCCGGCCTCGTCCAAGGCCGCCAGGGGACGCTGGATCTCGGAGGTCTCGGTACCGAAGTTGGAGCTCAGGATCAGGATCTTGCGCCCGTTCAGAGGGGTGGTCATGGCTGTCCTTTCCGTCGTGTTCCTCGACGGCGAGCGACCCGGCAGACAGGTCGTGCCCTACCGGACTCGCCTCGTCGTCGACCGTAGCACCAGGGCTCCGAGCGCCCCCGACCGACCGGGAAGCGTCCCGCGGACACAGCGAGGCCGCCGTGGACGCGCCACGGCGGCCTCGCAGACCGTGACGGCGGCCCGGGCTCCGATGGACGGGAGCTGGGCCGGCCGCCGGGTGGGGTCAGCCCTCCTGGTCCGAGCGCGATGATCCGGCGGAGTCCGACGGCGCACCGCCGGGGGCCCCGGAGGTGGCGGATCCCGCTGCGGGGGCGGGGTCGGCGGGCTGGGCCTTCTCGAGCTTGGCGAGCTGGCGGGCGGCGGCCTCCCGGCCACCCAGGCCGAAGGCGAGGACGGCGGCTGCGGCGCCGCCGATCACCAGGGCACCGAAGGCCATCTCGATGATCGAGTCGGCCACGCCCATGGACTGCAGGCCCATGGCGGTGAACAGGATGATGACCGCCCAGCGCACCACGGTCGACACGGTCCCGGACAGGATCCGGCCGATGATCATGGCGATGAAGAAGCCGGCCACGATGATCGCGCCGCCGAACAGCACGCTGCCGCCCAGCTCCAGGATCGCGCTGAGGATCGCGGTGACCTGCGGGAAGCCCAGCACCTGGGCGCCCATCACGGCGAAGAACAGCACCACGGCGATCTCGACGATGCGCAGCACGGTCGGGGTGATGGAGGAGCCCTCGGGGAGGATCTCCTGCTTGATCAGCCAGCCATCGATGCTGGACCCCTCGAGGATCGGACGGAACAGCCCGGAGACGAAGCGGGCGATCAGCACACCGATCCCCACCAGCACGACGGCGGCGATGATGTTCGGGATCGCGGTGAACACCGCGGTCAGCATCTGCGAGGCCGGCTCGGAGATCGAGGCGATCCCCAGGATCTGCAGCGCCGCGATCGACACGACGATCATGATCAGCGCGTACACCACGGAGGCGAGCATCTCGGGCACGTTGGCCCCGGTGCGGCCCTGGGAGGGCCGACCCTGCTGACCGGGCTGACCCGGCTGGCCCGCCTGGCCCTGCTGACCGGGCTGGCCCTGCGGTGCGGTCTGAGCCTGGGCGCCCTGGGGCGCCGTCTGACCAGGCACGGAGGTCACACCCCCGGTGGCCTTCTGGAAGCCGGATTGGGCGGTGCCCATCAGCTTGCCGAAGTCCACGGCGTTCAGTGCGGTCACGATCAGGGCACGCGCGATCTTCGCGATCGTCAGGCCGATGATGAACACGAAGACGGCGCCGACGATGTTCGGGACGTATCCCAGTGCCTGCTCGAGCATGAGCGTGACCGGGGACAGGACCTGGGAGAGCTGGAAGATCCCCAGGATCACGATGAGGCCCAGCAACCAGATCGCCATCGAGACGATGGTGCCCAGCGAGTTGCCGAGCGCGGCACCGTCCACCCCCGGCCTCTGCAGGACGGGGATCTTCACGCTCACCTTGGCGACGGCGCTCTTGAGCACAGTGGCCAAGATCGCCGTGACAACGAGGATGGCGAGAGCCGCCAGGACCTTGAGTCCGAGCTCCGCCCAGTTGACGGATGACAGGAAATCCACAGGAGACCTCCGAGATCGGGGATACTGACTGGTCTCCTCACCGTCGACCACCGCCCGATTCCGAGAGCGCACGGTGAAAAATCTTCACGCTTTCTTCACAAGCTGCGGCGGCAGTCGTCTGCTCTGGGACGAGACGCTCCCCTGTTGCCGTCTCTCGGGCGAGGCGCTCCCCTGCCCCGGTCCCTCGGACGCGGCGCTCCCGTCTCTCGGGCAAGGCGCCCGGCCGCCTTTCGGACGAGGCGCCCCTGGCCGCTCAGGTCCCGCAGAAGGTCAGGAAATCCTCGCCGCCGTCCCCCGGCCCCTCGAGGTCCGCGAGGCCCGGGCGGCGCTCGAAGGGCCGGGCCACCGCCTCCAGCAGGCGATGCACGGGTTCCAGGTCCCCGAGATGAGCGGACCGCAGCGCGGCATCGAGGTGCACATTGCGAGGGATGTAGAGGGGATTCGCCCCGGCCATGGCCGCCACCGCGGAATCGGCCGCCGGACCGGAGCCGCGCAGATCCAGCAGGCGCTGGTGCCAGGCCCGGAAAGGGGAGGGATCGGTGAACAGGGAGGTCGCCGCCCCCTCGGTCAGGGCCCGGAAGAAGCCGGTGTGGTCGATGGCCTGGGATTCGAGCAGCTCCAGCAGCTCCTCGCCGAGGGCGCGGATGGCCGCAAGATGGTCGGGATCGCCGGATGAGGCTGCGGGCGCCACGGGTGAGGAGCGGGGTTCGATGTGCGAGGCCGCGCGCTCGCCGGGCGGGGCCGCGGGGTCCACGGGGATGCCGAGCTTGGCGGCCAGGCCCCGCGCCCAGGCGTCGAGGTAGTGGCCTTCATAGCCCTCGAGGGTGGCGGTGGCGGCCTCGACGGACGCATCGGGGTCGTCCGGGTCGATCAGCGGCAGCAGCGTCTCGGCGAAGCGGGAGAGATTCCACAGGGCGATGCCGGGCTGATTGCCGTAGGCGTAGCGGCCCCCGCGGTCGATCGAGCTGAACACGGCGGCGGCGCGATGGACATCGAGGAAGGCACAGGGCCCGTAGTCGATGCCCTCGCCGGAGAGCGCCATGTTGTCGGTGTTCATCACCCCGTGCACGAAGCCGAGCAGCATCCACTGCGCGACCAGCTCGGCCTGCGCCTCGCTCACACGCCGCAGCAGGTCCAGGTACGGGTTCTCGGCCTCGCGGGCGGCCGGGTGATGGCGGTCGATGGCGTGATCGATCACGGCTGTCCGGACCGGCTCGGCCAAGTGCCAGGCGGCGTACTCGACCGTTCCCACCCGCAGGTGGCTGGCGGCGACGCGGACCAGGATCGCACCGGGCTCGGGGGTCACACCCTGGCGGGGAGGGATCTGCTCGCCGGTGGCGACCACGGCCAGGGCCCGGGTGGTGGGGATGCCCAGGGCGTGCAGCGACTCGCCCACCACGGCCTCGCGCAGCATCGGACCCAGCGGAGCCTTCCCGTCGCCCGCGCGGGCGACGGGGGTGGGGCCGGAGCCCTTCAGGTGCAGGTCGCGCCGTGCGCCGCACGTGTCGATCAGATCGCCCAGCAGCACGGCCCGACCATCGCCCAGCTGCGGATTCGGGGTGCCGAACTGGTGGCCGGCGTAGACCTGGGCGGTGGTGAAGGCCTCGTCATCGGCGGGGGCCTCGGCCCCGGGGGCGAGGGGCACGCCGGTGGCATCGAGCTGACCGGTGAGCAAGGCCAGGCCGGCCGGGCTGTGCAGCCACTGCGGCTCGTAGCCGAGCTCGCGGGCCAGCTGTTCGTTCAGCCAGGCCAGCTCGGGACGGGCGGGAGGATCAGCCTGCCAGGGCACCGACAGCTCCGGGACGGCGGCGGCGTAGGTCTGGTGGAGCTGCTGGCGGGGTGGGGCGGTCATGGCGTCGCGGGTCATCGAAGTGTCGCCTCCTCGGGGAACGCTGTGCCATGTCACCGTTGACACTGCGCAGGGGTGCGCCTACGATGACGAGTCACTGGGCCCAGCATCCCAGCCGCCTGCCGGGTGATGGTGCCCGAGCCGGGCATGTGAGACCGAGGAGCCCGCTTGCGCACCACGCACATCTACCACGCCGTCGACTCGCACACCGAGGGCATGCCCACCCGCGTCATCACCGGCGGCGTGCCCCCGATCCCGGGGGAGACCATGGCCGACCGCCGGCTGTGGTTCATGGAGCATCGCGATGGACTGCGGAAGCTGCTGATGCGCGAGCCGCGCGGGCACAGCGCGATGAGCGGGGTGATTCTGCAGCCTCCCACCCGGCCGGACGCCGACTGGGGTGTGCTCTACATCGAGGTCTCCGGGCTGCTGCCCATGTGCGGCCACGGCACCATCGGCGCCGCGACAGTGCTGGTGGAGACCGGGATGGTGGAGGTGACCGAGCCGGTCACCACGGTCCGCCTGGACACCCCGGCCGGCCTCGTCGTCGTCGAGGTCGCCGTCCGCGACGGCCGCGCCGAATCGGTGACGCTCACGAACGTGCCCTCCTTCCTGATGCGACGCGACGCGCACGTGGAGGTGCCCGGTCTCGGCACCGTCCCGTACGACCTCGGCTTCGGCGGGAACTTCTACGCCTTCGTCGAGCTCGAAGACCTCGCCCTGCCCTTCGACCGCCGTCAGAAGGACCGGCTGCTCGCCGCCGGTCTGGCGATCATGGAGGCGCTGAACACCGCCGACGAGCCCGTCCACCCCGAGCGCGAGGACATTCGCGGGGTCCACCACGTCTACCTCGCCGCGCCCGGCTCGGACGCGAGGCACTCCCGCCACGCGATGGCCATCCACCCCGGCTGGTTCGACCGCTCCCCCTGCGGCACCGGGACCAGCGCCCGCATGGCGCAGCTCCACGCCCGTGGCGAGCTCCCCGTCGAGACCGACTTCGTCAACGAGTCCTTCATCGGCTCGCGCTTCGTCGGCCGTATCGTCGGCACCACCAGTGTCGGCGACCGCGAGGCCGTGGTCCCCAGCGTGACCGGACGGGCATGGGTCACCGGCACCGCCCAGTACATGCTCGATCCGACGGACCCGTATCCCGAGGGTTTCGAGCTGTGAAGCACCCGTCGAGAGGAGCCGACATGTCCGCGAGCGAGATCCCGCTGGCACCGGTCCAACAGTTCAGAAGCCTCCGGAGCGCCGTCACGGACGCCCTGCGGACAGCGATCATCCTCGGCGACCTGGTCGAGGGCGAGCTGTACTCCGCCCCGGCCCTCGCGGCCCCGCTGGGAGTCTCCGCCACACCGGTGCGTGAGGCGATGATGGACCTCGCCCGCGAAGGCCTGGTGACCACGGCGAAGAACAAGGGCTTCCTGATCACCGAGATGACCGCTGTCGACCTCGAGGAGCAGACACAGGTCAGACAGCTCCTCGAGTGCCCGGCCATGCACGCGATCGCCGGGCATGTGCCCGAGGAGGACTACGCACCGCTCAGAGAGAGCGCCGACGTCATCGTCGCCGCCGCCGAGCAGGGCGATCTGCACACCTACCTCTCCGAGGACCGGACCTTCCACGCCCGCCTGGTGACCTACACGGGCAACCGACGCCTGGTGGAGACGACCACCCAGCTTCGCGGGCAGACCCGCCTGCGCGCACTCCGTGCCCTGGCCGACAGCGGCCGTCTGGTGGAGTCGGCCCAGGAGCACCACCAGCTGCTCGATCTGCTCGCGGACAGTGATGGCGATGGGGCCTACGAGCTCATCCGCCGGCACATCGGCCACGCGTCCCGGCTGTGGTCGACAGGCTCCTATGAAGCCCCCTCGACCGATCGCCCCCTGCTCAGCGTCGTCACCCCCGCTGCGGACACCTCCCCATGAGTCGTACGGGCAGCGACGTGCTCGTCATCGGCGCCGGAGCCGTCGGTGCAGCGATCGCCTACTTCTGCAGCGAAGCCGGCCTGACGGTGCAAGTGGTGGATCGTGGTGAGCCGGGCAGCGGGACCTCATCACGGTGTGAGGGGAACATCCTGGTCTCCGACAAGGAGCACGGCCCGGAGCTGGATCTCGCGGCGTACTCGCTGGGAGTGTGGCAGGAGGACCTGGAGGAGCACGGCGCTGCCTGGGAGTTCGAGCAGAAGGGCGGGATCATCGTCGCTTCTCAGGAGCAGAGCATGAGGTCCCTGCGCCGTGCCCTGGAGGCTCAGCGCCGGCATGCGATCTCCGTGACCGAGGTGGATTCCGCGGAACTGGCGGATCTGGAGCCGCATCTCAGGGACGACGCCGTCGGCGCAGCCCTCTACCCCGACGACGCGCAGGTGATGCCGATGCTGGTCGTCTCGCACCTGCTGGCGATGGCTCGGTCCCGCGGCGCCGAGGTCCTCAGCGGCCGCGAAGTCACCGGCATGCTCCACAGCGGCGGTCGGATCAGCGGGGTCCGCACCCCCGCCGGGGACCTCCACGCCGATGCGGTCGTCAACGCGGCAGGGCCCTGGGCCGCCGAGATAGCGCGCTTCGCAGGCGTCCACCTGCCGATCGCGCCCCGCCGCGGCTACGTCATGGTCACCGAACCCCTGCCGCCTCGCGTCTTCCACAAGGTGTACGCCGCGGAGTACATCGACGACGTGGGCTCCTCGGCCTCGTCCCTGCAGTGCTCACCGGTGGTCGAGGGCACTCCCGCCGGCTCGATCCTCATCGGCTCCTCGCGCGAACGCGTCGGCTTCAGCGAGGCGGTGAACCGCGACGCACTCCGGCGCATAGCGGCGAACGCGACCTCGCTGTTCCCCTTCCTGCGGGACGTCAAGGTCATCCGGCACTACCACGGGTTCCGTCCCTACTCCCCCGACCACGTGCCGGTCCTCGGCCCGGACCCGCGGGCGGACGGCCTCTGGCATGCCGGCGGGCACGAGGGGGCGGGCATCGGCCTGAGCGTGGGCACCGGGAAGCTCATGGCTCAGGCGCTGAGCGGCGCACCCACCGATCTGGACCTCGCACCGTTCGCGCCGGAACGGTTCGGCGAGCCGACAGGCGGCGCGCAGACGATCGACGAAGGAGACGATCTGTGAATTCCTCTTCCACGACCGGCCGGTCGGTGACCATCACCATCGACGGTGCTCCGCTCCGCGTCCCGGTGACGCGCACGGTCGCCGCCGCCCTCCTGCTCGATCAGGAACGCATGGCCTGGCGCAGCACTCGCCGCTCCGGCTCGGCCAGAGGCCTCTTCTGCGGCATAGGCGTCTGTTACGACTGCCTGGCCACCATCAACGGCAGGGCGTCTCAGCGGACCTGTCTGGTGGAGGTGGCCGACGGGATGGAGGTGTCGACCGGGTCGACCACGGACGCGCCGGGGGAGCCTTCGGCCCGACCGGGGGATGCTGCTCATGGCTGAGCCGATGACCGCAGGGACCGCCCCCATCGGCGCCGTCGTCATCGGTGCCGGCCCCGCGGGCCTGGCGGCCGCCGCAGAACTGGTGCGTGCCGGCACCCACGTCACCCTGGTGGACGGCTCTCCCCGGTTCGGAGGCCAGTACTGGCGCCACGGCGCTGCTGACGACTCACCGTCGGCACCGTCACCGCGCTGGCATCACGGCTGGTCGACCTACCGCGAGCTGCGTGACACGCTCCTCGGCGCCGAACACGCGGGGCATCTCACGCACCTGCCCTCCACTCACGTCTGGGCCCTGGACCATGGGCATGCCGGAGGGTTCGACGTCCACGTCGCCCCCACCTCCGAAGCGGTCGGCCCCCAGGATCTGTGCACGATCGCCGCGGAGAGGGTCGTGCTGTGCCCGGGCGCCTACGACCGGCAGCTGCCCGTTCCCGGCTGGACCCTGCCCGGAGTCATGTCGGCGGGCAGCGTGCAGGCCTTCATCAAGACCCAGCGGCGTTCACCCGGTCAGCGAGTGCTGCTCGCCGGCACCGGCCCCTTCCTGATGGCGGCTGCGGCCACGGTCCTCCAGACGGGCGCGCGGGTCGCTGCGATCTGCGAATCCACCGACCTGACCGGCTGGCTCCCGGGCGGCGCCTCGGCCGCCCTGGTCCCCTCGAAGATCACCGAGGGCGCTCAGTACACGAGCCTGCTGGCGCGCCATCGAGTCCCCTTCCTCCGCCGCCACGCGGTGACCGAGATCCGCGGGGAGGACCGGGTCCGCGCGGTGGAGGTCTCGCGTGTCGACGCGGCCGGCGCCGTGGTCGCAGGTTCCGCTCGCGTCCTGGACGACATCGATGTCGTCGGGCTCGGATGGGGGTTCGTCCCACAGACGGAGCTGCTGATGCAGACCGGCGCTGAGACACGGCTGGACGGTGACGGCTCCCTCGTGGGCGTAGTCGACGGCTCCCAGGAATCCTCGATCCCCGGCCTGTTCCTCGCCGGGGAGATCACGGGCGTCACGGGCGCGGCTGGCGCCGTGGCCGAGGGCCGGGTCGCCGGCCGAGCCGCTGCCCAGTCCGGCACAGGACGACGCCGCGATGCCGCAGCCCGAGCACGCCACCGAACCTTCGCCGGCGCCATGCACCACGCACATCCGGTGCCGCGACGGTGGGAAGACTGGATGCGGGACGAGACCGTGGTGTGCCGCTGTGAGGAGGTCACCTACGAAGAGGTCACCACCGCACGCGATGACCTCGCTCTCGCGGACCCGCGCTCCGTGAAAGGGAGCACGCGTGCCGGCATGGGGATGTGTCAGGGACGGATCTGCGGCTTCGCGATGGCGTGCCTGTCGTCGCAGTCCGCTGCCCGCTCGGACGGCGACCACGCTGCGGCGCGCCAGGTCTCCAACCGCCCATTCGCCATGCCGCTGTCCCTGGGTGCCCTCGCAGCGGAGCACACCGACGGGGAACAGCCGGGCTCGGCCTCGTCCCGCTGAGGATGCGACCTCGCGGAGGCCGCCGCCCCTGCCTCTCCGAGCGGCGCACTCCAGGTGTCGGGCAGGGGCGGGGGCAGCTCTAGTGCTTGCCTCCGAGGGAACGCAGGGCGGAGAGCACCGACTGGACCGCTGCATCCGTCGCCGTGGGCAACGGGGGCCGGACGGGCCCCTGCTCCAGCCCGAGCTCGTCCAGAGCCCGCTTGATCAAGGAGATGAACGCGGGATCGGACTCGATCCGACCCAGCGGGCCGGCGAGGCCGTCCCAGAGCTGGACGGCATCCCCCCAACGCTCCTCGTCGGCCGCCCGCCACAGGTCCACGCAGCGAGTGGGGGTCAGCCAGGCCGATGCGGCGACCCACCCGCTCGCGCCCTGGGTGAGGCCCTCCAACGCGAGCCCGTCGGCTCCGACGAAGACCTCGACGCCATCCCCGAGCTCCTCGCGCAGCTCCCGCACCCGCGTGGCCGCTCCGGACGTCTCCTTGACGCTCCAGAGCGACTCGTGCCGTGCCAGCTCCCCGATGTGCGCAGGCAACAGGTCCACGCCCGTGGCACCGGGGTTGTTGTAGAGCATGATCGGCGTCTCGGCACGCTCCAGGACCGGCGCCAGCGCAGCGGCCGCGGCCTCGGGCTGCAGGCCGCCATAGAAGGAGGGGGTCACCATGGCGCCGGATGCGCCCCATCGGTGCGCATCGGCGATCATCGCCGAGACCGCCTCGGGCCGGTATCCCATGCAGCCGACGACGACCGGTACGCGACCGTCCACGACCTCCACGAGCCGGCGCACCTGTGCTTCCCGTTCGCCCGGGTCCAAGGTCAGCGCCTCGCCCGTGGCGCCCAGCGCGAGGATGCCGTCGACGCCGGCATCGAGCACCCGTTGGACCCCCTCCGCATAGACGTCGAGGTCCTGCTCGCCGTCGCGCCGGAAAGGTGTGGTCGACACCGCGAAGACCCCGCGCATCGTCGAATCTGTCATGAAGCTGTCCTTTCAGTGATCCCTCGTGGCTCCAGCGAGCTCATCGGAGGTTGACCCAGATGGTCTTGGTCTCGGTGTACTGCTCGAAGGCTTCCATCCCGTTGTCACGCCCCCCGAAGCCGGATTCCTTGTATCCACCGAAGGGCGTCGTGATGTCGCCCTCCGAGTAGCCGTTCACGGAGACGGTCCCTGCCCGGACGGCGCGCGCCGTCCCCAGTGCGTCGTCGATGTCCCGGGACCAGACGTTGGCCGCGAGCCCGAAGGGCGTGTCGTTGGCCATCCGGACCGCATCGGCCACGTCATCGAACGGCAGCACCACCACGACCGGCCCGAAGATCTCATCCCGAGCGATCGCCATGTCCTCGCGCACGTCGGTGACCACCGTCGGCGGATAGAACCAGCCTCCGGTCTCCTCGAGCACTCGCTTCCCGCCGGCCCTGACCGTGGCGCCGTCCGCCACCGCGGCGTCGACGTACTCGGTCACGCGCGCCAGGGCGGACTCCTCCACGAGCGAGCCGATGGTCGTGGCAGGGTCGAGCGGATCGCCGACCACGAACGAGTTCGTCGCCTTGACCAGCTCGTCGATGAAGTCCTCGGCGATGGATGAGTGCACCAGGATCCGGGACCCCGCCGTGCAGTTCTGACCGTTGTTGCCGAAAGCGGCTTCGGCGAGGTCCTCCGCGACGACCGCGAGTCGGTCGGCATTGTCCGCGGTGACGATCTGGGGCGCCTTCCCGCCGAGCTCCAGGACGATCTTCTTGAGGTTCGAATCCGCCGAATAGCGCAGGAACTCCCGGCCCACCTCGTTCGAGCCCGTGAAGGAGATGATGTCGACGTCCGCGTGCAGGCCCAGTGCCTTCCCTGCCACGTGGCCCAGGCCCGGGACCACGTTCAGCACGCCGTCGGGGAGCCCGGCCTCGCTTGCCAGCTCCGCGAAGCGCAACGTGGTCAATGTGGCCAGCTCCGGAGGCTTGACGACCACCGAGTTCCCCGCGGCGAGGGCGGGGCCGAGCTTCCACGCCAGCATCGCCAGCGGGAAGTTCCACGGCAGGACGGCGCCGACCACACCGATGGGTTCGTGGACGATCAGCCCGAGGGCGTCGTCACCCGCAGCCGTCGTCTTGCCGAAGGCCTTGTCGGCCGCTTCGGCGTACCACCGGATGGAGCCGATCGTGTCCGGCAGATCGAACTCACGGCAATCGGTGATCGGTTTGCCCGCATCGATGGATTCCATCAGCGCGAGGTCTTCGAGGTTCTCTTCCAGCAGCGCCACCAGGCGCATCAGCACCTCTCGGCGATCGGAGGGGTGCATACGGCTCCACACGCCGGACGCGAAGGACGCGCCCGCTGCGGCGACCGCGCGATCGACGTCCTCTGCATCGCATGAGGAGATCTCGGTCAGCACCTCCCCGGTCGCAGGATTCACCGACTCGAACGTCGCCCCGGAGGCCGAGGGGACGAACTCGCCGTTGATGAAGGCATGAGTGCGGACAGGGGTGGGCAGGGGGGATGTCATGTGCAGACCTCTTCGTCGTGAGCGACTTCGAGCCCATGGTGGCCAATGAGCCCCGGCGCACCGCGTCGAGCGCGGAGATATCGGCAGGGGTGGACCGGATCGGACCGCTTCGTCCGGAGGGAGCCGGTCGTTCTCTGCTCGAACACCGTGGCTCGTACCATATACCAGTGCAATTGCACTTGCCAGTCCTTCGCGCCCCGGCGCTTCGCGCGAAGAACCCCGACGTTCCTACGGAGTCGGCGGCACCGGAATCAGGTAACAGTTCGGTCTCAGAGCGGTTGCCACTTTACGACGCGGCTGTCATGTGGCATGTTACACCGTACCCAGGTGACGCAGTGCACCTTCGGCCGAGCGAGGGCGACCCATGACGGAGTGGGGTCCACGCCAGGGCCGTCACCGAATTGTTCTATCCGTCCCGCGAGAGGACCGAGAATGAGAATCCCGATGAAGAGATTGGTGGCCGTGGGCGCCGCCTCGATGGTCTTCCTGGCCGCCTGCGGAGGCAAAGCCGGTGAAGGGCCTGGAGGCGAGCAGGGTGCCAGCGATGAGCCGGCGACCGGTGGCACCGTGCACATGCTCCAGAACTCCGACTTCTCCTACCTCGATCCCGCCCGCGGTTTCGACGGAGGCGTGAATGCCTTCTACCGCCTCGTCTATCGGGGCCTGACCATGCAGACGGCCGGTGACGCGGATGATCCCAACGAGATCGTCCCCGATCTCGCGACAGGCCTCGGCGAGGTGTCCGACGACGGCTTGACATGGACCTACACGCTCAAGGACGGCATCAAGTTCGACAACGGCGACCCGATCACCTCGGCGGAGATGAAGTTCGGCATCTCCCGCGCCTGGGACCCGGAGATCGGCATCGGCTCGCCCTGGGTGAAGCAGGTCATCGACGCCCCCGACGACTACGAGGGTCCGTACCGGACCGGAGACATCCCCACGATCGAGACGCCGGATGAGAAGACCATCGTCTTCCACCTCAAGGCCCCGTTCCCCGAGTTCGACGCTGTGCTCGCACAGGCCAATGCCGTGCCCTTCCCGGAGGGAACCGGCGACGGGGACGAGTTCCTCAGCGACATCGTGTCCTCCGGTCCCTACGACCTGGAGAGCTACACGCCCGGCAGCTCCATCTCCCTGGTGCGCAACGAGAATTGGGATCCTGCCACCGATGATGTGCGGAAGGCGTACCCGGATGCGTGGGAGTTCGAGGTCGGCCTCGACCAGTCGACCATCGATGAGCGGATGATCGCCGGCCAGGGAGCCGACGCGAACGCCATCTCCGGCACCCTGCAGGCCTCCACGCTGCCTCGCCTGCAGGATCCGAGGGTCTCCGAGCGTGTCGTCGAAGCCCCGGCGTACTGCCTCACGTACATGAGCATGAACACCACGTCCGAGGTGTTCTCCGACGTGCGTGTCCGCCAGGCGATCAACTTCGCGATCGACCGTTCGGCCGTCGTCAACGCCTCCGGCGGCACCCAGCTCGCGGATCCTGCCACCGCGATCCTCCCCCCGACGGTCAATGGTCACAAGGACTTCGACCTCTATCCCGGTGTCGACGGCAAGGGAGATCTCGAAGCGGCCCGTGAGCTGCTCGAGGAGGCGGGAGTGGACGACGGGTTCGAGTTCACCCTGGACATCCGCTCGCAGCCGAAGATGCAGGCTCAGGCCGAGTCGATCCAGCAGGCGCTGGAACCGCTGGACGTCACGGTGAACCTCAACGTCATCGACACCTCCTCCTACTACGAGACGATCGGCACGCCCTCGCAGCAGAATGACGCCGCGATCAGCGGCTGGTGCCCAGACTGGGCATCGAGTGCGAGCACGTTCATCCCACCGCTGTTCGATGGGCGCAACATCGTCGAGAAGGGCAACGGCAACCTCGCGCAGATCGACGACGAGGCCATCAACACCCGCATCGACGAGATCATGGCGATGGAGGATCTCGAGGAGGCCAACGTCGCTTGGGGCGAGCTCGACGAGCAGATCATGGAGCAGGCGCCGATCGCCCCACTGGCGCTCGAGAAGGGACTCTTCCTGCCCGGTGAGAACATCGCCGGCTTCCACCCGAGCACCAGCATGACCGATCTGACGATCATCGGGCTCGAGGACCCGTCGCAGGGCTGACGGATGGCTGCGCTTCCCACTTCACTCGAGGCCGAGGGCCGGTCGGAGGACTCCGCCGCCCTCGGCCCCGACGGCCCTCGTCCGCACAGGGTCAGGCGCTTCCTGGCTGCCCTGCGTCGGGACGTGCCGACCGTGCTGTCGGCGGCCTACATCGTCCTGGTGATCCTCATGGCGATCTTCGCCCCGCTGATCGTGAAGCTCAGTGGGTGGGGACCCTACGAGTTCGATCAGTCCGCGATCGATCCGAGCCTCGGCGGTCTCCCCCTCGGAACCGGCGGCGGCATCAGCGGTGAGCACTGGTTCGGCGTCGAACCGGGCAACGGTCGCGACATCTTCGCCCGCATCGTCTACGGCGCCCGGATCTCGATGACCATCGCGCTCTCGGCGACGCTGCTCACCAGCGCCCTGGGGGTCGTCTTCGGCCTGCTGTCGGGATACTTCGGCGGGATGGTGGACGCGATCATCTCCCGCCTGATGGAGTTCCTCATGGCCTTCCCGGCGCTCATCTTCATGATCGCCGTGCTGTCGGCGTTGCCTGCGGAGAACCGCCAGGTGCTGCTGGTGCTGGTGATCTCCATCTTCGGATGGCCCTATCTCGCCCGCATCGTGCGTGCGCAGACTCTGTCCCTCAAGGAGCATGAGTTCGTGGAATCCGCCCGGGCCTCCGGAGCGACCGGCCTGCAGATCGTATTCCGGGAGATCCTGCCCAACCTCGCCCCCACCATCATCGTGATGACGACCTTGGCGATCCCGGGGTATGTGGGCACCGAGGCCGGACTGTCCTTCCTGGGCGTCGGCGTCGTCCCGCCCACCCCGTCCTGGGGGCAGATGATCGCCAACTCGGTGACCTGGTACGCGGTCGATCCCGTCTACTTCCTGATCCCGAGCGCCTTCCTGTTCCTGTTGGTGTTCTCGTTCACCGTGCTCGGTGACCGCGTCAAGGTCCTCAGCGAGTCTGGAGGGATCCGATCATGACCAGATTCCTCGTCGGCCGGACGTCGGGCATGCTCGGCGTGCTCTTCGTCGTGTGCCTGTTCACCTTCGTGGTCTTCTTCGTGCTGTCCCCGGATCCCGCGGTCCAGGTCTGCGGGAAGAACTGCACACCGGAGCGCATCGACCAGATCCGCCTCAATCTCGGGCTGGACCGGCCCTTCCTCGAGCAGTTCACCACCTTCCTGACCGGCCTGTTCGTCGGCCGTACCTACGGAGTCGGGGAGGGGGCGGTCCAGTGCGCCGCTCCCTGCCTCGGTTACTCCTTCCAGACCAGTCAGCCGGTGACCGAGATGCTCATGCAGCGGCTCCCGGTCTCGGCGACCCTGGCCATCGGTGCCGCCGTCCTGTGGCTGCTCGCCGGGCTCATCGCCGGTGTGCTGAGCGCTGTCCACGAGGGGCGCTTCCTGGACCGCTTCCTCGCCGGCCTCACGCTCGGCGGGATGTCGATCCCGAACTATGTCCTCGCGCTCGTGCTGCAGTTCGTGCTCGTCGTGGTGCTCGGCTGGTTGCCCTTCCCGCAGGCGCTGCCGATCGGCGAGGATCCGGTGCAGTGGTTCCTGAACTTCCTGATGCCGTGGGTCGTACTGGCAGTGGGCGCGGCCGCGACGTACACCCGATTGACCCGCGCGAACGTCATCGACACCCTCCAGCAGAACTACGTGCGCACTGCCCGGGCGAAGGGCCTTCGCCAGGACCTGGTGTGGAGACGGCATGCATTGCGTCCCGCCCTCACACCGATCGCCACCATGTTCGGGATGGACTTCGCGAACTTGCTCGGCGGCGCGCTGATCACCGAGACGGTCTTCGGTCTCAACGGGATCGGCAAGCTCGCCGCTGACTCGATCACGAAGAACGATCAGCCGGTGATCATGGGGGTCACCCTGTTGGCCGCCTTCTTCGTGATCGTCGGGAACATGGTGATCGACCTTCTGTACTCCGTGATCGACCCGAGGGTGAGGATCAGTGCCTGAGACCGCGCGCAGTACCGCACCGAACTCCGAAGAGGGGAATCTCCTCGAGGTCCGAGACCTCACCGTGAGCTTCCCGACCGCCGAGGGACGGACCGAGGTGGTGAAGTCCCTCGACCTGGACGTCCCCCGCGGCGGGGCTGTCGGAATCGTCGGGGAGTCCGGCTCGGGCAAGTCCATGACCAGCCTGGCGATCATGGACCTGCTTCCCAAGGGCGGGCAACGCAGCGGCTCCCTCCGTTTCGACGGGACCGAGCTCAGCGAGCTCGGGAACGCCGCAATGCGTCGGATGCGCGGCGACCGGATTGCGATGATCTTCCAGGATCCGCTCTCGTCGCTGAACCCGTACTACACCGTCGGACTGCAGATCGAGGAGGCGTACCGCTCGCATCGACGCGGCGTGAGCAGGAAGGAGGCCCGGAAGGTCGCGATTGAGGCCATGGACCGGGTGCGCATCTCCGACGCAGCCCGCCGGGTCGACCACTATCCTCACCAGTTCTCTGGTGGGATGCGGCAGCGCGTGATGATCGCGATGGCACTGAGCATGGAGCCTGAGCTGCTCATCGCCGACGAGCCGACCACGGCATTGGACGTCACGGTGCAGGCGCAGATCCTCGACCTGATGTCCGAGCTCCGCGAGGAGACGGGAGTCGGGCTGATCATGATCACCCATGACCTGGCCGTGGTCAGCGAGGTCACCGAGCACATCGTCGTGATGCGCGAGGGCTGTGTCATGGAGAAGGGCACAGCCGAGCAGATCTTCTCCGACCCCCAGCACGAGTACACGCAGCTCCTGCTGGACGCGGTGCCGCGGATCGATGACGAGATCGGGGCCCTGCGCACCCTCGACGCGGAAGGAGCCCAGCCATGAACGGCTCAGCAGGACCGGCGCCCGCCGGACAGGAGACGACTCCTCTGTTGGAGGCCACGAACCTGGTCAAGGAGTTCAAGGTCGCCGGTGACGGTGTCGGCGCACGTCGGCGCACGGTGCGCGCAGTGGATGACGTCTCACTCACCATCGGATACGGCGAGACGCTGGCCCTGGTCGGCGAGTCGGGTTCAGGGAAGTCGACGACCGCTCGGATGCTCGCGCGTCTGATGGACGTCGATGGCGGCGAGATCCATTTCGAGGGCCAGGAGGTGGGGCAGCTCGGGGCCAGGGCGCTGCGACCGTTCCGTAGCAGTGTCCAGGTGGTCTTCCAGGATCCCTACTCCTCGCTCAACCCTCGGCATACGGTGGAGAAGCTGGTGACTGCGCCGCTCGTGTACCAGAAGCGGAAGATCCCGGGAGGGGCGCGGGACTTCACCCGAGGGCTGATGGAGAGGGTGGGGTTGAACCCGGACCATTCGTCCCGCCTCCCCTCGCAGTTCTCCGGGGGCCAGGCGCAGCGCATCGGTATCGCCCGTGCGCTCGCCGTCGACGCCAAGCTCGTGATCTGCGACGAGGCCGTCTCCGCGCTCGATGTCTCGGTGCAGGCACAGGTGATCAACCTGCTACGCCGGCTGCGCGAGGAGGAGGGCTTCAGCTATCTGTTCATCGCCCACGATCTCGCCGTGGTGCGACAGATCGCGGACCGGGTCGCGGTCATGAGCGCTGGCAGGATCGTGGAGAGCGGTCCCCGGGATGACGTGTTCGGAGACCCGCAGCACGATTACACCCGCACCCTGCTCTCTGCAGTGCCGCGGATCGATCCCGAATGGGAGGCCGCGCGACGCCGGAACCGGGTGCTCAGGAGCGGCGCGGCCGACGACGCCGCACTATGAGTGCCATCGCCCGCCGATCACCGCTGCCGCGAAGGGCCGCGGAATCCACGAGCTGAGGAGCATCACTCACATGCAGCACCGCTTCCCGGGCCTACTGGTCCGAGAACCGACACTGGCCGTCGCCTGGACCGAAGCCCACCGACAGGATCGAGCTGGTGGCCGAGAGGGGAACGGACCCCTCCCCACCACTGGACGCGGTCGGGATCACTGGCCGAGATAACGGCACGGCGGGCAAGCTGGGCTCGGCCCGCGAGCACACACCTTCTACCCATCACACCCCCCACTGCAGCATCACCAAGGAGAACCCATGGCAGTGTCGACTGCTTCTCGCGAGCCCTCCACGCTCGCGGCCCCCGTCAGGACACGGGCACGAACCGCCCTGAGACCGCTCGCCCCCGGCGACGCGCACATCAGCGGCGGGTTCTGGCGGACCCGCCAGGACCGCAACCGGGTGGACGCTCTCGCCGCCGGATACGAGCAGCTGGAGACCTCGGGCACCCTCGATAACTTCCGCATCGCCGCAGGCACCTCCACGGGGCATGCGAGAGGGATGATCTTCCAGGACTCCGACGTCTACAAATGGCTCGAAGCAGTCGCCTACGAGATCGGTCGGGCCGAGGATCCGGTGCTGCGCAGCCGGCAGCAGGAGGTGACAGCTCTCGTGGCCGCCGCGCAGCAGTCCGACGGGTACCTCAACAGCGTCCACCAACTGCGCCACGGCCCCGAGGAGCGCTACACCGATCTCGCCTGGAACCACGAGCTGTACTGCTATGGCCACCTGTTCCAGGCCGCCGTCGCACAGGCTCGCAGCACGGGCGAGACGACGCTGCTCGACGTCTCCCTCCGCGTGCTGGACCATCTCGTGGCCGTCTTCGGTCCCGGACACCACGAGGGCGTCCCCGGCCATCCCGAGATCGAGATGGCCCTCGTCGAGCTGTACCGCGAGACCGGCAGGAACGATGCGCTGGAGCTGGCACGCTTCTTCCTCGACAGGCGCGGCCACGGCTATCTGTCGGGGCTCGGGCACGAACCGACCTACTTCTCCGACCGTGTCCCGGTCCGGGAGGCGTCGACGGTCGAGGGGCACGCGGTACGTGCCCTCTACCTCGCAGCAGGTGCCACCGACCTCGCGATCGAGGATGCTGACACCGAGCTGCTGGCCCATCTGCGGAGTGTCTTCGCGACCATGCTGGCGACCAAGACCTATGTCACCGGGGGGATGGGTTCGCGCTGGGCGGGAGAGGCCTACGGCGATCCTTACGAGTTGAGCACCGATCACGGCTATGCCGAGACCTGTGCCGGGATCGCTGCCGTGCAATGGGCATGGCGGCTGCTCCTGGCCAGCGGCGATGAGCAGTACGCCGATCTCATCGAACGGGCCCTGTTCAACGCGGTCCTGCCCGGGGTGTCCCTGGGCGGCACCGAGTTCTTCTACGTCAACCCTCTCCAACTGCGCTCGAACGCCCAGGTCACGGGCGGCACCTCCGCGGCGAACGGGAGGCGCGGCTGGTTCCAGTGCGCCTGCTGCCCGCCGAACGTGATGCGCACGCTGTCGAGCCTGGACCAGTACGTCGCCACGTCGACCGACGACGGCCTGCAGATCCACCAGTTCGCGAACGGGACCTACACCGCGGAGGTGGGATCCGAGCGGCTCAGCGTCGAGATCACGACCGACTACCCGCACGATGGGCGAATCACCCTGCGCGTGGTCGAGGCGCCCGAGGTTGCTGCTTCGCTCAGCGTGCGGATCCCGGCCTGGGCCGGATCCGCACTGCTCGACGCAGGCGACGGGGCGCAGGAGGTCGCCGGCAGCGGCGTCCAGGAGCTCGATCGACAGTTCCGGGCCGGAGAGGAGATCGTGCTCGACATCGACATGACCCCGCGCTTCGTGACCGCCCCTCACCGCGTCGACGCCTCTCGGGGTGCCGTCGCCCTGGAACGCGGCCCCCTGGTCTACGCGATCGAGCAGGCCGATCAGGAGGGGCCCGCCGTCGTCGACGACGCCCTCGTCGATCCGAGCGCCCCCGTGGTCGAGCGCCCGATCGACGACCTGGACGGCGTGGTCGCGGTGGATCTGACCGGGGCGGCAGCGGCTGCTCCGTCAGCTGCCGCCATCGATCGGAGCTGGCCGTACTCGACGTGGACCCCGGATCCCGCCCCCGTCACGGATCACGTCTGGCGCGCGATCCCGTACTTCGCCTGGGCGAACCGCGGTGCCGGTCCGATGCGAGTGTGGCTCCCGGAGATCTCCGGATCGCGGTGACCTAGAGGGGCCCCCCGGGGGGCGGCGAGGCCGTCGGCACAGCTGTGCCGACGGCCTCGCCGTCATCCCTGGCCCGGGATATCGGTCAGGGCAGGCAGGACGAGCCGGCGGCGGGGTTCGATGTTCCCCGCACGGTCGGTCGCCGCGTACTCGAGGACCTGCTCAGTGTCCGTCAGAGCCCTCACGAAGGCCTCGGAGAAGGTGCCCCAGAACGTGCCGGGCCCCTCCCACTGGATCCGATCGACCCCTGAGGTGGAGTCGGTGGCGAAGAAGGTCACCTCGACGCTGCTGCCCAGTTCGCGTACCGTCGCGGTGGTCTCCGGCGGCGAGGTGTCGACATGGAGCTCCAGCTCGTCGCGGTTCGCGCGCCCGAGCGCATCACGCACTCTGGCCTCCACTCGATGGCTGCCCTCCGCACCCAGTTCGAAGGGCTCCGTATAGGGCTGCCAGTCCGTCCCATCGACCCGGTACTCGATCTCCAGTCCCGCCGAGCCCTCGGATCCCCGCTGGTCGAGGTGCGCGGCGTGGACCGTCACCGTGGGTGTGCTGGTGTACCACCCGGAGGGTGCGGGCTCCTGGGCCACTCCGATGTGCACCACCGGCGGGGCGTCCTGATCTGCCCAGTCGGCGGGCAGGTCCCACACAGTCCGCGTCCCGTCCGCGTCCTGGCGCCGGACCGGTCCTGCGGTGCTCGTCTGCCGGACCTCCGCCTCTCGGGCGGTGCCGTCGCCGTCGATATCGGCGCGAGCGGCGGCGCACAGCACCCGCTCCGCCTCGGACCGCCCGAGCACCCCCTCCTGGCGTGCCTCCACGACGATGTCCGCCACCCGGTCCAGGAACTCGTCCCGGGAGGTGAAGGCCTCCCGCTGCCAGATCGAGTCCAGGACGGTGACCCCGGCCGGACGCAGCCGATTGGGGACACCGCTGTCCTCGCCCGCGAACGCGATCGTCGCGTCGGCCTGGCGGACGTACATGTGATAGCGGGTGTCCTGGCCGGAATAGGCGGGTTCCCACGTCAGCCCGGCGATCTGCACCACTCCCTCATCGGCCAGCCGGGTCACCAGGGCCTGTGTCGGCTCGGACGTCCTCAGGGTCCCGTCCAGCAGGCGGTTACCGGCCAGCGGCAGCGCCTGCCGCGTCGTCTCCTCCGACCGTGCGAGCAGGACGGTGGGGCCGAGCTCCATGCTGTGGACGGCCGGATCATCGATGGTGGGCACCGATCGCAGTGCCAGCGGCACCTGCAGCACGATCTCGTCGCCGTCCGACCATTCCCGTTCGAGGGAGAGGTAGCCGCCGGGAGCGGCGTCCGCCTCGAGAGGCTCCCCGTTCAGGAGGATGCGGGTCTCGCCGGCAGCATGCGCAGGGATCCGCAGATGCACTCGAAGCCTCTCCCCGTCGCCCGCGGCGTGCGGCGGGGCGGTGAAGCGGATGCGGGTGGTGTCACCCAGCGGGTAGTCACCGACCAGGTCGATGTTCAGGGCCCCGGGGCCGTCGACGGCGGCACGGTCCAGGCGGGCCGGGAAGAGATGGTGGATCCACAGCTCGCCCGGGGCGCGGTGGAACATCCCCTCGCCATACTTGACGTGGTTCTCCAGTCCGGTGCCGCCGCAGCAGGTGCCGATGTTGTCGTACTCGCGCCGCGCCCCTGCATGGACCGGGAACATGTACGTGACCTCGGGCGAGACGTCCGATTCCGAGGCCTTGCGCGAGCCCAGGATCTGGTTGAGCTCGGCCCGCTCGACGTAGTCCAGGTACGAGGGATCGAGGGTGTGGGTGAAGAGCAGCCGCGCGAGCTTGACCAGGTTGTAGGCCACGCAGGTTTCCGCGTTGCGGTTGCCGATGTCCCCGGCGACGGTGTTCGCCGGGCCCCAGAGCTCGCTCTCCCCGGTGCCGCCGTGCGCGTACATGCGGCCGGGGACGATCGCCGCGAAGATCCCAACGGCTGCCTCGAGGTAGCGCTGCTCGCCCGTGAGCTCGTACTCGTGGACGTAACCGATCAGCTGCGGCACATGCTGATTGGCGTGCATGTCGTCGAGGATGTCGGTCCCGGTCCGCCCCGCCTCGAGGAGGTTCTCCTGGTCGAAGTAGGTGGCGGTCGTCAGGAACTGCTCCTGCCCTGACACGGCGGCGAGGCGGGCGAGGGTCTCGTTCATCCCGCCGTACTCGCCGGCGATGTACAGCGACCACATCTTCTGTCGCCGTCCGGGATCCAACCGGGACAGGCGTGCATGCACCCACTGGCCCATCTTCGTCACGATCCGCAGGGCCTGTTCGTTGCCGGTGAGCTCGTAGGCGTCCAGCAGGCCTGCCATGATCTTGTGGGTGGTGTAATACGGTGCCCAGATCTCGCCGTACGGGGCGAAACCCTCCAATCGCGAGAACTGCCACTCCCCGTACGCGGCGAGGAAGCCGGGGTGGGAGTACCGGCCCGTCGCCGCCAACGCATCCTGCACCTGGCCCAGGCCCGCCACGAAATCCGTCACCTTGTCCTTGAGCGCCTCCTCCCCGGTGGCCGCATGGGCCAGGGAGAGCATGGAGAGGAAGTGTCCGGCGTAGTGCCCGCGGAGCAGGTTGGCGGTCTGTGCCTCTTCCCGCCCCGGATAATCGTGCTCGCTCCAGGCATCCTCCTTGGGGTGCCCATGGTCCTCCCAGTTCCCTGGCGGCCGCGCTCCCCGCGTATCCAGCTGAGCGTTCGCCCGGAAGACGGCCAGCAGTCGGTCGACGGGGTAGTTCCTGGCCAGGTCCAGCATGCGTCCTCGCGCCGCAGCGAAGACGCTGTCGTCGGCGACGTCGACGGCGGACAGGGGGTACGGCGTCACCCGAGGGCTGATGATCGGGGACACGATATGAGCGTTCACAGTCTCTCCTGGTCGGTGGGTCATGCAGAGCTCGCGTGGGAGCGGGTCCAGTTCTCGATGCCGATGGCATCGATGGGCAGGGCCTCCGAGAGCACCTCGGCCCCGCTGGCCGTGAGCAGCAGGTCGTCCTCGAGACGGACGCCGATCCCCCGCAGCTCCGGGGGGACGGTCAGGTCGTTCTCGTGGAAGTACAGTCCGGGCTCGACGGTCATCACCATGCCGGCCTCGAGGTCAGCGCCCATGTAGTCCTCCCACTGGGCCTGTGAGCAGTCGTGCACGTCCAGTCCCAGGTGGTGGCCGATCCCGCAGACCAGGTAGCGCCGATGCTGCTGGCCCGCGGGGGACAGCGCCTCGTCGACGGAGACGGGGAGGATCCCCCAGTCGTGCAGCCCCTGGGCCAGCACCTCCATGGCGGCGAAATGGAACTCCAGGTAGTTCACCCCGGGGCGGACGTGGCTCATCGCCGTGCGGTGGGAGCGTTCCACGAGATCGTGCACCCGTCGCTGGGCAGTGCTGAAGGTCCCCGAGACCGGGAGCGTACGGGTGACATCCGCCGTGTAGAGGCTCCGGGCCTCCACGCCCATGTCCAGCAGAAGGGCACTGTCGGGCAGGATCGGCCCGTCGCAGCGCGTCCAGTGCAGGATCGGGGCGTTCGGCCCGGAGCCGACGATGGTGGAATAGCCCGGTCCGTTCCCGTGCGTCCGCGAGTGCCGCTCGAAGGTGCCCTGCAACCAGCGTTCGCCGAGGCCCTGAGCCAGAGCTCGTGGGATCTCGGTCGCCACCGCAGCGAAACCGCCCACGGTCGCGTCCACGGCGTGGCGCAGCTGCTCGATCTCCCATTCGTCCTTGATCATGCGCAGCTGGGAAAGGGTGCGACGCAGTTCCTGGGAGACCTCGAGCCCGTGCTGAGCGCGGAGCGCTTCGGGGACCACACGCGTGCTCCACGCCGGCCCCTCGGCGCTGCGTATCGTGGCCGTCTCGAGTTCTGCGATGTCCCTGACCGGGAGATCCAGTGCTCGCGACCACTCCTCGATCCCCGGCGAGGATCCGACCCAGAGCTCACCGTGGAGAGCATCGGAGAAGAATCCCTCCGTGCCCGGACGCAGCGGCGGCGGCAGGTACACGGTGGAGTCGTGCCCTCCCGCCGTCGGGGTCATCACCAGCACCGCGCCCTCGACCTGCACTCCGGTCAGCCAGACGAAGTCGCTGTCGGCCCGGAAGCCATAGGCGCTGTCATCGTTGCGGATCGGCGCGGTGCCGGCGGCGGCGACGATCGCCCGGCCGGGGAGCGCATGGCTCAGTCGACGCCGGTGCTCGGCCGCGGCCGCTTCGGTGCCCTCGGGCAGCGCGACCGGGACGGACCGATGGCCCCAGTCCCGTGCGATGTGGTCGACGAATGCCGGGATCTCGCTCAGCCGGGGCGGGCGGGTGCCCGCATAGGGCGGTCGCTGATCGTGGATGCTGTCGGTCGTCACTTCATTTCTCCTGTTCGTTCCCCACCGCGGTCACGGACGAGCTCTCGCAGGCGCGAGAAGGTGCGGTCGGCTCCGATGCCGTCATGTTCGAACTCGTTGGTCACCCAGTACGTCGAGCTGCCCACTCGGGACAGTGTGTCCAGCTGGAGCTGGGCGTCCACGTACATGTCGTCGTAGAAGACCGCTGCGGCGACCGGGACCTCGTTCTCCGCCAACCTGGTCTCGTCGTACAGCGCCGGCCAGTCCTCGCGCTCCGCGAGCCGGTGCACGGCAGGTGCGAAACCGCGCAGGAGCCGAATCTCCTCGAACATCCAGGGGAACGCCATCTCTCCTGTGAACAGGAGGGGACGATTCGCCTCCGAGAACTCGGGGCGTCGGTCCCGCTCGGCCTGCGCCGCCCACGCGGTGGCGCCTCCCCCTGCCGTGCCGTAGATGCTCTCCTGGAGTGTCCAGAACAAAGGGTTGCCGGCCTGGGAGGTGCGGGTCTGGACCTGCTCCAGGAATCCGTGGGAGAAGCGTCCGGGGCGAGCAAGGGCCCCCTCGAGGAGCCAATGCATCCGCTCGAATCCTGGCTTCATGCCGAAGTCGATGCCCAGTGACTGAAATCGGCGAACAGTGAGGCGGTCACCATCGGGAAGCCGGACCTCTTCGCTCGCCAGCAGGTCCGCGATCTCCGCGACCCGCTCGGCGTCCCCCGGGTACCGGCGGTAGTACTCCGTCGTCTTCTCCTGCACGCGGCGGAACGTGCGCCGATAGACCTCGGCCGCAGAAGGGGGCGTTCCCGGGACACCGCCGTGGATGTAGCAGGCGGTGAGCCCGCCGGGCGCGAAGGAGAGGTACGTGAGGGTGATCCAGCCTCCGAAGCTCTGGGCGATCAGCGCCCACTTCTTCTCCTGGTACACCGTGGTGCGCACATGTTCGAGATCGCGCACGATCGAATCGGCTCTGAACATCGACAGATAGTCGGCTCCCGCGTCCGCATCGCCTCTCCCCTGCACGTCCACGGCCTCGATCGGAGTGCTCGAGCCCGTGCCGCGCTGGTCGACCAGGATCACCCGGTAGTGCTTCAGGGCTTCCCCGAGCCAGCCCCCGGAGCCGTTCACGGGGCGGGGACTCGCGCCTCCGGGACCGCCCTGCAGGTAGGTGAGCAGAGGAAGATCCTCGGATCGCCGATCCGGATCCACCAGCTCCCGGATGAAGAGATCGATCCTCTCTCCGTCGGGCGCCGCCCAATCGAGCGGGACCTGCACGGTCCGCTCGGTCACCCACATGCCGGGCATCGAATAGGAGCTGCTCGCATAAGCGCTGGCCACGTTGCCATCCTCTGTCGTCGAGAAACGTCTCGGTAAGTACCATGTCACATAGTCAGCTGGCGCGCCAGGCCCCGCCCCTCCCTCCCGCACGGCTGTGGCGCTCCGGGGTGGTTGACGTCGGCGGCGCAAGGGGCGAAACTGGCCGCGCACATTGTGCAACCCCCTTACGTATTCGCGGTGGGGACGTCCGGAGCGAGAGGGACCGATGGCGATGCCACCCCCGAACCCCTCCGCGGTCCGACGCGCCAACGCGCGGGACTGCACCGTGGTGCTGCGGGAGGCCGGTGGCGCGCTGACCCTCGCCGAGATCGCCTCGGCGACCGGCCTCTCCCGGCCCACGGTCGATGCGGTGCTCGAAGAGCTCCGCGCGACCGGTATCGCAGCCCCGGCCCCGGTGGCAGCCTCGGGCAGCGCGGGCCGGCCCGCCCGCCGGTTCCGCTTCGACCCCACCGCCGCGTCCGTCGCCGCGCTCGACGTCGGCACCCGCACCGTGCGCTGCGTCGTCGCCGACGCGGCCGGCCGGATGCTCGCCCGGGCCGAGGCGCCGATGCAGGGCCCGGATCCGATCGCGCCTCTTGTCCAGGCCGTGCGCGGGACCGGTCTGGCCCCGTCGGCCGTCGGCGTCGCGGTGCCCGGCATCCTCGACCCCGCCGGGCGCGTCAGCCGCAGCCTGGCCGCACCCGCCCTCGAGGGGATCGATCTCGCCGGCACCCTCGCGGAGCGGCTCGGCTGCCCGGTCGAGGTCGAGAACGACATCAAGCTCGCGGCCCTCGCCGAGCATCACCTCGGACCGGGGGCCGAGGGCATCGTGCTGCTTCAGCTCGGGCACCGCATCTCCGTCGCTGTGATCATCGACGGCGCGATCCTGCAGGGTGCCCACCGCCTGGCCGGCGAGCTGGGCAGCCAGCGGGGCATGCGCTGGACCGACAGCTCGGTGCGGGGCCGGCTCACCTGGTCCACCGGCGACGACGCCCAGGAGCTCCTCGAGCGCGCCGCCGCCGGGGACCTGGACGCTGTGCAGGAGATCGAGGAGTTCTGTGCGCAGATCGCCCCGCGCCTGGCCACGGTGCTGCTCACCGTCGATCCCGAACGGGTCGTCGTCGGCGGGGGCTTGTCCCGGGCGGGCGAGACCCTGCTGGAGCCCCTGCGCCGCGCTGTCGGCCGGCTGCTGATGACCGAGCACGTCCCCGAGGTGGTGCCGGCCCGGCTGACCACCGACGGCGCGCTCGTGGGCGCGCTCGGGCTGGGCTTCGCGCACGGCTCCGCGCGCATCACCGGCGTCCCCGACGTCCCCGCTCCCTGGCATCGCCTCGATGCCGGTCTGTCCTGATCCCCGACCCCGCGAAGGGCCCCCATGACCGCCGACATCAGCTTCGGTTTCAGCTCCTACAGCTTCCACTCCAAACTCTCCACCGGCGAGATGACGCTGTTCGACGTCATCGATTGGGTCGCCGCCAGCGAGGGCGAGCACCTCGAGCTCGCCTCCCTCAGCGACGACCCCTCCAGCCCCATCCCCAACATCGCCTCCGACCCCGCCTTCGTCGACGAGGTCCGCGCGAAGGCCGAGTCGGCCGGGGTGGTCCTGTCCAACCTCGCCGTCGGCGCAGACTTCTTCACCGAGGAGCCCGACGAGCACGCCCAGCAGGTCGCGCGCGTGAAGTCCTGCGTGGACCTCGCCGAGCGCCTCGGCATCCGCCTGATGCGCCATGACGTGGTCGCCCACGCCGGCCATCCCGGCGACGACACGCCCCTGTTCGAGCGGGCGCTGCCGTCCATCGTCACCGCCTCCCAGGAGATCGCCCGGTACGCGGCCGCCCGGGGCATCACCACCAGCCTCGAGAACCACGGCTTCTTCGTGCAGGCCGCCGACCGGATCCGCCGCATCATCCACGCGGTCGACCAGCCGAACTTCCGCACCACTTTGGACGTGGGCAACTTCGTGTGCGTCGACGAGGCCCCGGAGGTGTCGGTGGCCCAGAACCTGCCCTACGCGATGGTCGTCCACTTCAAGGACTTCTACATCCGTCCGGCCGAGGCCTCCCCTGGCGAGGGCTGGTTCCGCAGCCGCGGCGGCAAGCACCTGCGCGGCGCGGTCGTGGGCAACGGCGACATCGACCTGGCCGCGGTCGCCCGTGCCCTGAAGGCCTCCGACTTCTCCGGCTACGCCTCGATCGAGTTCGAGGGCTGGGAGGACTGCCTGCTCGGCTGCGAGCGGGGCATCGCCAACGCCAAGCGGCTGCTCGACCAGGCCTGATCAGCCCTCCATCCGCTCCATCCCCTGACCACCCCTGACCCGAAGGACTGAGCCCTGATCATGACCAAGCTCCGCATCGGCGTCATCGGCGCCGGCTCCATCGCCGCCGCCCACCTGGACGCCTACGCCGCCCACCCCGACGTCGAACTGATCGCGGTCGCCGACATCAACCTCGACCGGGCTCGGGCGGTGGCTGACCGGTACGGCGCCGCCCGCGCGTACGACGACGCCCATGACCTGCTGGCCGCCGATGACATCGACGGCGTCAGCATCTGCACCTGGAACGACACCCACGCCGTCTGGGCGACCGCGGCGATCGAGGCCGGCAAGCACGTGCTGGTGGAGAAGCCGCTGTCCCGCACCGTCGCCGAGGCCCTGGCGGTCGAGCAGGCCGCTGCGGCCAGCGACCGGGTGGTCCAGGTCGGTTTCGTGCGTCGCCACTCGCCCAACTGCCAGGTGCTGAAGTCCTTCATCGACGCCGGTGAGCTCGGGGAGATGTACTACGCGAAGGCCAGCCTGATCCGACGGGTGGGCAATCCGGGCGGCTGGTTCGCCCAGAAGGACATCGCCGGCGGCGGACCGCTGCTGGACATCGGCATCCATGTGCTGGACCTGGCCTGGTACCTGATGGGCGCCCCGAAGGCGGTGACCGTCTCCGGCAACACCTATGACGTGCTGGGCAACCGCGCCAACATCACCACGATGCCGCGGTATCAGGTCTCGGACTACGACCCCACCAAGAACAGCGTCGAGGACATGGCCAACGCCGTGATCCGCTTCGAGGGCGGGGCCTCGCTGATGCTGGACAGCTCCTACTCACTGCACGCCACCCGGGACTCGATCGGCGTCTCCGTCTACGGGGACAAGGGCGGGGCCGATCTGGAACCGGATCTGCACATCGCCACCGAGATGCACGATTCGGTCGTGAACATCACCCCACAGATCTCCTCGGGCAGCTTCGAGCTGGGCAAGGCCTTCACCAACGAGATCGCCAACTTCGTCGACGCGGGGCTGGGTCGAGCGGAATCGGTGGCTCCGGTGGGGCATGGCCTGGAGATCGTGAAGATCCTCGAGGCGATCTACGCCTCCGCCCAGGACGGCCGCGAGGTCCAGCTGGGCTGACTGACGCTCCGCGGGGCAGGAGCGCATCGACCGCGGGTGAGGGCAGCGGGCCGAGCGCGGCCGGGGCCGGCCCTCCCGGCCGGTGCCTGCCGTCGTGGGTATCCTGGGCCGGAATCCCTGCGCGACCTCGGAAAGGCACGACGACATGAGCAGCCCCTACCCCGGCACCCCGGGCCCGCCGGAACAGCCCGGCGGCTCGGCGCCCGGTGGCGGTCCGCCCCAGGACGGCTCGTCATGGGGCGGACCCCCGCCTCCTGACGCCTCGTCGGCCCCGCAAGGTGGCGCGCCACCTGAACGGAAGAAGGCCTGGCCGTGGATCGTGGGCGTCTGCGGCTGCCTGGTGCTGCTGCTGGTGCTCGCTGCGGGTATCGGAGCGGCTGTGCTCCTCCTCTCCGAGGACGAGGACGATCCGGCCGGGCCGGGGGCGAGCACGTCGACCGAGACGGAGGAGCCGACCGAGGAGGAGACCACCGAGGAGGAGACGGAGGAACCCACCACCGAGACGCCCACCGAGGACGAATCGGAGGAGCCGACCGAGGAGGAGACGGAGGACGAGGAGGAGACCGGACTGCCCGATCTGCCCGCCTACGGGGCCACCCCCGTGCAGGATCCGGACGAGGATGACCTCGATGCGGCCACAGAGGTGCTCCTGGACCATCTCAATGGGCTCTCCGACGGTGATCCGGACATGGCCTGTGCCACCCGGCTCGACCCTGTGACCGGAGAAGGCATCAACGAGGACTCTTTCCTCTATGACGAGTGCATCAAGTCCGTCGAGGAGCAGCTCGACGAGAACGAGTGGGAGGGCGTGGCCTCCGCTCTGACGCCTGATGACTTCACCGCCGAGCTGGATGCCGAGAACCGTGTGGTGCTGGTGAACCTCGCCGGTGAGGAGGACACCCTGGCCCAGATCGCCAAGGGCAGCGACGGCAACATGTACCTCGCCGCCTTCTGACTCCCGCCGGAGCCTTCGGCTGCCAGAGGATCGACGCCGTCCAGGCGGATCCACCCCGGGCACCCAGGGGCGAGAGGGCGGCGTAAGGTCAGGGCATGACAGAACGCACCACGTACCTCCTCGTGGATGGCGAGAACATCGACGCCACCCTGGGTGGATCGGTCCTGGGCCGACGCCCGCAGCCCGACGAGCGGCCCCGCTGGAACAAGCTGCTCAGCCACGCCGAATCGTCCTGGCACCAGCCGGTGTCCGCACTGTTCTTCCTGGCGGTGTCCGACAGCCTGCCGCTGGGGTTCGTGCAGGCCCTGATCGCACTGGGGTACCGCACCATCCCGCTGCGCGGCGAGGGCAAGGTCGTGGACATCGCGATCCAGCGCACCGCCGAGGCGCTGGCCGAGCGTGACGCCGATGTGATGCTGGTCAGCCACGACAGTGATTTCGTGCCGCAGATGACCGCGCTGGCCGACGATCCGCAGCGGCGCACCGGCATCATCGGGTTCCAGGAGTTCATGTCCGCCGACCTGCGCGGCATCGAGGGCGTCGAGCTGTTCGACCTCGAATACGACGTCTCGGCCTTCACCAGCAGCCTGCCCCGGGTGCGGATCATCGAGATCGACGAGTTCGACCCCTACGAGTTCATCTGAGGTCCCCGGTCACGAGCTCGGCCGCACCAGTGGCGAGCGCCCGCGCATCCTTCTACGTGCTCTCCCTCGTCACCAGTTCGACCGGGACCGTCACAGCGGAGCGATAGCCGTCGGAGATCTCACGCAGCAGCACGGAGACCAGTTCCGTGGAGATCCGGTCGAAGGGCTGCCGGATGGTGGTCAGTGCCGGCTCCACGGAGGTGGCCACCAAGGAGTCGTCGAATCCGCCGACGAGCAACTGCCCGGGCACGGCTGCGTCACGCTCGGTCGCCGTGTCCAGAACTCCAGCTGCCATCACGTCGCTCGCAGCGAAGATGGCATCGATGCCCGGATCAGCCTCGAGCAGCTCCGCAGCGAACCGCTGCCCGGCCTCGCGGGTGTAATCACCGAAGCGGACATTGGGGTCCGGCAGCAGGCCACCCGCGGCTCGGCGGAAGGCGTCCAGCCGCAGGGTGCCGCCGGGAGAGTCCGCCGGGCCGGCGATCACGCCCATCCTGCGGGCACCGCGCTCCCGCAGGTGCTCGGCCATCAACCGACCTCCCATCGCCTCGTCACCCATGACATAGGACACTCGCTCGGCCATCGTGCGGGGGTAACCGCAGTTCACCACGGGGATCTCCTGGTCGAGGATCTTCTCCAGGGTGCCGTGCGTGGGGTGGATCGATGCGGTGACCACACCCGCCACAGCGCCGCTGCTGAGGAACTCGACGGCCCGCCGAGCCTGCTCGGCATTGCCCGCCAGCAGCACCACCATCGACATGTCCCGTGCGGCCAGGGCGTCGCTGACGCTAGCCACCAGGCTCTCGAAGGTCGGGTCGCCGAAGAAGGCGGCCGGTTCCTCGTCCACCAAGAAGGCCACGGTTCCGCTGCGCCCGGTGCGCAGCTGGCGCGCCGTGGAGCTGGCGACGTACCCCGTCTTCTCGATCGCCGTGCGGACGGCCTCCGTGGAGGATTCGGAGACCCAGTGGCCTCCGTTGAGATAGCGGGAGACCGTGCCACGGGAGACCCCGGCGGCTTCAGCGACATCGGCGATCGTCGCCTTGGTGCGGCGGCTGCGGGCCATGGCCTCTCCCTCGTCTCGGATGCCGATAGGACAGATGGCAGGGCCGTCCCGTCCCTCCGTCAGCTCTTGACCGCGCCCGCGGTCAGATCCGTCTGCCAGTATCGCTGAAGAATCAGGAACAGAGCGATCAGCGGGATGATCGACACCAGCGCACCGGTGATGACGGTGGTGTACATGGCGGGCTGGGATGCCCCCTGGTTCATGAGCGTCGACAGGCCCACGGTGATGGGGAACAGCTCATCGTCGCCGAGCATGATGTACGGGAGCATGTAGTTGTTCCAGATCCCCACGAACTGGAACAGGAACACCGTCACCAGCCCGGGCAGCATCATCGGGATGGCGAACTGGCCGAAGATGCGCAGCTCACCGGCCCCGTCGGTGCGGGCCGCCTCGATCATCTCGGTGGGGATCGAAGCACCGGCGTAGATCCGGGCCAGGTAGATGCCGTAGGGGTTCAGGATGCTCGGCAGGAAGACCGCCCAGTAGGTGTTGGCCAGCCCCATCTGCGCGAACAGCAGGTACTGCGGGACAGCCAGGATCACGGCCGGCAGCAGCACCCCGGCCAGGATCAGGTTGAACAGCAGCTTCTTGCCGCGGAAGGCGAACTTGGCCAGGCCGTAGCCGGCGGCCGCCGAGACCACGGTCGAGGCCAGTGCGCCCCCGACCGCGTACAGCACGGTGTTGCCGGCCCATCGGAAGAAGAGCCCGTCGCGGTAGGTGAACAGGTCACGGATGTTGTCGACGAGGTGGGTCGAGGGGGCCAGGCTGAAGGTGGAGAACAGCTCGTCGGGGCTCTTGGAGGCGGCGATCAACACCCACACCACCGGCAGCAGGCAGTACAGGGCGCCGAGCAGCAGGATGCCGGTGGCGAGGAGCGAGGGCCGCTCGACACCGCTCCTGGTCGGGCGGCCGGCCGAGGAGGGTCGGCCCCCATCGCGGACAGCAGGTGCCGCCGCGCTCGGGCGGTCGAGAGTGTCGGAGGTGGTGGTCATCGCAGCGGTCACCGCTCTTCCTGGGCGAAAGCCTGCCCGCGCACCAGGCGCAGGAAGCCGAAGGAGATCACGAAGGTCGCCAGCGCCACCAGCACCGAGCCGGCGGAGGCGATGTAGATGTCGTTCTGGATGAAGGCATCGCGGTAGATGCGCATCAGCGGGGACCACGTGGTCGAGATCGAGTTCGTCAGAGGGCGCAGCAGCATCGGCTCCGCGAACACCTGCAGGGTGGCGATGATCGAGAACACGGCGGTCATGATCAGCGAGGGCAGGATCATCGGCACCTTGATGCGCGTGGCGATCTGGATCTCAGTGCATCCGTCCAGCGTGGCCGCCTCGTACAGCTCGCTGGGGACGGACTTCAGCGAGGTGTACAGCACCACCATGTTGAATCCGGTGCCACCCCAGATGCCGATGTTGGCGATGGCCAGAAGCACCAGCGAGGGGGACAGCACGTCCGGCAGCCCACCGCCCAGCGCGTCGGCGATGTGGTGGAAGGGACTGGTGCCGGGGAGGTAGAGGAAGCCCCACAGCACCGAGGAGATGACGGCCGGCACCGCATATGGCAGGAAGATCGCGATCCGTGCGAAGCTGCGCACGCGGGCACGGCGGGAATCCAGCAGCAGCGCGAACAGCAGCGCCAGGCCCAGCATCACCGGCACCAGCACGCACCCGTAGAGCAGCACGCGCCCGGCACTGGCCAGGAACTCGGGGTCCGACAGCACGGCGGTGTAGTTGCCCAGCCCGGCCCAGATCTCGGTACGGCCGCCCTCACCGAGCCCGAGGCCCACGACGATCTCGCGCCGGAAGCTGATGAAGATCGCGTACAGGATCGGGATCGCCAGGAACAGCGCGAAGCACAGCGCCGCGGGAGCGATGAGGACGTAGGCGAAGCGGTTGCTGCGCCGGGTCAGGGAAGTCGTGGCGGTGGTCATGACAGGACGTACCCCTGATTCTCGAGGTCGGCGACGGTCCCCTCCTGGAGGGTGGTGATCGCGTCGGTGAAGGCCTCGGCCGAGCGCGACTGCGTCGCCTGGGCGAAGGCATCGTTGAACAGCGAATAGGTGACGTTGACGTTGGGCCCGAAGGTGAAGGGCCGCACGCTCTCGGCGTTGGACGTGGACAGCTCGTAGAAGTCCTCCTGGTGGCTGAAGAACTCCGGTGGTTCGGTCAGCGCCTGCTCGGACTCGACCTGGTCGGCGGGGAACACACCGGATTCGGTGACCAGTGCCTGCACCGCATCGGTGGAGGTGTTGAGCCATTCGGCGAAGCGCACCGCGGCGTCACGATGCCGGGTCTGGGTGGTCACCGCGGTGGAGGAACCGCCCCAATTCCCGGTGGCCTCCTCCCCGGCCTCCCACTGCGGGAGGGGGGCCATCTGCCAGTTGCCCTCGGTCGATCCGGCGTTGCCGGACAGGACCCCCGGCGCCCACACGGCCGAGACCCACCCGACCTGGGTGCCGTTGTTCAGCGCGGTGTTCCACTGCGGTGTGTACATCGGCTCGTTGTCGATCACGCCCTCCTCGACCAGCTCGCCCCAGAACCGGGCCACACGCTGCGTGGGCTCCTCGTCGATCGCCACGGACCAGTGCTCTCCGTCGATCTGCCACCACGAGGCCCCCGCCTGCTGCGCCAGCCCGACGAACAGACCGGGATCGGCATTGGAGAAGGTGCCCAGGAACATCTCGGGATCCGCGGCGTTGATCGTGCGCGCGGCCTCGGCGTAGTCGTCCCAGGTCTCCGGGGCGGACAGTCCCAGCTCCTCGAAGACGTCGGCCCGGTAGTAGAACTGGAGCGGGCCGGTGTCCTGCGGGATCGCGTAGATCGACTCCCCCTGCAGGTTCACGTTCGACCAGATGCCCTCGGCGAAACGATCACGGGTCTGCGGCGTCAGGTCGGCGGAGATGTCGGCGATGGCATCGGCGGACGCCAGGGAGGTGATGGCCTGGTACTCGGCCTGCACCACGTCGGGCGCTCCGTTCCCGGCACGGACCGCGGTCAGCAGCTTGGTGACCGCGGCGTCCCCGGCATCCTGCCGGCTGACCACCACCTGCACATCGGGGTTCTGCTGGTTCCAGAGGTCGACGACATCCTCGATGCCCGGGGCCCAGGTCCAGAAGGTCAGCTCGATCGGAGTGCCGCCCGACGTTGCCCCGCAGCCGGTCAGGGCCGGACCGGCCAGTGCTGCGCTGGTCAGGGCCGCCCCGGTGGTCAGGAACCGCCGGCGGGAGGGGCCCTGGCTCATGCGTGGGGAGCTTGCTCGCGGCATGCACGCCTCCTTGCAATGCGTCGTCTGCTCGTGGGTCGAGCACTGGTGCAGGGATCGTATGACTGTGATCGTTCCCGGTCAACTGCCTTGCGGTTCACCCCCAGGACTGCCACGATATGGCGTCATGACCCGTGAACGATCTCTGTCGACGCCCCTGCCCCCTTCGCTGCGTGGGCCAGGCGCGAACACCTCTTCCTCCCCGATTCCCGGCCTCGACGGCCTGGCGTTCGGGGCTGACTACAACCCCGAGCAGTGGCCACGAGAGGTGTGGCACGAGGACGTGCACCTGATGCGCGAGGCCGGCGTGACCATGGTGACGATCGGCATGTGGTCCTGGTCGAAGCTCGAGCCCCGCGAGGGCGAGTTCGACACCGGATGGCTCGACGACCTGCTGGATCTTCTGCATGAGGCGGGGATCCGGGTGGATCTGGGGACCCCGACCGCCGCTCCTCCGGCATGGTTCTTCCGCACCTACCCTGAAGCGCGGGTGGTCGACCGCGAGCAGCGCGCACTGGGCCCTGGGTCCCGCGGCATGGCATGCCCCAGCTCACCGGCCTACCGGGAGGCGTGCGAGCGGATCACACGGATGCTGGGCGAGCGCTACGGCTCGCATCCGGCCATCGCGATGTGGCATGTGCACAATGAGTACGGTGCCCCCGTCGGCGAGAGCTTCTCAGCCGCTGCACAGGAGCACTTCCGTCGCTGGGTGCTGGATCGCTACGGGTCCCTGGAGGCTGTCAACGACGCCTGGGGCACCGCTTTCTGGGGGCAGACCCTGGGCTCCTGGGACGAGGTCCTGCCGCCGCTGCCCACACCCAGCGTTGCCAACCCCTCCCGTGAACTGGACTGGAGGCGCTTCTCCAACCAGGCGATCCTCGAGTGCTACATCGCCGAGCGCGACATCCTGCACGAGCTCTCCCCGGGCATTCCGGTCACCACGAACTTCATGGCCCACACCTGCCCGAACATGGATCTGTGGCGGTGGGCGCGCGAGGTGGACATCGTCTCCAACGACCACTACCTGACCGCGGCGGACCCGCGGAACTTCGTCGAGCTGGCCTTCGATGCGGATCTGACCCGGTCCCTGGCCGGCGGGCACCCGTGGATCCTGATGGAGCACTCCACCTCGGGAGTGAACTGGCAGGATCGCAACGTCGCCAAGGCCCCCGGGGAGATGGCCCGCAATTCGCTGTCGCACCTGGCACGCGGGGCCGACGGCGTCATGTTCTTCCAGTGGCGGGCCTCGAAGAAGGGCGCCGAGAAGTTCCACTCGGCGATGGTCCCCCACGCCGGACCCGACTCCCGGGTCTTCCGTGAGGTGTGCGAGCTGGGAGCGACACTCCAGGACCTCGCTCCCGTGCGCGGATCACGGGGCGGCGCGGATATCGCGATCCTGTACGACTGGGAATCGCAGTGGGCTCAGGACCTGCCGTGGCGACCGTCGGTGGACCTGGGCCATCGCCAGCAGACCCAGTCCTGGTACGAACGCCTGTGGCGGGACCATCATGCTGTCGATTTCGTCCACCCCGAAGCCGACCTGAGCGGGTACCGAATGGTCCTGGCACCGGCGTCGTACCTGCTGACCGATGCCGCCGCGCGGAACCTCGAAGAGTACGTCGTCACCGGGGGGAACCTGGTGGTGGGCCCGTTCTCGGGCGTGGTCGACGAATGCGACGGGGTCCGGGACGGCGGCCTGAACGCCGCCCTGGCCGACCTTCTGGGCGTGGCCGTCGAGGAGTTCTGCCCGCTGCGCGCCGAAGAGACCACCCGGATCGACACCACCGCAGGAGAGGTGCTCGACGTACAGGTGTGGACCGAAGATCTGGCGGTGCTCGACGCCGAGGTGCTGGCCACCTACGCCGACGGCCCCGTCCCCGGTGGGGCGGCGATCACGCGGGCCTCGCGCGGCTCGGGACACGCCTGGTACCTGGCCTCGGACCTGTCCATCGACGGCCTGAGCGGCGTGTTCGCCGAGGTCTACACCCGAGCCGGGATCACGGACTCCGACCTGCCGGCCGACGTCGAGCTGGTGGAGCGCACAGCGGAGGACGGCACCCGGCACCTGTTCGCGATCAATCACACCGCAGAGGAGCACACGCTCACCCTCGAGGGCCGCACGCTCCACGTCGCGGCCGGTGCCGTCGCGACCACGACCGTTCCGGCACAGGCGGCGGTCACGACCTCCTGACAGGCCAGCCACACCACGAAAGGGCGCACGATGACGTACACCCCGAACACCTTCGATCCCGTACGGTCCGACATCGCCCGTCGGCACCTGCCGCCTGTGGTCGCGGCGGGCTCGGCGGCCGTGATCGGTCTCGGCGCGGCCGGCACCTCCCCCGCCGCCGCTGAGCCCAGCGCACGCCGGGACGAGATCGCGAACCCGCGCTTCGAGAACGGGCTCGATGGGTGGAAGGTGGTGGGAGACGGAGCGAGCGTCGTCGAGCTCGACGACGGCACGTGCTCATTGCGCTGCGCGCCCACCCAGGGCGGCTCCGTGACCGTCTCGCAGGAGGTGGAGAACCGCCGACCCCGGTGGTGGACCCTGCGGACGAGCGTGCGGGCCGGTGGCTCCGGAACCGCGAGCACACTCACGCTGCGGTCACGCCGGACGCAGGAGCAGGTGCACATCCCGGTGACCGGGTCGTCCGAGGACCGACTGGAGATCGCCCTCAGCGCCCAGCTCCCCGCCGGGCTCCTCGAGATCGAGCTGCGCACCGAGGGCGCCGACGGCGCCTGGGCCGAGATCACGGACCTGCGCCTGGAGTCAGGCCATGTGCAGCGGGACGTGCGCGGCGCGGACCTCTCCGGCATCCCGAAGAACGAGGCCCACGGCGCCGAGTACTTCAGCGCCGACGGCTCCGTCAGCGTGGACCCGGTCGAGGTCTTCGCCGAGCATGGAGCGACCATGGGCCGTCTGCGGGTATGGGTGGACCCAGCCGACGGCTTCTGCACCCCCGAGCACACCGTCGCGATGGCACGACGCATCTCGCAGGCCGGGATGGAGGTGCTGATCGACTTCCACTACTCCGACACCTGGACCGATCCCGGGGCCCAGGGGGTCCCGTCCGCCTGGCTCCCGGACGCCCCCGAAGGGCTGACCGACGCCGTCGCCGAGCACACCCGCTCGACCCTGCTGGCGATCCGTGATGCCGGGGTCGACGTGGCTGCCGTGCAGGTGGGCAACGAGATCAACCCGGGGATGCTGTGGCCCTGGGGGCAGACCTGGGATGTCGATCCCGACGACGGCGTGGACGGAGCGCGCTATGACGACCTGGCCCGCTTCCTCACCGCGGGCAGTCTCGCGGTCACCGAGGTGTTCCCCGCCGCCGAGGTGATGCTGCATCTGACCAACATCCACGATGGCGTCGATGGTCTCACCTCATGGTTCGACGAGATCGTGCGACGCGATGTGCCGTTCGACGTGATCGGGCTGTCCTACTACTCGTACTGGCACGGGACGCTGATGGATCTGCAGAGGGCGATCAGCACCCTCGCGGATCGCTACGAGCGCGACGTGATCGTGGTCGAGACCGCCTACGCCTTCACCCTCGAGGACGATCCGGATTCCCCGTTCGAGAACATCGTCGCCGAACCGTCGCAGCTGGCAGAGGGATATCCGGCGTCCCCCGAAGGCCAGGCGGCGGCGTTCCGCGCGGTCCAGGACGTCACGGTGTCCGCGCCGTCCACGGGCGGTCGCGGCCGTGGCGCCGTCTACTGGGAGCCGGCATGGACCGCGGTGGACGGTGCGGGATGGGATCCGGAGGACCCCGCGTCCGGAAATGCCTGGGAGAACCAGGCCATGTTCGACTTCGACGGGCATCTGCTCCCGGCTCCGTTCGCGGCCTTCAGCTGATCGGTCCGGGTGCCTTCCTGCCGGTCACGGTCGGCGAGGCAGTCGCGCACCGCGTCGTCGACACCAGACGGGCCATGCCTCCAGGTACCCGGTCGGTCATCCCCAGTTCACCGCCTGCTCTTCCCCTTGTTGCTCATTTCACATAGGTTCGATGCGGTCGTCTGCCCTACTGCGAGCTGGAACCCGTGATGTCTGACCTGTCCCATCGCCCGCCCTCCGCCGTGACCGAGTCGGCTGCCTCTCCCCCAGACCCGAGCCCCGGCCGCACCGGCCTCTCTCCCGTCCCACCCCGGCGGACACCCACTCGGCTGCTCGCGCTGGTGGCGGCGCTCGCGCTGCTCACCCCCTCGCTGCTGTCGCTGCAGGCCTGGCAGGCACCGCCGGCCTCGGCCGAAGTCACCGATGAACAGCTGTCCCACGGCGGTGTGCTGCGTGAATTGCAGGACTACCGGGTCGCTCCCGGCCTGGACCTGACCACGTTCTCGCGGCTCGAGGAAGGCGGCTGGAACGAAGGCAGCGTGCTGACCGCTGACCTGGACGAGTCGACGCTGTCAGTCGATGTCGCCGACGGCGGCTCGGTCACCGGCCGTGCCCCGTTGACGGACGTGATGCGCTCCGGCGAGAACGGCGAGCGCGCCGTGGCCGCGGTCAACGGGACCTTCTTCGACATCAATCATTCCGATGCACCCAGGTACACCTCGGTCGGCCGCGAGGGCGTGCAGATGGGCTCTCCCGAACCGATGCCTGCCGTCACGCTGGCCGAGGGGCAGGCTGCGGTGCAGGCGCTGTCGGCCTCGGGCACCCTGACGCTGGCCGAGGACGAGGTCCATGACCTGGCGGGGATCAACAATCCCACCCTGCCCGAGGACGCGATCGGCGTGTACACCCCCGCATGGGGCGAGTACACCCTCGACCGTCCCGTGGGCGCGCCGGAGGAGCCGGCCGAGCAGGTCGCGCTGGCCACCGTGGTCGATGGCGAGGTCATCGACGTCACCGAAGTGCAGGAGAGCGCGGGCGAGCCCGACATCCCCGAGGACGGGCAGGTGTTGCTGGGCCGTGAGGAGGGCGCGGAGCTGCTCGCGGACCTCGAGGTGGGGGACGAGGCGGACATTGCCATCGGCCCGGATCAGGAGGTGGATCTCGGCATCGCCGGGAGCCATCAGATCCTCACCGACGGCGAGGTCCCCGACCTGCCCGACGAATCCCTGGTCACCGACATCCATCCTCGTACCGCCGTGGGCATCAGCCGCGACGGCAGCGAGCTGTTCGTGCTGGTCCTGGATGGCCGCAGCGTCGAATCAGCCGGGATGAGCCTGCCGGAGCTGGGTCAGATCCTGGCGGATATGGGTGCCCACAGCGCCGTCAACCTCGATGGCGGCGGCTCCTCGGCCCTCGCGGCCCGAGCGGCGGGCGCCGAGTCGGAGGCGATCTGGAACAGCCCCTCCGACGGTGAGGTGCGCGAGGTGCCCAATGCCCTGGTGTTCTACTCCGATGCTCCAGCCGAGGAGCTGAGCGATGTGCAGACCTCCCTGGCCCTCGACGAGGAGGACGCGGTCTTCCCGGGCCTGCACCGCACCCTGGACGCGACCGGGCTGGGAGCAAACCTGGACCCGGTGATGGCCGACGGCTCCTTCGCCGCGGACGGCGCTCTCGAGCTGGCATCCTCCGATGCGACCGGCGCGGTCGTGCGCGGCACCGAGCGGGGCAGCGGGACCGTCACCTATGCGGCCCCTCCACATCAGGCGAGCCAGGAGCTGCGAGTGCTCGGCGCGCCGATCGGCCTGCAGGCCAGCGAGCGATCCGTGAACCTGCCGGGCACGGAGGAGGGTGAGCAGCTGACCTTGAGCGGCTACGACGCCGACGGGCAGCGTGCCCGCCTGGAGACTGCAGACGTCGAGGTCGACGTCGACGGCGGTTTCGAGGTCACCGACGATGGGCTGGGCACGTGGACGGTCACCGCGACCGGGGAGACCGAGAGCGGTTCGCTGACCCTGACCGCCGCCGACCTGTCGACGACGGTGGCATTGACACATGGGACGGAGGAGCAGCAGGTCTTCGACTTCTCCGACCTCTCGGCGTTCACCGATGAGAGCGACCGCGCCGAGGGCTCCTTCGAGGAGGCCGAGGGGCCCGAGGGCGAGGACGGCTCCGCTGTCCCTGCCGTCGGGATGACCTACGACTTCTCCACCTCGAGCGCCACCCGCGGCTACTACCTGGTGGCCGATGAGCCGGTGGAGGTCGAGGGGACCACCCTGTCGCTGACGATGGATGTGCGCGGCGACGGCTCCGGCGCGTGGCCGCGGCTGCAGGTCACCGACGGCAACGGCACCGTCACCAATCTCGATGGGGACCATCTGGACTTCGAGGGCTGGCAGACGGTGCGGTTCACGGTGCCCGACGGGCTCGCGCAGCCACTGACGGTCGAGCGGATCCGGATGATGGAGACCCGTCCCGAGGCCCAGTACACCGGGGACATCGCGGTGGCGGACCTGCGGGCCGAGACCACCCCGGAGACCGATGTCCCGGCGGAACAGGCGGTGCACGATCCGGCGCTGCTGACCCATGGCAGCGTTGACGAGAGGCCGCAGCGGATCGCGGTGATGAGCGATGCGCAGTTCGTAGCGGCCGATCCCGACAGCGACGCCGTCGAGGGTGCCCGTCGGACCCTGCGCGAGATCCAGGACGCCGCACCGGATCTGCTGGTCATCAACGGCGACTTCGTCGACGAGGCCGCGCCGGAGGACTTCGAGCTGGCCCAGCAGATCCTCGACGAGGAATGGGACACCGACATCCCGTACGTGTATGTGCCCGGCAACCACGAGGTGATGGGCGGGGAGATCTCGAACTTCGAGGACGCCTTCGGTGCCCCCACCACCGAGCAGTCCCTGGGCCGGACCCAGGTGATCACGCTGAACACCGCCTCCGGCAGTCTGGCCGGAGGTGGACTGGAGCAGATCGAGGAGCTGGAGCGGCAGCTGGAGGCAGTCGCCGAGTCCGACATCCTGACCGGGGCGGTGGTGTTCTTCCACCATCCGCCGACGGATCCCCTGCCCAGCAAGCTCAGCCAGCTGACCGACCAGCGCGAGGCCCGGGCGATCGAGGCCCAGCTGGCCGAGTTCCGCCGCAGCTCGGGCAAGTCGGCCGCGGTGGTCAACGGTCACGTCGGCGCGTTCCACGGTTCGGCGGTGGAGGGCGTGACGTACCTGATCAACGGCAATTCCGGGAAGTCGCCGGCGGGGACCCCGGCCACGGGCGGGTTCACCGGGTGGACGATGCTGGGCATCAGTCCGGGTGCGGGGGCCGTGGGCGAGAGCCCGACGACCGCCGACCGGGTGGACTGGCTGGCGGCGGAGACTCGGCCGTGGGTGGACGAGATCTCCGTCCAGGGCAGTGAGCAGCTGCCGGTGGGCGGTGTCGGCGAGGTCTCGGCGAGCATCGTCCAGGACGGGCTTGAGGCACCGGTGGCGTGGCCGATGACCGCACAGTGGGGAGGTGCCGGGGTGCAGATCGATGCCGGCACCGGTCTCTCTGCCCCACAGGGTAAGCCCGGAGCGCAGGATCCCCTCGCGGAGCAGGATGGCCCCGGCGAGCACGCCGATCCCTCGGCGGTGCTGCGGCTGAACCCCTTGACGGGCGAGATCACGGGCTTGCGGCCGGGCACGGCGACCGTGCAGGTGACGGTCAACGGACGCTCCGCGGAGCAGACCGTCACGGTGGCCGGCGACGGCCCCGGACCCGATCCGGAAGACCCCGAGGAACCCGGTGACCCGGACGATCCCGGCGATCCCGAGGCACCCGGAGAGCCCGAAGAGCCCGGTGACCCTGACGACCCCGAGAAACCCGGGGAACCCGGCGACCCCGAGGAGCCCGGGAAGCCCGAGGAGCCGGATGCCCCCGAGACCCCCGGCGACTCCGAGGAGCCCGGACTACCCGGCGGCTCTGATGAGCCGGACGGCCCCGAGGCTCCCGGCGGTCCGGGTCACGGCAGCGACGGACACGGGAGTGGCGGCGGCGCGGACTCGGCGCAGCAGGGGCCGGGGCAGATGGCCCGCACCGGCGCGGAGACCCTACCGCTCGCCGCCGGGGCGCTGGCACTGATCGGGCTGGGGCTCGGCGCCCTCGCCCTCACCCGGCGCTCTCGCCGCTGAGCCGTCAGGGACAGCAATGCCATCGGATCGCGCCGGCATCGGCCCCGCGTCCGGGCTCACCGCAGCCGGGTTCATGTCGAGCATTCCGGAGCCGGTGGTCAGAGGGCCGATGAGGGCAGCGCCCAGCTGATCAGCACGACCGAGACCGCCAGACCGATCAGCAGCGCCGGCGGCACCAGGGCGCGAGACCATCTGCCCAGCCGGTGCCGGCGAGCCGCGGCGCGCAGCGTCCAGGCCGCGCCGAGCAGCAGCTGGGCGAGGGTCAGCAGCCGCAGCATCCACACGGCCGGGCCCTCGGCGTGGATCCACCTCATGGACGGTGCGGTCAACACCGAACCCAGCAGCAGCACCGTCGCTGCCACCACGGCCAAGCTCACGCTCCCCCAGGCCAGAGCCAGAGGGCGGGAGACCGCCGGGGAGACGTCTGCCCCGCGCCGCCGGCGCCACCAGGCCCGGGCCGCGCCCCCGAGCGCAAGGACCCATATCAGCGCTGCACCTGCCACGGCGGCGAGGACGAACCGCTGGTCAGTCCACCACGGCGCCGCCACCAGCGTCTGTTCGAGCATCGCCCGGTCGCTGCGCTGGATGGTCACCGCACCATCGCCCGAGCGGACCGCCGCCACACATCCCTGCTGATCGCACCAGCGGCCGGGGGTTCCCGACGGCGCCAGGCGCCGCTGCCCCATCAGCACGTCGTCACCATCGCGCGTGATCGTCACCTGCCCGGTGGCCGTGCGCAGGAGGAGCTCAGGACCCTGCCCGGCGAACAGGCGCTGCTGGTAGGTCCCGGTGGGGTCGGCCGGCTCATGCGGCAGCGCCCAGGGCGGGGTGATGGTCGGGGCTCCATGCTCGGGCACGGGGGTGCGATCGGCCAGACCGCTGCGCGCGCTCCAGTCGGCGACGGTCTCCAGCACCGACTCGGTGAAAGCCGCGGCCTCCGAGTCCTCGGTGGTCACCGCCGCGAACACCCCGATCTCCGCCTCGGGGACGAGGGCCAGCCAGGCCAGTCCGTTGGCCCCGGCATGCTCGAGGACGGGCACCTCGGCCCTGCGGCCCTCGAAGAACACCTGGGTGTGCCCGCCACCTCCGTGGGCCGGGCGCACCGTCGTCGTGGTGGCCTCCTCGACCACCGGGGCGGGCAGCGGGCTGTCGGGGGTGATCAGAGCGTCCAGCAGCGCGGCGGCATCGTGGGTGGACCAGGTCAGGGTAGCCGCAGGCCGCTGGGGAACATTCGGCCAGGGTGTGGCGACCCGGTCCGATCCGTCGCGCCCGGTCAGGGTGACGTCCCCGGCAGCGGTGGAGGGGCCGTCGAATCCGGCGGTCCCGGCCCCGACGGGGTCCAGCACCCACCGGGCTGCGGCCTCGTCGAAGCTGATGCCGGTGGCGTCCTCGATCATGGCGCCGAGCAGGGTGTGGCCGTGCAGGGGCGAGTAGTGCAGGCCGATGTCGGCGGGATGGTCCAGCACCGGCGGGTTCTGTTCCAGCACGTCCCTCAGCGTGGCGAGCTGGGAGTCGGGCGCCTGGGGGTGGACCAGCAGCGGTTCGGACAGGCCCGAGTGGTGGGTCAGCAGGTGCCGGCCGGTCACCGGGGTGCGGGCGGCGTCCTCCCGCCGATCCGTGAGGGGCAGGTCGCCGCGGATGTCGGCGTCCAGATCGAGCAGTCCCTCGTGGTGCAGGCGCAGAGCGGTCAGGGAGGTCACCACCTTGGTGACCGAGGCGACCGGGGTGCGGGAATCGAGGGTGAGCCGGCTGCGTGCGAGCGGATCGGCCCAGCCCTCGGCCTCGAGCACGAGCGGCCCTTCAGGGCCGACGACGGCGACCATCGCGCCCGGCGTGGTGACCCCGACGTGCTCGGCCAGCAGCTCATCGACCTCCTCCTGCAGTCCGGTCGCCCCCATGCGCGGTGGGGCGGCGGCCCCCGGGGAGGCTCCCATGGTGACCAGCAGCATCGCGGCCGCGAGGACGAGCAGCGGCATGAGGTGCTCAATACGGCGGTGAGGGGCAGGGCGCTTGGGTCCGGGTCGGCAGGTCACGACAGCAATGGTGCTGTACGCTCCGCTGTCCCGCCTCCCCCGGAGGTGCTGGTTCCGCCGGTGTGCTCTAGGGTTCCTCCCCCATCTGGCCGAGGATCTCGGTGAACCCGATCGCAGCGATGAGGACGGGGGCGGAGCCGCGCACGCGGACCTCGTCGCCCTCGAGGATCCCGGCGGTCTGCAGTCGCTCCAGATCTGTGGCGACACGCATGTACCGCACCAGCTCGTCCATGTCCTGCTGCCCGGTGCGCGGATCGAGCGGCACCTCAGGGATCTGCTCGCGGTGGAGATCGTAGCGCCGGAGCCCGCCCTCCTGGCACACATACAGCAGGGTGGTGAGGGTGTCAGGCATCCCGATGAACCCGCCTTCGGAGCCGTCCCGAGCCCACATGGAGCCCAGTGCGCTCAGCAGCAGCGAGTGCGCGAAGTCGATGAACTGCTCCGGCTGCTCATCGGGTGAGGCCGGGGCGACCGGCCCGGAGCCGGGGCGAACCTGTGTGCCGGTGGTCTCGAGCCAGTTGCCGTCGTGCAGCGTGCCCCACGCCTGGGTGATCTCCGGGACGTCCCACATGGAGCGGGCCGTGCGATCGATGCCGAAGCGCTGCAGGACCTCGGCGGTGTCGGCCCGGTTGAGAGCGCCGGTGGAGGTGAGTCTGCGTCCGGGCCCGATGAAGTCCAGCAGGATCTGGGCGCGGCGGACCAGCGTATTGCGACGGTAGACCTCCAGGTGCTCACGGGGGTCCCAGTCGCGGATGCGTTCGAGGTCGATGTCGGTGTCCGGCAGGAACCATGGCCAGCTCGGCGAGGCGTCGTCGGCCGCCGCGTCCCGTCGGGCGTCGCCGTGGCCATCGCCGGCGACGAAGGAGATGCCGTGTGCCTCGTGGGGCGCCGGCGGCGCCCGTGAGGGATCGTAGGAGATCGCTGGATCGCTGATGCGGCCGCGGTCGCTGAGCTCGACCCGGTGGGCGTGGGGCAGGGAGTTGTACCACTCCATGTAGGCGGCCAGCGCGTCCTCGTCCTCGGGGTCCAGTCCGTGCTCGAGGCCATAGGTGAGGATGTTGGACGAGAAGGAGCGACGAGAGGGGTCATCGACCGCTTCGAGCACTGTGAACTCCAACCCGGCCAGCAGCGTCGAGGCCACCGGCGAGGACATCGAGTCCTCGTTCCAGCGCCCGCGGGCCCGGAGGAACTCGAAGAACAGGCGCAGCGCCGGCACCAGGTCCATCGCATCCTGGCGGGTCTGGAGGATCTTGCGAGGCACGATCTCGGTCATCAGCTCGACCGTGACCTCCTCGGTCCACAGGGTGGGGTCGGGGCTGTCGAAATGCTCCGCCTTCAGGTCCAGCAGGGTGCCGATGATCCGTGCGGGCGCAGCGCCGTCCGACGAGGAGAGCCACAGCTCGAACCCGGCCTGGAGCTCCTGTCGTTCCGAGTGCCTCGGCCGCTGCGGGCGACCCTGCGGCCCGGGGGACCCTGCGCTGCGTCGCTTCTTCTTCTTCGGCATACCTTCATCGTTCACTGCTCGCGCGCGGTTTGGCCAGGAACGCGACCGAGCGGTGCGGGTCCGTCGATGCAGGCTCGCGGGGCGGCAGGCGAGGGAGTGGGGCTCGCCGCAGCGGGTGAGGCGGGGAGGGCGGACGGACATCCTGGCCGGTTCGTCAGCCGATGCGGTTCACTGTCCCTATGACGCACAGCCTCCCTTTTCCCAGCCGTACTCCATCGTCCACGGAGAACGACCACGAGGCCGAGGTGCCCCGCATCGACGCGCGGGCGATCTCGCACGCGGTGCGGCATGCGGCCGTCTTCGGGGCGTTGGACTCGATGCGGCCCGGGTTCGCCATGGACCTGGTGGCCCCGCATGACCCGAAACCGCTTCTCGCCCAGGCGCAGGAGCGGTACGAGGGCCCGGTCACCGTCGAATACCTGGTCAGCGGCCCCCAGGAGTGGGTGCTGCGCCTGACCCGCACCGCCTGAGGCCCGGCCTCGCTCCACCGGGGCCGGCACCCACGGTCGCGGCACCGCGGTCGGAGGCGCGCGGGCGCTGCCTGAGGCCCCTCAGACCGATCAGCTGCGGGGTCCGGTTCCGGTTGCTCCGGGGGTGCGCAGCTGCCAGCCCTCGCGCAGCTCGCCGCTGATCGAGAGACGATCGCCGGGCGCGGGATAGATGCGAATCGTGGTCGGGGGCGCACCGTCGGGCAGCAGCTCCAGGAGACTGCCGTCCAGGAACATGGTCGCGGCGGAGCCGGTGTGCTCGACGATCACCTCGCCCGCACCCTGGGCGCCGAGGAGTTCGACCCGCAGGCGTCCGGCCGAGTGGATCTCGGCCCGCGCGGGCGAGGCGAGGTCCGCGGTGCGGTCCGCTCCCCGGCCGGGCAGCTCGAGCCTCTCGCCGCGCAGGCGCTCCAGCTCGGCCGGCGCCGAGGCGAGGAGCTGGTCGTCGACGAGCGAGAGCTCGCGCGGGAAGGTGAGGCATCCCGACCATCCCTGGGCGTCGGTCTGCTCCTGGGTGCGCTGCCCGCCTTCTCGGGCCCATCCCCACAGCAGCACCCGGTCACGTCGCGGGTCGAGGACCGCCTGGGGCGCGTAGAGGTCGGGCCCCAGATCCACCTGGCCGCCGGTACGGGGGGTGAAGCGGGGCCGGCCTTGCTCGTCCTGCTCCAGGGCGCCGATCAGGTGGTTCACGGTGGTGGTCGACCCCGGGACGATCTCCTCGCGGAACCACAGGGACACCAGCAGCACCCACTCCTGGCCGATCCGAACCAGCTGGGGGCACTCCCAGATCTCGGCCTCCGCGTGCTCGGCGGCGACCGGGTCCCGGCCCGTCAGCATCGGCCCCAGGTACTCCCAGCGCTCCAGGTCATCGCAGCTGTACAGCAGGATCGCCGGCAGCACGCCGCCCTCCTCGCGGATCCCGGCGCCCTGGATCGCCCACCGCCGGCCGAACGCCTCGAACACGAAGGGGTCGCGCACCCCTTCCAGCTCCACGTCCTCCGGGGCCTCGGCGACCACCCGGCCTCGCTGCGTGAAGCCGGTCAGGTCGTCCGTCAAACGGGAGACCACGACGGGGGCGAGGTGGTCGGCCCGCCCGTCCACGGCGGAGTAGACCAGGGTGGGGACGCCGGCGGGGTCCGAGGCGCGGTCGAGCAGTCCCACCCCGGACCAGCAGCCGCCCTGGTCGACCTCGCCGGGCCGGGGGGCGGGGCCGTCGGGCTCCTCGGTCCAGGTCACCAGATCCGGGGAGGAGACGTGGCCCCAGCGGATCTGCTCATGGCGGGCGGATGCCGGGTTGTGCTGGAAGTAGACGTGCCAGCGTCCGCCGGTCTCCATGATCCCGTTGGGGTCGTTGAGCCAGCCGGTGCGGTGGACCCGGTGGAGGGAGGGGAAGTGGTGGTCGGGCGCAGTGGTCATGCCGTGGTGCTCCTTGGAGATCGTGGTGAGGGACAGGGGCCGGCGGGAGGGGAGGGCGTCGGCCGGAAGGGGTGCTGGTCGCGGGGGCCGCCGGTCGTGGGAGGGTGGCGGATGCTCATGTCATTTGCCGGCTCCGGCGGTCAGGCCGTCACGCAGGTAGCGCTGACCGAACAGGAAGACCACGACGGCGGGGATCATCGAGAGGATGACGCCGGCCAGGACGATCGAGATCGATCCGGTGCCGAGGTTGCCCTGCAGCGTCACCAGGCCCAGGGGGAGGGTGTAGTTCTCCTCCGAGATCATGAAGATCAGCGGGCGGAAGAACTCGTTCCAGTGGGTGTTGAAGGCGAGCACGCCGACGATCGCCATGCCCGGCAGGGCCAGGGGCGCGTAGATCGAGAAGAAGGTCCGCCAGGGGCTGGCGCCGTCGATGGCTGCGGCCTCGCCGAGCTCCAGCGGGAGGCCGAGGAAATACTGACGCATCAGGAACGTGCCGAAGGCGGTTGGGACCGCCGGCAGGATGAGGGCCAGCAGGGTATCGGACAATCCGATGCCGCGAATGATCATGAACACGGGGACGATCGTGACCTGCACCGGGACCATCATCGTGGACAGCACGATGGCGAACAGCAGGCCCCGGACCCGGAACTCCATGCGGGCGAAGACGTAGCCGGCCATGGCGGCGGTGAGCATCTGGCCGACGGCGATCAGTGCCGTGACCAGAGCACTGTTGAGCACCAGCAGCGGGATCTTGATCTGCTCGAAGACGGCTGCGTAGCTGGAGAAGTCAGGCTGGAGCGGGAAGAAGCTGGGCGGCAGGCTGAACGATTCGGCCGCTGGCCGCAGTGAGGTGGTGAAGGTCCACCACACCGGTCCGAGGGTGAGCACGGCGGCCACCAGCAGCGCGGCGTACTTCGCGAGGGTGGGGAGATGACGGGTCATCGGGGGTCCTCCTGACGGGGAACGCGGGCGGTCACGACGGTGTGGCCGCTGCTCACTGGTAGAAGACGAATCGGCGTGCGAGACGGAACTGGATCGCGGTGATCAGCATGATCGCGATCATCAGCACCAGTCCGATGGCGCTGGCGCGACCGAACTCGAGCTCACGGAAGGCGCTCTCATAGATGACCATCACCACCGTGCGGGTGGAATCGCCGGGCCCGCCTCGGGTCAGGACGTAGGGCTGGTCGAAGACCTGTAGCGCGGAGATGATCCCCATCACCGAAGCCACCAGCAGGGTGGGACTGACCAGCGGCAGGGTGATGCGTTGGAACTTCTTCCAACCGGTGGCCCCATCGATCGCTCCGGCCTCGTAGATCTCCTGCGGGATGGAACCCAGCCCGCCGATGAACAGCAGGAAGGAGAAGCCGAAGTTCTGCCACACGTACACGGCGATGACCACGACCATCGCCCACTGCGTGCTGGTCAGCCAGGGCACGGCGGGGATCCCGATCAGGGACAGCGCCCAATTGATGACGCCGTAGCTCTCGTTGAACAGGTACCGCATCAGGATCGAGACGCTGGCTGCCGACAGCACCAGGGGGAAGAAGAACGTGGAGCGGAAGAACACCCGCAACCAGCTCGGCATGCGCGACTGCACGAGGACCGCCAGCAGCATCGCGACCCCGAGCTGCGCGGCGACGGCGAACACGACGAAGATGGCGGTGTTCAGGAAGGAGATCGCGACGGTCGAGTCGGTGGCCATGTCGGTGAAGTTCCGCAGTCCCACGAACTGCGGAGCGGTGATGATGTCCCAGCGGAAGAAGGCCAGCACCAGGGAGCCGATGATCGGCAGCAGGACGAAGATGCCGATGCCGATCATGGTGGGGGCCAGGAAGATCCAGCGCAGCACGGCGGACGAACGGTCGGTGCTCATGCATCCTCCTCAGTGAAGATTTCGCGCAGATCGCGGTCGAGCGTCTCGAGCGACCCGGTGAGCTGGTCAGGGTCGCCGGACAGGGCGGTGGAGACGTTGCGGATCAGCGCGGTCTCCACGGCGGCCTGCTGGGGTGGGGCGGGGATCGGTCCGGTCTCCGGAAAGCGGTCCAGGGTGTCGTAGAAGCGAGCCCAGTGCTCGGGCCCGATACCGGTGTAGAGGTTGTCACTGGCCAACGAGCGCCTGGTCGGTGTGGTGGCGGGGGTGGGGAAGGCCAGCTCCATCGCCTGCTTCGAGGCACAGAACTTGATCCATTCCCAGGCCTGATCGGCCTTGTCGGTGGTGCGCATGATCGCGTAGCCGGCTCCACCGAACTGATGGCGCTGGGAGCGCCATTTCGGGAAGTACTGCACGTCGTACTGGTCGGGGGCCATCCCACCCTCGGCGAGACCCTGGACCCAGTAGCCGCCGGCAGGTGTGGTCCCGATGCGTCCGGAGGCGAACAGGCCGACCAGCGTGTTGCCGCCACCCTGCTCGGGTCGGACCGCCAGGCCCTCCTCGATCAGTTGGCGCATGTACTCGAAGGTCTCGTGGACGCGGTCGTCGGTGGCGTTCGATCCCGTCCACAGGTATCCGCCCGAGCGCTCCTGGCCGGGGTAGAAAGTCGACCAGAATTCATCGCCGCCCTCGGCTCGCTCCTCGACGAGGAACGAGGTGTCGTTGACGTAGAGCCAGGGGACGACGCCCCCGAAGAGGCGGTTGGTCCAGTAGTAGGGGGTGGCGTCACCCCTCATGCCGCGCAGCAGCTCGGTGTAGTCGTCACGGGTCCAGTCCTCGTCAGGCATCTCCAGGCCGTTGCGCTCGAGGACCTCGAGGTTCAGATACATGTTGGCGGCGTTGAAGTCGAGCGGCAGCTGGAACAGCTCGCCCTTGTACATGAAGGCCTCGACCAGACTCGGATGCACGTCGTCGAAGTAGTCGCGCATCTCGTCGGCGTCGCGGCGGATGTACTCATCGAGCGGGAGCGCGAGGCGCTCGGCGAAAAGCTGAGCCCCCTCGGTCGCCGTGTAGACCACGTCCGGTGCGGTGCCGGAGGCCACCATGGTCAGGATCTTCGCGAAGAAGTCACCCCAGTCGGTGGCCTGGACGGACTGGATGAGTACCGGGATATCGGGGTGCTCCTCCATGAAGGCGTCGGCGATCACCTGCCGTCCGGCGGCGTCCTGCGCGGTGCCGAGGATGAGCACGGTGAGCATGTCCTCGCCGCGGCCCGGGATGTCGGCGCCGGTCAGGCGTGGCCACGTAGCCACGGTCCCGGCGGCGCCGGCGAGACCTGCTGCGCCCAGCAGGGATCGGCGGGTGATGGTGGATGTGCTGGCCATTCGATCCTCTTCGTCGAGAGTCGGGACTTCGGTGGACGCAGGAGTGCGGGAGACGCACGGCTGGGGAGCTGCAGGCTGGGTGGGCCCAGGATGCGGAGCCGGAGACGCCCATCGCTTTGACACGTGTATAGGCGTACTGAGAAGCAGTATGTGCGTGCACTTGCACACGTGTCAAGGTCGATTTGGCAGAGCGAGTCGAGCCTTTTGGGATGCAGGCTCGCGGCTGGCTATCTTCGCAGGTCAGTCACCATTCCAGCGGTGCCTCGTGCTGGAGCTTTTGCGACCGAGGCCCGCTCGACCAGCGGGCAGGCGCTGAGTACTCGCCATCCGTCCGGGATGTCGGCAATCGGTCCGACATCGGGCTCGATCTGTGCGAGCAGGGCGGAGACGGCCCGCTCCCCCATCTGCTCATGGGGAAGGGCGATCGTCGTCAGCGGCGGTGTGAGGGTCTCCGCGAAGAAGTCCTCGTCATCGAAGCCGATCACGGACAGCTGCTGCGGCACCTCCACTCCAGCGCTTGCAGCGGCATGGATCGCACCTGCGGCCACGCGGTCGCGAATGCAGAACAGCGCGGTCGGAGGCTCATCCTCCTCCAGCAGGCGGGAGGTCATGCGGTATCCATCGTCCATCTGCCACCCGGTGCGAAAGACGCGGGGGCGTACGCCGTCGGCATCCAGCTCTCCCCGGAAACCCGCCTCGCGCTCACGGTCGGCCTCGGAGCCGTCCCCACCGGACAGCATCACGATGCGTCGATGGCCCGTCTCCAGCAGCCGACGAGCCGCGCGTCGCGCGCCCCCGCGGTCGTCGGGCAGGAACGCCCGCAGGTCCCCTGGGCTGTCGTCCCGGGCCCGCGGTTCGCAGTTGAGCATGACCAGCGGGAGCTCCGCGGGCACCTTCGGGACCGGCACCAGCAGGCGGCCCATGGTCGCGTAGATCAGCCCGTCGACCTGCCGCTCGGACAGCAGGCGCACCGCGTCCGCCACCGAGGTGTCCCGCAGGGAGAGGTCCATGGTCAGCATCATGTAGCCGTGGCGTGCGGCGAGCCCGGAGGCGGCGCGGACCATGCGCCCAGCCCAGGGCGACGTGGCGATCTCGTCGGTGATGAGCCCGATGGTGTGGGTGCGGCGCTGCTTCAGCGACAGCGCCACCGCGGAGCGGGTGTAGCCGAGCTCCTCCGCTGCCTCGAGGACGCGCCGACGGGTGGGCTCGGCGACCGTCCCCTTGACGCGGTCGTTCAGCACCATCGAGACCGTCGCACGCGACACACCGGCCCGCTCGGCGACATCGGCGGAGGTGGGGCGGCGCATACGGGAGGTCACAGGAGCAGGGTACGGGGCGGCGAGGCCTGGCGCTCAGCCGGCCGTCTGCCCCCTCGGTACGGTGATCGCCATGCTCAGCTCCCACTCCGTCCGCAGGTGGTCGCTGCGCGTCCTCGTCGCGATCCTGATCGTGCTCCTCATCGCAGTCGTCGCTCTGCTGGTGTGGGCGCGGACCGGCCTCATGCAGGCAGAGGAGGCCCCGTGGGAGACGGTGCGCTCGGATCCGAATCTCAGCGTGCACGAGGACGACACCGCCATCGTCCTCCGCCCTGCCCAGGACGAGCCCGCCGGGATGGGCCTGGCCTTCTATCCGGGCGCGAAAGTGGAGGCCACGGCGTATGCCTCGCGCCTGCCCGGGGTGGTCGCCCAGGGCGGCATGACCGTCGTGATCATCAAGCCCTGGCTGGATCTCGCGCTGTTCGATCGGCGCGATCTGGACACCTTCACGCAGCAGGCCCCCGAGATCGGCTCCTGGATCGTCGGCGGGCATTCCCTGGGGGGCGTTCGCGCCTGCCAATTGGCAGGGGACGCCGATGCCCTGCTGCTGGGATCCTACTGCGCGAGCGACGTCGCCGGCGACATACCGGCCCTCAGCCTTTCGGGCAGCGAGGACGGCCTGTCCACCCCGCAGAAGATCGCCGAGGCCGCCGATCGGCTTCCCGAGCAGGCGCGCACGGTGGAGATCGACGGGGCGAACCATGCCGGTTTCGGGGACTACGGTCCTCAGGACGGTGACGGCAGGGCGGTCATCTCCGATGAGGAGATGGCCGAGGCGGTGACGTCCCACACCCTCGACTTCGCCGAGACCCTCGGGTGAGCAGAGCACAGGGTGGCGCGAACCTCATCCGACGGCGACGTCGATCACCGCCCCTGCCTGCACCAGCGCAGCGTCGATGGACACGCCGCCCTCCCGGTAGCCCCGGGACAGCGTGGTCCCGGTGGCGACCTGACCGTCCACCCGCACCTTCCGCACTCCGCAGCCGTTCTCGGCGCGGCGGTAGCGGATGGTGGCGATTTCAGCGCTTACATCCTGAATGTAAGCGCTGACACTAAGCGTGCCTCGCGGTCCCTGCAAGGGATAGCCTGCGCAATCTGCAGGGTCGCGGGGCGCCTCGGACCCGGGACGAGGGCGGCCAGGTGAGCCCGCCCCCGGTCCGGTGAGACGATGCCGATGAGCTGCCCGCCGAACGGCCTCAAGGGGCACCCGGGAAGCTCACCCCCGTTGCCTCACGCCGCCGAGGAGCCGCTGCCATGACCGGCCGCCTGCTGAACACGATCCTGTGCGCCGTCGCCACCTTCGGCGTCGTCTCCCAGTTCGTGCTCACCGGCACCGGCCCCGCGGACGCCGCCGAGATCGATCCGGGGGTGGTCACGTCGGTGATCCGCTTCTTCACCTTCTTCACCATCCTGTCGAACCTGATGGTGGTGGTGTCCTCGCTGCCGATCGCCCTGGGTGCGCGGCTGAACGTCCCGCTGCGAGTGCTGCGGCTGAACGC
>DWZH01000046.1 GCA_019118275.1 Candidatus Brachybacterium merdavium | reverse complement strand
GTGAACGGCATCATCGAGCTCCACCGGCGCCTGGCCCGCGGCTACCGCAACCTGTCCAACTACCGACTCCGCATGCTCCTCGCCGCCGGAGGACTCAAGACCTAATCCCCACCGAATGTCCGAAGAGCCGCATAACCGGGGCCTCGTGCGCGTCTCGGGACAGGGGAGCACCTGGACGGCCTCTATCACTCCAGCGGGCAAGTCCCGCTTGGGTGAGGAAACTGGCCGCGTTGAGGCAGAGCGTAAGCGGGCTCAGGAAGAGCAGCGGCAACGCGATGAGCAGGCGCGGAAGCGGCAAGAGAAGCAAGACCAAGCTGTCCGTCTTCTAGCGGACGTGATCGCAGCCGGCGGCCGCCTCGATCTCGGCGCGGCAATCAGTGAGTTCGACGTCTCGCAGATCGTGCGTCTCCTTGCTGATCAAGGCCTACTGCCATCAGGACAGCGTCTCGCACATGAGTCGACCCGCATGGATCCCGTGTTGGGAGTGACCGCGTACCTCGAGCCCGACATCCCCGCCACGATCCCGACGACGGCGGTCCGGGTGCCGAGCCAGCTCCGCTCCCCGCACGCCGCGGTCGAGGCCTTCCGCGCCCACCGCCAGAACGTCTCCAAAGCCCAGATCCCGCGGGCGGCTCGGATCTTGCAGGCGCTCGTCACCGCAGCGCAGGAACGGCAGTGGAAAGTTCCGGCCCAACGGCCCAGTGGCTCCAGGCGGGACGCAACGCCTGATCTGTTGATCAGCACGCTCTCCCAAGAGGTCGTGGTCACGATCTACGAGCTCGACGAGAGGGGCCGACCTGGACGGGCATTCGTCGAGGACTACGGCTACGGCTACGGCTCGCGGGAGCAGCGCACGGTCACCAACCGGCACTTCGGGGGCTCTGGTCGCTTGATGCTCACCGTCCACGACCGCTGGGGCGAAAAGCTGATCGCCAGCGCCCGAGAGACCAAGAACGAAACGCTAGACGAGCAGCTCCCCGCCGTGCTGCGAACCCTAGACATTGCCGATGCCGAAGACGCTTGGGAGCGGGAAGAAGAGACGCGACGCCGAGCGATCCGCGAAGAGAGATGGGAGGAGGTCAAGCAAGAAGCCTTCGTCCAGCTCGCTTACCAGCGCGGTCAAGTCCCCGGAAGTGGTGTAGCGATCCTTCGGCGATAGGGATCAGGCTGTCAGCGCGGGAAGTGCATCGGTGCTCACCTCGTTCACGGGATTGGTGGTGAGGGTGAGGCGGCAACGGGCCAGGACGTCGAGGCCGAGGTAGCGGCGTCCTTCGGCCCATTCATCGGTCTGCTCGGCCAGGACCGCGCCGACGAGGCGGACGATCGCCTCGCGGGAGGGGAAGATGCCCACCGAGTCGGTGCGGCGGCGGATCTCGCGGTTCAGACGCTCGGTGGGGTTGTTCGACCAGATCTGGACCCACACATCCTTCGGAAACGCGGTGAACGCGAGGACGTCTGCGCGGGCGGCATCGAGGTGCTCGGCCACGGCCGGGAGCTTCTCACCGACGTAGTCCAGCAGACGCTCGAACTGCGCATTCACGGCCGCGGCGTCGGGCTGGTCATAGACGCTGTGCAGCATCGCTTTCACGGCTGGCCACATGCCCTTGGGGCAGATGCTCATCAGATTCGCGGCGTAGTGGGTGCGGCAGCGCTGCCAGGACGCTCCGGGCAGGTGAGCGGCGATCGCCTCGACCAGCCCCGCATGCGCGTCGGAGGTGACCAGGCGGACTCCGCCCAGGCCGCGGGCGACCAGGTCGGCGAAGAAGCTGTTCCAGGCCGCGCCGGTCTCGCTGGTCGCGACCCGGATGCCGAGGACTTCGCGGTGGCCGTCGCCGTTGACGCCGGTGGCGAGCAGGACGACGGCATTGATGACTCGTCCGCCCTCGCGGACCTTCATCGTCAGTGCGTCGGCGGAGACGAACGTGAACGGCCCGGCCTCGTCCAGGGGGCGGTGGCGGAACTGCTCGACGTGCTCGTCCAGATCGGCCGCCATGCGGCTGACCTGGGACTTCGAGAGGCTGTTGATGCCGAGGGTCTTGACGAGTTTGTCCATTCGGCGGGTGGAGACGCCGGCGAGGTAGCAGTCCGCGACCACGGTGATCAGGGCGGATTCGGCGCGTTTGCGGCGCTCGAGCAGCCACTCGGGGAAGTAGGTGCCGGTGCGGAGCTTGGGGACGGCGACGTCGATCGTGCCGACGCGGGTGTCGAGGTCGCGGTGGCGGTAGCCGTTGCGCTGAGCGACCCGCTCGGGGCTGGGTCGACCGTATTCCGCGCCGGCGACCGCGTCAGCGTCCGCGGACAGCAGCTCGTTGATGATCCTTTGCAGCATCGTGCGCATCAGATCCGGGGAGGCTTCGGCCAGGGCTTCACCGAGCAGGCCGTGAGGGTCGACAATATGAGGAGCGGTCATCGTGATGACTCCGTTCGAGGATTCTGTGGAAGGTTGACTCGAAGGATCACACGGTGGCCGCGTCCTCGTCAGAGACGATCACGGGGCCACCGCGCTACACCACTATGCGGGACTCAACTACCAGCGCAACATCGAGCATCTACAGCAACAACTGGCACATGCGGACGACGCGGCCCGGATGCGCAGCTACGCAGACTCCGTCGAGGCACACGCGACCACCCTCGGTCCCAGCGACGAGGAAGCTGCACGCGGCTGGGCCGCTTGGATCCGTCACCACGCCACCTCCATCGACCCACTCAACGGCGCGCTACGCCAACTGAAGGTGACAGAAGCAAGACACGAGGACCTCCAGCCCTTCATGCACGGATGGAGCGCATACGGCGCCTACCGCCGGCCATAACTTCGCATCTGGCCACCGGGCAAACCGCACTGAACCTCCAGATGGGGGCATGGGGGCATGGGGGTATGGGGTGATGGACAGATGGGGCTTTGGTGTAGGTAGGCGGCGGGGGACAGCCGAACCCTCTTCTATTAACGGTTAACGTATTACACTAATGATATGAGGATGATTCGGAGCCACGCAGTATCTGAGCAGCAGGTCGATGCATGGGTCGATGAAGCTGAAGCTGGCTATGACGTGAAGCAGCTGCGGAAGCGGGGCCGGCCTGCGCGGGGTAGCTCCCCGGCGCAGGTGGTACCGGTGCGGTTCACTGGTGAGGAGCTTGCTGCCTTGACGGCCCGCGCTGAGCGTGAGCACTT
>DWZH01000045.1 GCA_019118275.1 Candidatus Brachybacterium merdavium | reverse complement strand
GTCAACTCATCTCGAGCCCGCACCGGCCCACCCGGCGGCCCACCACCCCTCCTCACGGACACGGGCACGGACAAGGAACCAGGCCCGGACGAGGAGCCAGGCCCGGACGAGGACACAGGGACAGCGCCATCATGGTCGAGGACCGACACCGACCCCACCCCCCTCTCCACGCCCCATCACGGCGGCAGTTTCCCGCCCATGACCTGGAAGATCACCAGACACCCACACACTAAGAACAGGACCCGACAAACAACAGACCCCACCCCAGAAGGGGACAACCCACCACCGGGGAGGACCCTCTGGGGGCCACTGACCGAGGCGACGGACGAGCTCTCGCTCGGGCACGGTCAACCCGCCGGCGAGTCAGGCGAGCTCAGGTGGGACGGAGTGCTGCAGCACGGCCACCGCTGACACCGCCCGAATACGACCAAGATGCGGCCGATCCTCCGGCGAGGGACGCAGCGGGCCGCTCAGCACCACCACCAGGGTCACCACCGCCAGGGCCACCACCGCCGCCGCCAGGCTCACACCCCGAACGTCAACTGGCAGCCACCGGCCCGACCGTGCCACGCAGCGTCACGGTACCGGGCAGCGTGACCGTCCGGGAGTCACGGCCCGCGAGGATCTCGCTGAGCATCTCGACGGAGGCCCGCCCGAGCTCGGTGAAGGGCGCGGCCACGGTGGTCAGGCCCGGCGTCATGGTCTGGGCGAGCAGGACGTCGTCGCAGCCGACGATGCTGCGATCCGCGGGGACCCGCACCCCCAGCTCGCTGAGGCCTGCGATCACGCCGGCCGCCATCAGATCATCGAAGGCGAACACGGCGGTGGCTCCCGACTCCGCGACCTGCTGCGCCGCCGCGCGTCCGTCGGCGAACTGCGCCTCGATGGGGCCCAGCTCCACCAGCTCGACGTCCTTGCCCTCGGCCCAGGTGCGGACGGCCTTGGCGCGGTGCCTGGCCGCCCAGGCCGCCCGCGGGCCACGCAGCAGCGCGATCCGGCGGTGCCCCAGTTCATGGAGGTGGTCGGCGATCTCCTGCAAGGCCGGCGTGTTGTCGCAGACCACGCCCGGCAGACCGCGCACGGAGCGGTTGACGATCACCGCCGGCATGCCCCGCAGCACCTCGTGCAGCTGCTTCGAGGGCAGTCGGGGCGAGGCGATGATCAGCCCGTCGACCTGGGGACGGATGCGGTCGACCAGATCCTGCTCGGCATTGACGCTGAGCTCGGAGTCGATGAGCAGCAGCTCGGCGTCCTTCTGGCGGGCGGCGTCCTGGACAGCACGGATCAGGGGCGGGAAGAACGGGTTCGCGACGTCGGGGACCAGCATCCCGATCACGCCGGTGCGGCCGGTGGCCAGCCCGCGGGCGGCGCGGTTGGGGGCGTAGCCCAGCTCGCGGGCGGTGGTCAGGATCTTCTCACGCAGCTCGCTCTTGACCATCTCGGGTCGCGAGAAGGCACGCGAGACCGTCGAGGGGGAGACCCCCACGGTGCTGGCGATCGAGTAGATCGTGGCCCTGCGCATGGTGCGTCCTTCCGTCGGCCGGTATGGCCCTGCCATCGCCCCCGGTCAGGAGCATGGCGAACATACTGCCGCACGACGGACCCGGACAACTCGCCGACGGGCCGATGGTACCTGTTGTGCCGGCCACGGGCCGACGGGCCCGGTTGTTCCGGTCGACGGGGCCCATTCAGAACTGCTGCAGCGCCCCTCCTGCCTCCGCGCTCCGCTGCGCCTTGAGCGCGACCTCGGTGGCCAGCAGGCTCGCCGAGGTGGTGATCACCGGCTCCTGGCCCGCAAGCACCGCGTCGAAGAAGTACTGGGCCGGTCGCTGAGCGCCCTCGAGCGGTTCGTCCCAGGTCTCGCGACTGTGGGTGGTCACGGTCAGGCGGTGGTAGGCCCAGTCGACCTCTGCGGTGCCGAGCGAGCCGGTCACGCGCATGCGGTAGTGGCCGTGGACGTCGGCCGCTTCCGGGCCGAGCCAGTTCGCCTCGATGGTGGCGGGCACCTGACCGGCGCGCATCAGCAGTGCGACATGGTCGTCGAAGCCGGGGTGGTCCTCGGCGCGGGCGTTGCCGACGTGCGCCGAGACGGTCCCGGTCGGCCTCGCCCCCTGCTGCTCGCCGGCCAGGTCCAGCACCAGGTCGATGTCGTGGATGGGCAGGTCTCCGGCGATCCCGCCATAGGTGGCGGGATCCAGGAACCAGGCCGGGCGAGTGGGCTGGTTGAGCTTGTGCGGGCCGGTGGAGGCGACCATCGCGATCGGACCGAGCACACCGTCGGCGATCAGTCGGCGCAGGGCCAGAGTGGCCGGGTAGAAGCGCTTCTCGAACACGATCGAGACGTGCCGTCCGGTCTTCGAAGCGGCCTCGCGGATCGCCTCGAGCTGCTCGAGGGAGGTGCACAGCGGCTTGTCGGCCAGCACGTGGGCGCCGGCGCGCAGCGCGGCGACGGTGGCCTCGGCGCGGTGGCTGTAGATCCCGGCGATGAGGGCAACGTCGACGTCGTGGGCTTCCAGCAGCTGCTGCGGCGTGTCGTACAGCGGGGCGCTGACCCCGCTCAGGAACTTCTCGCGCAGCTGCGGGTCCGGTTCGGACGCCGCCACCAGTTCGAGCTCGTCGCGCTGGGCGACCTCGGCCAGGGCATAGTCGACGTGCGGATGGGCTGCGCCGAGGATGGCGACCTTCATCAAAGCTCCTTGAGGGTGGTGAGACGGCCCGTGCGGGCCGCGGTGGTGATGGCGTCGATCAGGCGGACGGTGGCGGCGCCGTCGGCCGCGGTGATCGCCGGGTCCCGGCCCTCGGCGATGGCGGCGAGGATGTCGCCCCACTGCTGGATGTGGCCGGTGAGGCCGATGGCGGTGGGGTCAGCGGCGCCGATGCCGATGCCTTCGCCGTCGGTGCCGACCTGCGGGGCGGGGACACCGTCGACGTCCCAGCGGGTGATCTCCCCCTGACCGATCTCGACCACGCCGCGCTCGCAGTGCAGGGTCAGGGTGGCGGGTGCTCCGGGCGGCGTGGCGGTGGTGGTGGAGATGAGCCCCAGGGCTCCGCCGGTGAAGCGGACGGTGGCCACGGTGGTGTCCTCCGCCGAGGAGTCGTGGGCGAGGGTGGCCTGTTGGGCGGTGACCGATTCGACGGGTCCGGCCAGCCACTGCAGCAGGTCGACGTTGTGGACGCCCTGGTTCATCAGCGACCCTCCCCCGCCGGCCGGGTCGCCGCGCCAGGCGGCCGCCGCATAGTAGTCCTCGTCGCGCCACCAGTGGACGTGCGTGGTGGCCAGGCGCACCGCGCCGAGCGTGCCGGCCTCGAGGGCCCGGCGCACCGCGATCACCTCGGGCTCGAGGCGGCGCTGGGAGATCGTCGAGACGGTCAGCCCCCGCTCGGCGGCGAGGCCGACGATCCGGTCGGCGTCGGCCGCGGTCAGGGCCAGCGGCTTCTCGACCACCACGTGCTTGCCGGCTCCGAGGGCTGCCAGCGCCTGCTCGGCGTGCACCCCGCTGGGCGAGCAGATCGCGACCACGTCGACGTCGTCGCGGGTGATCAGCTCCTCGGGCGGGGCCTGGGTGGCCTCGGGCCATCCTGCCTCGGCGGCGGCAGCGGCATCGCCCCCGCTGAAAGCGTGCAGCTCGGCCCGGTCGCGCAGCGCATCGAGGGCGCGCGCGTGGCTGCGGCCGATGGTCCCCAGCCCGATCAGTCCGACGCCGATCACGGTGTCCATGGAGCTCCCTTCCCTGGTGAGGCCGGTGCGCCCCGCGGGGCGACCAGGTCACGTCCGGCAGGTCCCGTCCGGCGCGCCGAACGCGACGTGAACAGCTCCAACCTACGGCCTCCCCACTTGACGTGCAAGCGATTGCAGGCCAGGCTTGGGCCTGCAGGCCCCGTCGTCGTCGCGCCCGTCGGCGACCGTCGGGCCTCGCGACCAGCCAGCGACAGGTCCGGAACCGTCCCGGACCACGAGGGGAGCAGCCGTGCTGCGCATTGGCATGATCGGCACCGAGAACTCGCACATCACGCATTTCACCCGGTTCCTGAACGTGGAGCAGCGGCATCCGGGGGTGCGCGCCGCCGCCCTGGCCGGCGGCCGCAACGAACGGAACCTGGAGCTCGCCGACCTGGGCGGGATCGACCGGATCGTCGAGGAGCCGGCCCAGCTGGTGGACGAGGTCGACGCCGCGATCGTCTCCACCCGTGACGGCGCCAAGCACCTCGAGCATGCCCGGCCGCTGCTGGAGGCGGGAAAGCCGGTGCTGGTCGACAAGCCCCTGGCCGCCTCCGTCGAGCACGCCCGGGAACTGCTCGCCCTCGCCGAGCGGAACTCCGCGCTGCTGCTGTCCTGCTCGGCGCTGCGCTTCGTGCCCGAGATCGGGCACCTGGTGCCGACGGAGGAGAGCGGCCCACTGCGGCATCTGCACGTGATCGGCCCGGCCGACCCCGACAGCGAGTACTCGGGACTGTTCTTCTACGGCATCCACCATGTCGAGGCGGCGCTGGAGATCCTCGGCAACCCCGAGGTCGATCCCGCCTCGCTCGAGGTGCGGGCCGTGCGCCGCGGCGACACCGTGGTGGCCACGGTGCGCCTCGCCGACACGGAGGTGACCTTCACCTTCGTCGTGCCCGGCGACGGATCGCGAGTACCCTTCCACGCCATCGGCGTCCATCCGGGTGCGGTGGTCTCGCACGACCTCACGCTCGGCGGGGATTACAACGCCCCGGCCCTGGCCGAGTTCCTGGCGGCCATCGAGGCCGGCTCGGTCTCCCGCTCCCCCGCTCAGCTGCTGGCGCCGGTCGCGGTGCTGTCGGCCATCTCCTCCGCTCTCGAAAGGATCTCCTGATGAATGACTCCAGCACTGCGGGCAGCCTGCGCTTCGGCGTGATCGGCGTCGGCATCATCGGTCGTCAGCACGTGGCGCGTCTGCTGTCCGACGCGTCCCCGGCGACCCTGGTCGCGCTGGCCGACGCGAATCCCGACGCCGCTCGAGCCGTGGCCGAGGAGAACGGCGTAGAGGCCGCCGCCAGCGTCGAGGAGCTGCTGGCGCGCGAGGACATCGACGTGGTGATCATCGCGGTGCCCTCCGGGCTGCACGCCGATGTGACGGTCGAGGCGCTCGACGCCGGCAAGCACGTGTTCCTGGAGAAGCCGATCGAGGTCACGGTCGAGGCCTCCGACCGGATCCGCGACGCGGAGCAGCGCTCGGGCAAGATCCTGTCGATCGCCAGCCAGCGTCGCTTCGCCGCCGAGAACCAGTTCCTCAAGTCGCTCGTCTCCGAGGGGAAGCTCGGCCGCCTGACCTCCGCGACCATCGAGGTGCCGCTGTGGCGCTCCCAGGAGTACTACGACTCCGGGGCCTGGCGCGGCACCTGGAAGCTCGATGGCGGCGGCGCCCTGATGAACCAGGGTGTGCACCTGGTGGACCTGGCCCTGTGGCTGCTCGGCGACGTCGAGGAGCTGTTCGCCTTCACCGGTCTGCTGGCCCATGAGCGCATCGAGGTGGAGGACACCGTCACCGCCACCGCGCGCCTGCGCAACGGTGCTCAGCTGACCTTCCAGGCCACCACCGCCGCCTACGGCAAGCTGCCGATCCGCGTGAGCCTGATGGGCGACGCCGGCTCGATCGTCACCGAGTCCGAGCGCGTGATCCACTTCCATTCGCGCGACGGGCTGGAGCTGCCGGAGTTCGAGCCGGTGGACATCATGCTCGCCCAGCACCTCGACTTCGTCGACGCCGTCGAGCGGGGTCGCGCTCCCCTGGTGACCTCGGCCGATGCGCGCGCGGCGGTGGCCTTCATCGAGGCCGTCTACGAGTCGGGGCGCACCGGGCAGCCGGTCCGTCCCGCCGAGCTGCCGGCC
>DWZH01000044.1 GCA_019118275.1 Candidatus Brachybacterium merdavium | reverse complement strand
CCGGCTCGCCGGATCGGCGGGATCCCAGACATTGGAGTTGGAGATGTTGCCGGCCATCAGGTTGCCCGGGACCGCGTCGGCGACCTCACGGGCGATCCGCAGCGCCGAGCGGTTCAGCGGTTCGAGCAGCTCCTCCTTGCCGATCACCCGCATCTTCTCGCGGTGCCCGTTGTAAGTGAAGGCCTCGACGATGTCGGATCCGGCCCGCTGGAAGTCCACATGCAGGGAGCGCAGCGCCTCAGGATGCTCGAGAGCGACCTCGGGGACGAACTCGCCGGCCGTGAGGTAGCCGCGGCGCTCGAGCTCGAACAGGAAGCCCTCGGCGCAGATCACGGGGCCCGCGTCGAGGCGGTCGGTCAGGACGTTGTGGGGCATGGTCAGCTCTCCGTTCACGGGGAGGAGCGGTCAGGTATTGCGGAACGGTACGGAACGGGGGTATGGGCGTCGTCGGTTATGGCGATGTATGAATCAGGGTGAACGGGATGCCGGCAGCTGCCCGCGGTCTCGTGCCCACGGCCCCCGGGGCGGCCGCGAGGACGCCCTCCCGCCCCCGCCGGACGAGGGGCCGAGCCCTCGAGGGGGAGCGCCCGGCCGTCTCTGGACCGTCCCCGACGGGGTGGGCAGCGCGCGGGCGCACAGCGGAGGGACACCGGACGTCCGACCGGGGCAGGGGCGGGACCTACGCCCAGGCCATCGAGTACGCACGAGCCAGGCCGTGGCGCATGGGCGTGGCCAGCACGGCCCGCAGCGCGGCGTCGCGCAGCACGACCAGCGGGACGGGCAGGGGACGGCCCAGGGCCATGTTCACGTGGGCGAGGCGGCCGGCACCGCGGGCGAGGCACAGCTGCTCCCTCTCGAAGCGGCGGAACCGGGGGAGCAGGTGCAGAGGGCAGCGCAGGTCCTGCTGCACCGCGTCCTCGAGGAGCGGAGCCAGGGCGAGCGCATCCAGCCATCCCAGGGTCATGCCCTGGCCGCCGATGGGGCTGACCTCGTGGGCGGCATCGCCGATCAGCACCACCCGCCCGTCGACCATGCGCTCCGCGGTGCGCCGGCGCACCCCGAAGGCGCTGATCATCGTGTTCGTGGCCGGATCGATCCGCTCCCCGGTGCGCCGACGCACGATCGCGGCGAGCTCCTCGGGGGTGCGGGCCGACCGACTCTTCCCGAAGCGCCCCGTCCCGAGGCGTGCCGTTCCGGTGTGCGCCACCCAGCGGCGCATGGCTCCGGGCAGGGGGAACGCCTCGATGACCCCGCCGGGCTCGAGGTGGATCCTCGCCCCCCTGCGGGTGCCGGAGTCGGCGACGTCCCCCATCAGGTACGTGTCGGGGTAGGTGGTGAGAGCGGTCCGGATGCCGGCGAGGTCACGGACCCGGCTTCGGGGACCGTCGGCCCCGATCACCAGACGAGCCCGCCACCGGAGGGGGCCGGCGTCACCGTCGGGGCAGCTGCCTGCGGCGGGCCGGGCGGTCACCGAGATGTCGCCGCCATCCGCATCGAGCCCGACGACCTCGACCCCCCGATGCAGGGCGGCGGGTGCGAGCGCGGCGAGCCGCTCGGCCAGCAGGGTCTCGGTGCGGCTCTGAGGCAGGGCCAGCACATAGGGACGCTGCGGCCAGGCCCGCTCAAAGGTCAGCGAGCCCAGGAGCCGCCCCCGGCTGCGCGCCTGGCCGCCGGCGATCGGGGCACCCTCGGCGACGGCCCGCCCGGCCAAGCCGACGGCTCCCAGGGCGTTCACCGCCGGCGGGTGCAGGCCGATCGCGCGCGAGTGGGCCGACGGTTCCAGGCGCCGCTCGAGGACCACCACGTCCACGCCTCGCTGTGCGAGCAGGGCGGCCAGCAGCAGCCCGCACGGACCGCCGCCCACGATCAGCACCTCGCAGCTGTGCTCGGGCAGGCCCTCGTGGCCCGAGGGCGGGGGAGCGCTCTGCGATGGGAGGTCGCCGTGCTGTGGTTCCCGGCCCGTCATCGTCCGGCGGGCTCGTGGATCAGCAGGTTCCGCCATGGCCCCAGCTGCTCGACACGCCACGGGGGCGGCGCGGCCGCCCACAGCTCGGGCGCCGTATAGCTGCGGCGGATCGAGGTCAGCCCGTCCTCGCGGATGAACGAGCCGGGGAAGAAGGGCCAGGTGCCGACGGAGAACAGGGCATAGCCGGTGCGGCTGCGAGCGATGTCACTGTGGATGACGCGGAGCCGGGCCAGGCGCTGAGAGTCCGACAGCAGCGCCGCGAACTGCGGCTCGTCGAGGTGGTGGAGAAGATGATTGGAGACCACCAGGTCCACCGAGCAGTCCTCGGCGACCAGCTCACTGCTGAGCGCCCGACGGAAGGACAGCCCCGGCTCCGCGGGCCGGCGCATCGCCCAGGCGTGGGCGCGGGGATCGGGGTCGATGCCGGTGATCTGCAGCCGGTAGCCATCACGCCGGGCCCAGCGGGTCAGGGCCCAGGTCAGATCCCCGCCCCCGGAGCCGATGTCCAGGGCAGTGGTGGTCGCTCCGCGACGCAGCAACGGCCGCACATGGCGGCGATAGGTGGCGCGCCAACCGGTGACCACGGTGTTCACGATATGGAACTGGGCGTAGGTGCGCTCCAGCATCTGCCGGTCGCAGTCCGGGTCGTCCATGCGCTCGGCCGCGTGCCGGTCGCGATGCTCCAGACGAGGCAGGATCACGGGGCCGACGCGGAGCCGGCCGACGTAGGGCCGGCCGACGCGGAGCCAGCCGAGGTCGAGCCGGCTGGCATCGAGCTGACCGGGGCCGGATCGGCTGAGGCCGAGCCTGCTGGCACCGAGCCGGCGGGCATCGAGCCGGCGGGCTCCGGGGCCGATGTCGAGCCCGCGGAGGTCTCCGGGGCGCTCGCCGCCGCCAGCTCGGACCGCGCGGTGGGCGCGCCGATCGTGGTCATCAGGCCCGTCTCCACGGTCAGCCCCGGACCGAAGGCCATCCCGCACACCCGCTCCCGGGCGCCGGGCCGGGCCCGGTCCAGGATGTCACGCAGCACGAACATCACGGTCACGCTGGACATGTTCCCGTAGTCGCGCAGGGTCTGGCGGGCGGGCACCAGCTGCTGCTCATCCAGCTCGAGCTTGGCCTCGACCTTGTCCAGGATGCTGCGGCCACCGGGATGGATCGCCCAGTGCTCGATCTCGTGGTACGCGGTCTCGGCGAGCGAGGGGTCACGGTCAAGCAGCGGCGCCAGGGCACCCACGATGTGCTCATCGATGATGTGGGGGACGTAGGTGCCCAGCACCATCTCGAAGCCGTTGTCGCCGATGCTCCAGGCCATCGCGTCCTCGCCGACCGGGGTCAGCACGGTCTCGAAATGGTCCAGCTGCAGCAGGGGAGTGCTGGCGGGCAGATCGCGGCCGGTGACGACCGCGGCGGCGGCGCCGTCGGCGAACAGGGAGGAGCCGACGATGGTGTCGGGGTCGTTGGAGGTGCGCACGTGCAGGGTGCACAGCTCGACGCTGACCACCAGCACCACGGCCTCGGGATCGGCCTGGCAGATGGTCTGGGCCTGGCGCAGGGCGGGGAAGGCGGCGTAGCAGCCCATGAACCCCAGGTGGTAGCGCTCCACCGAGGGGTCCAGGTCCAGGGCGCGCACGATGCGGTAGTCGGGTCCGGGGGCGAAGAACCCGGTGCACGAGACGGTGATGACGTGGGTGACGTCGGCCGCTCCGAGCCCTTCGGCGGCGGCCAGGGCCTCGGTGGCCGAGCGGATGTACAGCTCGGTCGCCTCACGGGCGTAGACCTGGTTGCGGGTCCCGGTGGTGGGGTTGAGGAACTGGCCGGTCTCGCGGTCGAAGAACAGCGGCTCCTCGTCGGTCGGGGCCGGGTCCCATTCGTCGAGGGCGCTGTAGCGCCGTTCGATTCCCGAGGAGTCGAAGGAGGTGGACACCAGGCGCGAGCCCAGTCGGCTCAGATCGTCCTGCGCGAGGAAGACGTCACGTAGCTCCTCCTGCGACAGCTCGGTGCTGGGGACCGCGATTTCCAGGGATCTCACTGTGACCGTCATGGTTCATTGTCGGGATGCGACACGCTGAGCGGCAAGCCCGATCGCGGCGGTCATCGGGTGCCTTGACAGCCGGGACGCACGGAGCAGGCGGTGGCAGGGGGCCCACGGCAACGCGGTGTCGCCGCCGGCCCCCTCGGACCGCGCGGTCGGAGTGACGCGGTTGCGCGCATCCGCTCGCGCTGTCCGGCCCCTCCAGCCGAACCGAACCGAGATCGGAAGGGGCGTGACCGGGCGGATCAGTGGGCTCAGGCCGTGTCGATGGGCCCCTGCACGTCGTATCGCAGCCACACGCTGCCGTCCTCGAGGGGTTCGACGTTCTTGAGGGCGAATTCGATCGGCACCGGCGCGGAATACTTCTCATTGGCCTCGAACAGGGAGTTCGTGTGGTTCTCCCCGTCCGCGGTGGGCATGAGGACGAGGCTGATCTCATCGCACAGGCCGTCCCGGACCATCGACCAATTCAGGGTCCCACCGCCACCGAGGATCAGCTCGTCGACGTCGAAGATCTCCCCGATCTTGCGCACTGCTTCCGCCATGTCCAGATGCTCCTCGCCCGCGAGGATGTAGGACACGCCGACGGACCGCAGATGCGCCTTGAAGGCATCGCTGACCGAGGCCGGGATCAGCTCGACGATGTGGGGCTCGGCGTCGAAGTAGGTGAAGGAGCGCCGATCCCAGGCCAGCTGCCCGGAGCGGTCGACCGCGAAGTAGTACATCGGCGCATCGGGTTCGGCGATGAAATCACCGGCCGGAACGGGCTCGGCCGGTTCGGCGAGCTCTCGCTCCGCGGCGTCACCCAAGATGGCCCGACTCGTCCCGCTCCCGCTCAGCCAGCCGCGGTGCCCGGTGTAGAACCGGTCCTCGCCGAGGATCAGATCGAAATACAGCTTCTGGGAGCGCATCCCCACCGTCGTGGGATTGGCGATCCCATCGATCTTCCCGTTGAGCAGCGTATGCATGTGGCAGATGATCTTCGGACGCGACATCTTTCTCCTTCGTGGTGGTGGCAGGGTGAGGGCGTGATGGTGGCACGGGGAGGGACTTCTGCGCAGGGCGGGGCGCGCCCTGCGCGGGAGGGGACCTCCGGTGATCGCCCTGGACCCATGTAGGTGCAACGTACGCTCGGGCGTCGGCGGTGACCAGGCACTGGCGGTACCTGCCATGGCAGGGCGCCTCAGGAGAGCACCGGCGGGCGGTGCCCCGCCGCAGTACTGGTCACCGTGTGAGCACCCCTGACAAGGATGCTGACCAGTTCGAAGGAGTCCGTAAGCAGATCCGCCCCGTGCAGCCGGAGCTGCAGGGGCGGATCAGATGCCGCAGCTGCGGGTCAGCGGCCGTGCTCTGCGACCTCGGCGATGCGCTTGGTGTTCTGCGCGGTGCGCACGGTCGCGACGCTGAACTCCAGGCCCAGGCGCATCGCGATCAGGGAGATCACCGAGGGGATCCACCCGAACAGGATCGCCAGCACCAGCAGGACCGGGTTGAAGCTCGGCTCGCCATAGAAGCCCTCGGCGGCGGAGCCGAGCATCACGCCGAACAGGATCGCGAAGAGGATCTCGCCGAGCCAGAGCAGCAGGGCGACCACGAAGGCGACGATGTAGAGGAAGGTCGAGAACTTCACCGTGATGAAGTGGTCGAACTTGAAGTCGACCATCGCCTTGAAGAAGTTGGCCTCGTCGCTCTTCTGCGCCGCAGGCCCGGCCGGGAAGGACTGGCCCGGAATGCTCGAGGAGTCCTGCTGGCCCGGCCCGGACGCCTGCGGCGCCTCGTGCGGCGAGCTCTGGTGCTGCGATGCCTCCGGCTGGGAGTGCGGCTGCTCGTTCCAGGCGCCCTCCTCCGGCTGCTGTGTACTGAAGCGGTCCCCATCGGTCGGATGCGACATGGCGCGGTTCCTGTCCCCTCTGTGCTCGGTGATATCCGGTGGTAGGCCAGCCGATGACCCTGGCATATGCTGCCGGTGCTGCTGTGACTGTCCCCCGGGGAGCATCTTATCGAGGAATCTGCGCTGGGCACGAAGAGCGGCCGCCACCGATGTGCGCCTGCCCGAAGGCGCCGGGTCCCTCGAACCACTCGGTCCGGGTGATGAGCCCGCCGTGACCGGGCCGTTCACGGCCGGCCGTGAACGGCCCCCGGCCGGTAAATGGGAAGACTCCTCGCATGACACCGGATACGGGCCACCGCCTGCTGGGCCGCATCGGCCCCGTCGTCTCGACGCTGACACCGGGCAGATGACCTTCGGCAAAGAGCAAAGAGGCCGACGAGGCGAGCTCCCACGAGATCATGAGCGTCTACGTCGACGGTGGCGGCAACCTCGTCGACACCGCCGTGCGGCTCAGCGCCCGAGCAGGCGTGCGAAGAACCCGGGGCGGGTGGATTCGTCCGGGTGTCCTTCGCAGCGCTGGGCGCGCGGCACGTCGCGCATGACCTGGTCCACGTGCTGGCCGCAGCCGGCCCAGGTTGTTTTGCCGCAGGTGCGACAGGTGACGGCTCTGCACATAGGGAACGTCCTTCCGGGAGGGGGCGGGGGCCGGATGCTGGTCCGGGAACGCGCAGCGGCTGCTCAGCGCCAAGAACCTCAGGCCCGCGCCGGCGGCGCCGGCCGCGCCGGCCGCACCGACGACCAGGCCCAGCCGCAGGTGGCGGCTGCCGGACTGGTCGATGAGCACGAGGTGGTCGCCCATCCGCCCGGCCAGCTCCTCGGAGTGATCCGAGGACGTGTGGAGGGCTGGTCGGCAGTGATCATCGCATCTCCTCGGCTGCGGGCTCGTTCTGGGCGGCGTCCCAGCGCGCCCAGGCGCTGTAGCTGCCGTCGAGTTCGACGACGTCGTGGCCGGCGCGGCGCAGTGCGGCGGCGGCCACCGAGTTGCGCATGCCGGTCTGGCAGAAGGAGATCACCCGTCTCCCCTGGCCGGTGGGCAACTCGTCCTGGTGGAAGAGCACCTTGCCGGCGGAGAGCTGCTCGGCGCCGGGGACGGTGCCGGCCGCGTGCTCGCTGCGGTTGCGCACATCCAGCAGCAGCGCATCCGGCTCTTCGGCGCGCAGCCGCGCCAGGCCGGCGGGGGAGACCAGCTGCGGCACCGAGGTCGGCAGTCCCTCGAGGGAGCTCACGTAGCCGATCAGGGTGTCGACGCCGACGCGCACGAAGTGGTCGCCGTACACGGCGGCGGTCTGCGCATCGTCCGCGAGGACCACGAGATCCGCCTCATCGCTCTCGGGGTCGAAGGCCCAGGCGATATGCGTTGCGGCCTGGCCGAGCGAGGGGATGCTCAGCGCCCCCGGCACGGTCCCGGCGTGGACCTGGTCCACGGGGCGGGTGTCGACCAGGGCAAGAGTCTGGTCCTCGAGCCCCCGGCTCAGCTCGTCGGCGGTCAGCAGCCGCGGCGCCCGGCGCTCGCCGAGCAGAGCGGGGCCGTCCTTGTTCTGCCGCTTCATCCGGGCGAAGTAGGCATGGGCGTCCGGCTGGCCGTCCAGCAGCTGGTCGATGAAGCCCTGCTCGTCATCGGCGGCCAGGTGCTTCGCCCACCAGGCGAACTTGCGCTCGTAGCCCACGGTGGTCGACGGCAGCGCACCGATGGCCTTCCCGCACGCCGAACCCGCCCCGTGACCCGGGAAGACCTGCACGTGGTCGGGCAGCGTCAGGAACGCGTTCTTGAGTGAGGTGAACAGCTGCTTCGCGCCCTCGAAGCGGGTGTCCTGCATCCCGGCGGCTTCATCGAGGAGATCCGGACGGCCCAGGTCGCCGGAGAAGACGAAGTCACCGCTGAGGATGTACCCCGGTTCCTGGGCGAAGGCGCCGTCGGTGATCAGATAGGACAGATGCTCCGGGGTGTGGCCCGGGGTGTGGCGGGCGGTGGCCGTGATGTTGCCCAGGGTGATCGTGTCCCCGTCGACCAGACGCTCGGCCTCGAAGCCGTACTGCCAGTCCTCGCCGCCCTCGCCCGAGACATAGGTGGGTGCGCCGGTCGCCGTCGACAGCTCCCGGGCTCCGGAGAGGAAGTCCGCGTGGATGTGGGTCTCGGCCACGGCGGCGATGGTCATCCCGTGCTGCGCGGCCAGATCCAGATACACCTGGATGTCACGGCGAGGATCGACCACCAGGGCCACGTTCTCGACTTGGCAGCCGATCAGGTAGCTGGTCTGGGAGAGGTCCGGATCGTAGATACGTTCGAGAAGCATGATTCCTCCTGGTCGAGACGGTGCGGGGCACTGGGGGCGGGCGGGAAGCGGCGTGCTGGCCGGAAAGGGGGGAGAACGACCGGACCGGATACCCCCGAGGGTATGCAGTGGGGGAGGGGCGTGCAAGGGATCGAGGATGCGCAAGGGGTCGAGGCTGGGCCAGGGACCGGGGGTGCGCGAGGTCCGCGGAGCGGACCGGTCTGGTCGGTGCTCTCATCGACGCCGGTCATCTCGGTGCTCCCTCCCCGGCGGAAACGGGCGGGTGGTCTGAGGTGCCGGTGGCGTCGAAGCCCCACTGGAAACCGGTGGCGGGGGAGAACTGCGAGCTCACCCGGAACCGGTCGCCGCGCACGAGCGTGGTGCGGAATTCGATCGCGGTCTCCTCCACCCAGCCCGTGCGCTCGATGTGGAACGCCGCTGCCCTCGGGGGAGTCCGGAGCTGTGCGGACTCGTCCTCCGTGAGCGTCACCGCTTGGATCACCTCTGTGCCGCGCCGGGGGAACAGTCCGATCCGTTCGGCCATCTCACGGTAGAGCGCGGTGTAGGAGAAGTCCGCCTCGAGGAGCGGGGCGGCGATCCGGGCCGGCAGCCACACGCGGTCCAGGGCCAGCGGCGCCTCGTCGGCGAACCGCAGCCGCGCCAGGTGGACCAGCCGGGCGGTCGGCTCCAGGCCCAGGTGCTGCGCAGCGTCCGGGTCGCGGCGCTCGTCGAGCGCGAGGGTGTGGCTGTACTGCCGCATCCCGGCGCTCTCGACCGAGGCGAACAGGCTGTACAGCGCCCCGATGGGTTGTTCGATGACGTCCGTCCGCACCCGCGGCGACCGCCCCCGCTGAGCGGTGACGACCCCGGACTCGCGCAACGGCCGCAAGGCCTGACGCATGGTCTGCCGGCTCACGCCGTACTCCTGGGCCAGGACCTTCTCTCCGGGGAAGGCGTCGACGAACTCTTCCGCGTCGATGCGTCGACGCAGGTCGTGCTGCACCTGACGCCACAGCGCCACTCCTGCTGTGCGGCTGGGCTCGACGGCGACCATGCCCTTGCCTCCTTCGCTACACCCCTCTAAGGTACGTACATTATGGAGGGTGGGCAACCCGCCCGTCCTGACGCCTCTAGGGGCCACCGTCGCTCCCACGGCCGGTGAGCCACGGGTGCGACGGCCACCACCAGGAAGGTGCCCATGTCCACGACCATCCATCACCGCATCCTCATCATCGGCGGCGGGAGCGCCGGGATCTCCGTCGCCGCCCGCCTGCGGCGAGCAGGCATCGAGGACGTCGGGCTCCTCGAGCCTAGCGCGAAGCACTACTACCAGCCCCTGTGGACCCTTGTCGGAGGAGGGCGGGCCCCCGCGGAGGAATCCGTCCGCCCCGAGGCCGCCGTGGTCCCCCAAGGCGTGGCATGGATCAAGGACCGCGCTGTTGACATCGATCCCGAGAACCACCTCGTCACCACGGCGGGTGGCGTCCGGATCGCCTACGACCACCTGATCGTCAGCCCCGGCATCCAGCTCGACTGGCACCGGGTGCCCGGGATGGCCGAGGCGCTCACGACACCGGCCGTCTCCAGCAACTACAGCTATGAGCTCGCCCCCAAGACCTGGGAGCGCATCCGCGCCCTGCGCTCGGGTACGGCCGTGTTCTCGATGCCCGCGGGGCCGATCAAATGCGCCGGCGCCCCGCAGAAGATCGCCTACCTCGCGGCCGACCACTGGCGCCGGCAGCGCGTGCTCGGCGACATCCGCATCGTGCTGGTGCTCCCCACCCCCGCCATGTTCGGGGTGCCGGAGTTCTCGCAGGAGCTCGAACGGGTCGCCGCGCGCTACGGCATCGACGTCCTCCACGGTTCGCAGGTCACCGAGATCGACGGCGATGCACGCCGCCTCGTGGTCACCGACGACTCCGCCGGGACCACCTCGTCGATCGACTTCGACTTCCTGCACACCGTGCCGCCCCAGTCCGCACCCGACTGGCTGAAGGCCACGCCGCTGGCGGACCCCGACAACCCCGACGGGTACGTCGAGATCGACAAGTACACACTGCAGCACACGCGGTACGGGACCGTGTTCGCCCTCGGGGACGCGGGATCGACCCCGAACTCGAAGACCGGTGCTGCGATCCGGAAGCAGGCACCGGTCCTGGTGGAGAACCTGCTCGCAGTGATGGACGAGCGAGAGCCCGAGGCCCGTTACGACGGCTACTCCTCGTGCCCCCTGACCACGGCCCGGGACAAGATGCTGCTGGCGGAGTTCGACTACAGCATGCGCCCCACCCCCAGCTTCCCGGGCATCGACACCACTCGCGAGCGCAGGGACATGTGGTACCTGAAGCGATACGGGCTGCCCTTCATGTACTGGAACCTCATGCTGCGAGGTCACGCATGAACGCGCAGGTCCGCTCGACGTCGGGTGGCCTGGCGGGCCCCGGACCTCCTGAGCGTGCGGCACTGGCGGACCGTGCGCGTGGCGCCGCGTCAGGGGCATGCACTCCGGCGCAGGAACACCCCCTGGGGTATAGCCTCTAGGTGTCGCCGACCGCTCGCCAGGAGAACGCCATGGAACTCGATCCCGCCGATATGACCCCCGTGGTCAACCGTCTCAAGCGCGCCCAGGGTCAGCTGGCCGCCGTCACCCGCATGATCGAAGACGGACAGGACTGCAAGGCCGTCGTCACCCAGCTCTCTGCGGTCTCCAAGGCACTGGACCGGGCCGGGTTCGCGATCATCGCCACCAGCATGGAGAAGTGCCTGACCAGCCCCGACCAGGGCCTGGACAAGAAGGAGCTGGAGAAGCTCTTCCTCAGCCTCGCCTGAGTACCGCGGGCCGGTGGGAGCCCGGAGGTTCAGCAAGCCTCTGCCGGGGTGATGAGAACAGGAGCCTGCGCCTCACCTTCGAGGGCGGACGGACCCGACGCGCCATCCCCGCAGGTACGGGGATGCGCCAAGCCCCCGGGGCCCTCCGCGATCAGGGCAGGCCCTCCGGAGCCTTTCGTGAGCATCCGGCGCAGCGCCCACGCGAGCGTGTCGCACTCGTGCTCCCATCCGCTGTCCACCGGGCGACGACCGGCTGGTGGAGGGCCCCCATAGACGCATCACGCTCCGGCATGCCAGCCTGTCCTCATCCGCAGCGTCGCGGGTTCGCGTGTTTCGCGGAGAGGAGAGGCCTCGATGTCGATTCCACCCACCATGAGCGCCGTGCAGCTGATGGGCCACGGCGGCCTGGACCAGCTGCACTACTCCGAGGACGTGCCCACACCGCACCCGGCAGCGGGGGAGGTGCTGATCGACGTCCACGCCTGCGGGATGAACAACACCGACGTGTGGGTGCGCGAAGGCGCCTACGGCAGCGACACCGACCCCGGAGAAGTCTCCACCTGGCGGCGAGGACGCTCCACCCTGACCTTCCCGCGGATCCAGGGAGCCGACATCGTCGGAACCGTCGCCGCGGTCGGCGAAGGTGTCGACCAGGCCCGGATCGGGCAGCGGGTGATGGTCGACTTCAGCCTCTACAACCGGCCGGAGGGCGATGAGTCCCTGGCCGATATCGACTACATCGGCCACGGCCGCGACGGCGGTTACGCCGAGTACGTCGCCGTCCCCGCCGAGAACGCCTACGAAATCACCGCCGACATCTCCGACGCGGGCCTGGCCACCTTCTGCTGCGCCTATCTGACCGCCGAGCAGATGCTCGACCGTGCCCGCCTGACCGGCGGCGAACGGATCCTGGTCACCGGCGCCTCCGGTGGCGTGGGCTCGGCCATCATCCAGCTCGCCCGGGTGCGCGGCGCGATCCCCTACGCCGTCACCAGCGCCGGCAAGGAGGACGCGCTGCGCGACATCGGAGCCGAGGACGTCATCCTCCGCGACTCAGGCGACCTGGTCGCGGAGACCACGCAGGTGGTCGATGGCCCGGTGGACGTGGTCGCCGATCTGGTCGCGGGCCCGATGTTCAACGACCTGCTGCGGATCCTGCGTCCCGAGGGCCGGTACACCACCGCCGGCGCCATCGCCGGCCCGGTGGTCGAGCTGGACCTGCGCACCATGTACCTCAAGCACCTCGAGCTGCACGGTTCCTCGCAAGGCACCCGCACCGCGTTCCGCCGCCTGGCCGGCTACATCCAGGAGGGGAGGGTCCGGCCTCTTCTGGACCGCACCTTCCGCCTCTCGGACTTCCCGGACGCCCAGCGCACCTTCCTGGACAAGACCTATATCGGGAAGCTGGTCGTGGTCCCCGACCGGCACTGGAACGACGTGGGAGCACCTCATGCGCCATGAACGAAGCCTCGAACTGATCGATACCCAGGCCGGCGGGGACGTCTCCCGAGTGGTCACCGCCGGCATCGAACCGATCCCCGGCGCCACCGCCCTGGAGAAGGCCCGCTTCCTCCAGCACGAGGGCGATGGGCTGCGCAGGCTGCTGCTGTCCGAACCCTACGGGGACCCGGCGATGTCGGTGGACCTGATCGTCGAACCGGGGCACCCCCAGGCGCAGGCCGGCTACATCATCATGGAGGCCATGGGCTACCCGATGTACTCGGGGTCCAACACCATCTGCGTGGCCACCGCCCTGCTGCAGAGCGGGATGATCGAGATGACCGAGGGACTGCAGGACGTGATCCTCGAATCCCCGGCCGGGCTGGCCCGGATCAGCGCCCGCAACATCGATGGCCGCGTCGAGTCGATCACCACCCAGGGGGAGCCCGCCTACGTCGCCGAGCGCGGCCTGGGAGTCGATGTGCCCGAGATCGGCCGGGTGGAGTTCGACCTGGTGTGGTCCGGCGGCTACTACGCGATGATCCGTGCCGCCGACCACGACTTCGAACTCACGCCCGATGAGCAGATCGCGCTGACCGCCTTCGGGGACGCCTTCGTGCGCGCCGCCCGGCCCGGTCTGCGCCAGGAGCATCCCTGGCTCGGGGACGTGGGGCCGCTGCCCTTCGTCCATTTCATGGGCAGGGTGCGCACACTGGAGAACGGGAAGGTCGAGTCCCGCTCGGCGACCTATGTCCACCCCGGCGTGATCTGCCGCAGCCCGACCGGCACCGGCACCTCCGCGCGGCTGGCGCTCCTGGCCGGGCAGGATGACCTGGCACCCGGTGACACGCTGGAGACGATCTCCCCGCGCGGCAACCGCTTCGTGGGCACCGTGCTCGGGGAGACCATGGTCGGCGACTTCCCTGCCTGGCACTCCACGATCACCGGGACCGCCCGGCTGATGGCCCACTCGCGCATCACGGTGGATCTGGAGGACCCGCTGGTCGATAGTTCGGATCTGGAGAAGCTGCTCAGCCTGTGACCGTTATGCGCAGAGGGGCGCCTGGGCCTCGACCGCTCAGGCGAGTTGGGGCCGGTCCTTCGGAACATTCGTGAGACGCGCTCAGCCCACCTTGTCGAGTTGTTGAGGTCGGTGGCCCGTCCAGCAGGTCGTACGGCCCCTTGCCCTGGCGCTGCTGCTGCATCGGTCCCAGCGCATCGACACGGCCCCTGCGCAACGACTCCTGGAAGGCAGGGACGTCGCCGAGGCGTGGGTGACGGTGGTGGCCGCGCAGTTCGAAGCTCCGCCGGCGGTGAGCAGTGCACTGCCGGCCGCGGCCGGGCCACACACCGTCTACTGGATCGACCAGCCGCCGTCGCTCGGCAAGATGACGCCGTTGATGTTGACGCCGTCGTCGGAGAGCAGGAACGTGATCGAGGCGGCGATCTGCTCAGCGGTGGCGATCGTGGGGATCTGTGCCTGGAAGGGCTTCAGCCGCGCCGCACCTGCCTCGGAGACGTTCGGCGGGAAGGCGATGCCGGTGGCCACGCCGCCGGGAGCGACGGCATTGACCCGGATGCCCTGCGGTCCGTACATGAAGGCCGCGGACCGGGTCAGACCCACCACCCCATGCTTGGAGACGGTGTAGGCGTTCCCGGAGGCGTTACCGCGCAGCCCGGCTTCGCTGGCCACGTTGACGATCGAGGCGTTCCCGGTCTCGAGCATCACCGGGATGAGGGCGCGGGAGAGCTTGAAGGCACCGGTGAGGTTCACCCCGATGACGCGGTCCCACATGGCGTCGCTGGTCTCGTGGAGCGGGGAGAAGTCGTCGTTGATCCCGGCGACGTTCGCCAGGCCGTCGATCCTGTCGCCCGCGGCGGCGACGATGCGGTCGATCCCGTCCTGCTCCACGATATCGGCGGACACGGGGGTGATGTCGGCGTCGGGCTGGGCGGAGGCGAACGCCTCAAGACGCTCCTCGGCGAGGTCGACGGCGATCACGCGACCGCCTTCGCGGGCCACGCGGGTGGCGACGGCGGCGCCGATGCCCGCTGCGGAGCCGGTGACGACCACGGTCCGGCCCGCGAATCGTGCGTCGGCGGGCGCCGCGGGGGATTCCTCGGGGATCGTGCCGTCGTTGACGGCGCGGACCATGTCGTCGACGGCGGACTGGGGGAGCTTGCCCTGGCTGAGGGCGACCAGCTGCTGCAGGGGCAGGGCCTTCACCTGCTCGAGGGCACCGTCCGGCAGCTCCACCCCGGTCAGCAGTTCCTCCATGATGGGGGCGCCGCGGGGGTCGTCGAGCCAGCTGCCGATGGTGGACGTGGCGGTCAGTGCCATTGCTGTTCTCCTTTGAGGCTGCGGTGAGGGATCTGCTCTGCGGTTGAGGCCTGGGACTCAGCGGCTCCGACGGTGCGCCGGGAACCGGCGGCCCAGAGCGCTACGTGCCGGCCGGCGGCGCGGTGGGGGAGTCGTAGACCTCCGCGTACTCCGCGGCGACCAGCGGCCAGATCCGTTTCCGGCCGTCCTCGGGTGTCTCCACTCCCTGGGCCGCACTCCCCTCGATCACGAACTCATGGATGATGAGGCGGCCGGACTGGTCCTTCCGCCCCTCGGGGTCCGGCAGGCGCAGGGCGACCTGGCACCCGGTGCGCCGGCAGACCTCCGGCTGATCATCCAGACCGCAGAAGGCGTCCTCGTAGACCGGCAGGGGATCGGCGTGCCCGGCGGTGCGCAGGAAGCGGAAGCCCCAAGTGCGTCCGCGGGCGGCCCACAGCAGGCTCATCGTCGGCTCCTCAGCAGCACCTCGTCGCGTTCACCCTGCTCGAGGTCCATCTTGAAGCGGGTCAGGATCGCCGTCAGCGTCTGCTTCTTCGCCAGTGCCTGGGCGTTGACCTTCCTCAGCTTCTCCCCGGCCAGGTTGGCGGCATCGGTGACCGCATCCTTGGACAGGGCGGTGCTGAGGATGGTGGCGACCACGCCCACGGGCCCGGGCAGCCGGAGCACTTTCGTGCCCAGCATCGTCAGTGCGACGGCCGGGGCACCGACCGCGGCGGCCTTGCCCAGCAGCTGCTCGGCGACCTTCCGCGGCACCTCGGTGGTCTGTGCCCACCGCACGTGCCGCTCGAAGGGGAGCACCGAGGCCAGTGGCAGCAGCAGCTCGAGGCCGATGCGCTGGTCGACATCGATCCGCTCGGCCTCGAACTTCGCCGAGGACAGGATCAGGAAGTCCTCGCCGACGGCCAGGGCGTCATCGCCCTGGACCAGCTCACCGATCGTCTCGCGCAGGTCGCCCAGGTTCTCGGCGGCCTTCTCCACCAGCAGCGCCTTGAAATCGGCGACGGTCATCTCCGGCAGCAGATCGGCCTTGGACAGCGCCACCATCCAGATGCGGGGGAACTGCACCAGCGGCTTGCCGTCCTCGAGGAGATCATCCTTGAGCGCGAGCAGACCGTTGCGGAAGTTCGCGAACAGGGCGTTGAGGTATCGCTCCTCCTGGCCGGCGTGGTCGAGCAGCTTCTGCCCGTCGACCAGCAGCAGCGCGATATCGGAGACCAGCAGGGAGCGGAAGGTGTCGATGCGGCGCCTGGACTCCTCAGGGCCGCTGACATCCTGTTCGAACCATTCGCCCGGGTAGTCGTGCCACACGATGCTCAGCGCGTCCAGGGGCATCGCCTTCTTGGCCTTCGCCTCGAGGGGCTCCTTCAAGCGGAGCGAGAAGCGGTGCGGGACGGCCCGGAAGCGGGTGGCCTGCGGGACCTGCGCGGAGCTGCGCATCCGGTAATAGTTCTGCAGCAGCCGGTGGCCCTGCCCGACGTCCTCGGCGACCACCCGGTATTGATGGCCCTTCGCGTACGAGGGCTCTTGGGTGGCCCCGAAGAAGGAGGACAGCAGCACGGTCTTACCGCTGCCGCTCTCCCCGAACACCGCGATGTGCTGTTCCTTCTTCCGGGACCTCGCCATGACCGGAGGCTACGGCACATGCTCGTGCAGGGGGCGGGTTTGGGGGCGTGCACGAAGAAGGCGTTGCCGCTCGGGCCGGGCCGTGCAAGTCTTGCGGCATGTGCAGGAACATCCGCCCGCTCCACAACTTCGAGCCCGGAGCCACCTCGCAGGAGGTGCATGACGCCGCGAAGCGGGTCTCGACCCCGAGGGCCTCCTGAGGTGACGATGCACCGACCCCGCGGGGTGTTCGCAGGCCTGGCCACGCTCGATGTCATCCACCGCGTCGATGCCTCTCCCGGGCCCGATGAGAAGGTCACCGCCCTGTCGCAATTCGTGGCCGCCGGGGGACCGGCCGCGAACGCCGCGGTGACCTTCGCGGCGCTCGGCGGGCACGCGGTGCTCCTGACAGCGCTGGGACGCAGCCCGATCGCCCGGACCATCAGCGCCGAGCTCACCGAGCACGGGGTCGAGGTCATCGATGTCGCACCCGATCTGGACGCCGGTGCCCCCGTCTCGGCCGTGACCGTCCTGGCCGCGACGGGGGAGCGCTCAGTGGTGGGAGGCGACGCGGCAGGGGTCCGGGCCCCGGCACCGCCACCGCAGCTGATGCATGAGGTGCTCGCGGGGGCCGACGTCGTCCTTCTCGACGGGCACCACCCCGAGCTCGCCCGGGCCGTGTTGTCCGCCGCGCGGGAGGCCGGACTGCCGACGGTCCTGGACGCCGGGCGGTGGAAGCCGATCATGGAGGAGCTGGTGGGGGCGGTGACCGACGTGGTCGCCTCGGCGGACTTCCGCACGCCCGGCGCGCCGACCTCTCGCGCGACGGCAGCGGAGCTGATCGCTCGCGGAACCCGGGCGGCCGTCACGACCGCGGGGCCGGGCCCGGTGCACTGGTGGAGCGGGCAGGCGCACGGCACCATCGACGTGCCGCAGGTCAGAGCTGTCGACACCCTCGGGGCCGGGGACGTGTTCCACGGGGCCTTTGCCTTCGCCCTGGCCGCAGGGGTGGACCTCGAGGGACGAATCCGCTTCGCGGCCGAGGTCGCAGCCACCCGCTGCGCGATGGTGGGTCCGCGCAGCTGGGTCAGCGCGATCGCTGAGGTGCCGCTGGATCGCGAAAGGCACTGACCTCGTCGGCGTCCACAGATCCGTCCTCGAGGCGGAGCGCGGGGGCGTGAGCTGGTGCGGGACCGTGCCCCGGCGCGGGGCCGTGCCCTGGTGCGGGACCGTGCCCCGGTGCGGGGGCGTGAGCTGGTGCGGGACCGTGCCCCGGTGCGGGGGCGTGAGCTAGTACGGGACCGTGCCCCGGTGCGAGACCGTTCCCTGGTGCGCGACCCGTGATCAGCAGGCGACCGGCACCTCGGTCGCAGCCTGCGCGGCCACCTCGGCCCGGGCCTGCTGGCGGCGATGGGTGAGGTAGGAGCAGCTGGCGATGCCCAGGCCCAGGAGGGCCAGGACGACCCCGGTCCAGGCGGGGGCCAGCAGGCCGAAACCGGCAGCGAGCACGGCGGCACCCAGAGCCGCGCCCAGGGAGTTGCCGATGTTCAGCGCGGAGTGGTGCAGGGCGGCGGCGAGGGAGGGCGCGTCAGGGGAGGCGTCCATGAGGAACAGCTGCAGCGAGGGGCCCAGCAGCTGGGAGGCCACGGCGACGATGAACAGCATGACCATCCCGGCGATGGCCTGGTGGGCCACCAGGGCGAACACGCCCAGGGTCAGCGCCATGCCCAGCAGTCCCAGGAAGATGGTGCCGTAGATGCTGCGGTCGGCCAGGCGCCCGGCGACGATGTTGCCCACCGTCATGCCGACACCGAAGATGAACAGGGCCAGCGGCACGGCCGTCTCGTCCAGACCCAGCACGCCCGGGACGATCTCGCCGATGTAGCTGTAGACGGCGAACATGCCGCCGAAGCCGATCGAGCCGATGCCGAGGGCGAACCACACCTGGATGCGGCGCAGGGCCCGCAGCTCCCCGCGGATCGAGCCGGTGGCCCCGGAGTGCTCGGGCTCGGGCACCAGCCGCCAGATCGTCAGGGTGGTCGCGGCGGTGATGACCACGACGATCACGTAGGCCGAGCGCCAGCCGACGCTCTGCCCCAGCGCCGTGGAGGCCGGCACCCCGAGCATGGTCGCGATCGTCAGGCCCAGCATCACCAGGGACACGGAGCGGGCCCGACGGCCGGCAGGCGAGAGGCGGGCGGCGACCAGGGAGGCGACGCCGAAGTAGGCCCCGTGAGGCAGCCCCGCCAGGAAACGGGCTGCGGCCAGCACCGTGAAGTCCGGCGCGATCGCCGACAGCAGGTTCCCGAGCCCGATCAGGGCGATCAGCAGCACCAGCAGGCGGGCGCGGGGGATCCGCACGGCGGCGATCGTCACCAGTGGCGCCCCGATCACCACGCCCAGGGCGTAGAGGGTGATCAGCATGCCGGCCTGCGGGATGGACACGGCGAGGTCCCGGGCGATCTGCGGCAGCAGCCCCATGCTGGCGAACTCGGTGGTGCCGATCGCGAAGGCCCCCAGGGACAGCGCCAGGATGACCAGCCGGAGGCGGCCGGGGGACAGCGGGGCGGTGGACGAGGAACGCGAGGTCGAGGAGGAGTGCGAGGTCACGAAGGCTCCAGCACGGGGACGGGGAGAGGAACGCTGCCGACGCTGGAAGCGATGAGGATGGATCGAGTCTATCGGCGGCCACGGGGACGAGGCCAGGAGAGGTGAGGGATCTGCCCATGGGGGAGGCGGCCGTCCCATCGGCTTGCAGCTGGCCCTCGGTGCCAAGGAAGGCTCGACGGCACGGCGAGCGGACCCGATATTCTGCACAGGAGCCGGCCGCAGCCGCCCGGCACCCGCGCGCCCGACCACTGCGCGCGTGGGTCCTCGACACGATGGGACGCACCATGGAACACATCACCGTCGCGGGCCACCCCGAGCCCATCCCCGCCTCGGAGGTCGCCGCGAAGCTCCTCCGACAGCGGCTGGAGACCGTACGCCAGGAGCGCGGAGCCGACGCGGCCGACACCCTCGAAGGACTGATCGGCGCGCGGCTCGGAGCCCTTTTGGAGGAGGGCAAGCCCAGCATCGACGTGGCGAACATGCGGGCCGTCGTCGACTACGCGGAGATCCCCGAGGAGGAGGACAACGCCTCGGGTCTCGAGCGCGCGCTGCGCGGGGTCAAGGACAAGCTCGCCCAGCGGGGCGGGATGCGCTAGGAGCGAAGCGCGGGGCGGCCCCTCACCGGGCCGAGCACGCATCGCCGGCTCGAGCACCCTTTGCTGGGTCGAGCACGCTTTGCCTGGCCGAGCGTCCTTCGCCGGGTCGAGCACGCTTTGCCGGGTCGAGCGCTCCATCGCCGGGTCGAGCACGCTTTGCCGGGCCGAGCGTCCTTCACCGGGCCGAGCACGCGGCGGCTCAGCGGGGCGAACTCGGGCGGCGGGGGATTTCTGCACTCCACAGGCCCGCTGCGACGCAGGGCGCCGCACCGACTCTCCTGAGTGCATTTTTCCCCCGGCCCCTCACGATGAACCCTCCGCGGTCAAACGATGTCGGCGGCAGCCGGTCGGCCCCGAGCAGCTGGGCGACGTCGGTGAGGCCGGCGGTGTCGCCTCCCACGGCGGTGTCGCCTCCCACGGTGGGTGTCGCCTCTCACGGTGGGTGTCGCCTCCCACGGCGGTCTTGCCTCCCACGGTGTCGGAGGTGGCGGCGATCCGTGGGCCGTGCGTCCTCCAGCAGCTGCGCCCCTGTGCCAGATCCTCCGCCCGGCGGGTGGCGTCGGTGGTCCAGGTCGCGCCGTAGCGCCCCCGCTCCAGGGTGATCCCGTGGCGTTCGAGGGCCGCTCGCATCCGGGTAGCCTCCCCAGCCGCGCGCCGCGAGGGCCTCACCTCGTCCGGCGCTGAGGTGGCGGGTCAGCAGGCCTGTCCGTTCATCATGCGGGAGCAGTGCGAGCTCGGCCGGACCGGCGGTCGGGCTGGCCACGGCCGGGAGCTCGTGCGGTCCGGTGCGGTAGCCGAGCCGGAGGGTGTCGGTGCGGATGCCTCTCTCTCGAGAACCTCCCCTTGATGCCAGGAGGCTCTGACGCCCACACCGGTGAGTTGGCGGAGCACGTCCGTGATGACGGTGCCTGCGGCTCCTTGCCGGCGTTCAACCGTTCCCAGGGATTCAACATGCTGGAATTCGATGGAGACCTGAACCCGCCGACGCCGTGTCGCTGTGAGGGGGAGGCCGGTGCAGGTCGCCCGTGCTGGTCCTCTCGCGTCCGCACTCAGCCACCCTGCCGCCGGTACTCCCGCGGCGTCATCCCGCACGCTGCGCTCACGTGCTCGTAGAAGCTGCTGAGCGAGCCGAAGCCGGCGGCGTCCGCGATCTCGGTGACCTTCATCGAGGTGGTCAGCAGCAGTCGCTGCGCCTCGGCGACCCGGCACATGGTCACGTAGTCCCCGAGCGTCACTCCGGCGGTACGGCGGAACACAGTCATCGCGTGCGAGGGAGCCAGGTGCACGGCGGCGGCGATGTCCGCGACGGCGATCGGGGAGCGGTGGTGATCGCGGACGTACTGCGCCATGGCGCTGACCTGGCGCAGCCGCACGGCGGGCACGGAGCCCCCACTGTCCGACGGCGGCTCGAGGTTCGCCTGCGACGCGGTGCGCAGCACCCTGCGCACCGCCGCCTGGATCTCGAGCAGCGCGATCTCGATGCTGTCGTCGTCGGCCCTGCCCGGCCGGTCGGCCCTGTCGGCTGCGCCCGCTCTGTCGGGGCCGTTAGCCGCGCACACCCTGTCAGCCCCGTCGGGCGCGCGCACCCCGTCGGGCACGCCCGCCCCGTCGACTGTGCCCGCACCCGAGCGGCCACCGGGTCCGGCCCCGCCGACCTCCTCGCCCCAGCGCTCGGCCATGTGCGCGATGCGGGCGGCGAGATCCGGGGCGCGGGTGATCAGCGGCTGGGCGCTGAGCAGGGGAGCGGTCTGCGCCTGCGGCAGCCCCCAGGAGAGGAACATGCTGAAGGGCACATGCAGCCAGCACATGTCTCCGGTGCGGGAGTCGACGAGGCCGTGGGGCTGGGCGGCCCAGAACACGGCGATCTCGCCCTCGCCGATCGTCAGCGGCTGCCCGCCGAACAGGTAGTGCAGCTGACCGTCGAGCACCAGATTGATCTCGACGTCGTCGTGACGGTGCATCGAGAACATCGGGGGCGGGGCCCCGCGGCGGATCCACAGCCCCGGTGGCATCTCCTCGACCGCATCGCTGATCGGCCACTGCGTCATCCCCGCACCATAGACGCCCAGCGACCATGAGCACCGTAGGATCCTGGAGGTTTCGCCAATGATCCCGGCAGACCTCCGGCCACCTGCGCCCCTAGCGTGAAGCCATGACAACGACGTTCGTGAAGAACCCCAAGATCACCCTCATCGGCGCCGGCGGCTTCGTGTTCCCCTTCCGCCTCATCGGGGACATCCTCTCCTTCCCAGCGCTGCGCGATGCGACCCTCACGCTGATGGACATCGACCCGGACAAGCTCGGTCCGGTCGCGGAGGCGACCCGTGAGCTCGTGGCCCACCACGGCTTCGCAGCCACGGTCGAGGAGACCACCGACCGCCGCGCGGCGCTGGACGGCGCAGACATCGTGATCATCACCTTCCAGGTGGGCGGGGTGGAGTCCTATCGGCACGACGTGGAGATCCCGCGCAAGTACGGGATCGACCAGCCCGTCGGCGACACCGTGGGTCCCGGCGGCGTGTTCCGCTTCCTGCGCTCGGTGCCCGCCTACGACGAGATCGCAGCCGACGCCCTCGAGGTGTGCCCGGAGGCCACCTTCATCAACTACGCCAACCCCATGGCGATGGCCACCGCCTACCTGAACGCGAAGGGTCTGCGCACCGTGGGCCTGTGCCACAGCGTGCAGGGCACCACCCGCATGCTCGCCCGCACCCTCGGTGTCCCCTACGAGGAGATCTCCTACCGCTGCGCCGGCATCAACCACCAGGCCTGGATCCTCGAGTTCACCCGCGGCCAGGAGGACCTGTACCCGCGGATGCGTGAGGTGATGGCCGAGAAGCATCAGCGTGGCCGCGGCGCCGCGGACCTCGCCGGCGACGACGGGGACCACTCGGAGGTCGCCGAGGGCGCGAACGTCTACGAGGGCGGCAACGAACAGGTGCGCACCTCGATCATGAACGCTTTCGGCTACTTCCAGACCGAGTCCAGCCACCACGCCTCCG
>DWZH01000043.1 GCA_019118275.1 Candidatus Brachybacterium merdavium | reverse complement strand
CGCCCGGGTGTGGAGATCACCCTGCCGATGGCAGATGTGTTCGGCCGCGGCGGCGCGCTGAAGTCCTCCTGGTACGGGGACTGCCTGCCCGAGCGGGACTTCCCGTACCTGACCGATCTGTTCCTGCAGGGTCGTCTGCCGCTGGACCGGTTCGTGACCGGCCGTACTGATCTGGCCGGCGTCGACGCAGCGCTCGATTCCATGCACGAGGGTGCCAACCTGCGCACCGTGGCGGTGATCTCCTGATGAATGTCCGTATCGACCATGCCGTGACCTCCGGCACCTTCAGCCTCGATGGGGAGACCCATGAGGTCGACAACAATGTGTGGGTCCTGGGCGATGACACGCAGTGCGTGGTCTTCGATGCCCCGCACGACCTCAAGACCGTGCTCGACCTGGTCGGAGGGCGTGAGTGCGCGGGTCTGCTGATGACCCACAGCCACGACGACCACGCGCGGCTCGCCCCGGAGCTGGCCACCGAGCTCGAGGCTCCGGTGCTGCTCAACCCCGCGGACCGTGAGGTGTGGCAGCTGACCCACGGCGATCTGCCCTGGGACGACGACGTGTCCGACGGGGACGTGTTCACCGTCGCCGGGGTCGAGATCCAGGCCATCCACACGCCGGGCCACTCCCCCGGCTCCACCTGCTACTACGTCAAGGATCTGGGTCTGCTGCTGAGCGGCGACACCCTGTTCCAGGGCGGGCCCGGGGCGACCGGTCGTTCCTTCTCCTCCCGGGAGACGATCGAGGACTCGATCCGCGAGCGTCTGTTCGTGCTTCCCGATGAGACCGTCGTCCACACCGGGCACGGCCCGCAGACCACGATCGGTGCGGAGAAGGAGAACGCCCGCGGCGATTGGCTGTGAGCCCGGCTGACTGAGCCAACGCGGGTGAGCTCCCGCACGCAGGAAGCGGCCCCGGTCGACGAGTGATCGTCGGCCGGGGCCGCTTCCGGCCCGTCAGCTGCGCGCCGGCGGATCGCCCTCGGACTCCCCGGCAGGGGCGTCCCCCGCGGGCGCGTCCCCGGTCGTGGCCTCTCCGGCGGGCGCGTCCCCGGTCGTGGCCTCTCCGCCAGCGTCATCGCCGTGCAGCCTGGCGAGGTAGGCGTTGTACGCTGCGAGCTCCGCTTCCCCGTCGCGGTCCGCCTTGCGGTCCCACTGGCGGGCGCGCCGCTCCTCCGAGCGCATCCACTGGATGGCCACGATCAGCGCGTAGCCGACGGTGGGTACCTCGGAGATGGCCCACATGATGGTTCCTCCGCGCACCTGGATCGTCTCCAGCCGCTCGGGCGAGTACATCCCCAGTGATGTGTACCAGTCCTCGGCGATCAGCCAGGTCGCCGAGACCATCGCCACCCCGAAGAAGGCGTGGAAGGCGAGGGTCACCAGCAGGGTGATCAGCTTCAGCACCGGGTTGATGGGCTTGGTGGAGGGGTCGACCCCGATCAGCACCCAGGCGAACAGATAGCCCGAGGCCAGGAAGTGCACCGTCATCAGGAAGTGGCCGAGGTGCTCGTACATGGCCATCTCGAACAAGGGCGAGAAGTAGAAGATCACCAGTGAGCCGGCGAACACCGCTCCGGCGACCGGCGGGGTGGAGATCACCCGGGAGTACCCGGAGTGCAGAGCGGCCAGCACCCATTCCCGGATCCCCCGGGAGCCGTCGGTGCGGGGCGCCACGGCCCGCGAGAGGAGGGTGACCGGCGCTCCCAACGCCCACAGCGGGGGCACGATCATCATCATCGCCATGTGCTGGACCATGTGGGCGTCGAAGCGGAACTTGCCCCAGGCGGCGACGCCCCCCGACATCACCCAGGCGAAGGCTATGCAGCCCGCCACGAAGGCCAGCGTACGGGTCCACTGCCAGGCATCACCGCGACGCGTCAGCCGCACCACGCCCGCGAGATAGGCCCCACCCATCGTCACGGCCAACAGCAACGCCACCCAGTCGGGCTGGAACAGGGTGAACATGGTGGCGGGCCCGAACTCCTGCTCCGGCGGCAGGTACCCGACCAGGGACAGGACCCGCAGGTCACCGACCGCCGGGATCTCCTGCGGGACCGGGGGCGCGGTGCGGCCCAGGGCGATCGAGGCACCGATCACCACGGCCATCACCAGACCCTCGGTCGCGGCCAGGTGCCGGAACCGCAGCCGGTCCCCCAGGCGGCGCCGCTGCAGGGCACCGAACCCGGCCAGGGCCACCAGCCCGGTGGTCTTGACCAGCACCACCTGCCCGTACCCGGTAGTCACCAGATCCGACCAGCCCGCCATGCGGATCGTGGCGCTGAGCAGCCCGCTGATCGCCAGTGCGATCACGGCGGCCAGCGCCCACGGCGAGAAGCGGCGCACCGTGGTGGCGATCTGCTGATCGTCCAGCCAGGGGGTGATCAGTGCGATCACCAGCAGACCACCGCCCCAGACCGCGACCGCAATCAGGTGCACGGCCATGGCGTTGACGGCATTGATGTGATCGAGGTTGCCGCCGGCGTGGCCGACCAGTCCGAGCGTGGCCGCGCCGATCCCGGTGAAGGCCAGACCCCAGCAGGCGAGCACGGTGGACCGGGCCAGGGCGTAGCTGAGGGCGGCCAGCAGCGCGGCGATGGCCACCGCGAGCCGGAGCTTGCCGAGCTCGCCGGACAGGGCGATCGACCACACGTCCAGGCCGGATCCGGCACCGGCGGCCTCGAGACCTCCCAGCGGCAGCAGGGCGATCGAGGACATGGCCCACAGCAGCGCGCCCGCGGCACCGATGCGCACGGTGCGGCCGCGGTGAGCGGCCAGGGAGGTGACCTCGCGGCGGGAGGGTCCGGGCAGCAGCAACACGGCCGTGCCGCCGGCGCCCACTGCCAGCAGCAAGCCCAGGTGATGCAGGGCGATCACCACCGGCATGCCCCAGGTGACCAGGGGCGAGGCGGGGACCAGGGAGGCCGGGGCGGCAGCACCGGTGGCGATCAGACCGGCCACGGCCGAGAACACCGCGAGGGCGAGCAGCGCCGGGATGGCCAGCGCGCCGCTCCAGAGGGAGCGGGAGGTGCCGGGGGTGTGCGAGGCGGGTGCGGAGCGCTCCGCGGGGCGCTGGTGGGGGGCGATCATGTCCCCGCCCTCCGGCGGCGCAGCGTCTCGAACAGGCACACGGTCGCCGCGGTGTGCACGTTGAGGGATTCGGCGTGCCCGGCCAGCGGGATGCTGACCGCCAGTGGGGCGGAGCGCAGGGTGTCCGCGTCGAGTCCGTGCGCTTCATTGCCCAGGAGCCAGGCCAGGCGTGGTGGCAGCTCCGCGGTAAACACATCGGCCGTCGCGCGGCCGCTGGTCGCGGCAGCCGTGATCCCGGTCGAGGCCAGGGCCTCAAGCAGCTGCGGGCTGTCGGCGCCGGTGGTCACGGGCAGGTGGAACAGGCTTCCCGCGGCGGCGCGCACGGCCTTCGGGGAGAAGGGGTCGGCGCTGGTGCGGGTGAGGATCACCAGATCGGCGCCGGCAGCGTCCGCAGTGCGGATCAGGGTGCCGACGTTGCCGGGGTCGCGCACCGCATCGAGCACCACCACGGTCACCGGGCCGGTCGCAGGGAGATCGGCGAGGGCGGTCAGGGCCGTCTGCGGATCCTCGGCGGGAAGGCGGCCGATGGCGATGGCGCCCTGCGGGCTGATCAGCCTCCCGGTCGCGGTGTCGGCCCCGTCCGGGGCGGCGTGGTCGCTCGCTGCGGGGGTCGCTTCGCGCACCATGGCACGCACGATCTGCTCGTCGACCTCGCGCACGGGCACTGCGGCGGCCTCCGCGAGCCGACTCAGCTCGGGGTGGTCGCTGGTGCACCGGGCGGTGAGGAACAGCTCCTGGGCCAGATCCGGTCGGTGGGTGAGCAGGGAGCGGATGGCCTGGGGCCCCTCGACACGGAACCGGTCCTGTTTGCGACGAGCGGAGCGCCCGGTCAGAGCCGCCACCTTCCGCACTCGCGGGGAGCGGGTGGAGGTGATCGGGTCCTGATCCGGGCGCTCGGTCATCGCGTCATACTGCGCGATGTCAGGCTGCCGGCGCGTTGACGTCCTCTGGCAGGGCGTTCTTCGCGACCTCGACCAGACCGGCGAACGCCGGGGCGTCGTTGACGGCGAGCTCGGCGAGCATGCGGCGATCGACCTCGACGCCGGCCAGGTTCAGACCCTGGATGAGGCGGTTGTAGGTCATGCCGTTGGCGCGGGCGGCAGCGTTGATCCGCTGGATCCAGAGCTGACGGAAGTTGCCCTTGCGCTTCTTGCGGTCCCGGAAGCTGTAGGTCTTCGAGTGGAGCACCTGCTCCTTGGCCTTGCGGTACAGGCGCGAGCGCTGGCCGCGGTACCCGCTGGCCTGCTCGAGGATCTCCCGACGCTTCTTCTGGGCGTTGACCGCCCTCTTCACGCGTGCCACGTGATACTCCTTCGCAGTTGAGGTTCAAAGGTGCGGGAGCCCGGCTCCCGCCGGGGCATCAGCGGCCCAGCAGCTTCTTCATGCGCTTGACGTCGGCCTTGGCGACGGTGGTGTCGCTGCCGAGGCGGCGCTTGCGGGTGGAGGACTTGTGCTCCAGCAGGTGGCGGGCGTTGGCCTGCTCCCGCATGAGCTTGCCCGAGCCGGTAACGCGGACGCGCTTCTTGGTGCCCGAGTGGGTCTTGTTCTTCGGCATGATGCCTTTCTCCTTCGTGCTGTCTCAGGACTCGTCGCCGCGGGCGTCGTCCCGCTTCGAGGACGAGCCGTCCTGCTTGCCCCGGGCGGCGGCCTTCTCGGCGTCGGTCTTGCGCTTGCGCGCCTCGGCCATCGCCTGAGCCTTCTTCTTGTGCGGTCCGAAGACCATGACCATGTTGCGGCCGTCCTGTCGCGGATGCGACTCGACGAAACCGGACTCGGAGACGTCCTCGGCCAGGCGGCCGAGGAGCTTCACACCCATCTCGGGGCGCGACTGCTCACGCCCACGGAACCGGATGATGACCTTGACCTTGTCGCCCCCATCGAGGAACTTCTCAACATTGCGGCGCTTGGTCTCGTAGTCATGGGTATCGATCTTCAGGCCCATCCGGATTTCCTTCTGGACCGTGTTCGCCTGGTTCTTGCGCGCCTCGCGGGCCTTCAGGTTGGCCTCGTACTTGTACTTGCCGTAGTCCATGAGGCGGGCGACCGGAGGGTTCGCCCCGGGTGCGACCTCGACCAGGTCGAGATCGGCTTCGGCGGCGAGTCGGAGGGCGTCCTCGACCCGGACCTCGCCGACCTGCTCGCCGGCGGGGCCGACCAGAAGGACCTTGGGGACCCTGATCTGACCGTTGATGCGCTGTTCGCTGATGTTGGCTCCTCACCTTGATTCGAGTCAGACATGACGAAGGCCCCCGCACTTCATGCGGAGGCCCCGAGCTGCACGACGCGTGAGCGCCGACCGGGCGCGATGGCCCGGTGAGATACTGACCCGGCGACCGTCGATCCGGAAGCCGGGGCTCACGGACCTGTCGTCACGAGGTGGGAAGGGACTCCACTTGAGGAACGGCTGACGAGGGTTCGACATGTTCCGATCCCTTATTCTAGCCAGGACCTGCGTGCGCGTCCAGGTGATGTGCGTCGCGCGCCCAGGGGATATCGAGCAGCGAGGAGCTGGGGTGGAGGTGCCGCCAGCACCGGGCCCCTCCCCCTGGGAGGATGACAAGGTCCGGTCGGCCCCTCACCGCCGCGGCCGGGCCACGATCACCGAACCCCGACCACCAACCGCCCACCACCGATCGCCACGATGAAGGATCTTGAATGCACGACCACTCGCACCCCACCTCCGACGCCTCTCAGACCGACCCCGACCCCCACCAGGCCGGGGAGGCGCTGCGTGACATCTCGGAGGTGGCCTCGGTGGAGATCATCACCACTGCCTGCGTGCACCTGATGAGCGCGGCCGCCGTGAAGCTGGGTTTGGCCGAGGACGAGGAGACCGGGCAGCACCAGGATCTCGCCGAGGCCCGGAAGCTGATCAACGCCCTGGCCGGGCTGGTCACGGCCGCGGCCCCGGAGATCGGCAACGAGCACGCGCGCTCCCTGCGTGATGGCCTGCGCAGCCTGCAGCTGGCCTTCGCCGAGGCGCTGCCCTTCCCGGACGAGCCGGGCCAGGGTCCCGGGGAGAAGTGGACCGGACGAGTCTCCTGATCCTTCGGCAGCGCTGACCTTCCGTCGAGGCCGACGGAAGGTCAGCCGGCCGAGCCGGACGCTGAGCCGGCGTGACGGCCGAGTCGACCGTTCAGGAGCCCAGCACCAGGCGCAGCGAACTGATCCGCTCGGCGACCAGCTGTTCATCGCCCAGACGAGCGGACAGCTCCCGGACGACGGCCTGCACCTGTTCGGCGCTCAGCCCCGGCTGCAGCCGCAGGTGCAGGTCCACCTCGCTGCGCTCCCCCGGATGCGCCGACACGCCCAGCACCGGGGCCACGGCGCCCGCGACATCGTCGAGGACCGCGGCGAGTTCGCGATCCTGGTGCGGCGGGATCCAGTCCCGACCCTGGGCGAGGGCCCACAGCACGGAGCGGGGCAGCAGGACCGCTCCGCCCTCCTCGGTCGGCGCGGCCGGATCCAGCAGCAGGGACGTGCACTCCTCCTGGACCGCGGCCTGGGCGGCCTGTGGAGCCACCACCGGCACGGGCCGCGCATCGGAGCGCCAGGCCGTGAGCTCGGCGACCGAGCTGAAGATCGGCAGGGTGCGCGATCCGTCGGCACCGGTGATCGAGACCATCGCCATGTCGGCGCCGTTGTCGCCGGTCAGGCCGTGAGCGGTGGTGCCGATCTCGGTCGCCACCGCCATGATCGGCACCAGCACGCGCGCCTGGGCCAGGGCCGCGACCAGGCTTTGGCGGTGGGGGTCCTGGCCGGCGCGGTGGGCCTGGAGCGCTGCGGCCAGCGCGGGCGGTGCGGAGCCGTCGTCCCCCGGGAAGGGGCTCGCCGCGTAGTCGCGTCCGGCCCAGGAGGTCCCGGCGCTGTCGGTCAGCGGGGACTTCTCCTGGAAGTGGGCCGGGAGCCGGCGCGCCGGCTGTCGAGGATGCTGCTCGTCGCTCACACGCGCCCCGCGACGTCCAGCGCCTCGGGCAGGGTGAACGCTCCGGCGTACAGGGCTTTGCCCACGATCGACCCCTCCACGCCCAGCGGCACCAGTTCGCGCAGTGCGGCGAGATCGGCCAGGGACGAGACACCGCCGGAGGCGACCACTGCGGCGTCGGTGCGCGAGCACACCTGGCGCAACAGGTCGACGTTGGGGCCCTGCAGGGTGCCGTCCTTGGTGACGTCGGTGACCACGTAGCGCACGCAGCCGGCTTCGTCGAGGCGCTCGAGGGTCTCCCACAGATCGCCGCCCTCACGGGTCCAGCCACGGGCGGCCAGGGTGGTGCCGCGCACGTCCAGGCCGACGGCGATGCGGTCGCCGTGCTCGGCGATCACCTCAGCAGTCCACTCCGGGTCCTCGAGCGCGGCGGTGCCCAGGTTCACGCGGCGGCAGCCGGTGGCCAGGGCCGCGGCCAGCGAGTCGTCGTCGCGGATCCCGCCGGAGAGCTCGACGTTGAGGTCGACGGCCGCGACCACCTCGGCCAGCATCGCGGCGTTGCTGCCGCGGCCGAAGGCGGCATCGAGATCGACCAGGTGCAGCCACGTCGCGCCGCCCTCCTGGAAGCTCAGGGCCGCATCCAAGGGGGCGCCGTAGGCGGTCTCGGTGCCTGCTTCGCCCTGGACCAGGCGCACGGCCCGGCCGTCCTGCACGTCGACGGCGGGCAGCAGCTCGAGCACGGGAGCGGTCATGGGATTCCTCCAAGGAAGTGGGGGTGGTCCGGGACGGGCCCGGTCGGGAACGATCAGGGAACGGATGGACAGCAAGGGATGGGCGGACGGGATCGGACGGGTCGCGGGGGCGCGGGGCTCAGCCGGTCTGGATGCGCCAGAAGGACACGCCCAGGCAGAGCAGTGCGATCAGGAGCACGCCGGCGATCAGCCACCACTTCTTCTTCGAGCGGTAGAGCGACCAGGCGCCCCCCAGCAGCATCCCTCCGGCGAAGAGCATCAAGAAGGCCAGGATCATGCGCCGCGCCTCGCCGCGACCGGCAGGGTCCGCAGCCAGTTGGCCAGCAGCCGGCCGCCCGCCTCACCGGACTTCTCGGGGTGGAACTGGGTGGCCGTCAACGCGCCGTTCTCGACCATGGCGACGAAGCGGTCCCCGCCGTGCTGGGCCCATGTCACCATCGGCGGGGCCATGGAACCGATCGGCTCCATCGCCCAGCTGCGAGCGGCATACGAGTGGACGAAGTAGAAGCGCTCGTCCTCCAGGCCCCGCAGCAACCGGGAGCCTTCGGCGACCTCGAGCCTGTTCCAGCCCATGTGCGGGACGACCTCGGCCTCCAGGCGGGTGATCGGCCCCGGCCACTGTCCCAGGCCCCGGCTGCGCTCGCCGTGCTCATGGCCCTCGTCGAAGAGGATCTGCAGGCCGACGCAGATGCCGAGCACGGGCCGACCGCCGGCCAGTCGGCGCTCGATGATCCGGTCGCCACCGACCGCACGGACCTGCTCGATGGTGGCTGCGAAGGCGCCGACGCCGGGCACCACCAGACCGTCGGCGGCCAGTGCCCGCTCACGGTCCGCGGTCAGCTCCACCCGGGCTCCGGCGGCCTCGAGCGCACGCACCACGGAGCGGACGTTGCCCGAGCCGTGGTCGAGGACGACCACGGACGGCGCGTCGGCGGCCGGACCATTCACTTGCGCTTCTTCCCGAAGGCGATCCATCGCAGCGCCTGGCTGCGTGAGAGGCCGGAGGGGTCGATACCCTCCCCCAGCTGCTCGAGGGTCGTGGCGCCCAGCAGCAGCTGCTCGACCACGTCGTCGACCGCACCGAGCACGATCGCCGGCGAGATGTCTTCGCCGCGCTCGCCGTTACGGTACCGGGTGGCGGTCATGCGGTCCCCGCGACGCCAGAACAGAACGATGCCGCTGCGCTGCAGTGCGGTCGAGGCGATGGCCGCGAGGTCATGCGCGGCCGCCTCACGCAGCGGGCCGACGGCCAGGGCCCCCGAGGGGGTGTCATGGGTGCTGGTGCCGGTGGGGATGTCGATCCCGTCGGTGCGAGCCTCCCGACCCAGCCGGATCGCACCGGCCAGGGCCTTGGCCGAGGCCACGGAGGTGGCGACCACCGCGATGGTGGGTTCGCCCTCCTCCTCGTCCGCGGCCGGGGCGTCCAGGACGTCCTCGACGGTCAGCGGATCCTCGTCCAGGCTCAGCCCCTCGGTGAGACGGGCGAACTCCGCGTCGATGTCGGGGTGGGGGCGCGGCTCCTCGCCCTCCCGGGGCTCGTCGGGCCCCGTGCCGGGGCGGTCGGGTGTGCTCACAGGGCTCCCTTCGTGGACGGGACGTCCAGCACTCGCTCGTCACGGGCGCAGGCGGTGCGCAGGGCACGGGCCAGGGCCTTGAACTGCGCCTCGACGATGTGGTGCGGGTCGCGCCCTTCGATCAGGCGGATGTGCAGGCAGATCGCGGCGTGGTGTGCGAGAGACTCGAAGACGTGCCGGGTCAGCGAGCCGGTGAAGTGGCCGCCGATCAGGTGCAGCGCCTGGGCCTCGCTCTCCCCGCTGTGCACACAGTAGGGGCGGCCTGACAGGTCGACCACGGCCTGCGCGAGGGCCTCGTCCAGCGGGACCAGGGCGTCACCGAAGCGGGTGATGCCCTTCTTGTCGCCGAGGGCCTCGCGCAGCGCCTGGCCCAGCACGATGGAGGTGTCCTCGACGGTGTGGTGGGCATCGATGTGGGTGTCGCCGGTGGCGCGCACGGTCAGGTCGAAGCGTGCGTGGGTGCCGAGCGCCGTGAGCATGTGGTCGAAGAAGGGCACGGTGGTGGACACGTCGACCTGCCCGGTGCCGTCGAGGTCGAGGCTGAGCTCGACACTGGATTCCCGGGTGGTGCGCGACAGGGACGCGGTGCGGGCACGGTCGGCTGAGGCGCTGCTGGTGTCGGTGGTGTCGGTCATCGGGGGTCGGCCTCCTCGAGGGCGGAACGGAAGGCGGCATTGTCGTCGGGCGTGCCCACGGACACGCGCAACCAGCCGTCGGGGCCGACCGCGCGCACGAGCACGTCGCGCTGCAGCAGCGCATCGAAGACCGAGTCGCGATCGGTGAAGGTTTCGAACATGACGAAGTTGGCGTCGGACGGTGCTGTCGTGTGGCCGCGCTCGGTGAGGTGGGCGGCCAGGGCGTCCCGTTCGGTGCGCAGCAGGGCGACCTGCCCGAGCAGCTCCGCGCGGTGGCCCAGGGCGGTGCTCGCCACCGCCTGGGTGACGGCGGACAGGTGGTACGGAAGCCGTACCACCCGTACCGCGTCGACCACGGCGGGGTGGGCGACCAGGTAGCCCACACGGGCGCCGGCCAGGGCGAAGGCCTTGGACATGGTGCGGGTGACCACCAGGTTGGGGTGCTCCTCCAGCAGCGTGAGGGCGCTGGGCACACCGTCGCGGCGGAACTCGGCATAGGCCTCGTCGACCACCAGCAGGCCCCGGGTGGGTGCGAGCGCCGCGGCGGCGGCTTCGGCCACCTCCAGGTCCAGAGCGGTTCCGGTGGGGTTGTTGGGGCTGGTGAGCACCACGATCTGCGGTCGATGTCGCTCGATCGCGGCGGTGACCGTCTCCGCGGTCAGCGCGAACTGCGGGGCGGGTCCGCGCTCGGCGGTCACCCAGTCGGTGTAGGTGTCGCGGGCGTACTCGGGGTACATCGAGTAGTGCGGGGAGAACCCCAGTGCCGTGCGGCCGGGCCCGCCGAAGGCCAGCAGCAGCTGGTGCATGATCTCGTTGGATCCGTTGGCGGCCCAGACCGATTCGGGCCGCGGCACCGTGATGCCGGACTCGAACGCCAGGTACCGGCCGAGCTCTTCGCGCAGCGCGAGAGCCTCACGGTCCGGGTACCGGTTCAGGCCCAGCGCCGTTTCGCTGACCGCGCGGCCGATGTGATCGGCCAGCTGGCGAGAGGGACCGAAGGGGTTCTCGTTGACGTTGAGCGCATGGGTGACCGGCAGCTGCGGGGCACCGTAGGGTGCGGCGCCCGCGATGCCGTCACGGGGGACGGGCAGCTGCGTGGGCGCGGCGGTCGACGAGGAGTTCGCGGGCATGGTCTCCATGGTAGATCCACCCAGCCTGGGCGCGCCTCACCCGTCCGGGCGGTGGGTCCGGGGTCACGGCCCGAGCGTCCCGCTGGTGGCCCCTGCCGCCGTTAGTCTGGAGCGATGTTCCGCTCCCTGGGTGCCCTGATCGGCGATGTGCTCATCGTGGTCCTGTTCGTCTCCGCCGGCCTGCTCCAGCACGGCACGCCGCTGTCTTCCGAGTATCTGTTCCTGGTGGCCTGGCCTTTCGTGGCCGGCCTCCTGCTGGGGCATCTGGCGATCCGCTCCTGGAGAGCCCCGTTCTCACTGTGGCCCCACGGGGTGTTCGTGTGGGCGATCACCGTGGCTGCCGCCATGGTGCTGCGGACCCTGCTGAGCCAGGGCACGGAGACCTCGTTCGTGATCGTGACCGCCGTGGTCACCGCGGTGGGGATGCTGGGGTGGCGAGCGCTGGCGATGTTCCTCACGCGCGGCGAGCGGACAGCCGGTGCCGCCCGGGCCGCGGCGGCCGAGCCCGGCGGGGCGGCAACGCGTGCGGGCGCGGCTCAGCCCGCCGCCGAGCCGAGCTCTGCGACGTCGAACGGATCAGCTGCGTCGCCCGGCTCCTCCACCCCGAGCAGCTCCTCCACGCCGCCCGCGCCCTGAGCCGAGTCGGCCCGCCGCCTCAGCCCTCCGTCTCGAAGCGGAGGTCGATGGCGCGGCCGTGCGCGGGCAGTCCTTCCGCCTCCGCGAGCACGGTGGCGGCCCGGCGGGCACCGGCGAGCGCCTCGCGGTCGTAGTCGACCACGTGGATGCCGCGCAGGAAGGTCTGCACTCCCAGGCCTCCGGTGAAGCGTGAGCTGCCGCCGGTGGGCAGGACGTGGTTGGAGCCCGCCGCGTAGTCGCCCAGGCTCACCGGGCTGTGGGGGCCGACGAAGATCGCCCCCGCGTTGGTCACCCGTGCGGCGATGTCCGCGGAGTCCACGGTCTGGATCTCCAGGTGCTCGGCACCGTAGGCGTCCACGACGGCCAGTCCCTGGGCGAGGTCGCGCACCAGCACCGCCCCGCTCTGGGCACCGCGCAGAGAGGTCTCGATCCGCTGGCGGTGCAGGGCGTCCGGGACCTGAACGGCCAGCTGCTGCTCGACGGCGGTCACCAGCTGCGGGGAGTCGGTGACCAGCACGCTCGCGGCGAGCGGGTCGTGCTCGGCCTGGGAGATCAGATCGGCGGCGACGAAGGCCGGATCGGCCGCGGAATCGGCGAGGATCGCGATCTCGGTGGGGCCGGCTTCCGCGTCGATGCCCACCCGGCCGCGCACCAGGCGCTTGGCGGCGGCGACGTACACGTTGCCAGGACCGGTGACCAGGTCGACCGGCTCGAACCCGGTTCCGTCACCGAGATCGCCCGCGCCGTGGGCGAGCAGGGCGATGGCCTGGGCGCCGCCCGCGGCGATCACCTCGGTCACGCCCAGCAGGGCGCAGGCCGCGAGGATGGTCGGGTGCGGCAGGCCCCCGAACTCCGGCTGCGGCGGGGAGGCGAGCACGATCTGCTCGACACCGGCGACCTGTGCGGGCACCACGTTCATGATCACGGAGCTGGGCAGCACCGCCAGTCCCCCGGGCGCATACAGGCCGACGCGCCTGACCGGCATCCATCGCTGGGTGACCGTCCCGCCGGGAATCACCTGCACCGCCTCGGCGGGGCGGCGCTGCGCGGAATCGACGGTGCGCACCCGGTGCGCGGACTCCTCGAGGGCGGCACGGATGGCGGGGTCGAGCTCCTCCAGCGCCTTCTGCAGCGCCTCGGCCGGGACCCGCAGATGCTCGGGTCGCACCCCGTCGAACCGCTCGGAGGCGTCCAGCACGGCGGCGGCGCCACGGACTGCGACGTCCTCGACCAGCGGGCGCACGGTCTGCGCGGCAGCCTCGACATCGAGCTCTGCTCGCGGCAGCGCCGCGGTGAGCTCGCTCGTGGTCAAGTCGCGCTCGCGCAGGTCGGTCAGGGCGAGGAAGGGTGCGGGATCGGGCATGGGAACAGTGTAGGAGGGCGATGACCGGCCCGCCCCGGGTCCGCGGCGAGCTATTAGGGTCGGTGCGTGCTCCTCGCTCTCCTCCTCACCTTCATAGCCGGCGGTGCCACCAGCATCGGCGCGGCCCTGGGCGTGCTCGGAAGGGGAACCGGGACCAGGACCCTGGCCGGTGGTCTGGGGCTGTCCGCCGGGGTGATGCTCTACATCTCCTTCGTGGAGCTGCTGCCCCAAGGGACGATGATCCTCTCCGGTGGGGAGATCGCCACCTCTCGCGGCACCGCCTGGGCGGTGCTCTCCTTCTTCCTGGGCATCGCGCTGATCGCCGGGGTGGACCGCCTGGTCCCCCAGCCGGTGAACCCCCATGAGTTCGCCGGGCGCATGGGCGGGACCGGTGAGGACGGCACCGAGTTCCGCGAGCCCGATGAGCTCGCCGCCGACCGGGCTCTGAAGGCCCGTCTGATGCGCACGGGGACGGTGACCGCGATCGCCCTGGCCCTGCACAACGTGCCCGAGGGCTTCGCGACCTTCGTGGCCGCCCTGCAGGCCCCGGAGATCGCGATCCCGGTGGTCGCGGCGATCGCCCTGCACAACATCCCGGAAGGCCTCGCGGTCGCGGTGCCGGTGCGCCGGGCGACCGGATCCCGGTCGAAGGCGTTCTGGCTGGCGACGATGACCGGCCTGGCCGAACCGGCCGGGGCGATGCTCGGGTATCTGCTGCTCGCCCCGCTGCTGACCGGGCCGTCCATGGGCGCCATCCTGGCGGGGGTCGGCGGGGTGATGGTGTTCGTGTCCCTGGACGAGCTGCTCCCGGCGGCCGAGGAGACCGGTGAGCACCACACGGTCATCTACTCCTTGATCGCCGGGATGGCGATCATGGCGGTCACACTGCTGGTGCTGTGATCCGGGGCGGTCCTGCGACCGGCCACGAGAGCAGATCTGAGGCTCGGGCGCCTGCGCGGATCGCGTACGGTGGCATCGACCGGAGCAGGCCCGATTCGATGGCCGCTCCGACCTTCGATAGTCTTGACGTCAAGACAAATGCCGCACCGACCCGAGGGAGCCCCGCGAACCATGGCGCGCATCATCTACACCCACACCGACGAGGCGCCGATGCTGGCCACCGCTTCGTTCCTGCCGATCCTGGATGCCTTCTCCGACACCGCCGGCATCGACGTCACCACGCGTGACATCTCGCTGGCCGGCCGCATCGTCGCCGCCTTCTCCGATCTGCTGCCCGAGGACCAGCGCGAGGCCGACGCCCTCGCCGAGCTCGGGGAGCTCGCGAAGACGCCCGAGGCCAATATCATCAAGCTGCCCAACATCTCGGCCTCCGTGCCGCAGCTGAAGGCGGCCGTGGCCGAGCTGCAGTCCCAGGGGATCGCCCTGCCGGACTTCCCCGAGTCCCCCTCCACCGACGCCGAGCGCGACATCCGCGCCCGCTACGACTCCGTCATGGGCTCGGCCGTGAACCCGGTGCTGCGCGAAGGCAACTCCGATCGTCGCGCCCCCGCCGCGGTGAAGAACTTCGCCAAGGCCCACCCCCACCGCATGGGCGAGTGGACCGCCGACTCGAAGTCGTCCGTGGCGACCATGGGCGCCGACGACTTCCGCTCCAACGAGCAGTCCGTGGTGCTGGAGGACGAGGACACCCTGTCGATCGTCCACGTGGGCGAAGACGGCACCGAGACCGTGCTCAAGCCCTCGCTGCCGGTGCTGGCCGGAGAGGTCGTCGACGCCACCGTGATGCGTGCCGCGGCGCTCCAGGACTTCCTGCGCGAGCAGATCCAGGCCGCCAAGGACAGCGGCGTGCTGTTCTCCGTGCATCTGAAGGCCACCATGATGAAGGTCTCCGACCCCATAATCTTTGGCCACGCTGTCCGCGCCTTCTTCCCCACCCTGTTCTCCCAGTTCGGGGAGCAGCTGAAGCACGCCGGCCTCTCGCCGAACAACGGGCTGGGCGGCATCCTGGCCGGGATCGAGGAACTCGACGCCGAGCTGCGTGACGGCATCCGTGCCGCCATCGACAAGGACCTGGCCGACGGACCGGACCTGGCGATGGTCAACTCCCACAAGGGCATCAGCAACCTCCACGTCCCCTCCGACGTGATCATCGACGCCTCCATGCCGGCGATGATCCGCAGCGCCGGCCACATGTGGAACAAGGACGACCAGGAGCAGGACGCCCTCGCGGTGATCCCCGACTCCTCCTACGCCGGTGTCTACAAGGCCACCATCGAGGACTGCCAGAAGAACGGCGCCTTCGACCCGGCCACCATGGGCACCGTGCCCAACGTGGGCCTGATGGCACAGAAGGCCGAGGAGTACGGCTCCCACGACAAGACCTTCGAGATCGAGGCCCCCGGCACGGTCGAGGTGCGCGACGCCTCCGGCACGGTGCTGATGAGCCACGCGGTCGCCGAGGGCGACATCTTCCGGGCCTGCCAGGCCAAGGACGCCCCGATCCGCGACTGGGTCCAGCTCGCGGTGCGCCGCTCGCGCGAGTCCGGGATGCCGGCGGTGTTCTGGCTCGATGAGTCCCGCGCACACGACCGCAACCTCATCGAGAAGGTGAACACCTACCTCGCCGAGGAGGACACCGAGGGCCTGGATCTGCGCATCCTGTCCCCGGTCGAGGCCACCGAGCACACCCTGGCGCGGGTGCGGCGCGGCGAGGACACCATCTCGGTGACCGGCAACGTGCTGCGCGACTACAACACCGACCTGTTCCCCATCCTCGAGCTCGGCACGAGCGCGAAGATGCTCTCCGTCGTGCCGCTGATGAACGGCGGCGGGCTGTTCGAGACCGGCGCCGGCGGCTCGGCGCCGAAGCACGTCCAGCAGCTGGTCGAGGAGAACTACCTGCGCTGGGACTCGCTCGGTGAGTTCCTCGCCCTGGCGGAGTCGCTGCGCCACCTCGCCGAGGTCGACGCCAACCCCGGCGCCCAGGTCCTCGGCGACGCCCTCGACCGGGCCACCGAGAAGCTGCTGACGGAGAACCGCTCGCCGGCGCGCCGGATCGGGCAGATCGACAACCGCGGCTCGCACGCCTGGCTGGCGACCTACTGGGCCCAGGAGCTCGCCGCGCAGACCGCCGACCCGGCGCTCGCGGCGCGGTTCGCCCCGGTGGCCGAGCAGCTGACCGCGCAGGCCGAGACGATCTCCGACGAGCTCATCGCCGTCCAGGGCAGCCCGGCCGACATCGGCGGCTACTACCGCCCCGACGGGGCGAAGGCCTCCGCGGTCATGCGCCCCTCGGCCACGCTCAACGCCATCATCGACGGGGTCTGACACCGCTCGACACGTCGCTGCCTGCCGCCCGCTGCCTGCCGCCCCTCCTCGCCGAGGTAGACCCTGCCCGGTCGAGAACGACCTCTCAGAGGTCACTCCCGATCGAGTTCGGTCCACCTCGGCGCGGGAGCGCGGCGCGGCGCAGGTCAGCCGACGTTGCAGACCAGGCCGTTGGGGCCGTGGTTGCAGTACCCGCCGGGGT
>DWZH01000042.1 GCA_019118275.1 Candidatus Brachybacterium merdavium | reverse complement strand
ACGCCCCCGCCGCGATCCACCTCGCCTACCGGCCCGGCATGCCGCTGACCCACCAGGTATGGAAAGCCGGCCATCCGATCCCCTGAGGAGGCCGTCGTCACGGCCCGCAATCTCACGTCACGGCCCGCAATCTCCGTCTGCAGATGCCGTCCACCCTCAGCGCCGTCCACCCTCGGCGCCGTGCCCCCTCAGCGCGGTGCCCCTCGTCCCCGCAGGAAGGATCCCCATGAACCCCTCCGTCACCCTGTCCACCACCGGCCTGACCGCCGCCGACGTCCTCGCCGTCGCCCGCCGCGGTGCTCGCGTCGAGCTGGACCCCGAGGCCCGCGAACGAGTCGCCGAGGTTCGTGCCCACGTCGATGAGCTCGCCTCCGGCGCCACCCCGGTCTACGGGGTCTCGACCGGCTTCGGGGCGCTGGCCGACACCGCGATCCCCACCCACATGCGCCAGGCCCTGCAGCGCTCCCTGATCCGCTCCCACGCCGCCGGCACCGGCCCGGAGGTGGAGACCGAGGTGGTGCGGGCCCTGATGCTGCTGCGGGCGCGCACGCTGGCCTCCGGTCGCACGGGCGTGCGGCCGGTGGTGCTGGAGACCCTGCTCGCCCTGCTGAACTCGGGCATCACCCCGATCGTCCACGAGCACGGGTCGCTGGGCTGCTCGGGGGACCTCGCCCCGCTGGCCCACTGCGCGATGGTGCTGATGGGGGAGGGCCGCGCCCGCAACCGGGACGGCACCGAGCATCCGGTGCGCGAGCTGCTGGCCGAGGCGGACATCGAACCGCTGGAACTGGCCGAGAAGGAGGGCCTGGCGCTGATCAACGGCACCGATGGGATGCTGGGGATGCTGCTGATGGCCATCGCCGACCTCGTTCAGCTGGTGCGCACCGCCGATGTCACCACCGCCCTGACGGTCCAGGGTCTGCGCGGCCGCGACAGCGTGTTCCGTCCCGAGCTGCACGAGCCGCTGCGGCCCCATCCGGGACAGGCCGCCTCGGCCGCGAACATCCATGCGCTGCTGCAGGGATCCCCGATCCTCGACGACGTCGCCGCCGAGGGCTCACGGGTGCAGGACGCCTACTCCCTGCGCTGCGCCCCGCAGGTCGCCGGCGGCGTGCGCGACCTCCTCGAGCACGCCCGCACAGTCGCCGAACGGGAGCTGACCGCGGCGATCGACAACCCCGTGCTGCTGCCCGACGGCACCGTCACCTCCAACGGCAACTTCCATGGCGCCCCGGTCGGCTACGTGCTGGATTTCCTGGCCGTGGTCGCAGCCGACCTCGCCTCGATCGCCGAGCGACGCACCGACCGGATGCTGGACAAGGCGCGCTCCCACGGGCTGCCCCCGTTCCTGGCGGAGGACCCCGGAGTCGATTCGGGCTTCATGATCGCCCAGTACACCCAGGCGGCCCTGGTCTCGGAGATGAAGCGCCTGGCGATGCCCGCCAGCGTCGACTCCATCCCCTCCTCGGCGATGCAGGAGGATCACGTCTCGATGGGCTGGAACGCCGCCCGCAAGCTGCGCACGGCGGTCGAGAACCTGCGCCGCGTGCTCGCGATCGAGCTGCTGACCGCCGCGCGCGCCGTGGACCTGCGGGCTCCGCTGGCACCGTCCCCGGCGTCGATCGCCGTGATCGATGTGCTGCGCGAGACCGTCCCCGGGCCCGGCCCGGACCGCTTCCTGGCTCCGGACATCGCCGAGGCCGAGGCCCGGCTCGTGGATGGGAGCATCCTGGCCGCGGCAGAGCGGGGCATCGGTCCACTGCGGTGAGGGGCGCAGCGTCACGTGCGCTGGGCAGTCGTCCCTGGACGGTCATGTGCGCTGGAGAGCCGCACGTGGTTCCGCAGCGCACATAACCGCGCATGGTTGCACAGCGCACCTGACCATGCGCCACGTCCCTGGTCCCGGGCGTGCCGGGTGCTGGGCGGGGGCGGTCTCAGGCCTGGCGGGGCGCGAAGGGACCGCGCTCGCGCACCTCGACCCAGCGTCGGCTCGGGATCAGCACGGCGATCACGATCCCGGCGAGCGCGTGCAGGCCGCCGACGGTGACCCACACGGCCGGCCCGTCGGAGGTGAAGCCCAGCAGCGCGGTCACCCAGGTCGCCAGATGGAAGCCGCCGTGGATGCCGATGGCAGCCCACACCGACCGCATCGCGATGGCCAGGAACCCGGCACTGATCGCGAAGCCGAAGGGGATCGCGAGGTAGAGGAGATGCTCGAGGACGCTCTGCTGGCCACCGCTCGAGGCCAGGTGCGGGATGGTGAAGGCGACAGCGCAGATCGCCACGCCGAGCACGGGGCGGCGGCGCAGGGACTGCAGCAGATAGCCGCGGAACAGCACCTCCTCGCCGATGCCCTGCAGCACGAAGGCCTGCAGCAGCACCACAGCGAGCACCGCCACCGGCGAGATCGTCGGCTGCTCCATCGCGGCCGGGTCGATCTGCCGGCCCATCCCGAAGCTGTCGGCAGCGACAGCGGTCAGCAGGGCAGCAGCCTGTGCGATGGCGTAGCCGATGATCAGCGCGAGCACCGCCCGCGCGTCGACGCGCAGCCCGAGAGCGCGGAAGGGGCGGCGATCCACCCACCGCAGCAGGGCCCAGGACACCAGCACATAGGCAGCGAGCACCACCGCGGCGAAGGGAGCGTAGGCGAGGACCGCGACCTCGTCGTCGCGTGCCAGGAGCCCCTCGTACCCGGGGATCAGGATCAGCACGAGGCCGGCGGAGGCCGCGGGAAGGAACAGGATCGTCGGCAGCAGCACCCGCAGCCAGACCGGCAGCCGAGGCCCAGCGTCCCCGGTAGGAGAATCGTCGGGGCCAGTTCGCCGGGAGCGGGGACCCGGTGACCGGGACAGGTTCGAGGAGGAGGCCGGGGCAGGCTCGCCGGCGTGGGGCTCGGAGCTGGGATCCATGCGTCGACGGTAGACAGAAGGGGAGGGTACCTGCCTCCCACCGGGGTCACGACTGCGGGCGGTGGGGAGCATGACCACCGGCACTGCACTCATGACCGTGGTCACGGGTCCCGGTCACCGGGCGCGGCCTACGGTGGTGGAGTGACCCAGCCAGTCTGCGATGCGCCTCTGATCCGCCGGCTCCTGCCCCCGCTGCAGGCGCTCTCCCTGGTGTGCCTGCTGTTCGCGACCCTGGGGGCTCTCGCCGACTCGGGCCCGTGGTCCAGCGCCGGGCCCATGGTCGCCGTCCTCTATGGATCGGCCATCCCGGTGGTGGCCTTGCTGTGGGTGGCCAGATCCCGTGTGGGCACAGCGCGCGGGCGCGCCGTGCTCACCGTGCTCGTCGCGATCGTGCTGATCCCGGTGGCGGTGTTCGGGTCCGTGGGATTCACGATCCCGGTGCTGCTGACCGCTGTTGCGCTGATGGTCGTCGACGTCGGCAGGGCCACCGGTCTCCTGACCACGCTCGCAGTCGGTGCCGCTGTTGTCATCCTGCACGTGAGCAGTGGCAATGGGCTTCTCGTCGGCCTGGTCAATTCACTGCCGGTGGTGGTGCTGCTCGGCGTCGGGATCGCCCTGGGCAGCGCACTGAACGCCTACGAGCAGGCGCATGCGCGCGATCGGCGCACCATCGCCGAACGCGACCAGGCGCTCGCCCAGCTCGAGGAGGCGATCACTCAGCTGCGGCACACGGCCGAGATCGAGAAGGAGCTGCTGCTGGCTGATGAGCGGACCCGGTCCGCCCGCGATCTCCATGACGGTCTCGGCCACCGCCTGACCCTGATCTCCATGAGCCTGGAGTTCGCTCAGCGCTCACGGGAGATCGACCCGGACGCCGCCTGGAGCGAGGTCGCCACCGCCGAGACCACGGCGCGCGAGGCCCTGTCGGAGATGCGCACGTGGGTGCGAGCCCTGAGCCCGGTCCGGGACCGCGATGCCACCGGTGCCGCCGCCTTCGAGGCGATCGCCGAGTCCTTCCGCGGCACCGGTCTGGAGGTGGTCGTCGACAGCGGCGAGCACGAGCTGGAGCTCACCCCCGATGCCTCCCTGCTGCTCTACCGCGCCGTGCAGGAGGGATTGACCAATGCCCTGCGCCACGGCCACGCCGACCACGTCCGCATCACGCTGGGCATCGAGGGCGCCGAGGTGGTGCTGCGAATGGTCAATGACCTCGATCGTTCCGGGCTCGAACACATCCCGGTGGGGGAGGCGAGTTTCGGGTTCGGACTGCGCGGACTGGCCGACCGGGCAGCGGCGCTGGAGGGCGGCGTGAGCGCGGCGAGGCGCGGGGACCACTTCGAGCTGAGGGTCCGTCTCGACGCCCGCCGCTGCCTGGGGTCGGAACTCGGCAGCGCGTCGACCGACGATCCCGTTCCTGCGGCCCCGGCGGCCGCCGGCCAGCGCCGCTCCGTCCGGGAGGTCACCCCATGACCCCGCCCCTGCGCATCGTCCTGGTCGACGACCAGGAGCTGCTGCGGCGCGGGCTGGCGATGCTGCTGTCGACCGTGGAGGACATCGACATCGTCGGCGCTGCGGCCGACGGCCTCGAGGCCCTGGCCGTCATCGGCAAGCACGGTCCCGATGTGGTGCTGGCCGATGTGCGAATGCCCGGCATGGACGGCATCGAACTGGTGGCACGCTGCCGCATCGACCATCCCGGACTTCCGGTCCTGCTGCTGACCACCTTCGATGACGAAGCCGTCGTGCAGGGCTCCCTCGCGGCAGGAGCGGCCGGTTTCCTGCTGAAGGACACCTCGACCGATGCGCTCGCCGAGGCGATCCGTTCCGTGGCCGGCGGCGGGATGGTGATCGACCCGCGGGTCACCCGGATCGCCATGGGCCGCAGCGCGGAGGGCACCCTGGCGGGACGGTCCGGTGATGACCCCCTGGCAGTGCTGACCCGCGCCGAGCGCCTGGTCGCCGAGCAGGTGGCCGAAGGCCGCACCAATACGGAGATCGCCGAGAGCCTGGTGCTCGCCGAGGGCACCGTGAAGAACCACGTCTCCGCGCTTCTGCGCAAGCTCGGCGCCCGCGATCGCACCGGCCTGGCGCTGGCCCTGTACAAGACGCTGAACGGTTAGGGGCCGGGGATCCTGCGCCGCTCAGGCGCCGTTCACGCCGCCCGGCTCTGCGGCCCGACTCGCCTCCCACAGCCCGCGGTCATGGGAATTGATGATCTGCACCTCCGCGGCGCCGGACAGGGCGGACAGAGCCCTCTGGGTGCGCCGCAGCGCCGGTGCGGCATGGGCGAGCAGGCCCTGCCGCAGGTGCACGTCCGGGCGGCTGCGGCCTGCCTCGAGCGAGACAGGGGAGTGGAAGGCATCGCCCGCGTGCAGCAGCCACCCGTCCCCGCCGGGTATCGCGATGCCGGCATGCCCGGCGGTGTGCCCGGGCAGCGGCACCAGCAGCATCCCCGGCAGGACCTCGCCCAGATCCACGACCTGCTCGAAGCCCTTCCACCTGCCCTCGCCCGGAGGGTGGCCGATCAGGTGCGGACGGTGGCTCCACTGGAGGGGCCGGTAGCGCTGGGCCTCCCGCAGCCCGCGGCGACGATGGATCGCCACGTACTCCTCGGCGAGCAGGTGGATCCGCGCCCGGGGGAAGTCCCCGATCCCACCGGCATGGTCGAGATCGCCGTGGGTGAGGACGATGTCGCCGACATCGGCCGGGTCCAGGCCCCGGGAGCGGATCTGGGCGATCGCGGTCTCCTCCTCGCGCAGCGCCGCACCGATCACGCGGCGCACCGGGCCCAGCCGGCGCGGATCCCGCACGTCGGCCGTCCCGAACCCTGAGTCGACCAGCACCAGGCGCGGGCCGGTCTCGAGCAGCAGCACATGGCAGACCATCGACTCACCCGGTGGGCGCAGCGTCCCGCAGTTCAGGTGGTGGATGCGCACGCTCTCCCCCGGGGTCGGCGTCCGACGTACCGCTCCAGGTGCTCTCCCGTGAGCGTGGATGCCGCGGCGACCAGCTCGGCGGGAGCGCCCTCGAACACGATCCGGCCGCCGTCGGCCCCCGCCCCGGGGCCGAGGTCGATGAGATGGTCGGCGTGGGCCATCACCGCCTGGTGGTGCTCGATCACGATCACGGTCTTCCCGGAGTCCACGAGGCGATCCAGCAGGTCCAGGAGCTGGTCGACGTCGGCCAGGTGCAGACCGGTGGTGGGCTCGTCGAGCACGTAGATGCCACTCTTGTCGCCCATGTGGGTGGCGAGCTTGAGCCGCTGCCGCTCGCCGCCGGACAACGTGGTCAGCGGCTGCCCGATGGTCAGGTAGCCCAGCCCCACGTCGTGCATGTGACCCAGCAGCTTCGCGGCGGCCGGCACCTTCGTCCCGGGGTCGGTGAAGAAGGCCTGCGCCTCGGCCACGGACAGGGCCAGCACCTCGGCGATGTTCTTGTCGCCGAGGGTGTGCTCGAGCACGTCGGCGCGGAACCGCCTGCCCTCGCACTCCTCGCACGGGGTCGCCACGGTCTCCATGAACCCGAGCTCGGTGTAGATCACGCCGGCGCCCTTGCAGGCCGGGCAGGCCCCCTCGGAGTTGTGGGAGAACAGGGCGGGCTTCCTGCCGCTGGCCTTCGCGAAGGCCTTGCGGATCGGCTCCAGCAGACCGGTGTAGGTGGCCGGGTTCGAGCGGCGGGACCCGCGGATCGCGGTCTGGTCGACCACGATGGCGCCGGCGTCCTTCGGCATCGAGGCGTGCACCAGGGAGCTCTTGCCCGAGCCGGCCACCCCCGTGACCACGGTCAGCACACCGAGCGGGATGTCGACGTCGACGGAGTCGAGGTTGTGGTGGCTGGCGTCGCGGATCTCGAGGTGCCCCACGGGTTCGCGCACCCGCTCCTTCAACTGTGCCCGCCGGTCCAGGTGCTGGCCGGTCAGGGTGTCGGAGGCACGCAGTCCGGCCACGTCGCCCTCGTACTGGACCTGTCCGCCGTCGGCACCGGCGCGGGGTCCGAGGTCGACGACGTGATCGGCGATGGCGATGGTCTCGGGCTCGTGCTCCACGACCAGCACCGTGTTGCCTTTGTCGCGCAGTTGCTGCAGCAGGGTATTCATGTTCGCGATGTCGTGCGGGTGCAGGCCGATGGTCGGCTCGTCGAACACGTAGGTCACATCCGTCAGCGCCGAGCCGAGGTGTCGGATCATCTTGGTGCGCTGGGACTCGCCGCCCGACAGCGTCGAGGAGGGGCGGTCCAGCGACAGGTAGCCCAGGCCGATCTGGGTGAAGGACTCCAGCAGGGCCGAGAGGTTGCCCAGGAGCGGCGCCACCTGCGCCGAGGCGTTCTGCCTGCCCAGCCCCCGCACCCATCCCGCGAGGTCGGTGATCTGCATCGAGCAGGCGTCAGCGATGGAGACCCCGTCGATACGCGAGGTGCGGGCGTGCTCGGCCAGGCGCGTGCCCTCGCACTCCGGGCAGATGATGAAGGTGACCGCGCGATCGACGAAGGCTCGGATGTGCGGCTGCATCGAGTCGCGGTCCTTGCTGAGCATCGACTTCTGGATCTTGGGGATCAGGCCCTCATAGGTCATGTTCGCACCCTCGAGCCGGATCTTGGTGGGCTCCTTGTACAGGAAGTCGTGCAGCTGGCGCCGGGTGAAGGACCTGATCGGCTGATCGGTCGGGAAGAAGCCTGAGGAGGCGAACAGCTTCTCGTACCAGCCGCCGGCCGAATAGCCGGGCACCAGGAAGGGCCCGTCCTCGAGGGACTTGTCCTCGTCGTACAGCTGGGTGAGGTCCAGGTCGGTGACCTGGCCCATGCCCTCGCAGCGAGGGCACATGCCGCCCACCCGCGTGTAACTGGCCTTCTCGGCGATGGTCTTCGCTCCGCGTTCGACGGTGATGGCACCGGAGCCGGACACGGAGGGCACGTTGAAGGAGTAGGCCCCGGGCCCGCCCGCATGCGGCTCGGCGAGCTGGGAGAACAGGGTGCGCAGATAGGCGTTGGCATCCGTGACGGTGCCGACGGTCGAACGGACGTTGGCGCCCATCCGCTCCTGGTCGACGACGATCGCGGTGGTCAGACCCTCCAGCGAGTCCATATCGGGCCGGGCCAGCTGCGGCATGAAGCCCTGCACGAAGGAGCTGTAGGTCTCGTTGATCATCCGCTGCGACTCGGCCGCGATGGTCCCGAACATCAGGGAGCTCTTCCCGGAACCGGAGACCCCGGTGAATACCGTCAGCCGGCGCTTGGGCAGGTCCAGATCGATCCCGCGCAGATTGTTCTCGCGGGCACCGCGCACCCGCAGCAGGTCGTGGGCGTCGGCGATGTGAGCCCGATCCGCGGGGCGGGGCGCAGCCGGGGTGTCAGCAGAGGGCATCGGGACCTCCTCGAGGGGCATCGGCCACGGGGACGGTCCCGGGCGCGCGCCATTCTCCCATCCGGGGCCCGGACAGGCGAGCTAACCTGGGCTGGTGACCCACGACGTGACGCATTTCGACATCGCCCTGATCGGCTCCGGCTCGGCCAACTCCTTCCCGGGCCCCGAGTTCGCCGACCGCTCCATCGCCCACATCGACCGAGGGGTCGGCCCGGATCATGTCTTCGGTGGGACCTGCCTGAACCTGGGCTGCATCCCCTCCAAGATGTTCGTCCACACCGCCGATCGGGCGCTGTCGGCGACCGATTCGGCGCCGTTCGGGCTCAGCGCGATCCTTCGCCACGTGGACTGGCCGGCGATCCGCGACCGGATCTTCGGGCGGATCGACCCCATCAGCGCCGGGGGCGAGGAGTACCGCCGTGAGCACCAGGACAATGCGAACCTGACCCTGCTGCGCGGCACCGCGACCTTCACCGGCCCCAAGACGCTGCAGGTGACGATGAACGACGGCACCCGGCGCACCATCACCGCCGACACCATCGTGCTCGGAGCGGGCTCCCGGCCCGAACTCCCTGCGGTGGACGGCCTCGAGGACGCCCGTCCCCATACCTCGGACACCATCATGCGGGTCGACGAGCTGCCGGCCTCGCTCGCGATCCTCGGCTCCGGTGTGGTGGCGGCCGAGATGGCGCACATCTTCGCGTCCCTGGGCGTGGAGGTCACCGTGATCGCCCGCTCGGGACGGGTGCTGCGCCAGGCCGATGCCGATGTCTCCGCGCGCCTGACCGAGATACTCGGCGAGCGGCTGAACCTGGAGACCACGCTGCAGACCACCAGCGTCCGGCGCACCGACACCGGGGTCGAGCTGCGCGGCACGCGCGATGGCCGCGAGGTCGTCGTCAAGACCGAGGAGCTGCTGGTGGCGACCGGGCGCCGCCCCAATTCCGACCTGCTGGACGTGGCGGCCGCCGGCATCGACACCACTGCCGACGGGCGGGTGGTGGTCGATCGCTACCAGCGCGTCCTCGGTGGCGGGAAGGTGCTCGAGGGTATCTGGGCGCTCGGGGACCTCTCCAGCGCCGACCAGCTCAAGCACGTGGCCAACCACGAGCAGCGCATCGTGCGCCACAACATCCTCCACCCCGAGCAGCTGCGCGCCTCGGACACCATGCCGGTGCCCTACGGCGTGTTCACCCACCCGCAGGTGGCCTGGGTGGGGATGGACGAGCTGACCGCTCGCACCACCGGCCGGCAGATTCGGGTGGCCCATCAGGACTACGCCTCGATCGCCTACGGCTGGGCGATGGAGGACACCACCGGGTTCGCCAAGATCATCGTCGACGCCGAGACCACCGAGATCCTCGGCGCCCATCTGATCGGTCCCGAGGCGACCACGCTGATCCAGCTGTTGATCCAGGCCATGAGCACCGGGCAGACCGCCCGCGACCTGGCCACCACCCAGTACTGGATCCACCCGGCGATGCCCGAGCTGATCGAGAACGCCCTGCTGGAGCTGATCGACTGAGAGCAGGCGGGAGGATGAGCGCTCCCGCGAGTCGGCCCGGCCGCAGACGAGCCGATGTGCCGGTCGTCCGGGCCGACCGCGCCCGTGGCGCCTTCAGAGCGCCTCGATGACGTCCGCGCCGTCGACTGCGGTGGCGCGGGCTTGGCGGAGCTCACCGGGCGTCAGCTCCACGGAGATGACCCCGCTGTCGGTGATCGTGCCGCGGGTCAGGTCCATGCTGCCGGCAAGGCCCTGGCCGCCGAAGATGCTCGCCCCCTGGCCGACCATCACCGGTGCGATCAGGAACCGGTAGACGTCGACCAGCCCGGCCTCATGCAGTGACCGCGCGAGATGGATGGAGCCATGGACCTGCAGCTCGTCCCCGGGCTGCTGCCGCAGCTCCTGGACCCGGTCGAGGAAGTCTGCGCCGAGCACCGTGGTGGTGTCCGCCCAGACCTCGCCGACCGGCGATGAGGTGACCACGTATTTCGGGCCGTGGTTGATCTGCGCGGCGACCCGGTCCTTCGGATCGGTCACCTCGGGCCAGTGGCCGGCGAAGGTGTCGAAGGTGCTGCGTCCGAGCAGCAGCGCGGAGGTGTGCGAGAACCAGTGGTCGACCGCGCGGCCGCAGCCCTCGTCGAAGACGGGCATCAGCCAGCCTCCACGGTCGAAGCCACCCCGGGTGTCCTCCTCGGGACCGCCCGGGGACTGGGAGACGCCGTCGAGGGTCATGAACAGGTTGATGCTGAGTCTCATCGTCGAGTCCTTCGCTCTGTGTCGACCGTGTAGGTCAGATGGCTGACGTTCGGGGTGATCACGACGTCCTCCTGGAGGAGCTGGATCGTCTCGTCGACCAGCTCGAACAGTGGGGTCCCCGCGCCCATGAGCACGGGGGAGAGGTGGATGCGGATCCGGTCGACCAGCCGGGCTGTGAGGGCTTGGGCGATCACCGAGGCGCCGCCCATGATCACCACCTCCCGTTCGCCTGCGGCCTCGCGTGCCCGGGTGAGCGCCGCCTCGATGCCGGTGGTCACGTAGGTGAAGCCGCTGTGACGAGGGCGGGCCGGGACCTGATGGGTGACCACGAAGATCGGGGGCAGGGACGGGGTGGGATGGTCGTAGGAGTAGCTGACCTCCTCGTCCCACCCGTGGGGCCCGTCGATGAAGTCGAAGGTGCGCCGGCCCATCACCACTGCTCCGGTGCTCTGATCGGCTGATTCGAGGATGGCGCGGTCCCGGGGCGAGTCGTGGGAGGCGAAGACCCACTGCTGGATCGCCTCCCCGCCGCGTCCCAGGCCATGCTCGAGGTCCGGGCCGGGACCGGTGATGAAGCCGTCCAGGGACATGGAGATGTCGGCGACGACGGTGCCGCGCGATGATGCGTCCGAGCTGTTCATGGGTGTCCTTCCACCGGTGGTTCGGGGAGCTTGAAGCAGCGGGCGAAGGCGGGCAGCACATCGGGTGATCCCTCGACCCGGAGTGCACCCTGGTCGGCAGCCTCGGCCGGGGGCAGCCCCGCGTGGATGATCGCGGCCAGGGTCTTGGGATCCGAGTCGATTCGGGGCGGGCGGTCTCGGGAGGGCGGGGGAGAGTCGGAGGACTGCGGTAGGCGCTGGATCTGGAAATCGCCGCGCTGGATACGGGCGTCGAGGATCTCCTCCCCGATCACGAACCACAGGTGCAGCTCGACCTCCCCGGCGGTGTCGGCATCGAAGGTCGTCCGCAGAGAGAGCGCGAAGGAGGAGACGCTGAAGGCCTGCTCCCTCAGATCGACCGGGGTGTGCGCGGCCCATCGCCCCAGCTGGAGCAGGATGGGTTCGAGCTGGGCACCCCATGCGGTGAGCTCGTAGACCGTGGCCGCAGCGGGTGGGCCGAGTCGCCGTCTGTGCACGACGCCCGCCTCGGTGAGCTCTTTGAGGCGACTGCCCAGGATGTTCGTGCTGATCCCCGGCAGGGCCTCGCGCAGATCCGAGTAGCGCCGAGGACCGAGCAGCAGCTCCCGGACGACCGGCAGGGCCCAGCGCTCGCCGATCAGATCAAGAGCCCGGGTGATCCCGCAGGCATCGCCATAGGTGCGCATGCTTGCACCCTACAATCATTCACTTGTAAAGAACAAGTGTCATTGAGCGGGCGGATTCCCGCGATGGCCGGACCGGTGCGGCCGGGTCCACGGAGCGGCGGCCGGCCCATCGGCAGGCAGGGGGACGACAGGTAGCCGACACGTGCCTCTCATCGAGGCCGAAGGGGCGAGGACGCGCTCAGTTCTCCTCGGCGCCCGGCAGGCAGGACTGCAGCGGGTCCTGTTCGATCTCGGGATCGTCGGCGGTCGGCTCTCCGTCGCCGTCGGCCGATGTCGGCTCCTCCTCGGTCGGGGCGTCCTGCTCGGTGTCCTCACCCGTGTCCTCGTCGCTCGAGGGTGTCTCGCCGGTGGGTGCCGGATCACTGGAGCCGGGCTCGGTCTCGCCGAGCACGGATTCGGGCTCGTCCTGCTCCATCGAGTCCTCGATGGAGGCTTCGGTCCAGGCCTTGAGGTACTCCCAGTCCGGATCATGGGAGGGGGTGACGTCCTGGGTGATCGGGTAGGAGGTGAATCCCGCGTCCTTGATCCGCAGCGACAGATCGACGTAGGCCTCGAGGTCGTCGGCCGGGATGTCGGTGACGATGTTCTCCTCGGTGGCGGACACCAGGCCCGGGATCGACATCGCCAGGGTGGGAGGATCCGCCTCCTCGCTGACCGAGCGGACGATGCGCTGCTGGCGGCACATGCGGTCGAAGTCGTCGGAGCCCTCCCGGGATCGGGCGTACCACAGCGCGTGGAAGCCATCCAGCTTCTGCTCGCCCGGTTCGATGTAGCCCTCGACCTCGCTGGCGCCGCCGCCGATCGGGATGCGGCGCTCGACCACCAGGTCCACGCCGCCGATGGCGTCGACCAGGTCCTCGAAGCCCTGCAGGTTAACCATGGCGTAGTGGTCCATCTCCAGGCCGAGGGTCTCCTCCACCGCCCAGGTGGTGGCCGTCAGCCCCGGGTCCGGATCGTCGGGGAACAGATCGGGGCGATCCTCCGCCCAGGTCCACACGGCGTTGATCAGATCCTGCTGCCCGCCGAAGTAGTCGAAGCCGTCGGGGAAGGCCTTCTCGGCGGCAGTGCCCTCGGGGAACTGCACGTGCTCGAGGTTGCGGGGGATCGAGAACAGGGCCGTGTGGCCGGACTCGGTGTCGATCGATGCGACCATGATCGTGTCGGGTCGGGTGCCGGTGCGGTCCTCCCCGGCGTCCTGGCCCAGCAGCAGGACGTTCATGCGGCCGACCCCTGCCCAGGGGTCCTTGCCGGTGCTGAGCCGGCTATCGCCCCTGCTGATCCCGAAGACCGTCTCGGAGCCGAGCAGCCCCTGGGCGGCCCACAGCGATTGCACTCCTCGCCCGAAGGGCAGTGCCACCGCGACCATCATCAGCGCGGCCACGCCCAGTGCGATGTAGCGCTTGGTGCCCTCCAGGCGCTCCTTGGTGCTCTGAGCGAGGTTGGCCGCCAGAACTTGCAGGGCCCACAGCACACCCACCACGCCGACTGCGATCATCAGGCCGACCAGGGCGTTCCGACTGGTCACCAGCATCATGGCGGCGCGCAGCGGATTCCCGAACAGGAGCAGGGCGAGACCGGCTGCCCCGACCAGCACGGCGATGCCCAGCATGATCCAGCCGATGCGGCGCAGGCGCGTGGTCACCAGGCCCGATCCCGGCAGGAAGGAGGTCAGGACGGTCCACAGGGCCACCTTCGGCAGGGAGCCGGACTCCTCCGGCTCAGGGCGGCGCCGCAGCGGACGCTTGGCTTGCGCGGGGCGCGACTCCTCGGGCCCCGGGGCGGGATCGGTGACGGACGCAGCCACGGCCGGCTCCTCGGGGGCGGACGGGGACGATTGCTCCGCGGGAGCCGAGACCGGTCGCTGCCGGCCGGGCACCCCGGTCGGCTCTTCGGCCGAGCTCGGTGCATCGGTCCGGCGCGGCTCGTGATCGTCGGTGGTCTCGCCGCGTCCCGCCGATCCGTCGCGCTCATCGCGCCCGGTCGGCGGTGCGGATCCGGCGGCAGCGGCGGGCTCGGCGCGCCCGGTCGGCTCCACGGCTCCCGCATGCGCCGCGTCCTCGTCGGAGAGCGCCCACAGGTCCGTCTGGGTGTCGTCGGAGGCGCCGGACGGGCTCGTCGACGCGGTGCCGCGATCCCGCTGCGCCGAGGTCGGGCGGGCGGCGCGCCGGCCATGACCGGAGGGGGGCGGCGCGGAGCGGGCAGGTGAGCTCGTCGGCGACTCGGCCGGGGGGTCGGAGGGCGGCTGGGCCGCGGAGGGCCCGGAATCCGCGCTGGTCCCAGCGGGATCTGTGCTGGTCTCAGTGGGGGCGCCGATCCAGGGGCGCCGGCGTGACGTGTCGCCGAAGGCGGCATCGCGATTACGACGAGCAGCATCGGGAGCGAGCGGGTTCGGGCCGGGGCGCCGGGACGCATCCATGTACTTGCCGCCCCGACGGCGCCTGCGCCACGAGGCTGAGGACGGGTCGGTCATGCGTTACATCCTAGGTTCACAGCTTCGGATCCTCCCGCATCCTGCTGTGAGAACCTCGTGCAGGTCATGCGCATCCGCGGTAGATATCCTGGGCGTATGCGTCTTCTCCATGCTCCGACGACGGATCTCACCTACGACGACTGCTTCTTCGTGCCGGCGCGATCGTCGATCACCTCCCGATTCCACGTGGATCTGGCCAGTGACGACGGCACCGGCACCACCATCCCCCTGATCGCCGCGAACATGACCGCGGTCTCCGGCCGCCGCATGGCCGAGGTGATGGCCCGGCGCGGCGGTCTGGCCGTCCTTCCCCAGGACCTCCCAGCGGAGCGCATCAGCTGGATCATCGACTCCGTCAAGCGGCGTGACCTGCTGGTGGACCATCCTCTGACCCTCACCGCTGATGCGACCGTCGGACAGGCCGCGTCCCTGCTGCCCAAGCGGCCCCACGGCCTCGTGGTGGTCGTCGACGCGCAGCACCGGCCCCTGGGCGTGGTCTCCGAGCAGGAGATCTTGGGCCGCGACACCTTCGCTCCCGTCGGGGACCAGCTCAGCGAGGAGATCCTGACCCTGACCGACAGCGATCTGGCGGCCGAGCCAGCTCAGCTCCATGCCCGCATCGCCGCGACCCACCATGACGCCGCCCTGGTGCTCGAGGACGACGGCACCCTGCGCGGGGTGCTGACCGCCACCGGGGTGCTCCGCTCGACCATCTACCAGCCGGCCACCGACGCCGCCGGTCGGCTGCGCATCGCCGTGGCCGTCGGCATCAACGCCGACGTCGCCGGGCGCGTGAGGGACCTGGTCCGCGCGGGGACCGACGTGATCGTCCTGGACACCGCCCACGGCCACCAGGACAAGATGATCGAGGCGCTGCGCATCGCGCGCGAGACCCTCGGTGACCCCGGCTCCACCGCGGTGCGCCTGGTCGCCGGGAACGTGGTCACCGCCGAGGGGACCCGGGAGCTGATCGAGGCGGGCGCCGACATCGTCAAGGTCGGGGTGGGGCCCGGCGCGATGTGCACCACCCGGATGATGACCGGCGTCGGCCGCCCCCAGTTCTCCGCCGTGCTCGAGTGCGCCGCGCAGGCGCGCCTCCTGGGAGGTCACGTCTGGGCCGACGGCGGGGTGCGCCATCCGCGCGACGTGGCCCTGGCCCTCGCCGCCGGAGCCTCGAACGTGATGATCGGCTCCTGGCTGGCCGGCACCTATGAATCGCCCGGTGACATGCGCACCGATGAGCAGGGACGCCGCTACAAGGAGAACTTCGGGATGGCCTCGAAGCGGGCCGTGTCCCACCGCACCGCCTCCGAGGATGCCTTCGCCCGAGCCCGCAAGGGCCTGTTCGAGGAGGGCATCTCCACCTCGCGCATGTACCTCTCGGGTGCCGGCGGGGTCGAGGACCTGCTCGATGAGATCACCGCCGGGGTGCGCTCCTCCTTCACCTATGCGGGGGCCGGCAGCACCGAGGAGTTCCGAGACCGGGCCGTGATCGGCCTGCAGAGCGCCGCCGGCTACGCCGAGGGGCGGCCGGTCGCCAGCTCCTGGAGCTGAGCCGGACGCCCACGCTCCCGCGGGCCCCGATGTCAGGAGCGGGGCTCTGCCGGGGTAAACTCGCGCCCATGACGACTCTCGTGATCGGTGGCGCTGGATACATCGGGTCGCACGTGGTGCGGCTCCTCCTGGAGAAGGGGGAGCGGGTCGTCGTGGTCGACAGCCTGATCACCGGCAAGGAGGAGCGCACCGCAGGTGCCGAGCTGGTGCAGATCGACATCACGCTCCCGGACGCGAGCGAGAAGCTCGCCTCCCACCTGCGTGCCTCCGGCGCCGACTCCGTGATCCACTTCGCCGCCCACAAGCAGGTCGGCGAATCCGTCGTCGAGCCCGAGATGTACTGGCACGACAACGTGGGGGGGCTGGCCAACGTGCTGTCCGCCTGCGCGAGCGCCGGGATCCGCGATGTGGTCTTCTCCTCCTCGGCCGCCGTCTACGGCATGCCCGACGTGGACCTGGTGACCGAGGACCTCACCCCGCAGCCGATCAACCCCTACGGCGCCACGAAGTACGTGGGGGAGTGGATGCTGGCCGACGCGGAACGGGCCCACGGCCTGCGGACGGTGGCGCTGCGCTACTTCAACGTCGCCGGCTCCGGCTGGCCGGAGCTGGCCGACACCGCGGTGATGAACCTGGTCCCGATCGTCCTGGACCAGCTCGAGCAGGGCCGTGCACCGGTGGTGTTCGGCGACGACTACGACACGCCCGACGGCACCTGCGTCCGCGACTACGTCCACGTGCTCGACCTGGCCGACGCCCATGTCGCCGCGCTGGAGTACCTGCGCGGAGAGCAGCGCCCCCACCGGGTGTTCAACGTCGGCACCGGCACCGGCTCGAGCGTGCTCGAGGTGATCGAGGCCATCGCCCGTGCCAAGGGCATCGAGATCACCCCGGAGATCGGTGAGCGCCGGGCCGGGGATCCGGCGCGGCTGATCTGCTCGACCGACCGGATCCGCGAGACCCTGGGCTGGGAGTCGACGAAGACGCTGGACGACATCGTCCGCTCCGCCGTCGAGGCGCGCGCGGGCGCCTGAGCCCGGCACCGGCGGCCCCGCCATGACCGGCATCGGCGCGGCCCCGTTCAGGTCAGGTAGCGGTAGATCGGGTCGGAGGGGTCGATCCTCTCGATCTCCATGTTCGAGGCGGCCATCCGGCTCATCAGCGGCTCGAGGTCCTCGCGGTCGCCGATCTCCAGCCCCACCAGCGCCGGTCCCTGCTCCCGGTTGTTGCGCTTGATGTAATCGAACAGCACGATGTCGTCGTGGGGGCCGAGCACCTGGTCCAGGAAGCGGCGCAGCGCCCCCGGTTCCTGGGCGAAGGTCACCAGGAAGTAGTGCTTGAGCCCCTCGTGGACCAGGGACCGCTCGACCACCTCGCTGTAGCGGGAGACGTCGTTGTTGCCGCCCGAGACCACCACCACCACGTCACCGTCGTCGGAGTCCGCCGCGCGGGTCCCCAGATGTCCGATGGCCCCGGTGGACACGGCAGCGGCCGCGAGGGCCCCCGCCGGTTCGGCGATGATCCCCTCGACCTGGTAGAGCGAGAGCATCTCGGTGCACACCGCGCCCTCGTCGACCGAGATCAGCTCCGGGGTGATCGCCTGCACCATCCGCAGTGGGGAGAGGCCCACCCGGCGCACCGAGGCGCCGTCGACGAAGCGGTCCAGCTCGTTCAGCGTCACCGGGCGGCCGGCTCGCACCGCCGCAGCCATCGACCCCGCCCCGGCAGGCTCGACGCCGACGATCCGCAGCGAGGGGGTGCGCTCATGCAGCCACGCCCCGCAGCCGCCCAGCAGGCCGCCCCCGCCGACCGGCAGCACCATGGTCGAGGGCTCGCGGCCGTGCTCGGTGCGCAGCTGCTCGACCGCCTCGGAGGCGACGGTGCCCTGGCCGGCCATGGTCAGCGGATGGTCGAAGGGCGGCACCTGGGTGGCACCGGTGCGCTCCGCGTCGTCGGCCGCGGTCTCCGCGGCGTCATCGAAGCTGTCGCCGACCAGGATCAGCTCGACCATCTCCCCGCCGATCGCGGTGATCCGCTCCCGCTTCTGGCGAGGAGTGGTGCCGGGGACGTAGATCCGTCCCCGGATCCCGAGGGTGCGGCAGGCCTCGGCGACGCCCTGGGCATGGTTTCCGGCGCTGGCCGCGACGACCCCCGCCTCCCGGTCCGCCGCATCGAGGGAATCCATGAACAGGTGCGCCCCACGCAGCTTGTAGGACCGCACCGCTTGCAGGTCCTCGCGCTTGAGCCACACGGGCACGCCGGTCAGCTCGCTGAGCCGATGGCTGAGCTCGAGGGGGGTGCGGCGCAGCACAGGGCCGAGCCGCCGGGCGGCGGCCTCGACGTCCTCGGCCGACAGCGGCAGCTCCGCCGTGTGCATGGACTCGAACGTGCTCACTGCGCCTCCTGTGCGATCACCAGGGCGGTGGCGACGGCCGCCACGCCCTCCCCACGTCCCGTCAGCCCCAGTCCATCCGCGGTGGTGCCGGAGACGGACACCGCTGCGCCGGCGGCCCGGCTCAGCACCTGGCAGGCCTCCTCCCGGCGCAGCGAGAGCCGGGGACGGTTCCCGATCACCTGGATCGAGAGGTTGCCGATGGTGAACCCCGCCTCGCGCACGAGTTGCGCGGCCTCAGCGAGCAGCCGGGTGCCGGAGGCCTCGGCCAGCTCGGGCCGGCCGGTGCCGAAGTGAGCACCGAGGTCACCGATGCCTGCGGCCGAGAAGAGGGCGTCGCAGGCCGCGTGGCAGGCCGCATCGCCATCGGAGTGGCCGTCCAGGCCGCGCTCCTCCTCCCACCGCAGACCGGCGAGCCACAGCGGGCGCGGCGACTCCTCGGCGGCCAGGGCGTGGACGTCGACCCCGATCCCGACCCGGGGCAGGGGCACGGCCATCACGCCTCGTCCCGAGGAGGCAGCAGATCCAGCTGCCGGTCGATGTCGTCATAGGTGACCTGCGGGCTCGTCCCCAACAGCAGCGGCATCCCCGAGACACGGGGGATGCCGAGCGCATCGGGCAGGTCGACCGTGCTGACCACCAGATCCGCGGTGAAGTCGGGGGAGAGCAGGTCCATCACGGTGGCCTGGATCACGTGGGCGGTGCGGCCGCGGGAGGCGATGTGGTCACGCACCTGCTCCGCGATCAGCGAGGAAGTGGTGATCCCCGCGCCGCAGACGATGGCGATGGTGAGCATTCGGGCTCCTGGGGTCGACGATGGGCCGCGAGGGGCGCGCCCCTGCGGGTGCAGGGCCGCATCGAGCGCATGCAGCACCCCGGCGGACATTGATTCTGACACGTTACGCCTGCACGGTGCATGAGGCCGGTGCGGGCCGTCTACGATGCCTGGGTGACCGCCTCCCGACGCCAGCGTGCCCACCGCCTCCGCGGCCGCGCGGCCGCGGTGGTGCTCGCCGGAGGGTCCGGCACCCGCGTGGGTGCCGACATGAACAAGGCCTTCCTGCCGTTGGCCGGTCGCTCCATCGCCAGCTGGGGGCTGAACACCTTGGGCTCCGTCGAGGGTGTCGGGCTGCTGGTGTTCGTGGTGCGCCCCGAGGACCTCGAGCACGCACGCTTCGTGGCCGGCCGCGAGACCGATCACCGCCTGGAGATCATCACCGGAGGGGACACCCGTCAAGAGTCCGAGCTGCTGGCCCTGCGTCATCTCGCCGACCGGATCGACTCGGGGGCCGTGGACACGGTGCTGATCCACGACGCGGCCAGGCCGCTGGTGTCCCACGGCCTGGCCGCGGCGGTCCTGCACGCGGCGCGCGAGGCCGGGGGAGCGGTGCCGGGCATCCCGGCCGACGACATCGCGCCCGTGGGTGACGGGGAGCTGCTGGCGACCGGGCGCTTCGACCCGGGGGTCCTGGTGCGGGTGCAGACCCCCCAGGGCTTCCGCGCGGCGACGATCCTGGATGCCTATGAGGCGGCCGCCCGCCACGGATTCGTGGGCACCGACACCGCCTCCTGCGCCGAGGAGTACACCGATATCCCGGTGACCTGGGTCCGGGGCGAGGAGACCAACTTCAAGATCACCTACGCCCAGGACCTTCTCCTGGCGCAGGACGTGGTGACCGCGCTAGGTTTGAGAACAGGGTGAGGAGGAGCCGATGAGCGTCCAGGAGAGCTACCTGCGGTGCATCGCCTGCGAGCAGGAGGCGGAGCACGTGGTGGTCTATGCCGGTCGCTTCGTCTCGGAGATCCAGTGCGCCGGCTGCGGTGCGGTCACCCGCCTCGATGTCAGCGAGGACTACCTGCCGGACCTGCGTCAGCGCATCTCGAGCAAACCGGGGCGCCTGATGCGACGCCTGCGCAGGGACCCCGGGGAGCTGGCGACCTCGCTGCCGGTGCGGACGCTGTCCAAGCCCCTGCGGATGGCCGGCGAGTTCCGCACCGTCTGGCGCAGCCGCCGCGCGCGGTGACCGCGGTGACCAGGTTCGGCCGCCCAGTGGAGCAGGCCGGCCACGGACCGGCCCCGGGGGGGGGCAGCGCGCAGGGACCGGTCAGCTGCGGCGCGCCAGGCCGTAGCGGTGGGAGGTGTCCCGAGCCAGGCCGAGGGAGATCTGCGCCTGCCACAGACTGAGCCGGTCCACCACCGCGAAGCCCGAGTGCGAGCCCGGCACGGTGCGCACGCGCGCGCCGATCTCGAGGGCGCCGAGGACCTCATCGGGCGCCTGCGGGGCATCTCTCAGGGCGCGCTCCAACACGGTCCGGCGCAGCAGGCGCGGACTCTGCACACCCGCCAGCGTGGAGCGGTCGATGTTGCGCAGGCCGCCGGAACGGTCGGCGGGGGCGGCCTTGACCGAGTCGGTCATCGGGATCACGGGCACGACTGCGTCGGCCTGCTCGTCCAGACCCGCGAGGACCTCGGTGACGGTGGATTCCGGGGTCAGGGCCCGTTCGGCGTCGTGGACCAGCAGCAACGGCTCGTCCGTGGCGTCCAGCGCCGCGCGCAGGGCACCCGGGCGGCCGCCCACCGCCGACACCACCTCCAGACCGGGCAGGGCGGAGCGCAGCTGACGGGCCGGCTCAGGGGCGGCGACCACCAGTGCGGGAGGCAGGCCGGGCCCGCGCAGGGTGGTGAGCAGACGCTCGATCAGCGGGGAGCCGCCGAGCATCCCCAGGCATGGGATGTCCGCCTCGGCGGAGGCACCGGCGACCGGTGGCGCGAGGGCCAGGACGATCGGCCGCGGGGGGCCTGAACGGATCGACGCGGCGGCTGAGGACACGGTTCGGGACGGGGTCAGGAGGCGAGGACCTCATCGAGGATCGACTCGGCATCGGCCTCATCGGTCTTCTCGGCCAGCGCCAGCTCGGAGACCAGAATCTGCCGCGCCTTGGCGAGCATCCGCTTCTCCCCGGCCGAGAGGCCACGGTCCTGGTCGCGGCGCCACAGATCGCGCACGACCTCGGCGACCTTCTTCACATCGCCGGAGGCGAGCTTCTCGACATTGGCCTTGTACCGACGCGACCAGTTGGTGGGCTCCTCGGTGTAGGGCTGACGGAGGACCTCGAACACCTCGTCCAAGCCCTCCTTGTCCACCACGTCGCGCACGCCGACCAGGTCGACGTTGTCGGCGGGGACCTCGATGGTCAGGTCGCCCTGGGCGACCCTCAGCTTCAGATAGGTGCGGTCTTCGCCCTTGATGGTGCGAGTCTTGACCTCTTCGATGAGTGCAGCACCATGGTGCGGGTAGACGACGGTCTCGCCGACGGCAAAGTTCATGTGGATGGTCCCCTTTCCGCGGAGCAGTCTATCAGGGGAGGGCTGTGCTAACATTCGCGCTCCCTCGTCCCGGCCCCGTCTCCGTGCCCCCTGGTGCGGCCCGGCCATCGGCGGGTCCCCTCTCGCGCCGCGCCGTCGGTCCGAGGCGTTCGCGTGCGGTATCCTGACCGCGCCCTCCCCGAACGTCTCGCCGCGATGAGCGGCATCGAACAGGAGCCCTCAGTGCGCCGTACCCGTCGTCTCGTGCTCTCCGTCGCCGCCCTCGGCCTGGCTCTGGGCGCCAGCGGCTGCGCCTACACCAATCCCGTGCAGACCCACGAGTTCTACCAGTCCTCCGACGGTACCAACGCGAACCTGGAGCAGTCGGGCAGTGTCACGGCCGGCGTGCGCAACGCGGTGGTCGTGGTCGATGCGGACGGCGCGGCCACGTTCAGCGGGTCCGTCGCGAACTACACGGCCGAGGAGATCACCGTCGAGCTGGAGGGCCTGGTCGAGGGTGCAGTGGTCTTCTCCACCCAGGTGGCCGTCCCGGCCGGTGACGTCGTCGAGCTCGGCTCCGGGCCGGATCAGCAGGCCGTGTCGATCGGTGAGCTGGACGTCGCCCCGGGCGAGTTGATGGACCTGGCGGTGTCCTGGGACGGGGAGTCCACCGAGATCACCATGCCGGTCACCGACAACACGCTGGGCTACTTCGAGCAGGGCGCCGCCGAGGAGTGAGCCGCCCGCACCCGCCGTCGTGAGAGCGCCCCGGAGCCCTGCTCCGGGGCGCTCCGCACCTCAGGGGCGGATCAGGCGCTGCCGGATTCGAACTTGTAGCCCAGGCCCCGCACGGTCACCAGGTGCACCGGGTTCCGTGGGTCCTGCTCGATCTTGGCGCGCAGGCGCTTGACGTGCACATCCAGGGTCTTGGTGTCGCCGACGTAGTCGGCGCCCCAGACCCGGTCGATCAGCTGACCGCGGGTGAGCACCCGGTCGACATTGCGCAGCAGCATCTCCAGCAGCTCGAACTCCTTCAATGGCAGGGCCACGTCCTGGCCGCGGACCTCCACCACATGACGCTCGACGTCCATCATGATGCCGCCCGCGGTCAGCGTCGTGTCCTCCTCGTCCTCCGCCGAGTCCTGGCCGCGCCGCAGCACGGCCTTGATCCGGGCCAGCAGCTCCCGGGAGGAGTAGGGCTTGGTGACGTAGTCGTCGGCCCCGAGCTCCAGGCCGAGCACCTTGTCGAACTCGTCGTCCTTCGCGGTGAGCATGATGACCGGGACGCTCGAGGTGCGACGGATCTCCCGGCACACCTCGGTCCCGCTCAGCCCGGGCAGCATCAGGTCCAGCAGCACCAGGTCGGCGCCGTGCGCGGAGAAGATCCGCAGGCCGTCGGTGCCGGTGTCGGCCACGGCGACCTCGTAGCCCTCCTTGCGCAGCGAATACGACAGAGGATCCGAGAACGACTCCTCGTCCTCCACGATCAAGATGCGCGTCATATGTCAGCTTCCCTTTCCCGGTGCCTGCTCGGCAGCCGCTGTTCGAATCCTGTCCGAGCCTCCGGCCGTGATGGTCTCGGTGCGCCCCATCTCGGGGATGTGCAGGGTGAAGGTCGACCCCTGGCCGGCCATCGACCAGGCGGTGACCTGCCCGCCGTGGTCGGTGGCGATGTGCTTGACGATCGCCAGTCCCAGGCCCGAGCCGCCGGTGTCGCGCGATCGCGCCTTGTCGACCCGGAAGAAGCGCTCGAAGACCCGTTCCAGGTTCTCCTTGGAGATCCCGATGCCCTGGTCCTTGACCGACAGCTCCACCATCCCGCCCTCGCGCCGGATCGACACCCCGACCCGGGTCTCGGGCTCGGAGTAGGTGATGGCATTGGAGATCAGGTTGGACAGCGCCGTGGTCAGCATCGGGGCCGAGCCGAACACCTGCAGGCCCTCGGCGCCGCCGACCGCGAGATCGATGTGGGAGCCGAGCGCGAGGTTGCGGTTCAGGGCCACGGCCTCCTCGACGACCTCGTCGAGCTCGACCGGCTCCGCATGGGGCAGGGCGGAGGAGCCCTGCACCCGCGAGAGCTCGATGATCTCTTGGACCAGGTGGGACAGGCGGCGCGACTCGGTCTGCATGCGCTCGGCGAAGCGGCGCACGGCGTCGGGGTCCTCGGCCGCGTCCTCCATGGTCTCGGCGAGCAGGTTGATCGCGCCGACCGGGGTCTTCAGCTCATGGGAGACGTTGGCCACGAAGTCCCGGCGGGTCTCCTCCACGCGGACCGCGCGGGTGAGGTCATCGGCCAGCAGCAGCGCCCCGTGTTCGCCCAGCGCCCCGATCCGCACGTCGATCACCGCGTCCGAGTCGCCTTGGCTGGAGCGCCGCACCGACAGGCGCTCGTCACGGAAGCCGCCGTTGCGGCCGACGTCGGCAGCCAGCTCCATCAGCTCGCTGTTGGCCAGTCGGGGGTGGTCACCGCCGGCGGCGCGCACGATCCCGTAGGAATAGGCCAACGGCGAGGCGCGCAGCACGTCCCCGCTGGAGTCGAGGACCACATAGGCGGAGGACAGGATCGCGAGCACCTCGGCGGCGGCCTCGGGCAGCACCTGCGGGCCGGGGGGCGCGGAGAACGAGAGTGCGCGGCGCCGCTCCGAACGCATCAGCGCCCACATCGAGCTGCAGCCGATCACGAGGCCGATCAGCGCGGCGATCAGGAGCAGGAGGGAGCTGGGCACCTCTACAGAATAGGGCGGCTGGTCGGGGCCGGGCCGCCGGCCGCGCCCATGGGGGAGACTGGGGCCAGGAATTCACGGAGACTCCGCCGGCAGTTCACCTGGGATCGACGGATGTTCACCCGGGGTTGCCAGGATCGGTCGGTGGAGCCCCCACCGGATGAGGAGAGTGCAGAGCATGCGCGAGGCCTATCAGAGCGACCTTCGGTATCTCGTCGACGATCTGGTCGACATGGCGTCGATGGTGCGGACCGCTCTCGAGGACGCCACCACGGCGCTGCTCGAGAGCGATCTCGGTCTGGCCGAGAGGGTGATCGCCGCCGACCCCCACATCGATGAACGACAGGTGGACCTGGACTCGAAGATCGTCGAGCTGCTGGCGCGGCAGTCCCCGGTGGCCACCGACCTGCGGCTGATGGTGGCCGCGTTGCGCATGAGCTCATCGCTCGAGCGGATGGGCGACCTCAGCGCCCACATCGCGCTGACGGCGCGCCGCAGCCATCCCGAGCCCACCGTGCCCGCGCAGCACCGGGAGCAGATCGCCCGCATGGGTGAGCTGGCCGCGACGGCCGTGCACGAGGCCGCGGTGGTCATCGCCGAGCGCGATCTGGCCCTGGCCGCGCGGGTGGAGAACAATGACAGCCAGCTCGATGAGCTGCAGCGCGAGATCGCTCGTGAGATCGCGCGCAGCGAGGGCTTCTCCAACGCGCAGATCGTCGACATGACCCTGCTGATCCGGTTCTACGAGCGCCTCGGCGACCATGCTGTCTCGCTGGTCCGTCGGGTGGGCTTCCTGGTGACCGGCGATTCCGTGGACACGCTGAACTCCGCCACCGACGTCGACGAGTTCTGAGCCGCAGCAGGCCGGGGCCGGTGCCGCCCGTGCCGGGTCCCGTCCCCGAGCCGTGAGGGGCGTGGCGACGGGACGGTGGCGGCCTCAGCCGCGGTTGGGGCGGGGACGGCGCCCGGCGACCTTCTCGGTGCCCACGCGCGCTCCGCGCTGGGCCAGCATCCGCATCCCCTGCAGGAACACCCCGGACAGCAGGGTCCACAGCAGGGCCTTCCAGACGGGCTGATCCTCCGAGGGATCCCGGATCGCGGCGATCTCCTGGGCGGTCTGGCCCTCCTTCTTCGCCTCCTTGCGGCGCTGCTTGGTCTCCTTGGCGGTGGACTTGGCGTGCTTCGCGGTGGGGGCGTCCTCACCGAAGATCGCTCCCCACAGGGAGATGATCAGCTTGTTGCCGACCACCGCTGCGGCGAGGCCGGCGATGGTCATGGAGATCTTCACGAGCACGTTTCCCATGGGGGGTGTCCTCCAGGCGGTGACGACGGGGGTGGGCGGTACCGGTCAGAAGGTGCCGGCGTTCTGAGCGTAGTAGGTTCCCATGTCGTCGCTGCGCAGCGCATCGCGCAGCTCGTCCATGGACTCCTCGTCGGTGGCCACCACGCTCGCGCCGCCGCTGGTGGTCTCCGGCCCCGCGTGCGGCACCGACAGGAAGTACAGGTCCCCCGAGCGGACCGAGCGCAGGGACAGGCCCAGCTCCACCATGGCCGTGCTGCTGAGTCCGTCGTCGGTGGTGAGGTACGGGGAGACCGCGTCGATGGTGTCGCGCAGCTTGCGCGGGTCGGTGAGGGTATCGGCACTGATCAGCTTGTCGGCGATGCCCTGCAGCACGGCCTGCTGGTTGCGGTTGCGCTGGAAGTCGCCGTCGGCGAACTGCTTGCGCTGGCGCACGAAGGTCAGGGCCTGCTCGCCATCCATGCTCTGGGTGCCCTCGGTGAACTGGTGGCCGTCGGCCTCGAAGTCGACGGGGACGTCCACGTCGACACCGCCCAGCGTGTCCACCAGGCCCTCGATGCCGTCGAAGTCGATCAGGGCCACATGGTCGATCGGCACGCCCGTGTAGTTCTCGACCGTGCTGACCGCCAGGCCCACTCCGCCGAAGGCGAGGGCCGCGTTGATCCGGTCCCTGCCGTGCCCGGGGATCTCCACGTACAGGTCACGGGGGAAGGACACCACGTGCACGTCCTGGTCGTCGTCGGAGACGTGCACCAGCATCATCACGTCCGAGCGCTCGCCGCTGACCCCCTCGGAGGCGGCGTCCTCCTCGGACCGCTTGTCCGAACCCAGCAGCAGGAAGTTGCGCCCGGTGCCGTCGACGTGCTCGGGTCGCTCACCGTCGGAGGGCCCGCGGGTGATGCTGACGACATCACGTTTCTGGTACGAGTCGCTGAGCGACTTCATGTAGCTGCCGATCACCACGCCCGCGCCGATCACCACCACGGCGACGAGCCCCAGCCCGATCAGTGCGAGGCGGCGGCCCCGGCGCCGACCGGGTTCGGGGGAGTCGCCATCCTCCCAGTCGGCGGGCAGATCGACGTCGTCGGGGCCAGTCATGCGGACTCGCTCTCATCCGGTGTCTCCGAAGGGGGACGGATGGTCAGGGGACAGGCACGGGGCCGGGAACTCGGGACCGGGGGACCCGGGTGTATGCGAGATCCCATACTAGACGGCCCGCGGCGCATCCCTTGCCCTCGAAGCTGGTCTTCACGCGACCCTCGAAGCGCGGCGCCCATCCCTTCACCGGAAGATCCTCGGGGACGGGATCGCTGGTCGATCCCGCTGGGCGCGGCCCGTCGGGCACCAGCAGCTCGAGCTCCTCACGTGCATCCAGCAGCTCGCGCATGTGATGGGCGTACTGGGCCCAGTCCGTGGCCAGGCGCAGCTCGGCTCCGTCGGCGAGCAGCGGCAGCAGGTCCGCCAGGAACTCGGGGTTGATCAGCCGGCGCTTGTGGTGACGGGCCTTGGGCCACGGATCGGGGAAGAACACCCATAGCTCGGCGATCGAGGCGGGTGGCAGCAGGGCGGGCAGGCTGGCCTGGGCATCCAGCGGCAGGATCCGCACGTTGTCGGGCAGGCCCGCTCGCTCCAGGCGCAGCAGGGTCTGAGCGATGCCGGGGGCGTAGACCTCCACCGCGAGATGGTCCCGGGTGGGATCAGCTGCGGCCGCGGCGGCGATGTTCTCGCCCAGCCCGCTGCCGATCTCCACCACCAGCTCGGCCCGACGACCGAAGGTCAGCTCCAGGTCGAGCGAGGCCTCCGGGGCGGGCAGGGTGTCGTGCTGGCCCCGGGGCAGATCCAGCACGTAGCGATCGGCGAGCCGGTCCCAGGCCGCCTGCCGGTTGGGGGAGAGGCGGTCGCCGCGGCGGACGAAGGAGAACGATCCGCGGTGGAGGCGGTGGGGCGGTTCCTGCGCAGGTCGGGACCCCGGGTCAGGCGCCACGGCGCACGACCCCGTCCTCGACGGTCACGGAGATCTCGGGCAGGTGGGTGGTGGCGGGCCCCGCCAGCACCTCGCCGTTGGCGGCATCGAAGCGGGAGCCGTGGCAGGGGCAGTCCAGCTCCATCTCGTCCTGGCGCAGTGCGCAGCCATTGTGGGTGCAGTACCCGGAGTAGGCGGTGATGTCCTCGCCGCTGCCGCGCACCAGGAGGGCGAAGGGCTGCTGGCCGCCGAAATTGACCAGGGTGCTGGCGTTCTCGGGGACCTCGGCCAGATCGATCTCGCCGTCCTCGGCGCGGACCGGCTCGGAGGTCCCGAAGCCCTCGCCCTCCGGCGCGCAACCAGCGACCCCTCCGACGGCCACGGCGGAGGCGGGCAGCATCAGGGCACGGCGACGGGACAGGCAGGGGCGTTCCATCTCTCCAGGATAGGCGGAGACCCTGGGGGGTGAGTGGGTGCCTGGCGGGTCGTCGGTCACACGTCCTCGGCCTCGAGGGTGCGCGGGTCCCAGCTGAGGATGCCGCGGGCCCGCCAGCCGCGGGCGGTGATCGCATCCAGGGCCTCTCGCCGCAGGGCCGGGGTGAGCCGGTCGAGGTACAGCGATCCCTCGAGATGGTCGACCTCGTGCTGCAGGGCGCGGGCCAGCACCCCGCCTTCGTCCTCGACCGTGATCTCCTGGCCCTCGAGGTCGATGCCGGTGACCCGGGCTCCGCGGTGGCGGGCCGTGGGGAAGCCCTCGCCGGGCACCGAGAGGCAACCTTCGATCGTGTCCTCCTCCAGCTCGAGCGGACCGTATCGCTCGAGGCGGGGGTTGATCACCACCCCGCGCCGCTCGATCCCCTCCGCGTCCGGGCAGGAGTAGATGAACAGGCGCCAGCGCGATCCGACCTGGGGTGCGGCCAGCCCGGCGCCGTCGGCGGCGTCGTTGGTCTCGAACATGTCCGCGACCAGGGTGCGGATGTCCTCGGTGATCTCCCGGACCTTGCGGGTGCGCCGTTCGAGGGCCCGGTGGCCGACGATGGTGATCGGGCGGACGGTCATGACTGGGCGTCTCCTGAGGTCGATGGGTCGGCGGAGCGGCTGCGACGGCGCGGCGGGTTGACCGCCAGCAGATGGTGGGAATCGACGATCCACGGACCGCGTTCGCGGTGCAGCGGGGTGCCCTCACGCACGGAACCGGCGACCGCCCGCCCCAGCCGCTCTGCCTGGGCGGAGTCGTCGGCCAGGAAGTCGATGGTGTGGGTGGCGTGCGGCTCCAGCTGGAGCGTGTGCCAGGCGTGCAGGCCGGAGGCGATCTGCCGGGCGCGCAGGAACTCGGCGTCCAGGGCCGCACCGGAGATGATCACGATGTTGGCGATCCACAGCAGCAGCAGGATGCCGATCAGGCCGTTGAGGACACTCAGCACCTCGGTGAAACGGGCCGCGTGGTCCATCAGCTGCCCCAGGGCGAGGGCGGAGCCGAACAGCACCAGCACCGACAGCGTCGAGCCCAGGGTCATCAGCCGGTAGCGAGGCAGCCGCACATTGGGGAACAGGTAGTAGGCCAGCGAGACCCCGATGATCAGGATCACCAGCAGGATCGGCCATTTGATGAGGTTCCAGGCGTCGAAGGCGAGCTGGGGGATGCCGATCAGCGAACCCAGGCGCTGCGAGGCCTCACCGCCCACGATCACCATGCCGATCACCAGCAGCACCACCGATACGATCAGCACCGTCTCGCCGAACACGATCGTGCGGAACCACAGGAAGGGGCGCCCCTCGCGGGTGTCGAAGACGCGGTGCAGGGCGCGGTGGAACGCGGCCACCCCATTGGAGGCCGACAGCAGCGACCCGGCCAGGCCCAGGGTCAACCCCAGCATGCCGCCACCGGTGGAGGTGACCGCCAGGATGGCGCTGATGAACGGGCGCGGGTCCAGCGAGGGGAAGACCTCGGTGACCATGCTCGCCAGGGCGTCGACGGCTTCGGCCCTGATGCCGATCATCGACATCAAGGAGACCACCGCGACGGCACCGGGGAACAGCGAGAGCACCGCGTAGAAGGTCATCGTGCCGGCCACGTCCCACACCTGGATCTCCAGCAGGCGCATCCGTACCCGGTTCAGCACGTGCAGGACGCTCAGCCGCGGCCGGGGGTACTCCACCACCGGGCGGGGCCGACGGGGCCTGGAGGTGCTCATGGCGCTCCTGGAGATCGTGCAGGTGAGGCAGGGATGGGCGGGGCAGGAGCTTACGCCACCTGCCCCGTCTGCCTGCGCACCGTGGGCTCAGCCGGCCTCGATGATGTCGTCGGGGTCGGTGTGGATGGGGAACTCCCAGGGGTCGTCGGGGTCCTTCGGCACGAAGGAGGTGACGATCGAGCCGTCCGCGCGCTTGTCACCGAGGCCGACAGGGGAGGCCAGCACCGCGTCGTCGAGGACCGGGCCCTGATGCTCGAGGGGCACGGTGACGCCCTCGGGTGTGACCGTGACCCGCTGGCCCCGCACACTCACCTCGAGCTGGTCACCCGTCTCGAGGGTCAGGCTGATCTCCTCGCGCAGCAGCCGCACCCGGAACCGGGAGCCGCGCACCGTCAGCGGGAAGACCAGCTCGGGCCAGGCATCGGGCAGGCGAGGGTCGAAGGAGATCTCACCCTCGTCCTGCCGCATCCCCCCGAAACCGTGCACCAGCGCGTTCCACACACCGCCGGCCGAGGCGATGTGCACGCCGTCGGGGGTGTTGCCATGCAGGTTGCCCAGGTCCACGAACAGCCCGGCCCGGAAGTAGTCCATGGCCGCCTTCTGGTGACCCACCTCCGCCGCCATGATCGACTGCACCACCGCCGACAGGGAGGAGTCTCCGCTGGTGAGCGGGTCGTAGTACTCGAAGTCGGCGCGCTTCTCCGCGTCGGTGAACTCACTGCCGCGCAGGAACAGAGCCAGCACCACATCGGCCTGCTTGAGGACCTGGAAGCGGTAGATCACCAGCGGATGGAAGTTCAGCAGCAGCGGGAAGGCCTCCGGCGGGGTGGCCGAGAGATCCCACACCTCACGATCCAGGAACCGGTCCTCCTGGAGATGGATCCCCAAGGACTCGTCCTTGGCGACGTGCATGCCGTCCGCACAGGCGTCCCACTGCTCCAGCTCCAGCTCATCGAGTCCCAGCTCGGCCACCAGCGAGTCGTAGGCGGCGCGATCAGCGGTCCGCAGCTCGCGCACCGCCCGGGCCGCCCGGCGCAGGTTGTGGCGGGCCATGACGTTGGTGAACATGTTGTTGTTCACCACTGTCGTGTACTCATCCGGCCCCGTCACGCCATGGATCTGGAAGCTGGCGTCGCCGTCCCCGGTGATCCGCCAGAAGCCCAGGTCGGCCCATAGCCGCGCAGTCTCCACCAGCACCCGCACCCCGTCGCGACGCTGGAAGTCGAGGTCCCCCGTGACGTCCACGAACTGGGCGAAGGCGTGGGAGATGTCGGCGTTGATGTGGTACTGCGCGGTGCCGGCCGCGTAGTAGGCCGAAGCCTCGTCCCCGTTGATGGTCCGCCAGGGGAACAGGGCGCCGCGCTGGTTCAGCTCCCGGGCGCGCTCGCGGGCCTTGGGCAGCAGATTGGAGCGGAACCGCAAAGCGTTGCGCGCCCAGGTCGGAGAGGTGAAGGTCAGGAACGGAACCACGTAGATCTCCGTGTCCCAGAAGTAGTGGCCCTCATAGCCCGAGCCGGTGACGCCCTTGGCGGGGATCCCCCACTGGTCCGAGCGGGCCGAGGACTGCGCCAGCTGGTACAGGCACCAGCGGGTGGCCTGCTGCTCCACGGGCTGGCCCGGCAGCTCGACGTCCGAGCGCGTCCAGAAGTCGTGGAGGTAGTCGCGCTGGTCCTGATACTGCTTGCCGAAGCCCTCCGTGCGGATCCGGTCCAGGGTGCGACGGCAACGGTCGAACAGCTCGCGGTGCGGGACGGAGCGGGAGGAGTGGTAGGCCACGGCCTTGCGGACGGTCAGGGTGTCGCCCGCGGCCAGGTTGGCGCGGAAGATGTGCCGGCCCAGGTCGGGCATGGTGTCGATCAGCTGCTCGACCTCGACGTCGGACTCCACCGCGTGATCGGCGCCGACCGCCAGGGTCATGCCGGAGTCGGCCACCCGGTACCCCAGGAGCATGCGGCGGCTGGAGTGCCAGTCCTGCTGGGGCTCCAGCACCCGGTGGGTGAAGGCCGTGGTCTGACGGGGGTCGTCCTTGTCGGTGATCGGCCCGGAGCTGTCCTGGGGCTTCCGGCCGCGGCCGTGGCCGAAGTCGTCGGCGATGTCCTCGCGGTTGATGATCTGCGAGGAGACCGCCACCGGGGCCTCCCCGTCGAGCATGGTGATCTCCATGGTCATCAGCGCCAGGTGCCGCTGGGTGAAGGAGACCATGCGGGAGGTGGAGACCTTCACGTGCTTGCCCGCCGGGGTGCGCCACACCAGCTCGCGGCGCAGCACGCCCTCGCGGAAGTCGATCCACCGCTCGTACTCGACCACGTCCGCGATCGACAGCAGCAGCGGCTCGTCGTCGACGTACAGCTTCATCACCGAGGAGTCGGGCACCGAGATCATGGTCTGCCCGGTCCGGGCAAACCCGAAAGCGGACTCGGCGTGGTTGATGGGCCAGGTCTCGTGAAAGCCGTTGAGGAAGGTGCCGTGGTGCTCGGCATCGCGCCCCTCCTCGGGGATGCCGCGCATCCCCAGGAAGCCGTTGGCGGTGACGAACAGGGTCTCCATCAGGCCCAGATCGCCATTGGGGCGGGACTCGACCAGGCGCCACTCGTCGACCGGCAGGTGGAGGCGGTCGACCGGATCGGTGGGCACCGAGCGCAGGCGGCTCATGTGATCTCCTCGAGGTCGGCGACGACGAGCGTCGCACCGGCGTCGGACAGGGCCTGGTGGCCGACGCCCCGGTCGACCCCGATCACCGCCCCGAAGCGGCCGTCGGCCCCGGCCTGGACCCCGGAGACGGCGTCCTCGTAGACCACGGTCTCGCCGAGGGGGACGCCGAGCAGCTCGGCGGCGCGCACGTAGGTGTCCGGTGCGGGTTTGCCGGGCAGGCCCTCCTGGGCGGCGACGTTGCCGTCCACGATGTGCTCGAAGCGGTCTAGCAGGCCCGTCCCCCGCAGCACCTCCCGGGCGTTGCGGGAGGAGGAGACGATCGCCAGGCGGGCCGCGGCGGGGAGCGCGTCGAGGAAGGCGACGGTGCCGGGGTAGGGCTGTACACCTGCGGTGCGGATCAGGTCCAGTACCAGGTCGTTCTTGCGATTGCCCAGGCCGCGGACGGTCTCCTCGCCCAGGGGCTGGGTGGAGGGGTCGGTGTCCTCGCCCTCGGGCAGCTCGATGGAGCGCGATGCCAGGAAGGTGCGCACTCCGTCGTACCGCGGACGTCCGTCGACGTAGGCGAAGTAGTCCTGATCGGTGTACGGCGTGCTCGAGCCGCGGCTGGAGAGGAAATCGGTGAACATCTGGGCCCAGGCTCGCATGTGCACCTCGGCGGTCGGCGTGATCACGCCGTCCAGGTCGAAGAGATGGGCGGTGTAGTCGGCCGCTCGGAAAGTTCCCACGTCAGTCACATCGGCCATGCTACGGGCCCGGGCCCGATCCTAGGGCCCGGATAGGAACCCTCCCCGGCGCGGCCCGGAGGACCTCTGCCCATGGCACGGACGGTCCGTGTCGGCTAACCTGCCGTCGTCCGCTCCCGCGCGCCGCCGCGCACGCCGGTGCGGAGCAGGGGCCGACCCTCCGAGGAGAACATGACGCTCACCCAGTCGCCGCCGATCGTCGAGGCGGTGCGACGGCGGCTCGAGATGGACGAGCTGCCCGGGCCGCGGTCGACGGTACGCGCCGCGTTCACGCTCACCACCACGCTCGGACAGGCGCCCGCTCAGCTGTGGCCGATGCTGAGCCGCCTGGATCGGCTCGCCCAGTGGTACGGACCCGTCAGCGGCGAGCTGCGCGAGGGCGGCCGGCTCCAGTTGCCCGGAGGGGTGGAATGCCGGATCCTCGAGGTCGAGGCGCCGCACAAGATGGTGCTCGAGCTCACGCCGGCGCCGGGCTCCGACCCTGAACCGTTGATGATCCGGCTGGATCCCGAGGACGACGGTTCCACCTCGCTGCGCCTGGCCCATTCGGCGATGATCGGCGCCCCGGTGGTGAGCCGGTACGGCCCCGGTCTGGTGGCGATCGGCTGGGAGCTGGCGCTGGTGCGCCTGGCTGCGGCCACCGGTGGATGGCGGGCGGCCTGCCTGCGCGATGTGCCCGTCCCGACGGCGCAGTGGCTGGCCGGACGGGAGGGCGGGGAGCACCTACGGGCCTGGGCGGTGCGCTGGGCGGCCCAGGCGATGGCAGTGGGCGTCGATGAGCACACCGCGCGTCGCGGGGAACGGGAGACGGTGGCGGCCTACCGGGCCGGGGGCGATGACCCGGCCCCCCACCTCAGGCGGTGACCGCCAGCACCCGGGGCTCCTCGCCGGGCCGCAGCGCCTGATCCACCAGGGCGCGCGCGAGATCCTCGCGGGCCAGGGTGCGGCTGGCGCCGGTCTCGACGGGCACGACCCGCTGCTCCCGGGTGCCCAGCAGGTCCACCAGCTGCCCGGCGCGCAGGACGGTCCAGTCCAGCCCGGAGCTCGCCAGCAGCCGCTCGAGGCGGCGCAGATCCTGCAGCCCGCCGTGGTGGAGACGATCGTGGACCGGGGCGAGCAGCGAGCGCAGGGCGTTCGGCGCGGCCGACGGGCCGGCCAGATCCAGGCTCGAGGCGGCCATCAGGCGCGGCACCCCCGCCGCGCGCATCGCTCGGGCCGTCGCGATCGCCGCGTCGGTCACCCGCATCGTCGGCTCGGAGCCGAGCCGCGGCGACAATCCCAGCACCACCGCGTCGGTGCCGCTGATCGCGGGGACCAGCTCATGCTGGACCGCGGGCCGGGCGCGCACCACCCTCAGTGTGGGCGAGAGCCTCGGCAGCTGCTCGGGATGCACTGCCGTGGCCTGCACGAGCAGCCCCCTCACCAAAGCCTCCCGCACCACCGCCTCGCCGAGGGGGTCGTCCGCGCCGATCACCGTGATGCTGCTGCTCGTCATGACACGAACCTACCGGAGAGCCCGCCCTTCGAGAGTGTTTGCCCCGGCTCACTATCGGGTGTCACACTCGGCCGGTGACCGCGTCCGCCCCGCCCCCTGCCGAGCGGTCGCCGCGCACCACCTCGCAGGTCATCCGGTCCCTGGCGCCTTCGGTGTACATCCCCTCGCTGCTGGAGTTCACCGGCCAGGCCGCGCTGATGCCCGTGATCCCGCTGCTGGCGCTGCAGCTGGGGTTCTCGGTACCGCAGGCAGCGGCGCTGACCACGATCTTCGGAATCGCCTCCTTCCTCGGCCCCATCCCGGCCGGCCGGCTGATCTCCCGGGTCGGCGCACGTCCCGCCCTGGTGACCACCGGCAGCCTGCTGGTGGTGGCCAATCTGGTGGCGTTCACGGTGATCTCGCACGGGCTCGAGGCGGGGGCGGGCCTCGCCCACCAACTGACCCTGGTGGGACTGCTGACCATGATGGCCGCCAGCGCCCAGGTGTGGATGCTGGGGCGGCAGTCGTATCTGGGCACGGCGCTGCCGCCGGCCATGAGGGCCCGGGGCATGACCATGTTCGGCGGGGTGATCCGGATCGGCCAGGTGGCGGGGCCGTTGCTGGGCGCGCTGGTGCTGGCGCTGGGCCACGACACCGGGGTGTTCGTGCTGTATGCGGTCACCGCGTGCGGGGCGACCGTGATGGTGGCGACCTTCCTGCCAGCCGGAGAGCTGCGGGGCGGCCGGTCCGCGCCGCGGGGGCGGCGTCCCCGGCCCAGCCAGGCCCGGACCCGTCTGACCCGGGCGGTGCTGTCACGGATGGTCATGGTCGGGGTGGGGATCGCGCCGGTGATGATCTCACGCGTGAACCGGCCGGTGATCATCCCGTTGCTGGGTGCCTCACTGGGGCTGGAGTCCATGTGGGTCTCGATCGTCTTCGGCGTCAGCGCCGTGATCGAGATCCTGCTGGTGATCCCCGCGGGGACCCTGATGGACCGCTACGGACGCGTGGCGGTCGCCGTGCCCTGCGCCCTGGTGAACGGGGCGGGCTACCTGCTGCTGGCGGTGATGACCCAGGCGCTCGCGGGGGACGGCGTGACCGCCGCGGTGGTCGCGCTGCTCGTGCCGAGCATGGTGATCGCCGTGGGCAATGGTCTGGGCAGCGGCATCGTGATGACCCTGGGCATCGACGTGTCCCCCGTCCATGACCGCACCCGGTACCTGGCCTGGTGGAACACCCTGATGGGCGCGGGCCGGCTGACCGCTCCGCTGCTGGTCACCGGCATCACCGTGGTGGCCCCGGTCGCGGTGGCCGGCGCAGTCACCGGTGCGCTCTGTGTGGCCGGGGGAGCGTGGCTGGCGCGGGCACTGCCCCGCCTCACGCCCTCCGGGAGCACCCGGGGGCGGTGAGACGGGGCCGGTCCGAGCAGGTGTGGTCAGGCGGCGACCTTCTCGTCCTCCGCGGTCGGGGCCCCGAGCGCTGCGGTCTCGACCAGCAGCTGCTCGGCGGCGTCCTTCTCGATCCCGCGGGCGATCGCGATCTCGGTGGCCAGGGGGTCCAGCGCCGAACGCAGCATGTTGCGCTCTGCGAGGCTCTTGGGCGAGATGCCGGAGGCCTGCAGGATGTAGCGGATCACGCTGACCCGCTCGCTGAGCTTGCCGGACTGCAGCTGCATGGTCAGGGACTTCATGCGGTGCGCCCAGGTCTCGCGCTTGGGACGCTCCGGCGCCGTCTCCTGGAGCCAGTCCAGCACCTCGGTGATCTCCTTCTCGCTGAGCAGGTCGCGCATGCCGACGATCTGACCGTCGTCGCTGGGCACGGAGATCCGCATGGCGTCGCCGATCACCTCGAGGTCGACGTATTCGCGCCTCTCACCGCGCACGGTGCGTTCGCGGTGGGCGAGCACGCGCACCGGACCGTGCACGGGGTGGGCCAGGATGTCACCGATGGTCACGACGCGGGAGTCGGCCTGGGCGGGACGTGCGGTCTTGGTCTTCGCGTCGGACTTCCTGGTCTTCTTCGCAGCAGTCTTCGCGGTCTTGGCGGCAACGGACAAAGGTGGGCTCCTCCTCGTTGGTCGAATGCCTCACCGGTACCGCGGACCTGTGGACACAGGTCGCTCGCGGCGGCCTCTCCCGGCATCGGGCGCAACGGGACACGGTCGTTGCGGCGGCGGCATCGGGGTGGCTCGAGTGCTGCTCAACCTGCGGAGACAGGGCGGCAACACCTACGGCGGCTACCACATGATCGCATGGATATGACGCAAAGTCCAGTATGTGACGTCTCCGGGCCGAGTGCACGGTGACCCGTGCGGCAGCGGCGCGGCCTCCACACCCAGCCGCGACCGACGGCGCGGGTTGCCGACGACCAAGGGAGGATGCCCGCAGGCCCTGTGATGGTGTCGAATCAGGACCATGCACTTCTCTTCACCCGTCCCCGGCGGCCCGAGCACCCCGGCGGCGGCCTTCGACGGAGTGGGCGTGATCGTCGACGAGACGGTGCTGCTGCGAGAGACCACCGGGTACGTCGGGGCCGGGGAGGTCCTCGCCATCACCGGTGCCAATGGTTCGGGCAAGACCACGCTCCTGCGCGCCCTGGCAGGCCTGCTCAACCCGACGGCCGGCACTGTGACCGTCATGGGGAGGGTTCCCGACGACCGCGACCGCCGTCACCGCGCCTCCCTCGCCGCCCTGATCGGCGCGCCCCAGACCGCACGCGACCTCACCGTGGTCGAGCACCTCCAGTTCGTCGCCGCCACCTGGGGCGCCAGCGCCGCCGCGGCCCGGGAGACGGCGCAGGCTCTGCTCGAGGAGTTCGCGATCACCTCCCTCGCGCGTCGCTTCCCGCATGAGGTCTCCAGTGGTCAGTCCCAGCTGGTGGCCCTGGCCCTGACGCTCGCCCGGCCCTGCCAGGTGCTTCTGCTGGACGAGCCGGAGCAGCGCCTGGACCCCGAGCGGCTGGACCTGGTGATCCGTGCGGTCCGGGCCCGGGCCGACGGCGGGACCGCCCTGGTCATCGCCACCCACAGCCCTCGTCTGCTCGAGAAGCTCGCCGACCGCCGACTCCATCTCGGGGAGCCGGCGTGACCGCCTCACTCCGTGCCGTACGCGAGATCTGGGCGGACCGCACCGAGGCCCGCACCCGCGGGGACCTGCTCTATCTGCTCTACGTGGCGGTGCTCTCGGTGCCGGTGCTGGTGGTGCCGCTGCTGCGGATGCTCGGGATGGGCCTGGCCCGCCCCGACGTCCTGCCGGTGCTGCTGGCCGGAAGCGCCCCGCAGGTCGTCGGGGCCGCGCTGCCCTTGGCGGGCGCCGTGGCGCTGCTGGTGGGGGCGATGCGGGGCCCGGCGCTGCTGGCACCGTTCTTCACCGCTTCCCTCGCCTGGTCCCACCTGCGCCGCCGCACCGTGCTGTGGCGGCCCTTTACGCGCGCACTGACGGTCCCCGTTCTCGGAGGCGTCATCTCGGCCACGCTGGTCACCGTCACGCTGGTCGGCTCCGGCCATGCCGGGCCAGCGGCCGGGGCCTGGTTCGTGCTCGCCGGTCTCGGCGGGAGCCTGCTGCTGGGGTCTGCCTGGCTGCTCGGGCAGAAATTGGAGGCCGGCCCGCGCCGCCTGCTCGTCCTGGCGCTGACCGCCTCGGCCGCGGTGGCCGCCTGGCAGCCGGTGCCGCTGCTGCTGGGGGCGGTCTACCCGGCCGACCCTGCCGCGACGAGTGTGCCGTGGGCGATCGGGATGCTCCTGGGCGGGGCGGTCGCGGTCGGAGCCTGCATCCCGATGCTGGACCGGTTGCGCGGCACGGTGCTGGCCGAGCAGGCTTCCCGCTGGGAATCGGCCACCGTCATCGCCACCACCGGTGATCTCGCCGGGGTCGCCGGCCAGTTCCGGGACCGCCCCACCGCCGCTCGCCGACTGCCGGCGATCGGGCCGGGCGCGCTGCCGCTGCTGTACGCCCGGCGCGATGCGGTCGCTTGGCTGCGCACCCCGGAGCGCAGCGTGGTCAACGCGCTGCTGGTGATCTGTGCGGCGGCGGCGCTCGCCGGCGGGATGCAGCTGGCGGGACCGTTGGCATGGCTGGTGATCGGTGCCGGGACGCTCGGTCTCTGGGCCGGCAGCGGCGCGTTCGTCGACGGTATCCACCACGCGATCCACACCCTCGGGGCTCCGCCCCTGCTGGGGCAGTCCGCGGCACTGCAGGCCGTGCTGCATGCCCTCGCGCCGACACTGCTGCTGGGCGCCCTGGCGACGCTCGGCGCGGCAGGGGCCGCCCTGTTCACCGGCTCGCCCGGGGCCGACGCGGCGGTGGTGCTGCTGGTCCCGGTCCTGCTGGTGCCGGTGCTGGTCGCCGGTCGGGTGCGGGACGCCGCCAAGGGGCCGATGCCGCTCAGCCTGGCCACACCCATGCCCACCGCGCAGGGTGACCTGTCGGTCATACCGATGCTGATCTGGCAGTCCGATGCGATCGTGCTGGCCCTCCTCTCGGGGGCCGCGCTGACCCTCGCCGGGGCCGCGGGCACATCCTGGGTGCTGCTCGCCGCCGCCGGTGCCGGTGTTGTGATGGCCCTGATGGCCCGCAGCAGGCTGCGCGGGATGCGTGAGTGACAGGAGCCGCCCCATGAACATCCGCGCCACCTCGAACCCTCTGGTCCGTGCCGCGGGGCACTGGCTGGAGCGCGTGAACGATCGCCACCCGTGGAGCCACAACGATCACTTCCATCCCTGGATCCTGCGTTCCCTGCCAGCGGCCCCGACCCGTGTGCTCGACGTCGGCTGCGGTCGTGGCGAGCTGGTCGGGGCCCTGATCCCCCGGGCGGGCCTGGTCGAGGGCATCGACCCCGACGCGGCGATGGCCTACGCCACCGCCACCCGGTTCCGGAGCGAACCACGGGTCCACATCGCGCGCCGCACCCTGACCGAGCAGGCAGGCGACCCGGCGCGGGCCGGCCAGTACGACGCGGTCACGATGGTCGCCTCCCTGCACCACATGGACACGGCCACCGCTCTGGCCGAGGCGAGTGCCCTGCTGCGGCCCGGCGGACGATTGCTGATCGTGACGCTGACGCGCCCCCGGACGCGGGCCGACCACGCCTGGGACGTGCTCAGTGCCCTGATGAACCCGCTGATCGGCCTGGTCAAGCATCCCCGCCTGGTGCGACCGACGGATCGGCAGGCGGAGCCGGCCGCGGCCGCGCCGCCCGTCCGGGACCCGCAACTGACGATCGATGACCTGCGCGAGGCCGCCGCCGAGCTGCTGCCGGGCGCCCGGATCCGGCGGCGCCAGGGCTTCCGGGTGACCCTGTCCTGGCGCAAGCCGGTCACCTGAGGTCTTCGATCTGCCCGCTCCCGGCCTGCCCTGCCCGCCTCCCGTCCGTGGCCCCCTCCCGCGTTTCTGAGCGCCACAGAACCATGCACGGAAGCAGGATGCACAAGAACGTCAGGGCAGCGTCAGCGTCGACAAGGGCGCGCCGGGGTCAGTGCTTGAAGTGCACGAAGACCCGGCCGAAGTTCTTGCTGTCCTTCTCCACCCGGTGGTAGCGGGCCTTGATGTCCTTGCGGTCCAGGAACCTCAGCACCCGCTTCTTCAGCTGGCCGCTGCCTTTGCCGGGGATGATCTCCACGGTCTTGGTCCCGGTGCGCTCAGCCTCGTCGATGGCGTCCTCGAGGGAGCGGTCGATGTCGCGGCTGCGGTTGTAGATGTCGTGCAGGTCCAGGGTGATCCGCTTGCCCATGTCCTCACCCGTGGCGTGCGATGACCTCGCCGAGGCGGGAGATGCCGTCCTCGATCACCGCGGGGGAGTGGGTCACGAAGCTCAACCGCATCGTCGAGACGTCCGCGTGGTCGGCGAAGAATGACCAGCCCGGCAGGTAGGCCACCCCGGCCTCGACCGCATCGGTCAGCATGGCCTGTGCGTCGTAGCCGTCCCCGAGCGCGGCCCACAGGAACATGCCGCCGTCGGGGTGGGTGACGTGCGCGGAATCGGGCAGCACCCGCCCGATCGCGGCTGCCATCGCGTCGCGCCGCTCGCGGTAGACGGCGCTGACGGTCGCGACGTGGGCATCGAGGTCCTGGGTCTCCAGGTAGCGGGCCACGGTCAGCTGGTCGATCACCGAGGACTGCATGGAGATGGCGGCTTTCGCGACCGACAGGGTGTCGCGGATCGTCCCCTCGGCGCGGACCCAGCCGATCCGCAGGCCCGGGCTCATCAGCTTGCTCATCGAGTTCAGCAGCAGGGTGCGCTCGCTCATCCCCGGCAGGGAGGCGATCGGTGCCCATGTGCCCCCGGTGAAGCTCAGCTCCCCGTAGGGGTCGTCCTCGATCAGCGGCACCTCGGTGCGCAGCAGCACCTCGGCCACCGCCTGCCTGCGCGCCATCGGCATGGTGCGCCCGGTGGGGTTCTGGAAGGTGGGGATCAGGTAGACGAACTTCGGGTGGTGGGTGCGGATCGCCTCGTCCAGAGCCTCTGGCAGCACGCCGTCGTCGTCGGTGTCCACGCCGATGATCCGCGCGCCGTGCACGGAGAAGGCCTGCACCGCCGCGAGGTACGTCGGGGATTCGACCAGCACCACGTCGCCGGGCTCGAGCATCGCCTGGGCGATGACGAACAGGCCCTCCTGGGAGCCGGAGGTGACCTGGATCTGGGAGGCATCGGTGGGCAGGGATCGACAGAGGCGGCGGGCCGCCTGTTCACGCAGCTCGGTCTCGCCCTCGCTGACCCCGTACTGCAGGGCGCGGACACCGTGATGGGTGAGCACCCAGTCATAGGTCTCGGTGACGGCGCCGAGATCGAACAGCTGCGGATCCGGGATGCCACCGGCGAAGGAGATCACGTTCTCGCGGGCGGCAAGGGCGAAGATGTCCTTCAGCGGGGAGGAGGCCATGCCCGCGTAGCGCGCGGCGACCGGGTAGCTGAACGGGTGACGCTGGTCGTGGGGCATGGGCCCTATCGTGTCACGCGCTCAACGCGCCTTCGAGGATCAGCAGTGCGCGTTTGGTCTCCATCCCGCCCGCGTACCCGGTCAGGTCCCCGCTGCTGCCGACCACGCGGTGGCAGGGCACCACGATCGACAGGGGATTGGAGCCGACCGCGGCGCCGACGGCTTGAGCGGCCCGGGGCCGACCGAGGGCGCCGGCGATCTCGCCATAGGTGGTGGTGGTTCCCCGCGGGATCGTGGACAGATGGTCCCAGACGGCCTGCTGGAACCGGGTGCCGCCCGGTGCCAGGGGCAGCTCGAACCGTTCCCGCCTGCCGGCCAGGTAGTCCAGCAGCTGCTGCCCGGCCTCGTCGAGGACGGTGTGCGTTCCCGCGGCGGGCTCTCCCAGGCGGGCCGGTGCCGGGAACTTCTTCTGGGCTTCGCGCCAGACGCCGACGAGATCGTCTCCGTCGGCGGCGAGGACGTAGGTTCCCAGCGGTGTCTCCAGGTGCCGGTGCACGCGGCCTGCGACCGGGGAGGCGGGGGAGGTGCCGGTCGTGACGGTGGGCTCGGGGCGGGGCGAGGGGTCGGGGTGGGGTGCGGTGCTCATGAGTTCTCCTTCCGGAGGGTGCGGTGTTCAGGGGGCAGCTCGTCGCGGTGGTGCCACAGATGCATCACGGCGTAGCTGCGCCACGGGGAGGCAGCTTGCAGGCAGGTGCCCAGGGCCGTGAAGTCGTCGGCGAGGCCGAGCGCGCGGGCCGCGGCGAGCAGGGCCACGTCGCGGGCCGGGGCCACATCGATCGCTCGCACGCCGCGCAGCAGCGCGTAGTCGGCCGTCCATGGTCCGATGCCGGGGCGGGCCAGCAGCTGGTCGCGAAGCTCGGGGACGGGCCGATGGGCCGCGGGCGGGTCCGCGAGGACGGCGGCCAGGGTGCGGCGTCGTGCACCCGGCCCGCGGAACCACTCACCGGCCCGCTCGGCGGCCTCCGAGGGGGTGATGAGGAGCCGGTGGATGTGCTCGGTGGCGAGTGCTGCGGGAAGCTTGGACCCGGCGAGGTCGGTGGCGGCGGTGATCATGGTGCGTGCCTGTGCGGTGGTGATCTGCTGGCCGACGATCGCCCACAGAAGAGCCTCGGCGAGGCTCGGGGTGCCGGGTATGCGCACCCCGGGTCGCCTGGCGACCAGGGGGGCCAGGGCGGGCATCGCCGCGGACAGTCCCGCATCGATGCCGAGGGGGTCGGCGTCCAGGTCCAGCAGCTGCCGGGCCATGGCAACCGCCGCCGCATAATCACGCAGGTCGGCCAGGTGCGCTGTCAGGGGCAGCGGACCGTGCTCGACGCCCAGATCGACGTGCAGCACACCGGGGCCGTGGGGCAGGTGCACCGCACGGGACCAGCGCAGGCCGTCCACGTGCTCGACGCCGGGGACGGCGCGCGTGGCGAACCAGGTGGCCAGCCCCGGCCCGTCGAAGGGCCTGCGCACCGCGAGCTGCGCGGTGAGCACCGCGGCGTCCGCAGGTGAGGGGGCGGCCTCCTCCGGGGATCGCGCCAGCGCGGGCCCGCCCCGGAGGCGCTCGCGCACCACCGATGGGCTGTGTCCGTAGATCCGGGTGAATGTGTCGTGGAACTGGCGCTCGCTGCCGAAGCCCGCCGCATGCGCGATCGTGCCCAGGGGCAGGGGGGAGTCGACCACGAGCTCATGGGCGCGGCGGGCCCGGCGCATCCGGGCGTGGGCGAGGGCGCCGGCTCCGGTGGCGGCCACGAGGGCCCGGTGCAGGCTCCGCTCGGACACCGACAGGCGTTCGGCCAGAGCCGGGACCGTGCCGCCATGGTCGAGGGCGCCCTCATCGATCAGATGCAGGGCCCGGTCGCTGAGGGAACCCGCGGGATCGCGGTCGGGGCTGCCGGGCGGAGCAGCCGGCCCGCAGCGCTTGCAGGCCCGGTAGCCCTCGGCCACAGCGGCAGCGGCCGACGGGAGGAACTCGACGCCCCCGCGGTGCGGGGTGCGGGCGGGGCAGGAGGGCCGGCAGAAGATCTTGGTGGAGCGCACACAGGTGAAGAACATGCCGTCGAAGCGAGAGTCCCGCGCCCGGATCGCGGCATAGCGTTCATCGTCGGTCAGCACCATCATGTCCCCAGTGAACCCCGGGTGCGGCCTGCAGCACCAGCGGGATTCGGTCAGTGTGGCGGAGCCGGTGGCCGTCCCCGAGACCGCCGGGAGCGCAGCACTTGCCCCCGATGGGGAGGGAGGGAAGACTTCCGGGATGGAATCGGGTGAGCTGGTGTCGCGACTGCGTCGGGCCGGCTGCGTCTTCGCCGAGGAGGAGGCGCGGCTCCTGCGCGGCGCCGCCCGGGACGCCGCCGAGCTGGAGCGGCTGTGCACGCGGCGCGAGGCCGGGGAGTTCCTCGAGCACGTGGTCGGGTCCGTGGAGCTCATGGGGGAGCGCCTGGCGGTGCGGCCGGGGGTGTTCGTCCCCCGCCAGCGCACCGCCCTGCTCATCGAGCAGACCCTCGCCGCCCTCCGCGGCCGCGAGCGGCCCGTGGTCCTGGAGGCCTGCTGCGGGGTCGCACCAGTGGCCGCGCTCGTCGCGCGCCGCGTGCCCGGGGCGGACCTCCATGCCGCCGACACCGATCGCCGGGCACTGGAGTCCGCTCGCCGGAACCTGCCTCCGTCGGCGGCGCTACATCGGGGCGACGGCCTCGATGCCCTCCCCGGGGCACTCATGGGCCGGATCGACGTGATCGCCGCGGTCCCGCCCTACGTGCCGGACCATGCCGAGGAGCTGATGCCACGCGAGGCACGCGATCACGAACCCCAGGCGGCCCTTCTCGGTGGCCGGGACGGGCTCGAGCAGGTGCGGCGACTGACCGACGCGGCGCCGCGCTGGCTGGCACCGGGTGGGCAGCTGCTGATCGAGATGCACCGCGCGCAGGCCCGGGTCATGACCGATGTCCTCCATGCGACGGCGCAGTACGCGCGAGCCGAGATCGTCGAGTGGGAGGAGGGGGGCACCGCGGTCCTGCGGCTGCGCCGCGACGGCCCGCCGGGGCCCTGAAGCGCATCCTGCAGACCCCCGATCAATTCAATCCCAGCGGAAGAACACGGCGGCGATCACGGACCCGACCACGATCGCGGCGACCAGAGAGATGATTGAGCTCGCCTCGATGCTCTGCCCCGCCCAGGCGGCGGCCAGGGCGTCCATCCCGGCGCCGAAGGGCAGATGCGCGCCGATCTCCGCGACGGGGCCCGGCAAGGCGTCCCGGCTGCCGAACATCCCACCGGTCGCTCCCAGGCCGAGGAAACCGATCAGACCGATCGCGACCGCGGAGTTGGGGGTGGGGGCGAGGGCGGCGACGATCATCCCCACCGCGTACATCGCGGCGGTGATCAGCGCCAGCACCCCCAGGGCCGCCGCGAGATCGATCGGAGGCCTCATCCCGAAGGCCAGCGCCGCGACAGCGGCCGCCAGGCCGATGCCGAGCAGGGCGTGCAGGAAGCTGACGATCACCTGTGCGAGCAGCACCATCAGGGGGGAGACGGGCGTGACGGCCAAGCGGCGCAGGATCCCGGCGCGACGGTAGTAGGCCAGGAAGCTCGGCATGTTCAGCACGCCGATCATCGTCAGCACCATCACCGCCACCAGAGGCAGCACGAACAGGTCCAGGGCGGTGCGACCGGCCATGATCACCTCCTGGCTCGCGGACGAGGCGGAGGTCAGCAGGATCAGCAGCGGCAGGCCGAAGGGGATGACCATCCCGGCCGTGTCGCGAGCGACCATCTTCGTCTCGGCGCGGACCATGATCAGCAGGGAGCGCAGGCCGGGCCGATGCGCCCGGACGGCAGGGAACGGGGGCGGGGCAGGGATCGGGGTGGCGGTGTTCATGCGGAGCTCTCCATCTCGTGCAGTTCCTGTCCGGTGAGGGCGACGAAGGCGTCCTCGAGGGTGGCGGCGCCGGTCTCGGCGACGATGTCGGTGGGGGTGCCAATGGTCAGGATCCGGCCGGCATCGAGCAGGACGATCCGGTCGCAGAGCTTCTCGACCTCATCCATCGCATGGCTGACCAGGAGGATCGTCACTCCCTCATGGCGCAGCTGCTCGATGGTGCGCCACATCCGGCGGCGGGCGGCGGGGTCCAGTCCGGTGGTGAGCTCGTCGAGGATCAGCATGCGGGGACGCCCGATCATCGCCAGCGCCACCGAGACCCGTTGACGTTGCCCGCCGGAGAGCTTCTCGAAGCGCTCGTCGGCCTTGTCCTGCAGCTCGACCAGGCGCAGGAGCTCATCGTGCGGCCGGGGGTCGAGATAGAAGCTGCGGTAGAGCGCGAGCAGTTCGCTCACGGTCAGGGAACCATGGAGGTAGCCCTCCTGCAGCTGCACCCCGAGGACCTGCCGCAGCTTCGTGCGGTCACGGGTGGGGTCCAGCCCCATCACCGACAGGCGGCCACCGTCGGGCCTGCGCAGTCCGGCGATCATCTCGACCGTGGTGGTCTTGCCGGCGCCGTTGGTGCCCAGGATCCCGAGGGTCTCGCCCCGGAAGACGTTCAGGCTGATGCCATCGACAGCGACCGTTCCCTTGTATCTCTTGGTGAGGTTCTCGACCTCCACCGCGGGGTTCTTCGAACTGAGCGTCATCATGCCCCGACGCTAGGGACGCCGCCCTGCCGAGCACGCGTGCCGGCTGTCATCGGCTTCCGGTGCCTGGGCCATGACCATCGGCACGGGTGCCGAGACAGATGCCGCCCATAGAGTGGATGCATGCGGAGACTGGGCACGGAGGGCTGGGCCGGCGTGGCGATGCTGGTCGTCGCGGTGGCCGTCGCCCTGCCGGCGCTGCTGGGCCTGGCCGACCCGGTGATCCCCCGCCTGGTGTGGGCGGTGCTGCTGATGGTCTTCGTGCTCGCCGTGCTGGCCACGGAAGTCACCGGGCGGGCGGGGGTCTCACGGGCAGCGCTCCTGGTGGCCGTCCTGGCCTCCTGGGCCCTGGTGCTCACGGTCCCGGGGATGGGGTTGCTGCACGTGATCGTGGTGATCACCGCTGCGCTCAGCGTCTTCGTGGTGTCGTTGCCCACGAGCGTCGTCCTGGCGGTGCTCAACACCGGTGTGGTCCTGCTGGCGTCCCTGGGCCGGACCGGGGAGTGGTCCGCGGGGCTCTGGCCCGAGGCGCTGATGCTGTCCGGCTTCTATCTGCTGATCCAGGTCGCCACGGTGTTCAGCTCTGCGGCGCTGCGGCGGGAGAAGCAGATGCGGCTCGAACTGGCCCGGGCCCACGTCGATCTGCAGGCGGCCGGCGTGCTGCTCGCCGAGTCCACCCGGACCGCCGAGCGGCTGCGGATCTCCCGGGAGCTGCACGATCTGATCGGGCACCAGCTGACCGTGCTCACCCTCAACCTCGAGGCGGCTCGCCATCTGGAGGCGGACGCGGCCAGGCGCCATGTCGACCGGGCCGACGAGGTCGCTCGCGGGCTGCTGCGCGACGTGCGGGCCACCGTCGGGCAGATGCGCGCCCGGCCGACCGATCTGCAGCGAGCCCTCGAGGACATGGCCGGAGGCATCCCGGGTCTCGCCGTCGACATCGCCGTGGATCCCGAGCTGGACCTCGGCGAGGACGAGCAGGTCGCCTTCATCCGTCTCGCCCAGGAGGCCGTCACCAACACGATCCGCCATTCTTACGCCACCCGGCTGCAGATCGACCTGGCTTGTGAGGACGGCCAGGTGACGCTGGTGGCCAGGGATGACGGAGTCGGAGCGCACACCTCTGAGCTCGGCAACGGGCTGCAGGGCCTGCGCGAGAGGTTCGAGGATCTCGGCGGGGAGCTGACGGTGGACGGTCGCCATGGTTTCGCCGTCACGGGCCGGCTGGTGAGCACATGACCCGGGTGATCGTGGTCGACGACCAGGCTCTCGTGCGAGAGGGCATCGGCACTCTGCTGCAGGTGGCGGGGATCGACGTGAGCGCCGAGGCCGAGGACGGGCAGGCCGCGCTGGATGCCGTCGCCGAGCACCACCCCGAGGTCGTGCTGATGGACTTGCGCATGCCGCGCTTCGACGGTATCTGGGCCCTCGAGCAGCTGCGTGCGCAGGGCTTCACCGTCCCCGTGCTGGTGCTGACGACCTTCGACGACGACGAGCTGGTGCTGCAGGCGCTGCGCGCCGGGGCCCGCGGCTACCTGCTCAAGGACGTCACCGTCGAGCAGCTCGCGCACGCGGTCCGCACCCTGGCCGGCGGCGGCACCCTCATCTCCCCGTCCATCACCGACGGTTTGCTGCGAGCCATCCGCTCCGCACCGGGCGCCGACGAGGATCGGGTTGCCCCCATCCAGGCGCTGACCGTGCGGGAGATCGACGTGCTGCGCCTGATCGCCGAGGGCTACGGCAACCGCGAGATCGCCGGCATCCTCCACCTGGCCGAAGGCACCGTGAAGAACCACATCTCCATGATCCTGCAGAAGACTGGAGCCCGCGATCGCACCAATGCGGTGCTGAGGGCGCTTCGTCAAGGAGTGCTCGGGTAGCTCGGGCCCGCAGCCGGGGAAATGACGACGCCGCGGCCCCCGAGGGGAACCGCGGCGTCGGACAGCGGAGCGGGCGACGGGAATCGAACCCGCGTCATCAGTTTGGAAGACTGAGGCTTTACCATTAAGCTACGCCCGCCTGACCAGCGAAAACAGTGTCCGGAGCGCATCTGGGAGGCTCCGGCCCGTTCCGTCGGACAGCCGTGATCCGCGATGACCGCGCCTCTCCGGGAGGTGCCGTGCACCGGGATCGGAGACCATTGAACCAGATCGCGGGCCCGCTGGCATATCGGGGACGCTCCGATGAGGGATGCATCTGCTCACAGCGATCGGTCGTGATTCGGGCACGCCAGGCTCAATGCGGGTAATATCCGGTGGGTTGCCCTCCGGGGTGTAGCTCAGCTTGGTAGAGCACCCGCTTTGGGAGCGGGAAGCCGCAGGTTCAAATCCTGTCACCCCGACTCCGCCGCCGGGTCGCCGTCCTGTGCGGGTCACTCGGAACGTCGGCGACCGACAGACCACATGTCCACCGCATCCTTAGGGAGACCTGACCAGTGAAGACCGCGTCCGAGAAGCTCGGCCCCACCCGGGTGAAGCTCACCGTCGAAGTCCCGTTCGACGAGCTCAAGCCGGCCGTCGAGGCAGCTACCAAGAAGATCGCCGACGAGGTGCAGATCCCCGGCTTCCGCAAGGGCAAGGTTCCCACCCGCCTCGTCGAGCAGCGCTTCGGCCGTCCCGCGATCATGCAGGAGGCCGTCAACGACGCCATGCCCGACTTCTACCAGCAGGCCGCGGCCGAGGCCGAGATCAAGCCCGTGGGCCGCCCCGAGGTCGAGATCACCGACATCCCCGGCCTCGATGGCACGGACGAGGGCGACCTGATCTTCGTCGTCGAACAGGACGTGCGCCCCGAGCTCGAGCTGCCCGACTTCTCCACCCTCGAGCTCGAGATCGAGGAGCCCTCGGTCGACGATGACGCGGTCGAGGTGCGCCTGACCGAGCTGCGTGAGCGCTTCGGCACCCTGGTGGGGGTGGATCGCCCCGCTGAGGACCGTGACTTCGTCTCCCTCGACCTCGTCGCCACCATCGACGACGAGGAGATCGAGAGCGTCGAGGGCGTCTCCTACCAGATCGGCGACGGCAACATGCTCGAGGGCCTGGATGAGGCGCTGACCGGCCTGTCGGCCGAGGAGACCACCACCTTCGTCTCCAAGCTCGCCGGTGGCGAGCGCGCCGGCGAGGAGGCCCAGATCAAGGTCACCGCGCAGTCCGTCAAGATCCGGGAGCTGCCCGAGGCCGACGACGAGTTCGCCGAGATGGCTTCCGAGTTCGACACCATCGACGAGCTCAAGGAGGACCTGCGCGCCAAGGCCGTGGCCGACGCCGAGGGCAACCGCGTGGCTCTGGCCCGCAACGCCCTGCTCGAGAAGCTCCTCGACGAACTCGATATCCCCGTGCCCGACCAGCTGGTGGAGGACGAGATCCTCGCCCACCTGGAGAACGAGGGCAAGGAGGCCGGGGACCCGCACGGCGAGGAGATCCGCGAGGACACCGTCAAGGCCGTCCGCGCCCAGTTCCTGCTCGACGAGATCAACGCGACCCGCGAGGTCAACGTCGGCCAGAACGATCTGATGAACTACATGACCCAGCTCTCGCAGCAGTACGGCATCGAGTCGAACCAGCTGCTGCAGATGCTGGCCCAGTCCGGACAGCTCGAGCAGATCTTCTCCGATGTCCAGCGCTCCAAGGCCCTCGAGGTGGCTCTGGCCGATGTGACCGTCAAGAACACTGACGGTCAGGTGCTCGAGCTGGACCTGGACCTCGAAGAGGAACCCGCCGAGGGCGAGGCGGATGCCGAGACCGAGGAGCCTGCCTCGCAGGAGGCGGCTGCCGCCCAGGAGTCCGCCGAGGACGCCGACGCACCCGCTGAGGAGGACGCCCCCGCCGAGGACGCGCCCGCCGAGAAGAAGGCCGCTGCGAAGAAGGCGTCGGACAAGAAGGCCGAGACCGAGGAGTGATCCTCCCGCCCGGCTGATCGGCCGGGACCAGGACGACGGGCCGCCACCCCTGACCGGGGAGGCGGCCCGTCGTCCGTGCCGTCGCGGGTCCGGAATGCTCCACTGCCTGCCGGCAGCCCCGGTAGCCGGGGCACCCGCTCGCACCTGCGGGGCATCCCGATCGGCACCGGGTGCGTTGTCGGGACCGACGTGCCTCTGGTGGTCAGGGAGGTTCGCTCGTCGGCAGTGTCCCGCCGGAGTGCTCTCGATCTGTATCGCGACGGTCTGGCACCGGCTGGTTCGAGTCGGTCGTCAGCGACGTGGTGGGCGCTCGGGCTTGCTCCGCGTGATCTTCGAGCCACGGGCCGGGCCCAGGAGCACCATCAAGCCGCCGGCCCGGACATGCGCAGAGGCCCGGCCTCCATACGGAGACCGGGCCTCTGCGCTGTGCGGATCAGCGGGTTGCGCGGATCAGCGGTAGGTGACGAAGCCGGGGGAGCCCCAGATTCCGCGCTCGACGACCGTCTGCTTGGAGCCGGAGGCGTCGATGATCTTGCCGTTGCCGGCGTAGATCGCGACGTGGCCGGGCCAGGTGACGATGTCACCGGGCTGGGCCTGCGACTGGGAGATCGAGCGACCGCCGTTGGCGATCTGGCTGCTGGTGCGCGGCACGTCGATGCCGGCGGCCTGGTAGGCGTAGTTGATCAGACCGGAGCAGTCCATGCCGCTCATGGAGGAGCCGCCATAGGAGTACGGGGTGCCGATCGCGGAGCGGGCGGCGTCGACGATGGCGTTGCCGGAGTTGGAGGACGAGGCGGGGGCGGAGGTGCCGCCGGAGGGCGCCGAGGAGGTGCCGTTGAGCGAGCCACGGGTCTCGGGGCCGACCACGCCGTCCACCAGCAGGCCGTTGCTGCGCTGGTAGTCCTTGACCGCGCTGTCGGTGAGCGGGCCGAACACGCCGTCGACGGCGAGGTTCGCGCCGTTGTTGTTCAGAGCGGACTGCAGATCGCTCACGGCGTCACCGCGGGAGCCCCAGCGCAGCTTCTCGCTGGACTGCAGAGCGGTGGTCGGAGCGGTGGTCGAGGGCGCGGCAGGGGCGGTCTGCGTGGCGGGTGCCGGAGCCGGAGCTGCGGGAGCGGCCTCGGCCGGGGTGCCGGCGAAGGCGGTTCCCACCAGGACCGTGCCCAGGACGGCGGCGCCACCCAGGCCGGTCGCGGCGCGGCGGGTGTCGGTGACGGGGGTGTGGGCGCGGCCCGTGGCGCGGTGGGTGTTGTGCTTGGCCATGATGCTCAGTTCGTTCCTTCCGTCCTCGGTGAGAGGCGACTGGTACTGCTGGTCTGTGCGTCCCCTGGGGCGAGCGGCTCCGGGAGGTCTCCGTCGGAGTGGGAGGCGGGCCGCTCATCGGCTGTGGACGATGTGACCACCGTAGGAGCGGCTCGTCAGCGAAAAGTAGCGGCTTGAGACAGCCGGGCAGCGATCTTGACGGAGGTTTTGCACATGCGTGGCCTGACGTGACCTGACGCGGGGGCGACTTGACGTTCGCGGGAGATTCGCGGGGGAGGTGGTGCACATCGAGACGGGATCCGGGCCCCTCCGGGACGGGGCGTGCGTGTGGCTCGTGTCCCTGTGGGCCCCGCGGGAACGGGACTCACGCACCGGCCGGCCCCGCTGGGGATCCGCACTCCGGTGCGCCTGCGGCGAACAGCGCGGGTGCGGAACCGGCCCAGCGCATAGAGTCGTGCTCATCCATCATCACGCCACGAAGGAGACACCGTGACCTCGCAGCACGACCTCACCTCCCAGCCCGGCAATGTCGTCGGGGACAACGCCCTGGGCCTCGATGACAACGTCTACCAGCGCCTGCTGCGCGAGCGGATAGTGTGGCTGGGCTCCGAGGTCCGCGACGATGTCGCCAACGCGATCTGCTCGAAGCTGCTGCTGTTGGCGGCCGAGGATCCGGACAAGGACATCTATCTCTACATCAACAGCCCGGGCGGATCGATCACCGCGGGGATGGCCATCTACGACACCATGCAGTTCGTCCAGCCCGACGTCGTGACCGTGGGCATGGGCATGGCCGCCTCGATGGGGCAGTTCCTGCTCTCCTCCGGCGCCAAGGGCAAGCGTTTCGCGACCCCCCACACGCGCGTGCTCATGCACCAGCCGCTGGGCGGCCTGGGAGGCACCGCGAGCGAGATCAAGATCCAGGCCGATCTGATCCTGTCCATGAAGCGCACGCTCGCGGAGCTGATCGCCGAGCAGACCGGCAAGAGCGTCGAGCAGATCACCGCCGACTCGGACCGCGACAAGTGGTTCACCGCCACCGAGGCCCTCGAGTACGGCTTCATCGACCAGATCGTCAACCGGGCGGGCGACGTCACGGGTGGCGGCGGCACCGCGAGCTGACCCTCGCCATCTGCCACCGGCTCCGACCGCGCCAGACACCGACCCGCTTCGACCAAGGAGACCCCGTGACCTTCGATCCCCGCACCACCGTCCCGATGCCCTACGCCCAGGCCCCATCGTTCGACTCCCGCCCCGCCGCGCCGTTGCCCACTTCGCGCTATGTGCTGCCGCAGTACGAGGAGCGCACCGCCTACGGCCTCAAGCGCCAGGATCCCTACACCAAGCTGTTCGAGGACCGCATCATCTTCCTCGGCGTCCAGGTCGACGATGCGTCGGCCGATGACGTGATGGCCCAGCTGCTGGTGCTCGAGTCCCAGGACCCCGAGCGCGACATCATCCTGTACATCAACAGCCCCGGTGGATCCTTCACCGCGCTGACCGCCATCTACGACACGATGCAGTACGTCAAGCCCGAGATCACCACGGTGTGCTTGGGCCAGGCGGCCTCGGCCGCCGCCGTGCTGCTGGCCGCCGGGTCGCCCGGCAAGCGCCTGGCGCTGCCCAACGCCCGCATCCTCATCCACCAGCCGGCCATGGGGGGCCAGGGCGGCGGTCAGGCCTCGGACATCGAGATCCAGGCCAACGAGATCCTGCGCATGCGCGAATGGCTCGAGGAGACTCTCGCCTTCCACTCCGGCCGTGACAAGGAGCAGATCAGCCAGGACATCGAGCGCGACAAGATCCTGACTGCGAGCGCCGCGCTCGAGTACGGGCTGGTCGACCAGGTGCTCGAGTCCCGCAAGGACGTGCGGCCCCAGGTCTCCAGCTGATCGATCACGCGGCACAGCGGTCGCGCCCGGATGCTCCGAGCATCCGGGCGCGCACTGGCTCCGGCCCGGTCCATCAGCCGTTCCGACGGACCGGCCCGGGTCCTCGGCGGCGGTCGCCACGGCGGCCTGCCTCCCACGGCGCCGAAGACCGCCGGGGTAGCGTGGAACCGCGCACGGCCAGGCTCGTTCCCGATGGGAGAATGGGGCGTAGCAGGGCACCAGCGAAGACGAAGTCGGACCGATGAGAGGACACGGACATGGCGCGCACGGGCGATGGAGCCGACGTGTTCAAATGCTCCTTCTGCGGCAAGTCCCAGAAGCAGGTCGAGAGGCTGATCTCCGGCCCCGGCGTGTACATCTGCGAAGAATGCATCGAGCTGTGCAACGAGATCATCGCCGAGGAGATCCAGGCCGCCCAGCCCGCCGCCGAGGAGCAGACGGCCCTGCCCACCCCGCAGGAGATCTTCGGGTTCCTGGGCGAGTACGTGATCGGCCAGGATCCCGCCAAGCGCGCCCTGTCGGTCGCCGTCTACAACCACTACAAGCGGGTGCGCGCCCAGGAGGACACCGCGGCCAGCGCGCCGACCGGCGCCAAGAAACCCGGCGGAGGTGAGGCGGAGGTCGAAGAGACCGAGGACGGCATCGAGGTCGCCAAGTCCAACGTCCTGATCGTGGGCCCCACGGGCTGCGGGAAGACCTACCTCGCCCAGACGCTGGCCCGGATGCTGGACGTCCCCTTCGCGATGGCCGATGCGACCGCGCTGACCGAAGCCGGGTACGTCGGTGAGGATGTCGAGAACATCCTGCTGAAGCTGCTGCAGGCCGCCGACCATGACGTGAAGAAGGCCGAGCGCGGCATCATCTACATCGACGAGGTGGACAAGATCGGGCGGAAGTCCGAGAACCCCTCGATCACGCGGGACGTCTCGGGCGAGGGCGTGCAGCAGGCGCTGCTGAAGATCATCGAGGGCACGGTGGCGGCGGTGCCCCCGCAGGGAGGACGCAAGCACCCCCACCAGGAGTTCATCCAGATCGACACCACCAATGTGCTGTTCATCGTCGCCGGTGCCTTCGCCGGTATCGAGGACATCATCGGCACGCGGATCGGGAAGCGGGGGATCGGCTTCGGCTCGGAGCTGCACACGCCCCTGGAGCAGGAGCAGATCTACGGCCAGCTCCAGCCCGATGACCTGCTGACCTTCGGACTGATCCCCGAGTTCATCGGTCGTCTGCCGGTGATCACCAGTGTGTCCGACCTCGATCGGCCGGCGCTCATCAAGATCCTCACCGAGCCGCGCAACGCCCTGGTCAAGCAGTACCAGAAGATGTTCGCCCTGGACGGTGTCGAGCTGGACTTCGAGGCCAGCGCCCTGGAGGCCATCGCCGAGAAGGCCATCGAGCGCGGGACCGGCGCGCGCGGACTGCGCGCCATCCTCGAGGAGTCGCTGCAGCCGGTCATGTTCGAGGTGCCCTCCCGTGACGACATCGCCAAGGTGGTGATCACCGCCGGCGTGGTCACCGAGGGCCGTGGCCCGCTGATGGTCACCACCAAGGACTCGGACCGGGCCCAGGAACGCTCCCAGCAGGAGCGCAGCGCCTGATGGCGGCCGCAGCGACCGGCTCCGGCGACGCCTCGGGCCGCCCGGACGACACCATCCGCGCAGAGGAGCTCCTGCTCGACGAACGCCGTAGCATCGACAACATCGACGCCGCTCTGGTGCACCTGCTGGCCGAACGGTTCCGGCACACCCAGCGCGTCGGGGTCCTCAAGGCCACCCACGGCCTGCCCCCGGCCGATCCGTCCCGCGAGCAGGACCAGATCCGGCGTCTGCGCTCCCTGGCCGATGAGGCGGGCCTCGACCCGGTCTTCGCCGAGGCCTTCCTGCGCTTCATCGTCACCGAGGTCATCCGGCACCACGAACGCCTGCGCGACGAGGAGCCCACCGAGCGGTAGCGCTGTGCCGAGACGGAGGCGTCGACGGTGGTCACGGTGCTAATGTGGCTCCATGGGCAGCAAGACGTTCCTCGATTGGCCGGTCATCCGCCAGCTCAGAGGTGCCGATCCCACGGGCCGCGGCACCTCGGTCACCTCGCAGCGGACTCGGGACCTCGAGCCCCGCACCGCCGATGCCGACGGGGTCGCGCAGAGCATCTGCCCGTACTGCGCCGTCGGCTGCGGTCAGCGCATCTTCCACAAGGACGGCAAGGTCATCCAGATCGAGGGCGACCCGGATTCCCCCGTCTCCCGCGGACGGCTGTGCCCCAAGGGCGCCGCCAGCGAGCAGCTCGCCAACTCCAAGCATCGGCAGACCACGGTCCGCTACCGGCGGCCGTACGGCACCGACTGGGAGGATCTGGACCTCGACACCGCGATGGACATGATCGCCGACCGCTTCATCGAGGCGCGGCGCAGGCACTGGGAGGCCGAGGACTCCCAGGGGCGTCCACTGCGGCGCACGATGGGTATCGCCAGCCTGGGCGGGGCGACCATCGACAACGAGGAGAACTATCTGATCAAGAAGTTCTTCACCGCCGCCGGTGCGATACAGATCGAGAACCAGGCGCGCATTTGACACTCCTCCACGGTTCCCGGTCTGGGAACCTCGTTCGGACGTGGCGGAGCCACCCAGTCGCAGCAGGACATGGCCAATGCGGACCTCGTGGTCATCGAGGGCTCGAACATGGCCGAGGCTCATCCCGTGGGCTTCCAGTGGGTGATGGAGGCGAAGAAGCGCGGCGCGAAGGTGATCCACATCGATCCCCGGTTCACGCGCACCTCGGCCAATGCCGATCGGCACATCGCGATCCGCGCGGGCACCGACATCGTGCTGCTGGGCGCCGTGATCCGTCACGTGCTCGAGAACGAGCTGTACTTCAAGGAGTACGTGCAGGCGTACACCAACGCCTCGACCATCATCGCTGAGGACTACGCCGACACGGAGGACCTCGACGGGCTGTTCTCCGGCTACGACCCGGAGACGGGCACCTACGACAACTCCTCGTGGTCCTACGACGGGCCGCAGGACCGGCTCGACCGCGGGCTGCCGGAGCGTGACGAGACGATGCAGCACCCCCGCTCGGTGCTGCAGATCCTGAGGCGCCACTACGCCCGGTACACGCCGGAGCTGGTCGAGGCCACTTGCGGCATCTCCCGCGAGGAGTTCGAGTACCTGGCCGATGCGGTCGCCGAGAACTCGGGGCGGGACCGGACCACGGTCTTCGCCTACGCCTTGGGCTGGACCCAGCATCAGGGCGGCCCGCAGATGATCCGCACCGCCTCGGTGCTGCAGCTGCTGATGGGCAATATCGGCCGGCCGGGCGGCGGGGTCATGGCCCTGCGCGGCCACGCCACCATCCAGGGCTCGACCGACATCCCGACGCTCTACCACATCCTGCCCGGGTACCTGCCGATGCCCAAGGTCGGCCAGGACGACTTCCACGAGTTCACCCGGGCGATCGGGAAGAAGGAGCAGAAGGGGTACTGGGCCAACGCCGAGAACTACACCACCAGCCTGCTCAAGGCTTGGTGGGGCGATGCGGCCACCGCGGAGAACGACTTCGGATACCACTACCTGCCCAAGCTCACCGGTGCGCACGGCACCTATCAGACCACCATGCGGATGAACGAGGGCGGGGTCGACGGGTACTTCCTGTACGGCCAGAACCCCGCTGTGGGATCGGCCAACGGCCGTCTGCAGCGCAAGGGCATGGCCCAGCTGAAGTGGATGGTGGTGCGCGACTTCTACATGATCGAATCGGCCACCTTCTGGAAGGACGGCCCGGAGATCGAGAGCGGTGAGCTGAGGACCGAGGAGATCGGCACGGAGATGTTCTTCCTGCCGGCCGCGAACCACACGGAGAAGGCAGGTTCCTTCACCCAGACCCAGCGGATGGTGCAGTGGCGCGACCAGGCGGTCCACCCGCCCGGGGACGCCCAGAGCGATCTGCAGTTCACCTACGAGCTCGGCAAGCGCGTCCGGGAGAAGCTCAAGGACTCCACCGATGAACGTGATCGACCGATCCTCGAGCTGACCTGGGACTACCCGACGGACGAGAACGGTGAACCCGACGCCGAAGCGGTGCTGGCCGAGATCAACGGACGCCACCTGAGCGGAGAGAAGGCCGGGCAGCCGCTCAGCAGCTTCAACGAGATGAAGGCCGATGGCTCCACCGACGGGGGCTGTTGGATCTATGCGGGGGTCTACGCGGACGGCGTCAACCAGGCCCGCCGGCGCACGCCCGGTTCCGAGCAGGACGAGATCGCCGCCGAATGGGGATGGGCATGGCCCGCCAATCGGCGCATCCTGTACAACCGCGCCTCGGCGGACCCGCAGGGCAGACCGTGGAGCGAGCGCAAGAAGCTGGTGTGGTGGGACGAGGAAGCCGGCAGATGGACCGGCGACGACGTCCCCGACTTCCCGATCACCAAGCGTCCCGACGACCCGGGCGACCCGGATGCCGGCGGTGCCGCCGCGCTGGCCGGGAACGACGCCTTCACCATGCAGGCCGATGGGCGCGGCTGGCTGTTCGGGGCCACCGGCATGGTCGACGGCCCGCTGCCCACCCACTACGAGGCCCCCGAGTCGAACGTGCGGAACCCGCTGTACACGCAGCAGTCGAACCCCACCAGGGTCACCTTCATCGATGAGGACAACCTCAGCTCGCCCGGGGCGATGGGGGAGGGCGGCAGCGTCTATCCGCACGTGTTCACCACCTACCGCATCACCGAGCATCACACCGCCGGCGGCATGAGCCGATTCCTGCCCTACCTGGTGGAGCTGCAGCCGCAGATGTACTGCGAGGTCTCCCCGGAGCTGGCCGAAGAGGCGGGGCTGGAGCCCTACGGGTGGGCCACGATCATCTCCGCACGATCGGCCATCGAGGCGAAGGTGTTGGTGACCGAGCGGATGAAACCGATCCGCACCGGGGACTCGACGGTGCACCAGATCGGCATGCCCTTCCACTTCGGTCGGGGCCATGAGGCGATCGTCCAGGGGGATGGTGCCAACGACCTGATCGGCATGAACCTCGACGCGAACGTGCAGATCCAGAACAGCAAGAACAACTCGTGCGCCATCCGCCCCGGCAGACGGCCACGGGGACCGGCGCTGCGGGAGCTGGTCGACGACTACCGTCGCCGGGCCGGGATCCTGCCGGCCGAGCAGGCGCAGGTCGATGGCGGCGGGGTGGACCCGGTGGGCGGCGGACCGGTCGACGGGTTCAGCCCGGCGAGCGTCCGGGGCCCGCTCGAAGCCGGCGCGGTCCCCGACAACAATCCCTCGATGAAGGAGTTGGACAACCGATGACCCTGCTGTCCGGGCCCGAGGGACCTGCCGCCTCCACCGGCTGGGGCCACGACCAGCCCCGTAAGGGGTTCTTCACCGACACCTCGATCTGCATCGGCTGCAAGGCCTGCGAGGTGGCGTGCAAGGAATGGAATCGCAACCCGACCGACGGGGATCTGCAGATCCTCGGCCAGAGCTACGACAACACCGGGGAGCTGGGTGCCAACACCTGGCGCCACGTGGCCTTCGTCGAACAGGGGCAGGAGCGGATCGAGCAGGCCCGTGAGTCCGGCCGCAAGCTGGTCAGCCTGGGCATGCCCGGCATCGGCCCCAAGAGCGGCGGCCGCCGCGGGGATCTGCCCGAGGGGGATCTCGCCGGAGTGGACACCACCCCGCCGGACACCCCGGAGTTCCGCTGGCTGATGTCCTCCGACGTGTGCAAGCACTGCACCAACGCCGGGTGCCTGGACGTGTGCCCCACCGGTGCCATCTACCGCTCCGAGTTCGGCTCCGTGGTGGTGCAGCCTGATGTCTGCAACGGCTGCGGCACCTGCGTGGCGGCCTGCCCCTTCGGGGTCATCGAGCGGCGTGACGACGGCACCTTCACCACCGGTGCCGGGGGGACGGACGAGGTTCCCGACCAGGGCACCGCCAAGAAGTGCACCCTGTGCCACGACCGTCTGGTCGACGGTCAGGAGCCGGCCTGCTCCGCCACCTGCCCCACCCAGTCCATCCGGTTCGGCGACCATGAGGAGCTGGTCGGTGACGCGCAGGAGCGCGTCCAGCAGCTCCACGACCGGGGCATGACCGAGGCGCGCCTGTACGGTGCCAACGCCAACGACGGGGTCGGGGGCACCGGCTCGGTGTTCCTGCTGCTCGACGAACCTGAGGTCTACGGGCTGCCGCCGGATCCGCAGGTGTCCACCAAGTTCCTGCCGCAGATGTTCGCCAAGGTGGGGATCGCGGCAGCCGGCATGGCCACGGTGGCGGCCCTCTCGTTCCTGGGGGGCCGCCGATGAGCGTCTCCGATCTCGACTCCGATCGCCCGCCCGAGCCGCCGCGCCGCCGGCGAAGCGGCACGCGCAGGCGGCGTCGGCCCATGGACCCCTTCCGTGCCGGTGGCGGGGACGGGACCCGCGAGGCGCAGCTGGTCGGCGACATCCAGTTCGACTCCTACTACGGCCGCCAGGTGGTCAAGGCCCCGCCCTGGCGCGGCCCGATCGCGGCCTACCTCTTCCTGGGCGGCCTCGCCGGCGGTTGCGGGATGCTCTCCCTGGGCGCGCAGCTGACCGATCGCCCTGCCCTGCGTCGCAACTCGCGTCTGGTGGCCCTGGGCGCCGTGGGGCTGGGGACCGCGGCCCTGATCGAGGATCTGGGCCGGCCCGAGCGTTTCCTGAACATGATGCGCACCTTCAAGGTGACCTCTCCGATGAGCTTGGGCACCTGGCTGCTGGGCGGCTTCGGCACCGTCTCGGGGGTGCTGGGAGCCATCGAGGTGGACCGGATGGTGGGGGAGAAGGTCCCACTGCGGTCACTGCGCGGCCTGGTCCACGGCATGGAGACCCCGCTGGCTCTCGCCCAGGGGGCACTGGGACCGGCCCTGGCCTCGTACACGGGCGCGCTGCTGGCCGATACCGCCGTGCCCACCTGGGCCGCCTCCCGTGACCACCTGTCCTACCTGTTCGTCTCCTCGGCGAGTCTGGCCACGGGGGGCGCCGCGATGGTGACCACCCCGGTCGTCGAGGCGGGACCGGCCCGGCTCCTGGCCGCCGCCGGTGTCGTCGGGGACGTGGTCACGATGCGTGCCATGAAGGAGTCGATGCACCCGCTGGAGTCCGAGCCGCTGGAGACCGGCCGGGCCGGCACCAAGCTGCAGTGGGCCGAGCGCCTGGCGATCGTGGGCGGGATCGGCGCCCTCGTCGGTGGCCGCCGCCGCTGGATCGCCGCGGCCTCGGGGGCGGCGCTGCTCGCGGCGTCGGCCCTGACCCGTTACGGGGTGCTCGAGGCCGGGCTGGAGTCGGTCAAGGACCCGCGCCGTGTGATCGAACCGCAGAAGGCCCGGCTCGCGGCACGCCGCGCGGCAGGCATCACCGACGACTCGATCACCACCGCCGGCTGAGAGCGGCTGACCCCGCGCCGGGCGTGCCTCCTGCCCGCAGCTCAGCGCACATCGATGCCGGAGCCCTCGACGATCTCCCCGATCACCGGGTAGCCCGGCACCTCGCCGACCACCAGCAGCCCGCCGGAGGTCTGGGCATCGGCCAGCACCAGCAGGTCCTCCTCGCTGATGGAGGAGGCCGGTCGCAGGTGCTCGCGCACCCAGTCCAGGTTCTTCCGTGTGCCACCGGAGATGTATCCGTCACGCAGCGCCTCGGCGGCCCCCTCGATCAGCGGCACCGCCGCCTGGTCGAGCACTGCGCCGACACCGGAGGCCCTGATCATCTTGTGCAGGTGGCCCAGCAGCCCGAAGCCGGTCACATCGGTGGCGGCCCGGGCACCGGCGGCCAGCGCCGCCCGCGAGGCGTCACGGTTCAGCGCCGTCATGGTCTCCACCGCTGCGGCGAAGACCTCACCGGTGGACTTGTGACGGTTGTTCAGCAGCCCTGAGCCGATCGGTTTGGTCAGCGTCAGCGGCAGCCCGGGCCGAGCGGCGTCGTTGCGCAGCAGCTGCTCGGGGTCGGCGGTGCCGGTGACGGCCATGCCGTACTTGGGTTCCGGGTCGTCGACCGAGTGGCCGCCGAGCACCGGCACCCCGGCCTCCTGTGCAGTGGCCAGTCCTCCGGCCAGGACCTCACGCAGCAGCTCGAGCGGCAGCGTCGCCCGCGGCCAGCCGACCAGGTTGATGGCCACGACCGGCTCGCCGCCCATCGCATAGATGTCCGAGAGCGCGTTGGCGGCGGTGATGCGTCCCCAGTCGAAGGGGTCGTCGACCACCGGGGTGAAGAAGTCGGCGGTCGACAGCACGGCCAGTCCGTCGGCGATGCGCACCGCCGCGGCGTCGTCGCCGTCGGCCAGGCCGACCACCACCGAGTCGTGGTGCTGTCCGGCGAGAGCCGTGACGACCTCCTCGAGCTCACCGGCTGGGATCTTGGAGGCGCAGCCGCCGCCGTGGGCCATCGTCGTGAGTCGGATTCCGGGCAGGGGAGTGGAGATTGTCGCCATCCCCCGAGTCTAGGCCGGGCGCCTGCGGGGAGAGCCCGGAGCCCGCGCTCTCCCCGGTATAGGCGAGGCGCCGGGAGCCCGCGGGCGGAGGCGATACCCTGGGGCGGCGCACCCGGAATCCGGCGGGCTCGTCCCGAGCACCGGCGGCCGCCCGGACAGCGGCGAGGGATCCATGGACTCGCCGCGATCGCGCTCGTGACCCATGGAGGTGTACGTGTCCTGGTGGGCACCCCGGTCTTCAAAACCGGTGAGACCGAGCAGCTCGGTCTGGCGGGTTCGATTCCCGTCCGCCTCCGCCACCGTGCCGCCCAGGAGGTGCCTCGAGCCCGTGGAGTCATCAGGACCGGTCGAGGATCTCGCGTCCGACTCGGAAGGGGCTGGTGCCCTCGGATCGGCGCCACCCGGCGGCCGCGACAGCGACCCGCGGCGCAGGATCCCGCGCACCGACCATCTGCTCGAGCACCCCCGGGTCACCGCAGCCGGGGCCGCGCTGGGCCCGCAGGTGCTGCGCGGGATCATCCGTGCCGTGCAGGACCGGGCCCGTGCCGGGCAGATCGCTCCCGAAGAGGTCCTCGAGCAGGTGCTCGCGGCGATCGGTGACCGCCCGGCCGCGTCTCTGCGCCCGGTGCTCAACGCCACCGGCGTCATCGTGCACACCAACCTCGGCCGTGCCCCGCTGTCGGATGCCGCGCGGCAGGCGATGCTGGAGGCCAGCGGGTACACCGACGTCGAGTTCGACCTGGGGACGGGAGCCCGGGCCCGCCGTGGGGCCGGCGCCCGGTCCGCCCTGCTCGCGGCCTGCCCAGAGGCGGAGGACGCCCTGGTCGTCAACAACGGCGCCGCCGCCCTGCTCCTGGCGACCGCCGCCCTGGGCGGCCGCGGGGAGATCATCATCAGCCGCGGAGAGCTGATCGAGATCGGTGCCGGCTTCCGCCTGCCCGATCTGATCGCCTCCACCGGTGCACGGATCCGCGAGGTGGGCACCACCAACCGCACCCACCTGGCCGACTACACTCGCGCCCTCGGCCCGGACACCGGTGCCGTGCTGCGCATCCACACCAGCAACTATCGCGTCATCGGCTTCACCAGCGCGGTGGACGTCGCCGAGCTCACCGGCCCCTGCCGAGAGTCCGGGGTGCCGCTGATCGCCGACCTGGGCAGCGGACTGCTCGGCCCCGAACCACGGCTTCCCGAGGAACCCGATCTCGGTTCCGCCCTCCGCGACGGCGCCGACCTCGTCATCGCCAGCGGCGACAAGCTGCTGGGCGGACCGCAGGCCGGGATCCTGCTGGGACGCACCGAGATGATCGCGCAGTTGGCCCGCCATCCCATGGCCCGCGCCGTGCGGGCGGACAAGCTGACCCTGGCCGCACTGGAAGCGACCCTGACCGGGCCGCCGCCCCCGGTGACCGGATCCCTGCATGCCGATGCCGGGCACCTGCGCGATCGCACCGAGGCGCTGGCCCAGCAGATCGGCGGGCGAGTGGTCCCGCACGACGGCCGTGTCGGCGGCGGGGGAGGGGCCGAGGTGCCGCTGCCCGGTTGGGCGCTCGCCCTCGAGGAGGAGCTGGCCGCGCCGCTGCGCACCGGCGATCCCGCTGTGGTCGGCACCCTGCGCGGCGGGGAGCTGCTGCTGGACCTGCGCTGCGTCCCGCACACCGCCCAGACGCAGCTCGCCGGCGCCGTCGAGGCGGCGCGCGAGCGTCTGCGCGAGCAGAGCCGGTCCGGGCACGACGGGGACGATCGGCGATGAGGCACGTGATCGCCACCGCCGGGCACGTCGATCACGGCAAGTCCACCCTGATCCGCGCCCTGACCGGCATCGAACCGGACCGGTGGGCCGAGGAGAAGCGGCGGGGCCTGACCATCGACCTGGGGTTCGCCTGGACCGATCTCCCCTCCGGCCGGGAGGTCTCCTTCGTCGACGTCCCCGGGCATGAACGCTTCCTGGGCAATATGCTCGCCGGCCTCGGACCGGCCCCGATCGTCTGCTTCGTGATCGCCGCCGACGAAGGCTGGCAGGCCCAGTCCAGCGATCATCGCGACGCGATCGCCGCCCTCGGCCTCGACCGCGGGCTGCTGGTGGTCACTCGCGCCGACCTCGCCCCCGACCGGGTCGAGGCCGTCATCGCCCAGGCCCGGACCGAGCTCGCCGGCACCGGCCTGGCCGAGGCCCCCGTGAGCGTGGTCTCCGCCGTCACCGGGGCGGGCATGGAGCAGCTGCGCGCCCGCCTCGACGAGGTCACCGCGGCCGCCCCGCAGCCCGCTGCCGAGGACCGGGTGCGACTGTGGGTGGACCGCTCCTTCACCATCTCCGGGGCCGGCACCGTCGTCACCGGCACCCTGGCCGCCGGCGGCATCCGCCCTGAGGACCGGCTCCAGGTGGCCGGTGCTCGCCGGGCCGGGGCAGTGGTGGTCCGAGGAGTGCAGAGCCGCGGCGGCCCCGCAGAGACCCTGGGACCGGTCAGCCGGGCCGCGGTGAACCTGCGTGGTGTCGACGCCGATGACCTCGGCCGCGGCGATGCGCTGCTGACCCCGGGGGCCTGGGAGCTGACTTCGACCGTCGACGTGCGCCGTATGAGCGGCGCCGGTTTCGACGAGTCGCCGCCGGAGCTGATCGTCCATGTGGGCACCGCCGCGGTCACCGCCCGGGTACGTCCCCTGGGCGGCCACCACGCCCGGCTCATCCTCGAGCGTCCCCTCCCGCTCGCGGTCGGTGATCGGATGGTGCTGCGCGGCAGCGGAAGCCGCTCCGTCCGCACCGGGGTGCAGGTCCTGGACGTCGACCCGCCAGAGCTCAGCAGACGTGGTGACGGGAGGCGACGCGCCGAGACGCTGACCGAGATGCCCCTGCACGGTGATGTGCCCGGTGAGGTCTGCCGCCGCGGAGCCGTGCACGTCGACGACCTGGTGCGCCGCGGACTGGAGCCTGCCGGGGATCTGGGCCCTGCGGTGCTCCGCGAGGGCGACTGGCTCCTGGATCGCGAGGCCTTCCGGAGCTGGACGCGCCGCCTGCAGGAGGCGGTCGAGGCCGATCGCACGCGCGATCCGCTCTCGGCCGGCCTCCCGCGCAAGGTCGCCCTCGAGGCCGCCGGGGTTCCCGATGCCGCCTTGCTGGACAGCGTCGTCACGGCCGCGGGCCTGACCCAGCGAGAGGGACGGATCCGCTCCCGGGACGAGAGGGGCCTGGGCGCAGCCGAACAGGCCGTGGCGACCCTTGAGCAGCGACTGGCAGCCCACCCCTTCCAGGCCCCGGAGGCCTATGACCTCGCGGACCTCCGCCTGGGAGCGAAGGAGCTGGCGGCGGCCGCCCGGCAGGGCAGGCTGCTGCGGCTTCCCGGCGAAGTGATCCTGGCCCCGGCCGCTCCGGCGCTCGCGATGCGTGAGCTGTCCCGTCTCCCGCAGCCCTTCACCCTCAGCCAGGCCCGGGTGGCCCTGGGCACCACCCGCAGGGTCGCCGTCCCCCTGCTCGAGCACCTCGATGCCCGCGGCTGGACCCGGCGGCTGGACACCGGGCACCGCGAGACCGTGCGCTGACCTGTGCCGACGAGCGCCCCGCCCATGGGTACTTGTCCCCATGGGCGGGGCGGGCACGACTGGGTAGCGTAGGGCGCGTTCACTCACGTCAGGGGAAGGGCGCGTCATGGCCGGGTTCTACGGTGGCGACACGGAGCAGATGCGCATGCATGGCGCGGCCAGCCAGCGAGGGGCGCAGCGCATCGCGGACATCACCGCTGCGATGGGCGCGAGCATCGACTCGGTCCTCTGGCAGGGTCCCGACGCCGAGGCGTTCCGGGCTCTGTGGCACAGCTCCGTGAAGCCGGGCATGCTCGCCCGGGCCGAGGAGGTGCGCGCCACCGGTCAGGAGCTCGACCAGCACGCCGAGCAGCAGGAGCAGGCCTCCGGCGATGAGGGTGGCGGTCTCCTCTCGACCCTGCGGGACATCGCCCGGGACATCTTCGGCCCCGGCGGTGTCACCGGCCCGCTGCTGGGCCGGCCGCTCTCCCGGGATCTGCTGGATACCCTGCGCGGCGGCCTGGGGGACTGGTCGCGCGGGGGCGGAGCCGGCGGTCCGCAGGAGTTCTATGGCGGGGAGGGTTACGCCAGCCCCGGCCAGGCCGCAGGGGCCGACCGCCCCGTCGGGAACCTCCTCGACCTGGGCGGGGACCTCCTCGAGGGGCGCGAGATCGACGGGGACTTCGGGCATCTGGACGTCACCGCCCAGGGCGCCTGGAGCGCCGGGGCCAATGGGAGCACCGATCCGTTCGGGAACATGTCCGGGACCATCGGTCTGCGCGGGGGCATGGAGCTCGGCGCGGACGCTCGCCTCAACGGCCCGGACGGCACCGGCATCGAGACCTCCTCCCAGATCGGGATGGAAGCCTACGCCGAGGCGGGTGGCACCATCGGGCCCGACGGCCTGGCACTGGGTGCCAGCGCCGGCAGCGGCGTCTACGCCAGCAACACCGCCACTCTCGACGGCGGTGACCACGGCTCGCTCACCTACGGCCACACCGCCTTCGCCGGCGCCGATGCCAGTGCCAACGCCTGGAGCCACGCCACCCGCAACGAGGACGGCGACGTCAACGGCTGGACTGTCGGCGCGGATGCCCGCGCTTTCGCCGGCGCCGAGCTGAAGCACACCTTCGCAGCGGAAGCTCCGGGCGGCTGGGGCTTCGTGGAGGGCTCTGCCTCAGCCCTGGGCGGGGGCGGCATCGGGGGAGGCTACGGGGCCACGCTCTCGACCGATGAGGTCTCGATCTCGCTCAGCGGCACGGTCGCCAAGGGCCTGGGCCTGGAGGGGTCCGGCACCATCGGCATCAACCCCAATGCGATCGTCGACAGCTTCACCCCGGGAGACTACAACCTCGATGACATGATCTCCGACGGCGCGGACCTGGTCGACAGAGGCAAGGACTGGCTCTCGGACATCAACCCGTTCTGAGCGAGGGACCGGCCTGCCACCACCAGGAGGCATGGGCCTGCTGGAGTGCCCGTGCCGTCTCCAGGTATTCCGCATCGGCATGGTTGCTGACATCGCTCAGCGACATCCGCACCGCGCTGAGCTGCACCTGCCGGCCATCGAGCAGATGCAGCACCACGGTGCCCGGGCCGCTGCGCGCAGTGGGCACCTCGACCTGGCGCACCTGCCCGAAGTGCACGGTGCGCGCCGGGCCCAGCGCGGCGCACCAGGAGACGGTCTCCGGGGTGATCACGACCCGGCGACGGGTGCCGACCACGCTCATCACCGTGCCTGCCGCCACCGCCACCGGCAGTCCCAGCAGCATCAGCGCGGCCTCCGGGCTGCGCGTGAGCACCCACGCCAGCACCGGGAAGAGCCCGAAGACGAGGACCCCGACGGCGATGATCGCGATCCCCATCCACCGCAGCATCGAGTTCACCCCGGAGCGATGGACCCGGCGCATCGCCGCCGCCCCCGTCAGCTGCGAGCGCGCTTGGCGGGCGGCTCGCCCAGCTCCGCGCCCTCGGTCGTGACCTCCCCGTCCGGACCGGCGGCCAGCTCGAACGATTCGATCCGGCCCAGCGCGGTCAGATCCGAGATCGCCGCCTCGAGATGAGGCAGCGCGGCCTGCGGGGCCCGGACGGTGACCGACAGGATCGGGGTCCTCTGGGAGACCTTCGCATCGGACTTGATGCGACGCACCGAGATCGCCGCCTGCGAGACCGAGTCCAGCAGGGCGGGCTCCTCCCCGCCGGCGGCCTCGCGCAGGGGAGCGGACTCGGGCCAGGGCTGGGTGTGCACACTGCCCTTACGCCACCACGACCAGACCTCCTCCGTGGCGAACACGATCACCGGCGCGAACAGGCGCAGCAGCACCTCCAGGGTGATCGACAGCGCGGCCCGGGCCGACTCCGATCCGGCCTGACCGGCCGCGGTGTTCCCGTGGGCGCGCTCCTTGACCAGCTCGATGTAGTCGTCGCAGAAGGTCCAGAAGAACGGTTCGACGGCCTCGAGGGCGCGGGCGTAGTCCATCGCCTCGAAGGCGGTGGTGGCCTGGTCGACGACCTCGGCCAGGCGTGCCAGCAGGGCGCGGTCCAGCGCCTCGGTGACCACCGCGGGATCTGCGGCCAGGCGGCCGGACGGGTCGGCCGGGCCGGCGCCGAAGCCCAGAGCGAACTTCGAGGCGTTGAGGATCTTGATGGCCAGGCGGCGGCCGATCTTCATCTGCCCCTCGTCGAAGGCGGTGTCGACGCCCTGGCGGGCGCGGCCCGCCCAGTAGCGCACCCCGTCGGCCCCGTGCTGCTCGAGCAGACCGAGGGGGGTGATGACATTGCCCTTGGACTTGGACATCTTCTTGCGGTCCGGGTCCAGGATCCAGCCGTTGATCGAGGCGTGCTTCCACGGCAGCTGGTCATGGGCCAGATGGGAGCGCACGATGGTGGAGAACAGCCAGGTGCGGATGATGTCGTGGCCCTGCGGGCGCACGTCCATCGGGTACACCTTCTCGAACAGGTCCTCGTCGGCGCCCCAGCCGCCCGCCAGCTGCGGGGTCAGGGAGGAGGTGGCCCAGGTGTCGAGGATGTCGGGGTCGGCGGTGAAACCGCCCGGCTGGTCGCGCTGGGACTCCTCGAACCCCTCGGGCACGTCGATGGTGGGGTCGATGGGCAGGCGGTCGTAGCTCGGGGTGAGAACGGTGTCGTAGTCGGTCCGACCGTCGGCCCCGACCGCGTACCAGATCGGGAAGGGGACCCCGAAGAAGCGCTGGCGCGAGATCAGCCAGTCACCGGTCAGCCCCTCCACCCAGTTGCGGTAGCGGGCCTCCATGTGGGCGGGGTGCCAGATCAGCTCCTCGCCCCGCTCGATCAGCTCCGAGCGCAATCCACCCTCGGAGTGGTCACGCCCGCCGTTGGTCAGGTACCACTGGCGGGAGGTGACGAACTCCAGCGGCTTGTCGCCGTTCTCGTAGAACTTCACCGGGTGGGTGGTCTTCTCCGGCTCGCCGTCGAGGTCACCGGAGGCGGCGACCATCTCGACCACGCGCCTCTGGGCACTGAAGACGGTCAGACCGGTGAGCTCTGCGAAGTTCTCGCGGCCCCTCTCGCTGGTGATCCAGGGGGCGTCGGCGACGATGCGCCCGTCACGCCCGATGATGGCGCGCGTGGGGAGCTCGAGGTCCCGCCACCAGGTCACGTCGGTGGAGTCACCGAAGGTGCAGATCATCGCGATCCCGGCGCCCTTGTCGGCCTGGGCCAGCGGGTGGGCGTTGATGGGGACCTCCACGTCGTACAGCGGGGAGGTGACGGTGGTGCCGAACAGGTGCTGGTAGCGCTCGTCGTCGGGATGGGCGACCAGGGACACGCAGGCGGCCAGCAACTCGGGCCGGGTGGTCTCGATGAACACCTTCTCGCCGGAGCCGTCGGTGCGGGTGAAGCCGATGCGGTGGTAGGCGGCCTCGCGCTCGCGGTCCTCCTGCTCGGCCTGGGCGACGGCGGTGCGGTAGGTCACGTCCCACATGGTGGGGGCCTCGGACTGATAGGCCTGTCCGGCGGCGAGGTTGTCCAGGAACGCCCGCTGGCTGACCGTGCGGGAGTGGGCGTTGATGGTCTGGTACGAGTAGTTCCAGTCGACCGACAGACCGAGGGTGCGGAAGACCGCTTCGAAGGACTTCTCGTCGATCTCGGTGAGCTGCTCGCACAGCTCGATGAAGTTGCGGCGCGAGATGGGCAGCTGATTGGCGGCCTTCGAGGACTTGCTGTCCCCGCCCTCCTGGGGAGGAGTGAAGTCGGGATCGTAGGGCAGCGAGGCGTCACCGCGCACCCCGTAGTAGTTCTGCGCGCGGCGCTCGGTGGGCAGGCCGTTGTCGTCCCAGCCCAGCGGGTAGAAGCAGTTCTTCCCGCTCATGCGCTGGTAGCGCACGATCATGTCGGCTTGCGAGTAGCCGAACACGTGGCCCACGTGCAGGGAGCCCGAGGCGGTCGGCGGTGGCGTGTCGACGCTGAAGACCTGCTCGCGGGTGGTCTCGCGGTCGAAGGCGAACAGCTGCTGCTCGCTCCATACGCCGTCCCACTTCTCCTCCAGCCCCTCCAGCGAGGGGCGGTCGGGGAGGGCGGGGCCGGTCTCAGGGCGCGATGCGGTGTCGGTCATGGGGCCATTGTTCCAGGTGTGCGCCCCGGTGCAACGACAGGGCCGACGGGTGTGCATCACGCCGCACTCCGGCCGATGCCGGCGGGCTCGCTCGCGCCGACAGGCTCAGGCAGTCGGGCTCACGGCACCCGCGCGGTCCACTCCTGCGTGCCGAACTTGGTCTCCACCAGCTCGCGGGCAGCGTCCAGCTCGGCGTCGGTGTACGAGGAGTCGCGGGTGTCGTAGCGGGAGCGGAAGAACTCCAGGAACCCGTCGATGATCTGCTCGCGGGCCAGTCCCGTCTGCGATCGCATCGGATCCACGCGCTTGACGGCGCTGCGGGTGCCCTTGTCGGAGAGCTTCTCCTTGCCGATCCGCATCACCTCGCCCATCTTGTTCGCGTCGATGTCGTAGGACATGGTCACGTGGTGGAGCAGCACGCCGCCCGCGAAGCGGCGCTGGGCCGCGCCGCCGATCTTGCCCTGCTCGGAGGCGATGTCGTTCAGAGGCACGTAGTGCGCCTTGACCCCGATCTCCGCGAGCGCCCCCATCACCCAGTCGTCGAGATAGGCGTAGGACTGCTCGAAGGTGAGCCCTTCGACCAGGGAGGTGGGCACGATCAGGGAGTAGGTGATGCAGTTGCCCTGCTCCATGAACATCGCTCCGCCGCCGGTGATCCGGCGGACCACCCCGATGTCGTGGTGGGCCGCGCCGTCGGGGTCGACCTCGTTGCGCAGCGACTGGTAGGAGCCGATCACCACCAGCGAGGAGTCCCAGTCCCAGATCCGGAAGATCGGGGGGCGGCGGCCGGCCATCACCTCGCCGGGCAGCACCTCGTCCAGGGCCACGTGCATCACCGGGGCCATCACCTGCGGTCCGATCACGTCGAACTCGAGGTCCTCCCAGCTGGTGGCCCGGCCCAGGGCCCGACGGGTGGCGATCGCGACCGCCTCGGCGTCGAAGCCGATCATCTCCACCGGCTCGGGGCGCGCCTCCAGGCGGGCGCTGATCGCGGTGACCAGATCAGCGGCCGAGGCGTCGGTGGGCATGCCCACCAGGGCCGCGTCGAGATCCTCGAGCGCATCATCGGGTTCGAGGAAGAAGTCGCCGAAGACGCTCGCGGTGACGATGCGGCCGTCCTCGGCGGTGATCTCGGTGGCCACCAGCTTGCCGCCGCGGACCTTGTACTCGCCGTGCATCACGGAACTGTCGCTGTGGGGATCCATGCCCTCCATCTTCGCGCATACGCGGGCCGATGGGCGAGGCGCGCGGCCACCCGACGGCCGGAGCCATCATGATGAGCGGGCCGGCCTCCGGCCTGAGCCACCGATCGGGCGCTGGGCGTGCCGCCCGGGTGGTGGGCGGGCATGCTCAGTGCGTGATCGTCAGCGAGCGCAGGGCCTTGTGGACCTCCCACACGAAGTCCGCGGTGGACTGCTTCTTGCGGGGAGCGACGGCGTAGGTCTCCTCGCTCTCGCCCCCGCCCCCTTCTCGGGTGACCCGCGGGATCAGCGAGCCCCAGTGCCGGCTCTCGCCCACCCAGATCCGGTAGGTGGTCCCGGAGTCGTCCCCGCGCTGCAGCAGCCGCAGGCCCAGCGAGGTGGCGGTCAGAGCCGGTTGGCGACGGGCCGGGGCCAGGTCGAAGCCGCGGTCACGCAGCAGCATCGGATTCATCACGGCCCACAGCAGCAGCCGCGCCCCCTCCACCTCGGGGGAGGCCGGTGTGCCCAGCAGCTCCGTCCGGCGTGGGATCGCCCCGGGATCGGTGCGCCAGGAGCCGTGTCGGGCGATCGCCTCCAGCTGCTCTTTCGCCTGTGCTCGCTCCTCGTCGGTCTCGAGCCGACCTATGTCCAGCGGCACCGGCTTCTCCCCGGTGCGCAGCACATGCACGGGGCGGCCGCGGTCGACCTCGCCGAATTCGAGGCCGGAGCGTTGACGGGAGACCCCGGCCTGCAGATGTGCACCGGTCTGGCCGCGGCGGGTGGAGAAGTGGGGGCTGGTGCCCAGCAGGGTGCGGCTGGCCAGATGGAAGACGTCCAGGTGTCCGCGCAGCTCCTGGGCGGTCGAGGGGCGGGTCAGCAGGCGCCGGGCGTTCAGGGGGTACTGGACCACGGGTGACCCGGCGTTCTCGCCGATCTCCGCGATGGTCTCCCACAGGTGGGCGTGGCCCGGATCCGCCTTCGGCATGCGCTTGGCCAGGCGGTGCCAGCTGAAGGTGATCACGCCCTGGGGGAGCGCGGCCTGCTGATCGGCTCCGGTCTCTTCGTCACCCCGAGCGCCCTGTCGGTCCAGCTGCTCCCGGCGGTCCTGCTCGGCGGCTCCCTCGGAATCGGCCAGGTCGGACCGGCGGGTGATCACCACCAGGAGGTGCTGGGGTGAGGTGCCCAGCGCTCGGCGCAGCCTGCTCAGCTGTCGGACGGAGAACGGTTCGCCGACGCGCAGGGAGATCCCCAGGCGCACCGAGTCGTCGGTATCGCTGGAGCTGGGCAGGAGCTCGGCGATCAGGTCCGGTGAGGTGGAGCGCATGCGCGGCGCGCTCGTGATGGACCCGGTGGTGTGGTCGGTCTGCGCGACCGTGCGCAGGAAGGCATCGCGGCTGCGGGCGGCCATCAGTACGAACTCGAGCATGTGCCGCAGCAGCAGCTCCACGTCCCTGTTGCGATCCCGCGGCATCTGCACATCGGGGGAGACGACGGACCGGTCGATGGCGTAGGACATCATCTGGCCGACGGTGGCGTAGGAACGAGCCATGATCCTCCTCGAGGCGCAGCGTATGCCAAAGCCCCCACAGTAGCGCCGGCCTCACCTTCGGGACGCCGATCACGCCCCGGGTGTGGAGGCATTCGAGCACGAGGCCGTGCCGAGCTCTGCCGCAGAGCCCGACCGGACGGTTCCGAGCTCTTGCCGGGCCCGCCGCGATACGCCATCATGAACATATGAGCATCCATTCAGGCATCAGGTCGGGCAGGCCCGACGCTGTAGAGGCCGAACCGGCCGACCAGGCCGGTCCCGCCCTGGTCGATCCGCAGCGGGTGGCCGCGGCCCGATCGCACATGCCCGATGCGGGCGACATCGCCGACACGGCCGACGTGCTCGGCATGCTCTCGGACCCGGGCCGGCTGAAGATGCTGGTCGCCCTGCGGGAGGGGGAGCTGTGCGTCGGCGATCTCACCGCTGTGGCCGGTGGGTCGCCCTCCGGGGTCTCCCATGCCCTGCAGCTGCTGCGGGCCCACCGGGTGGTCGCCGCCCGCCGTGAGGGCCGGCGCGTCTACTACCACCTCGACGATCCGCACGTCGCCGAGCTGCTCGATCTGGCGCTGGCCCATATCGCCCACGCTGAGCCCGAGCATCCCGAGCATCCCGAGCATCCCGAGCACGGCGAGGACACCGGATGACGCACTCGCACGCCCCCGCACCGGCTCCGGGCGCGCACGCCGGCGCCCGTCACCGGCGCCGGCTCCTGGTCGCGGTGGTGCTGATCGGCATCTTCTTCGTGGTCGAGCTGGTCACGGGTCTGCTGATCGGGTCCCTCGCCCTGATCTCGGACGCCGGGCACATGGCTGCCGACGTCGTCACCCTCTCGGCGGCGCTGGCCGCGACCGTCCTCGCTGCCCGGCCCGATCGCAGCGGTCGGCGCACCTTCGGCAACTACCGCATCGAGGTCTTCGCCGCCCTGCTGGCCGTGCTGATCATGCTCGGTGTGGCCACCGCGGTGCTGATCGGCGGCATTCGACGGTTCGGCCAGGACGTCCACATCGACACCGGCCCGATGTTGCTGGTCGGCGTGCTGGGTCTGGTGGTGAACCTGATCGTGCTGGCCATGCTGCACGGAGGCGCCGCCGAGAGCCTCAACGTCAAGGGCGCCTATCTCGAGGTCATGGCCGACACCATCGGCTCGGTCGGGGTGGTCGCCGCGGCGCTGCTGATCAGCTGGACCGGCCACGGTGTGATCGATACCGTGGTCGCGCTCGCCGTCGGCGCCTTCATCGCGGTGCGCGCGGTGTGGCTCGGCCGGGAGGTGCTGAGCGTACTGGGGCAGGCCGCACCGGCCGATATCCACCCCGCGGAGGTCCACGCCCAGCTCAGCGCGCTCCCCGGGGTCGCCGACGTCCATGACCTCCACCTGTGGACGCTCACCTCCGGGATGGAGGTCGCCACCGTGCATCTGATGCTCTTCGACGGCGTCGATCCGCATCCCGTGCTGGACGCGGCCCAGGAGCTGCTGCGTGAACAGCACGGCATCGCCCACGCGACCATCCAGACCGAGCCCACCGACCATCACGGCTGCCTGGAGATCGGCTGGTGACCGGGCGGCACGTCGTAGGCTGGGTCCATGACTGATTCGGACCTCCGCCCGGCCTCGGCCGGCTCCCATCCCACCGCGGTCGTCACCGGCGCCTCCTCCGGGATCGGTCGTGCCACCGCGGCCCGTCTGGTCGCCGACGGATGGCGCGTGCTGGCCGTCGCCCGTCGCCAGGAGCGCCTGGAGGAGCTCGCGGCCAACACCGGCTGCGACATCCTGGCCGTCGACGTCACCGACGACGACTCGGTCGCACGCCTGGTCGAGCGCGTGGACGAGCTGTTCGGTGGCACCCTGAACTCGATCGTCCACGTCGCCGGCGGCGCGCTGGGCGTCGAGCCCGCCGCCGAGGCGGATCTGGACCACTGGCAGCGCATGTACGACATCAACGTGCTCGGCGCCGTGCGCGTCACCCGGGCCCTGCTGCCGGCCGTGCGCGCCAGCCGGCGCGGCGACGTCCTGTTCGTCACCTCGGTCGCGGCCCATGAGGCCTACGAGGGCGGCTCCGGCTACAACGCCGCCAAGGCCGGTGAGCACATGCTCGCCCGCGCGCTGCGCCTCGAGCTCAACGGGGAGCGGATCCGGGTGATCGAGGTGGCCCCGGGCATGGTGCACACCGAGGAGTTCTCCCTGGTGCGCCTGGGCGACCAGGCGGCGGCCGACAAGGTCTACGACGGCGTCGACAAGCCCCTGACCGCCGATGACTGCGCCGACGTGATCGCCTACGCCCTCAACGCTCCCCACCACGTGAACCTCGACCTGGTCACGGTCCGCCCCCTGGCCCAGGCGGCCGCCCACAAGGTCGCACGCCACCAGGGGGTGTGACGAGCGAGGGCCGCTCGGGCGGCCGGAGGCCCACTCCGAGAGGGCCCGCCGCTGGCAGCTGACGCTGCTCACCATCTTGATGGGGAGGTGCGCGCCGCAGCCGTCTTCGACGAAAGTCAGGGGCCGATCAGCACCCGGGGCTGATGCCCGCCTCCGGGAGCGTGGGGGAGGGTGGATCCCATCGTCGACGGATCAGCCGTCGGCGGACCATCCGGGGCCGCGCCCCGATCAGGGAAGGGGGCATCATGGCCGCACCGGGCAAGCAGGTGCGAGGAGAAGGACGCCCCGGGGTCTTCATGGCGCTGCTGGGTGTGGCGGCCCTGATGCTGCTGGGGCTGTTGATCGTGGGCCCGGCGCTGCCGATGATGCCCGCGGTGGGACTGGCGATGGTCGCCGTGGCCCTGGTGGCCTCCGCCTGGATCGTGGCCGGCCCCCGGCTATGACCCGACCGCGCTGACCACGCCGACGGCGGCATCAGACGTCGATCTGGATCTCACCTTCGCCGCGCGAGACGCAGGTGATGATCTGCGAGTCCATCTCGTCGTCCATCAGGAACTCGTCCATGTGCTCGACCTCGCCGGACACCAGCGGCACCACGCAGGTGCCGCAGACCCCGCCCTCGCAGGAGTAGTCCATGCTGATCCCGTTGTCGAGCAGCGACTGCAGGAGCGACTGACCTTCCCCGACCTCGATCGTGATGCCGGACTTCAGGCACTTGGCGGTGAAGGGCTCTCCGAACAGCGACATGGTGCTCCTCCAGGATGAAACTGCCGACGGCTCTGACCGGTGACGTCGGGGCGGCGAATGCGGATCCAATATTCCACGCCCGGCACCGGAAAGGGCAGGACGGAACTCACGGCGTGAGCGCTGTCTCAGCCTGCCTGGGTCCACACCAGCACCTGCGAGGGCGATGGACCCCACCTCGCCTCCGGTTGCCGAGCACTCCGCGCCGTCGGTACCCTGATGCCAACGGCATCGACCCGGCCATCACCGGAGAGCCGCGGGAAGAACAGCCACCGCCCGCCCGCGGGCTGGCTCAGTAGAACCCGCCGGGACCAGCCCGTCACCGCTGAGGAACAAGGAGGGCATCCGCCCGGCGCCGCCCGTCGGCGCAGTGGACGTCAACCGAGGTGGTACCGCGTCACCGGTCCGTGCCGGGAGCGTCCTCGGGCAGTAGCACCGCTCGCGACCACTCCTCGGAGGTCCCTCCATGGTCTACCCGGTCACCGGAGACCCGCTCGTCCCTTCACCGAACCTGCCGGAGCTCGAGAACCGCATCCTCGCGTTCTGGCGACGCGATGACACCTTCCGCGCTTCGATCGCCCAGCGAGAGGGCGCTGAGGAGTACGTCTTCTACGACGGGCCCCCCTTCGCCAATGGCCTGCCCCACTACGGCCACCTGCTGACCGGGTTCGTCAAGGACGTGGTGCCGCGGTTCCGCACCATGACGGGATGCAGGGTCGAGCGTCGCTTCGGCTGGGACACCCACGGGCTGCCCGCCGAGCTCGAGGCCATGCGCGAGCTGGGCATGACCGAGAAGTCCGAGATCGAGGCGATGGGCATCGGGGAGTTCAACGCCGCCGCCCAGGGTTCGGTGCTGAAGTACACCAAGGAGTGGGAGGAGTACGTCGAGCGGCAGGCCCGCTGGGTCGACTTCGAGAACGACTACAAGACTCTCAGCCCCTCCTTCATGGAGTCGGTGCTGTGGGCTTTCAAGACCCTGTACGACAAGGACCGCGCCTACGAGGGCCACTCGGTGCTGCCGTACTGCTGGAAGGACCAGACCCCCCTGTCCTCGCACGAGCTGCGCATGGACGACGACGTCTACCAGGACCGCCAGGATCCCTCCGTCACCGTCACCTTCCCGCTGACCGGCGACCGGGCCGCCCAACTGGGCCTGGACGGCACCAGGGCGCTGGCCTGGACCACGACCCCCTGGACCCTGCCCACCAACTTCTCGCTGGCCGTCGGCCCCGAGCTGGTCTACGTGAGCGTCCCGGCCGGCCCGAATGGGGCGGGCGACGGCGCCGAGCCGGGCACCGCCCGCTACCTGCTGGCCAAGGATCTGCTCGGTGCCCACGCCACCGAGCTCGGCTACGACGACGCCGAGAGCGCTCTGGCCGCGGCCTCGGAGCGCGAGTTCACCGGCGCCGAGCTGGAGCACGTGACCTACGAGCCGCTGTGGGACGTCTACTCCGCCGACCGCGAGCAGTGGGGCACCCAGAACGCCTGGATCATCACCGTGGCCGACTACGTCTCCACCGCTGACGGCACCGGCGTGGTCCACCAGGCCACTGCCTTCGGTGAGGAGGACCAGAAGGTCAACGCCGCCTACGGCATCCCCGTGATCGTCTCGGTCGACGAGGGCGCCCAGTTCCACGAGTACTTCCGCGGCACCGCGCTGGACGACATCGCCGGGCTGCAGGTCTTCGAGGCGAACCGCCCGATCATCCGGCACCTGCGCAGCCAGGGCCGACTGCTGCGCGAGAGCAGCTACGTCCACTCCTACCCCCACTGCTGGCGCTGCCGGAACCCGTTGATCTACAAGGCGGTCAGCTCCTGGTTCGTGAAGGTCGCCGACCAGCGCGAGCGGATGCTGGAGCTGAACGAGCAGATCGACTGGGTGCCGGGCAATGTCAAGCACGGCCAGTTCGGCAAGTGGCTCGAGGGCGCCCGGGACTGGGCGGTCTCCCGCAACCGCTACTGGGGGACCCCCATCCCGGTGTGGAAGAGCGACGACCCCGAATACCCGCGCATCGAGGTCTACGGGTCGCTGGCGGAGATGGAGGAGGCCTTCGGCACCCTGCCGCGCGATGAGTACGGCGAGGTCAACCTGCACCGCCCCTACATCGACGACCTCACCCGGCCCAACCCCGACGATCCGAGCGGCACCTCCCGCATGCGCCGGGTGAGCGACGTCTTCGACGTCTGGTTCGACTCCGGGTCGATGCCCTTCGCACAGGTGCACTACCCCTTCGACAACACCGAGTGGTTCGACTCGCACAACCCGGCCGACTTCATCGTCGAGTACATCGGGCAGACCCGCGGTTGGTTCTACGTGATGCACGTGCTGGCCACCGCCCTGTTCGACCGTCCCGCCTTCTCCAGCGTCATCTGCCACGGCATCGTGCTGGGTGAGGACGGGCAGAAGATGAGCAAGTCGCTGCGCAACTACCCCGATGTGCGCGAGATGTACGACGCCTACGGGGCCGATGCGATGCGCTGGTTCCTGATGAGCTCGCCGATCCTGCGCGGCGGCAACCTGATCGTGGACGAGCCCCGGATCCGCGACTCGGTCCGCCAGACGGTGCTGCCGCTGTGGAACGTCTGGTACTTCCTGGCGATGTATGCCAATGCGGCCGGCCCCAAGGACAGCGAGGGTCGACCGGCCGGCTACCGCGGCCGGGCCCGTCACGAGTCCACCGACGTGATGGACCGCTATCTGCTGGCCCGTACCGGGCAGCTGGTGCGTTCCACACGCCGCCACTTCGAGGACCTGGCGATCGCCGACGCCGCCGAGGACATCCAGGGCTACCTGGACATGCTCACCAACTGGTATGTGCGCCGCTCCCGCGACCGCTTCTGGGAGGGCGACGAGCAGGCCATCGATGTGCTCTCGACCTGCCTGGAGACCCTCGTCCGGGTGGCGGCCCCGCTGCTGCCGATGGTCACCGAGGAGATCTGGCAGCAGCTGACCGGCGGCCGCTCCGTGCATCTGACGGATTGGCCGCAGGACGCACAGTTCCCGGCGGACGATCAGCTGGTCGCGGCTATGGAGCAGGTGCGGGTGGTGGCCAGCGCCGGTAACGCGCTGCGCAAGAAGGAGAGCCTGCGGGCCCGCCTCCCGCTGGCCGAGCTGACCGTCGTCCACCACGACCCGGGCCTGCTGGTGCCGTTCACCGCGATCATCGCCGAGGAGCTGAACGTGAAGGCGGTGCGCCTGCTCGAGGTGAGCAGCGAGGAGGCCCAGGGGATGGGCGTCGAGCAGCGCCTGACCGTCAATGCCCGGGCGGCCGGTCCGCGTCTGGGCAAGCAGGTGCAGACGGTCATCAAGGGCTCGAAGGCCGGTGACTGGTCGGTGGCTGATGACGGCACCGTCACCTCCGGCGGCATCGAGCTGGTCCCGGGGGAGTACTCGCTGGACCTGGTGGCCGGTGAGTCCGCTGCGATGGAGGGTCGCGCCGTGGGGGTGCTGCGCGGTGGCGACTTCCTCGTGCTCGACACCCGGGTGACGCCGGAGCTGGAGGGCGAGGGCATCGCTCGTGACGTGGTCCGGGTGATCCAGGCGGCCCGCCGTGCCGCCGGTCTGGATGTCTCTGACCGTATCCGGTTGACGGTGGAGGGCGATGAGCAGGTCGTCCTCGCCGTCCAGTCGCATTCTGAGCTGGTGGCCGGTGAGGTGCTCGCCGTGGACGTCGCGGTGCCTGCCGCCCCCAGCCAGGAGGCGCACACCGCGAGCGAGAAGGTCTCGGGCGGCACCGTCACGGTCTCCGTGGCCAGAGCCTGATCGACGTGCTGCGAGGGACGAGCGGTAGGAGATCGGGGAGTCGGGCAGAGCCTGATCGACGCGCCCCACCCGCGGGTGGGGCGCGTCCTCCACATCTGGCGCGTCCTCCACATCTGGTGACGGGGGACTCGAACTGTCGGTCACGGAATGGCATCCTCAGTCGACGGGACGTCCTGAGGGGTGGGCATGGTGAACAGACGGGCTCTGATGGCGACCGCTGTCGGGATGGGAGCGCTGATGCTGAGCGGGTGCGTGCCATGGTCGACCCAGGGGCGCGTGAACCGCGCCGCCGAATCCGTGGGCGGGGTGGAGTCCTCGGAGCTCGAGGTCGGCCGCGGCGGTTCCTTCAGCCCGCAGATCACCGGGCGGATCCACTGCGCCGTCGGGGTGTCCGAGCTGGAGGATGTGCTCGATGCCGCTTGGGAACAGGTCGTGACGGCCCTTCGGGACATGGAGGGTGGCGAACGCGAAGTGGGGTCGGTGGCTGCCGTCGGGGACGACGGCTCGGAGCTGGGGGTCTCGCGGTGGATCCCGCCCGAGGAGAGGAACTACATCGCCGTGGCGCACTTCTTCGAACGCTACGGGCTGGAGTGATCCCGGTGGCCGGCTGCCGGGCCGCGTTCCGCCCCGTCGAAGTGTCCGGGCCGTGCAGCTGTCAGCGCAGGTCCTCCCGGCCGACGTCGACGACCTGATCCGACGTGACCGCGACCCCTGCGCCGAGGTAGCGCCCCTCGAGGTCGCTCTGCAGCTCGGCCAGGATCGGGTGATCGGGGTTCTGGCTGACCGAGCCGTGGTAGCCGCCGGTGGGATCGGCGCCCTGGGAGGTGTGGAGCACGGAGTCGTGGGCGTTGTGGAGCTGGGATCGCTGTGCGTGGGTCTGCTGCGGTGCGTCGAGCCAGGCCTCCCGGACGTTCGGGGCCGACACCCGGCTGCCGTCGACCCGGTGCCCGTCCAGATCCAGACGCGGGACCGGGTCGGCGATGTGCACCGGGGCACGGCCGGGGGAGGGGAGCCCGGGAACGTGCGCGGTCGCATCCCACACCGGATTGTGCGCGACGTTGACGACCCGGGTGCTCCCCTGGGCAGGGATCACGGTCTCGATCGGTGAGCCGATCGAGAAGCTGTGGGTGACGTTGTAGGAGCCCGGGGTGCCGCTGGCGTTGTTGAACGAGGGATCCGCGGCGAGCTGCGCGGCGGTCAGACCGCCCTGGGAATGGCCGACGAACATGACATCCGCTCCCGGCGGGACCAGCGGCCGGCCATCGGGGCCCGGAGCGCTCATCGCGGCACGGACGTCGGCCATCGGCGCTGATTCCTGACCGGCCATCGACCGCAGGTTCGAGTCCCAACCGGCGGAGTTGCCCTGTGCTCCCCACGAGTGCGGGTGCGCGATGCCCGCCCCTGCGGTGGGCGGTGCGTGCACGATGTACGCCTCCTGCCCGCCACCGGTCCGGACGGCCTGGATGCGGATCTGCCCGGAGGCCTCCCGGTCGTAGGAGGCGGGTTCGGTACGGCCGAACATCTCGCGCCTGGCTTCGTCGTTCGCGGAGATGAGATCGGCGAGATCCTGCGGCGTCGAAGGGGCACGGACCTCGTGGACCCCGTGCACCGTCACATCGGTGCGCGGGTCGAGGAACCCGGTGTCGGTGAACAGCTCGACGGGGGCGATGGCCGCGGACCCTGCGGCCAGCAGCGCACTCGCGCCGAGCTCCGCGATGGTCGGGACGCGCTCGCCGGTGGCCCAGCCGCCCAGCAGGCCGCCCAGGTGCCCGAGATCGCCGCGGATCTGCTCGAGGCCGTCGGTGTCCAGCCGCAGCCGCCCCGCGGCCCAGGCGATGCCGCCCATGCCCGCGTCCACACCGCGGCCGATGCCCTCCGAGACCACGCCGGCGAGATCGGACGCAGCCCCCTCGAGCGGGCCCTCGAGCCAGTCCGGGACCCAGGGAGCGTCGCGGTGCAGGTAGGTGGAGCCGTCATCGGTCCCGGAGGGAGCCGGGGCGGGGGAGGGGCCCGGTTCGCGCCGGTCTCCCCGGGCCGAGGCGGCATCCTGCTCCTCGGCTTCACCGGCGATCCGGTCGGACAGGGCGGCGAGGTCCTGGCACAGCCCTCCCAGGCCCGTGGTGGCCACCTGCTCCCAGCGGTCGGAGAACCGCTGGGCGTCGGGACCCCGCCAGCGGGTGCTGGCCAGAGCGGTCGTGACGTGATCGCGCAGCGCGTGGACCTCGGTGGAGGCGGTGCGCAGCCGAATGACGTGGGCGCGCACCTGTGCGGTGTCCATCCCCAGGAAGGAGTTCATCGGGCACCGCCCGATGCGGCACAGGCAGCGGTGAAGCGCAGGCCTTCCTCGAGCAGCGGGAGGGCCGTGCCGAGCACGTCCCCGTGGGTCACGGGCAGGATCGCGTCGCCATCCCGGTGCGGGTCGTCCATGCGATACATGCCCAGCTCCCCGCTCACCCAGAGGCGGGAGAAGGAGACGGGTCGCTCGGTGATCGCACCGGTCGGGTCGTGGAGCACCACCGAGAGGGAGAGGCGCGGCCCGGTGGCCGTCAGCGCATCACGCAGACGCTCGTCGAGATCCTCCGCCGCGGTATAGGCCTCCTCCGGACCGGCACCCTGGGCCAGCGCTGCCAGGACGGCCCGGTTCTGCCGCGGGTCCAGGCGCAGGCCCTCGCTGCTGCGGGTCAGATGAGCAGGGGCCGGCTCGATCCCGGCTGCGCCGAGCAGCTCGCCGATCACAGCCGGGAGCTCCGGGACGCTCGTCCATGACCAGTGGGAAGGGGCCTGGCCGTTCGAGGCCTCCAGCGTGGGCCCGGCCGGGTCCAGGGCAATCCTCACCCGCCGAGTGCCCCGGGGAGAGGCGACCGCGACCACCAACAGCCCGGGTGCCGTCAGCTGCCGGCGCAGCAGAGCGAGATCGCCGGGTTCCCCAGCCGGCGGGCTCTGGCCGGCCGGCGGACCGTGGCCCGTCGCGGCATCCAGAGCCCGGTAGACGGGGTTCCATTCCCCGGCGGTGACCGCATCCGCGGCCACCCGTTCCGCGGCCTGCCCCACGGTGGCCACCACGTGTGTCATTGGTCCCTCCCCCTCCCGCCCGAGCAACCGGGCCGTCGTCCGTCGGCTCACCGTAGGAGCGCAGGTCCGCGGGGGACCGGGGCTGCGACGCCCCTGTGGACGGAGCGGCATTGGTGAGGAGAGACCCCGGGCGGGACTCGTAGACTGACCGGCGCCCCGACCGCCCGCTCGCACCATCAGGAGCCGCTGTGCCCCGTTCGTCCCGCCCGGCCATGTCACCGGAGCTGCGTGAGGTGTACGCCGCGCTCCTCGACCGCGCCCCGGAGAACCGGATCGAACCCGACCTGTCCCGGATCACCCGCGTGATGGAGCTGATGGGTGACCCACAGCGCTCCTACCGCACCATCCGCATCGCCGGCACCAACGGCAAGACCACCACGGCGCGGATCGTGGAGCGCATTCTGCGGGAGGCAGGCCTGCGCACCGGACGCACCACCAGCCCTCACCTGCGCTCACCGGCCGAACGGATCGCCATCGACGGCGCCTCGATCGACGAGGACGGCTTCCTCCAGGCCTACCGGGATGTCGAGCCCTTCGCCGCCATCGTCGACGCCGAGTCGGAGACCGCGGGCGGGGTGCCCCTGACCTACTTCGAGTACCTCACCGCCATGTCCTTCCAGGCCTTCGCCTCCGCGCCGGTCGACGTGGCCGTGATCGAGACGGGCCTCGGTGGGACCTGGGACGCCACCGGGGCGGCCTCGCCCGATGTCACGGTGATCACGCCCATCGGCCTGGACCACCAGGAGTACCTGGGCGAGAGCATCGCGGAGATCGCCGGGGAGAAGGCCGGGATCCTCACCGCCGGGGCGACGGCCGTGATCGCCGCCCAGGGGGAGGACGAGGCGGCCGACGTGCTGCGCGAGAGGATCATCGCGCTCGGCACCGAGGCCGCCTTCGAGGACGAGCAGATCGGCGTGATCGCCCGCACCCCCGGGGTCGGCGGTCAGATGCTCACCCTGCAGGGCATCGCGGGCCGCTACGAGGAGGTGTTCCTCTCCCTGCTCGGCGAGCACCAGGCCCGCAACGCCCTGCTGGCCGTCGCCGCCGCCGAGGCGCTGCTCGGGGGAGGGGACACGGTGCTGGACCAGGAGATGCTCACCGCCGCTCTCGCCACGGTGACCTCGCCCGGACGCGCCGAGGTGGTGCGGCAGTCTCCGACCGTCCTGCTCGACGCCGCGCACAACCCGGCCGGCGCGGAGGCCGTGGTCGGCACCGTCCGGGAGAACTTTCGCTTCACCCGCACGATCGGCCTGGTCGGCATCCTGCAGGAGAAGGACGCCGAGGCGATCCTGGCGGTGCTCGAGCCGCTGCTGGACTACGTCGTGATCACCCGCACTTCCTCGCCGCGGGCGATTCCCGCCGATGAGCTCGCCGACCTCGCCCGCGACGTGTTCGACGACGAGGAACGGGTGATCGAGCGGTCGAGCCTGCCCGACGCGATCCAGGCCGCGGTGGACCTGTCCGAGGAGGGCGGGGACCAGTTCGGGGGCGTCGTAGTGGCCGGCTCGGTGACCCTCGCGGCAGAGGTGCGCGAGCTGCTCGGCGCGCCGGAGGAGGACTGACCGTGATCTCGAAGCTAGCCCCCTCACCTCGCCCGCACGGCGCTCAGCGCATGTTCTCGGCCACCACCCTGGTGCTGGAGGTCTGCGTGGTGTTCTTCACGCTCCTCGCCGCCCACCAGCTGGTCCCCGACCAGCGCGCGCTCAGCTGGACCTGGGGCGGGCTGACCATCCTGGCGCTCCTGGTCGTGGCCGGGATGCTGCGTCGCGGGGCCTGGCCGTACCTGATCGGGATGGTGCTGCAGATCCCCGTCGTCGCCCTGGGGCTGCAGGTGAGCGCGATGTGGGTGGTCGGATCGTTCTTCGCTCTGCTGTACGTCTACGGAGTGTTCAAAGGAAATCAGCTCGACCGGGAGAAAGACGCGGTGGACCGCCGGGTGCTGGCCGAGGGCCCGGACGCCTCCGACGAAGCCCCTGACGCATAGGTAGGCTGTGGCCATGACCGCACAGCGCACCCTGGTTCTGCTCAAGCCCGACGCCGTTCAGCGCGGCCTGCGGGGGGAGATCATCCGCCGCATCGAGGCCAAGGGCTACGAGATCACCGCCCTCTCCCAGCGCACCGCCACCGCGCAGGAGCTCGCCTCCCACTACGCAGAGCACGAAGGCAAGCCCTTCTATCCCGGACTGGTCGAGTACATGGGCTCGGCCCCGCTGGTCGCCCTGATCGTCGAAGGGCAGGGCGCGATCGCCGGGTTCCGCACCCTGGCGGGCGCCACCAACCCCACCGAGGCCGCTCCCGGCACCATCCGCGGCGACCTGTCCCGCGAGTGGGACCTGCCGGTGATCCAGAACCTGGTGCATGGCTCGGACTCCGAGGACTCCGCGGCCCGCGAGATCGCGATCTGGTTCCCCGAACAGGCCTGAGCCGAGTACAGCCGCCCACCCGGGCCGCGAACATCCGGGCCCCGAGCCGCGAATGTCCCGGGCGGCCTTCAGAATTCTCCGGGGGAGGCGGTGCACACTGTCCTGATGGACCTGACTGTCGTGACCGTCCTGTTCCTCCTCACCGCCGTGCTGGTGGCGATCGCGATCCTCCTCGCCGTCGCGCTGCCGAACCTCCGGCGCCGCGAGGACCATGACGACGGCACCGGCTCCGGTGAGGACCGGCGCCACAGCTCTCGCACACCGCGGGAGCCCTGACCTGTCCCGGAGGGGCCGATGACCGGGCTCCGGCCTGCGCCGCCGCGAGCCGGCCGGCGGTCCGAGCGGCGCCGAACCAGCCGTAGACTGGAGCAGTCCTCACCGCATCATCGGTTCCCGCGACCCCGGAGGTGACTCGTGGACACAGATATCCTCGCCCTGATCGTCGGCAGCGCCGCAGGCCTGGCGGTGCTCGCCACCGGCGGCTGGGCGTACGTGCGCGGCCGGGGCAAGAAGCCGTCGGATCGCACCGACGAACAGAGCACCGAGAGGGATTCCCCCGCTGCGCCCACCTCGACCGCCGTCAAGGAGCGGCCCGCCCCACCCAGCTGGGCGGACACGCTGTCGGCCCCGGCGCCTCCTGTCCAGGACCCGGAGCAGCAGGGACCCGTCACCGAGACCGAGGAGCCGCGCGCCGAGGAGTCCGGGACCGCTCCGGCTCCGGTCGAGCCGGAGCCGGCCGAGACCACACCGCCCCCGCCTGAGGACACCGCCCCGCCCACCACCGTCGAGCCGACCGACGCCGCGGACACCACGACCGCCGAGCCCGAGGCTGCAGACACCACGACCGCCGAGCCCGAGCCCGCTGCTGCGGATACCAGCGTCCCCGAGGAGACCGCAGCTCCCGAGGACAGCGGCCAGCCCCCCGCCGTCATCGACAGGCCCGAGGCCCCCGGCGACCGCATGGTGCGCCTGCGCGAGCGACTGTCCCGCTCCGGCTCCATCGGCCGCGGCATCCTGAACCTGCTCACCCGCGGCAGCATCGACGAGGACACCTGGGACGAGATCGAGGAGACGCTGCTGCTGGCGGACCTCGGCCCCGACGCCACCGATGAGCTCATGGACAACCTCCGCCGGCGTATCCAGGTGCTCGGCACCGACGACGTCGCCGCCGTGCGCGAGGTCCTCCGTGAGGAGCTGCTCGCACTGGTCGATCCTGAGCTGGACCGGCGTGTGGCCGCCAGCCGGCGCACCGCCTCGGACGGCACCGAGGTGCCCTCGGTGCTCCTGATGGTCGGCGTCAACGGCACCGGCAAGACCACCACCGTCGGCAAGCTCGCCCGGGTGCTGGTCGCCGCGGAGCGCACCGTCGTGCTCGGCGCCGCGGACACCTTCCGCGCCGCCGCCGCCGACCAGCTGGCCACCTGGGGAGCCCGCGTGGGAGTGGACACCGTCCGCTCCGACCGCGACGGCGCCGACCCGGCGGCCGTCGCCTTCGATGCCGTCAAGAAGGGCATCGATCAGAGCGTCGACGTGGTCATCATCGACACCGCCGGCCGTCTGCAGAACAAGAAGGGTCTGATGGACGAGCTCGGCAAGGTGCGCCGGGTCTCGGAGAAGGGCCTGCACGGCGACCAGGTCGCCGAGGTGCTCCTGGTCATCGACGCCACCACCGGCCAGAACGGCATGCAGCAGGCCCGCGTCTTCTCCGAGGCCGTGGACATCACCGGCATCGTGCTGACCAAGCTCGACGGCACCGCCAAGGGCGGCATCGTCGTCAATGTGCAGCGCGAGCTCGGCGTCCCCGTGAAGATGGTCGGTCTCGGGGAGGGCATGGACGACCTCACCCCCTTCGACGCCCACGGCTTCGTCGACGCCCTGCTGGAGGGCTGAGCGCCGCCGAGCGGCCCACCGTCCGCAGACCGACCCACCCTCTCGGGCCGGCCCTCGGCCCGAGAGGGTGGCGGTTCTCTCCTGTGGTGCTCATCGTGCATCCTGGGGCGCCCGAGACCCGCGCACTAGACTGGTGGGGTCCATACGACCAAGGGGAAGCGCTTCGTGTTCAACAACCTCTCCGATCGCATCACGGCCTCGCTCAAGGGGCTGCGCGGCCATGGCCGCCTCTCCGAGGCGGATGTCGACAAGACCATCCGTGAGATCCGCCGCGCCCTGCTCGACGCCGACGTCGCGGTCACCGTCGTCCGCGAGTTCACCGGGCGCGTTCGCGAGCGCGCCCTGGGCGAGGAGGTCTCCAAGGCCCTGAACCCCGCCCAGCAGGTCATCAAGATCGTCAACGACGAACTGGTCGAGATCCTCGGCGGCGCCACCGGTCAGCTGGGCTGGGCCAAGAAACCGCCCACGGTCATCATGCTGGCCGGCCTGCAGGGCGCGGGCAAGACCACCCTGGCCGGCAAGCTCGCCAAGTGGATGAAGTCCGAGGGGCACACCCCGATGCTGGTCGCCGCGGACCTCCAGCGCCCCAATGCCGTGGGCCAGCTGCAGGTCGTCGGCGAGAAGGCCGGGGTTCCGGTCTTCGCGCCCGAGCCCGGCAACGGGGTCGGGGATCCGGTGCTGGTGGCCATGAACGGTGTCTCCACCGCCCAGTTCCAGCAGCACGACGTCGTCATCGTCGACACCGCCGGCCGCCTGGGCATCGACGAGGAGATGATGCAGCAGGCGCGCGACATCCGCGACGCCGTCACCCCGCACGAGACCCTGTTCGTGGTCGACGCGATGATCGGCCAGGACGCCGCACGCGTGGCCGAGGCCTTCCGGGACGGCGTCGGATTCACCGGCGTGGTGCTGTCCAAGCTCGACGGTGATGCCCGCGGAGGCGCGGCGCTGTCCATCACCGGCGTGACCCAGCGCCCCATCCTGTTCGCCTCCACCGGTGAGAGCCTCGACGACTTCGAGCGCTTCCACCCCGACCGCATGGCCAACCGCATCCTGGACATGGGTGACGTGCTCACCCTGATCGAACAGGCGGAGAAGGCCTTCGACCAGGAGGAGGCGGAGAAGGCCGCTGCGAAGCTGGCCTCCGGCGAGGACTTCACCCTCGACGACTTCCTCTCCCAGATGCAGCAGCTGAAGAACATGGGCAGCATCAAGAAGATGCTGGGCATGCTGCCGAACATGGGCCAGTACCGGGAGGCGCTCGACAACTTCGACGAATCCGAGCTGGGCCGCGTCGAGGCCATCATCCGCTCGATGACGCCCGAGGAGCGCAGCAACCCCAAGATCCTCAACGGCTCGCGTCGCGGACGCATCGCGAGGGGCTCCGGCGCCACCGTGCAGGAGGTCAACCAGCTGCTCGAGCGCTTCAAGCAGGCTCAGCAGATGATGAAGAGCATGGGCCGCGGCATGGCTGGCGGCGGCATGCCGGGGATGCCGGGCATGCCGGGCGGACCCGGCATGGGGATGGGCAAGAAATCGCGGGGCCGCCAGCAGGCCCCCGCCCGCGGCAAGAAGAAGTCCAAGTCGAAGAATCCCGCCAAGGCGGCGCGCGAGCAGGCCGAGGCCGCACGCAAGGCCGCGGCCGGCAGCGGCCAGGGCGGCTCCGCTTTCGGGGCCGGCGCCCAGCAGGGCGAACCGGACCTGTCCGACTTCGATCCCAGCCAGCTGCCCCCGGAGATGCAGAAGCTGCTCGGCGGCCGGTGACCCACCCTCCTGCGAGGCACTGACCAGGGATAAGGTCGCTGCATGAGCAACGCCGCCACGACCGCACCGATCAACCCCCGGGAGCAGCGGACGACCCGTGAGCACCCGGTGCTGCACCTCAGGGGCCCCCTCCTCGTCGGCCCGCAGCAGGAGATCGACGAAGCCTGGGTCGTCGGCGGCCGCCTCCACCACCAGCGGCCGGAACTGCCGGCGGGCACCGAACTGCTCGAGATCGACGGATTCGTCGTCCCGGGGCTCGCGGACCTGCACTGCCACCTGGGCATCAGCAACCAGGGCACCGGGACGACGCTCCCCGAGGCCCGCGCTCAGGCGCTGACCGACCGCGACACCGGGGTGCTGCTGATCCGCGACGCCGGCTCCATCATCGACACCTCCGCCCTGCAGCAGCAGGCCGACCTGCCCCGGCTGATCCGCTGCGGTCGCCATATCGCCCGCACCCGCCGCTACCTGATCGGCTACGCGGAAGAGGTCGAGCCCGAGGATCTCCCGGAGGCCGTCACCCATCAGGCCGCCCGCGGCGACGGCTGGGTGAAGCTGGTCGGGGACTGGATCGACCGCTCCGCCGGGGACCTGGCCCCGTGCTGGGACGGCTCGGACTTCGCGGCCGCGGCGGCGGCCGCCCACGCTGCCGGGGCCCGCATCACCACCCACACCTTCGACGAGGAGACCCTGCCGCTGGTGCTCGACGCCGGCTTCGACTGCCTCGAGCACGCCACGGGACTGACCGGCGCCACCATCGCACGCGCCGCGGAGGCCGGGGTCCCGGTGGTCACCACCTTGGTCAACGTCGACGAGTTCGAGACCTACGCGAGCCAGGGGGAGAGGAAGTTCCCCGGCTACGCCACCCATATGCGCCGCCTGCGCGCCGGGCGCCTCGACCGCACCCGCGACGCCGTTGACGCAGGAGTCGTGCTGCTGGCCGGTACCGATTCCGGGGGAGTGCTCGGCCACGGCATCATCCACGACGAACTGGACGAACTGGCCCGAGCGGGCCTGACGGGAACCCAGATCCTGGAGGCGGCGGCCTGGGCGCCCCGCAGCTTCCTGCGGGCCCCGGGCCTGGAGGACGGGGCACCCGCCGATCTGCTGGTGGTCCCCCGGGACCCCCGCCGCGATCACCGGGCGCTGCGGGAGCGCACCCACGTGGTGCTGGACGGTCGCATCGTCGCCGATTGAGACCGTGCCCCGCGGCCCGATCCCGAGCTGGAGCCTCATCAGCCCTCCATCCCGGCGTGTGCCCCGGGGCACACGCTCTCGGGTGGAACCGGGGCCTCGGCCCTGGCATAATCGACCTCTGTATGTGCCTCGGCCGGCCCTCTACCCGCTGCAGGCACGGCACCTCGAGAACCGTCAGCGCCCGCATGTCCCCACAGGCTGCGGCGGGACTCGCCCGAACATTGTCGAAGGAGAGTCCACCCAACGTGGCTGTCAAGATCCGTCTGAAGCGCATGGGCAAGATCCGTGCACCGTTCTACCGCGTCGTGGTGGCCGATTCCCGAACGAAGCGCGATGGCGCCGTGATCGAGGAGATCGGCCTGTACCACCCCACCGAGGAGCCCTCGCTCATCACGATCGACTCCGATCGTGCGCAGTACTGGCTCGGTGTGGGCGCTCAGCCCAGCGAGCAGGTCACCGCGCTGCTGAAGGTCACCGGTGACTGGGCGAAGTTCACGGGTGAGGGCGACACCGCCGGCTCGCTGAAGACCGCTGGGGAGAAGCAGAGCGCCGATGAGCTGGTCGCCGCCGCCGACAAGGCCGCGGCTGCGTCCCGCGAGAGCGCCAAGAAGGCCGAGTCCGAGGAGAGCTCCTCCGCAGAGGCCGCCGACGTCGAGCCCGGCTCCGAGGAGGGCCCGGCCGAGGGCGAGACCACCGCTGACGCCGACGCTGCGAGCAGCGACGAGGCCTGAGGATGAGCGCGCGCGCCGAAGCCCTCGACCACCTCGTCCGCGGGATCGTCGACGAGCCTGATGCGGTCCGCGTGACCGAGAAGTCCACCCGTCGTGGGCCGCTGCTCGAGGTGCGGGTCAGCCCCGCCGACCTGGGCCGGGTTATCGGGCGCTCCGGCCGCACCGCGCGCGCCCTGCGCACTGTCACCACGGCCCTGTCGGATGATGACGTGCGAGTCGACATCGTCGACGTCGACCGTCGCTGAGGTGCGCCGGGCCTCTTCACCCCGGAGCGGCTCTGCCGATGTTGCACGTCAGCATCAGCAGGGCCGCTCTCGGCATCCGCGCCCGCGAGGCCGGAGCGCGGCCGCGCTCATGGGCGGCGTGATGATCGCACTCGGCTCCTGCGGTGGCACCGAGGACCCGGTGGCGACCGGACCGGCCCCCGATCCCGCAGCCGCTTCCGAGAGCACCTCAGCAGACCCGGCCCTGGCGGCCGCCTGCGGGGACTTCTGGGGAGACCCCGACTACCGCGCACCCCAGTCGCGCGTGGTCCTGGACCGGGCCGGCACCGCCGCGCAGGCAGGCCCCTCCGACCCCCTCTTCTATGCAATGACCGGCGACGACATCGATGAGACCTTCGCCGACGCACCCGCGGAGGCCGTCGCGGCGGGCGAGGAGCTGTCCGAGTGGTTCCGCACCCAGCCCGAATCCGGCGCCGACGCCGACCTGGACGCCTTCCGCGCCGCCTGGCAGCAGCTGGCGGGAGCCTGTGCCGAGGTCTCCGACGCCGCGGCATGGACCGTCGAACCCGGCGACGACGGCACCAAGCCCGCGACGCTGGTCTGCGCGCAGACCTTCGACACCCCCGGCACCCTGACCCACTTCGCCAACGCCAACGTGCTGACCTCGAACATGTTCAAGCTCGTCGGGCGCGCCCCCCAGGCGGTGCCCGCTGACCGCATGGATGAGGTGCAGGAGACCGCCGACCTTCTCACCACCCAGATCGACGCGGTCGACGACGCCGAGGTCGGCGCCGCGCTCGAGGAGGTCCGCGCCCCCTTCCTCGACGCCCTGGACGGCGACACCTGGTCCGACGGCCTCCAGGAGCCCCTGACCGAGCTGGCAGACGCCTGCGACACCGCCGGCTACGCCGCGCCCGAGCCGGGCGAGGGTGATGACACCGATGCCGACGACGATGAGGAAGGACTGGCATGAGCACCTTCGAGGTGACCGTGGCGACCATCGGTCGCGCCCACGGGCTGCGTGGGGAGGTCGGCCTGATCCTGCACACCGACCAGCCCCGGACGCGGCTCCAGCCCGGAACGGTCCTCGCCGTCGATGGGGGTGGGGGGCCGACGAGCCTGACCGTCGCGCGCACCCGCATCCAGCAGGGGCGCTGGTACGCCGCCTTCGAGGAGATCGGTGACCGCAGCGCGGCCGAGTCGCTGCGCGGCGCCGAGCTGTCGCTGGAGGTCGACGCGCAGGACGAGGCCGAGGAGGACCCCGACGCCTGGTACCCCTCGCAGCTGAAGGGACTGACCGTCCTCCACGTCGACGGTCGTGAGCTGGGTGTGGTCGCCGGCATCGATCACTATCCCGTCCAGGATCTGCTGATCGTGCGCACCCCCGACCGGCGCTCCGTGCAGCTGCCGCTGGTGGAGCAGCTCGTGCCCGAGGTCGATCTGGAGGCCGGCGTGGTCCGCGCCGATCCGCCCGGCGGACTCTTCGAGGGCCTGCCCGAGGAGGGGCCCGCCGACGACCCGGAGCAGGACTGACCCATGCGCATCGACGTCATCACCATCTTCCCCGACTACCTGGCGCCGCTCGAGCTGTCGCTGATCGGCAGGGCCCGGCGCGAGGGCCTGGTGGAGCTGGTCGTGCACGATCTGCGGGTCTGGACCCACGACCGCCACCGCACCGTCGACGACTCCCCGCTCGGTGGCGGAGCCGGCATGGTGATGAAGCCCGAGCCCTGGGCGGAGGCCTTCGAGGCCGTGCGCACGGCGGGCCGGGAGCAGCTGGGCGAGCACGCGCAGCCGCTGGTCGTCTTCCCGAACCCGGCCGGGACCCCCTTCGTCCAGGACACCGCCGCGCAGTGGTCGCAACGGGAGTGGATCATCTTCGCCTGCGGGCGCTACGAGGGGATCGACGAGAGGGTCTACGAGCATCTGGCGGACCAGGGGTACGAGCTCGCCCTGACCTCGCTGGGCGACTACGTGCTCAACGGTGGCGAGGTGGCGGTGCTCGCGATCACCGAAGCCGTGGTGCGCCTGGTTCCCGGTGTGGTCGGCAACGCTGAGTCCCTCGTGGAGGAGTCCCACTCGCAGGGGCTGCTCGAATACCCGCTCTACACCCGCCCGGCGAGCTGGACCGCCCCGGACGGGGCTCTCCGCGAGGCCCCGCCGGTGCTGCTGTCCGGTGACCACGCGCGCATCGCCGCGTGGCGGCGCGACCAGGCCATGGAGCGCACCGCCCGGCGCCGACCGGACCTGCTGCCCGACCCCTGAGCCGCGGGCTCACCGATCCGCGTGACGCAGACGACACCCTCGTGACCCTTTGACCTGCATCATCACCGTTCCGCAGGCTTGCCGCAGCCAGATCCTGCTGGCACAATGAACCCCTGTGCGCGCCGCGCGGACCTCTGCCTCAGGGGAGGGACGCAGCACGCGGCCGGGCAGGTCCGTGGCGATGGGAGTCGCCGCCAGAGGCCCAGCACACCGGCCCGGAGCCCGCTCCGTGCCGGACCGACCGTTCCTCATGGGCGCCCCGGTGCCCGACGAACACGCTGCCCGACCTGAGGCGGCCAGCAGGAGACACACCATGCAGAAGCTCGATGAGCTCGACAAGGCGTCGCTGCGCGACGACCTGCCCGACTTCCGCCCCGGCGACAACGTCAAGGTCCACGTGAAGGTCATCGAGGGCAACCGCTCTCGCATCCAGGTCTTCCAGGGCTACGTCGTGGGCCGTCAGGGCCACGGGGTGGGCGAGACCTTCCGTGTCCGCAAGATCTCCTTCGGCGTCGGCGTGGAGCGTGTGTTCCCCGTCCACGCCCCGACCGTCGACAAGATCGAAGTCGTCACCCGCGGCGATGTGCGCCGCGCCAAGCTCTACTACCTGCGTGGCCTGACCGGCAAGAAGGCCCGCATCCGGGAGAAGCGCACCCACTCCTGATCCCGGCGTGACCCGCGACAGCGAGACCGGACGGCGGCGGCCCCACCCCGTGGTGGCCGCCGCCGTCTGCGTCGTTCTGCTGCTGGCCGCGGCCGGCCTGGTGCGCCACTTCGTGGTCCAGCCCTTCACGGTCCCCTCGGCCTCCATGCAGCCCGCCCTGCAGCCGGGGGACGTGATCCTGGCCGACCGAGGCGAAAGGGGCGCCGCCCAGCGCGGGGACATCGTGGTCCTGGACGGCTCGGGCTTCTTCGCGCCCTCGGCCGACTCCGACGGCAAGTTCTGGGTCAAACGGGTCATCGCCACCGGTGGGGAACGGGTGGCCTGCTGTGACGAGCAGGGCCGGCTGACCATCGACGGCACGGCGCTGAGCGAGCCGTACCTGCCCGACACCGTCGCTCCCAGCACGGTCAGCTTCGATCTGCAGGTCCCCGAGGGCCGCATGTTCGTCCTGGGGGACAACCGCGCCGACTCCACCGACTCGAGGTCCCTGCTGGGCGCCCCCGGCGGCGGGATGATCCCCCTCGACCGCGTCGTCGGACACGTCGACCGTGTGGTGTGGCCGCTCGCACGTGCTGGTTCCCTGTGACTCGCAGGTTCTACGGATAGGATCACCGCGATGAACGAGCCCGACCAGCCCCGCAGAGCCGTGACCCCGTCCCGGGGCCCCGCGCCGGGCCAGGACGACCCCGAACGGTCGGGCCGCCGCACCACCCGCCGATCACGCATGCCGCTGTGGCTGGACACGGTGGTCACCATGGCGGTCGCGCTGCTGATCGCGGTGCTGGTCAAGACGTTCCTGATCCAGCCGTTCTACATCCCCTCGGCCTCGATGAACCCGACGCTGCTCAACGACGACAAGATCCTGGTCTCCAAGCTGACCCCCGGGGTGTTCGACCTGCATCGCGGCGATGTCGTCGTGTTCGAGGACCCCGCTGACTGGATCCCCGGGGACGCCACGGAGGACCCGACGCCCCGGGTGCGGCTGATGATGGTGCTCAGCATGGTCGGTCTGGCCCCGGACCCTTCCCAGGACCACCTGGTCAAGCGTCTGATCGGCATGCCCGGCGATCGTGTGGTGTGCGAGGACGAGGGGGCACAGCTGGAGGTCAACGGTGTCGCCCTCGAGGAGGACTACATCAACCAGGCGAACTCGCCGTGCCAGCACCCTTTCGATGTCACCGTGCCCGCGGGCGACGTGTGGGTGATGGGCGACAACCGCCACGCCTCGGCCGACTCCGCCTGGCACCACGTCCACGACGGCGACGGCTTCGTGCCCGCCGACAACATCACCGGCAAGGCCGAGGTCATCTTCTGGCCGGTCAGCCGCTGGTCGGGCCTGGGGGAGGGGCGCGAAGCCTTCGAGAACGTCCCCGAGCAGCCGTGAGCGCACCCGTCCCCACCCTGGATGTCGAACGGGCCTTGGCCGCCGACTGCGGACCCGGGACCCGCATCGTCGTCGGTGTTGACGAGGTGGGCCGTGGCGCCCTGGCGGGACCGGTCGCGGTCGGTGCCTGCGCGGTCGAGATGCGGGAAGGACACATCGCCCCTCTCCCCGACGGGGTGCGCGACTCCAAGCGCCTCAGTGCGCTGCGCCGAAAGGCACTCGTGCAGCCGATCCTGGACTCCGTGCGGGCCGGCACCGTCGGCTGGGCCTCCCCGGCGGAGATCGACGAGATCGGCATCGTGGCCGCCCTGTCCCGCGCGGCTCACCGAGCACTGGAAGGGCTGGACGTGCGCCCCGATGCGATCCTGGTCGATGGCGATGTCGACGTGCTCAGCCGCACACCGCCCAGCGGGGACGGACCGCCGCCGGTGGTCCAGCTCAGGGTCGCGGCGGACCGGGACTGCGCCTCCGTGGCCGCCGCCAGCATCCTGGCCAAGGTGGCCCGCGACGATCACATGGTCGAGCTCGACGCGCTGGCACCCCACTACCACTGGGCCTCCAACAAGGGCTACGGCTCGGCCGCCCACCGTGAGGCGCTCACGGTCTCCGGCCCCCACCACCAGCACCGGCGCAGCTGGCGTCTGACGGGGAGCGCGGACTCGGCGCAGCCGCCGGGCGCGCTCCACGTCCCGGCCGGCGGCGCTGGCGTACTGTGGGACGACGACATCGGACCGCAGCGACAGGAGGAGCGTCCGTGAGCGCCCAGGAACTCGAGAATTACGAGTCCGACCTCGAGCTTCAGCTGTTCCGCGAGTACCGCGACGTGGTCAACCTGTTCACCTACGTGGTCGAGACCGACCGCAGGTTCTACCTCGCCAATCAGGTCGACCTGCAGGTCCGCTCGGGCGGTGGAGAGGTCTTCTACGAACTGCGGCTGGCCGACGTGTGGGTCTGGGACATCTACCGCTCCAACCGCTTCGTGCGCTCGGTGCGCGTGGTGACGTTCAAGGACGTCAACGTCGAAGAGCTCAACAAGTCGGACATCTCGCTGCCCTGATCGACTCTCCTCCCCACCCGCCGCGCGTCCACAAAGCGCGAGGGCACGATGCGCACCTGCCCGGGGCGGGCAACGCTGTCGAGCATGAACAGCGCCGCAGCCCCTCCGCCTTACCCGCCGAGCTCCCGCGACCCCGGGCCCGGCCCGCCCCTCCCACCACCCCGCACCCGTGAGCTGACCACCGCACAGCTGGGCAGGCTCGGCGAGGAGCTGGCCGTGCGGCAGCTGCAGCGCCAGGGCTGGCAGATCATCGAACGCAACCTGCGCCTGACTCAGGGGGAGCTGGACATCGTGGCGCTCGAGGCGACCACTCTGGTCTTCATCGAGGTTAAGACCCGCCGCTCCTTCGTCACCGGGCTCCCGCAGGCCGCCGTCACCCCGGCCAAGCTGCGCCGGCTGCGTCGCCTGGCCGGGGAGTTCCTGATGGACCACCAGGTCCCGCACCGCGACGTGCGCCTGGATGTGATCGCGATCCACGCCCAGGTGGACGACACCTTCGCCCTCGAGCATCTGCGGGCCGTGGGCTGATGGGACACGCACGCACGCTGTCGATCACCCTGATGGGCCTCGAGGGCACCGTCGTCGAGGTCGAGGCCGACGTCTCTCCGGGCCTGCCCGCCTTCTCGGTGGTCGGCCTGCCCGACTCCTCGACCCTGCAGGCCCGGGACCGGGTCCGGGCGGCCGCCGCCCGCAGCGGAATCCGTCTCGCACAGCGCCGGATCACGGTGAACATGACGCCCGCTTGGCTTCCCAAGCACGGCTCGGGCTTCGACCTGGCGATCGCCATCGCCGTGGTCGATGCCCAGGGCGATCTGCCCTCCCGGGGCCCGTCCCGCACCGTCCACCTGGGCGAACTCGGTCTCGACGGCCGTCTGCGACCGGTGCCCGGCGTGCTGCCGGCCCTGCTCGCGGCCCGAGACCACGGGGTCACCCGGGCCGTCGTGCCCGAGGAGAACCTGGCGGAGGCCCGCCTGGTCGAGGGCCTCGAGGTCGACGGAGCGCCGGACCTGGCCACCGTCCTGCGCCGCTGGGGCTCGCAGGTCCCGATCCCCATCGCACGCCCGGCTCTGCGCGTCGTCGGCCCGCACCGTCTCCAGCCGGACCTGGCCGCGGACGACCGGGGCCCCGCCCCCGACTTCCGGGACGTGGTCGGGCAGGCCCAGGCCCGCCGCGCCGCCGAGGTGGCCGCGGCCGGCGGGCACCACCTGTTGCTCATCGGGCCGCCGGGAGCCGGCAAGACCATGATCGCCTCGAGGATCCCCGGCATCCTTCCGCCCCTCGGGACCGATGATGCCCTGGCGGTCTCCGCCATCCACTCCGTGGCCGGTCGCTTCGACGCCCTGCAGGGCCTGCGCACACAGCCCCCGTTCGAGAACCCCCATCACACCGCCACCCCCGCCGCTGTGGTCGGAGGAGGACCCGGCATCGCCATGCCGGGCGCCATCTCCCGCGCCCATGCCGGCGTGCTGCTGCTCGACGAGGCGCCCGAGTTCCCCGCGCGCGTCCTGGAGGCACTGCGCGAACCCTTGGAGGCCGGGGACATCACCATCCACCGGGCACGGGGCGTGACCCGGTACCCGGCACGCTTCCAGCTGGTCCTGGCCGCCAACCCCTGCCCCTGCGGGAAGGCCTTCGGCCGCGGCGACGAGTGCCGCTGCACGCCGCTGCAGCGGCGCCGCTACCTGGCTCGCCTGTCCGGACCCGTGCTGGACCGCATCGACATGCGCATCACCGTCGGTCCCGTGGACATCCACCGCAGTGGCGGCATCGACGCGGAGCCCAGCGCGGTCATCGCTGAGCGGGTGGCCTCCGCCCGTGCGAGGCAGCGTGAACGCTTCGCCGACCACCCCTGGGCCACCAATGCCCGCCTGCCCGGACCGGAGCTGCGTCGCAGCTTCGCCCCGGAGCCCGACCAGCGCCGCCTGCTCGATCGTGCCGTCGCGCAGGGCCGGCTGACCCTGCGGGGCCACGACCGGGTGCTGCGCCTGGCCTGGACCCTGGCCGACCTCGATGAGGTCGACCGTCCCGGAGCCGACCAGATCGGGTCGGCGCTGGCCCTTCGTGAAGGAGAGCATCGATGAGCGACCCCATCCTCGACACCGACCGTCTCGCCCGCATCACCTGGTCGCTGATCGCCGAACCCTCCGACGCCGTGGCCCTCGTGGCCCGCAGTCGGCTCGGGCCCGTTGAGGCGCTGCGAGTGGCCCGCGAAGGGGACGCCTCCGAGCTGGTGCGGCGCCTGCACGGTGACGTGCCGAGCGAGGCCACCGATCCTTCCGGCTCCCACGCCGGCGGACGGGCCGGACGGGCCCTGAGTCGTTGGCAGGCGCGCCTGTCCACCGTGGATGTCGAGGCGGTGCTCGACGGCGCGCAGCGACGAGGCATCCGGGTGCTCACCCCGCAGGACGAGGAATGGCCGGAGCAGCTGACGGACCTGCAGGAGACCGCGCCGCACTGCCTGTGGGTGCACGGACCGGGCCCGCTCGATCAGCTCTGCGGCCCCCGTTCGGTCGCCCTGGTCGGCTCCCGCGCCTCGACGCCCTATGGCGAGGACACCGCCGCCACCCTGGCCGCCGCCTTCGCCGCCCGCGGAGGGACCGTGGTCTCGGGCGGAGCCTACGGCATCGACGCCGCCGCCCACCGCGGAGCCCTGGCCGCAGATGACGGTGCCACCGTCGCGGTCCTGGCCGGCGGTCTCGACGCCCTCTATCCGCGCGGCAACACGCGCCTGCTCGAACAGATCCGCGAACGTCATCTGCTGGTCTCCGAGGCCCCGCCCGGCACCGCCCCGACCCGGTGGAGATTCCTGTCCCGCAACCGCCTGATCGCCGCGCTGTCGCACGCCGTGGTCGTGGTCGAGGCGTCGTGGCGCTCCGGGGCGCTGTCGACCGCGCGGCGCGCCGATGACCTCTCGCGCCCGGTCGGCGCGGTCCCGGGGCCGGTCACCTCCGCAGCCAGCGCCGGGTGCCATCGACTGATCCGCGAATGCGGAGCGGTGCTGATCACCGAGCCCTCCGAGCTGCTCGACCTGCTCCCCGGCGGGCCGGCGGCGGGGGAGAGCAGCTACGCCATCCAGGATGAGCTCGACCTGCTCAGCCCCGCCGACCGCAGGGTGCTGGACGCGGTCCCGCCACGTTCCTGGCTGGGAGAGCGTCGGATCGCCCAGGAGATCGGATTCACCCCCCGGGACGTCGCCTCGACGCTGGCCCGGCTGGAGCTGCTCGGGCTGGTCGTCACGGTTGAGGGCAGAGCCCGACGTGCCCGGCCCGTCCCATGAGCTGCAGCGGTCCGCGCCCATGAGACACACTGGTGGCATGTCCACAGGTCGCGGTCCCCGGACCGGCAACGACGACGAGGCGGTCCTCGAGGCGTTCGTCGACCACCTGCGTCTCGAGCGTGGCCGGTCCGAGCACACCGTGCGCGCCTACGCACGAGAGGCCGCGCGACTGCTCGAGCATCTGCGCGAGAGCGAACGGATCGAGATCGCCGAGCTGGACGTGACCGCGCTCCGCTCCTGGCTCGGCGCGCGCGCCGAGACCGGGGCCGCCGCTTCGACGCTCGCCCGCTCGGCCGCAGCGGCACGGACCTTCACCAGTTGGCTGGCCTCCACCGGGCAGCTGCCCCACGACGTGGGCGGGCGCCTGCGCGCCCCCCGGCGGGGCCGGCACCTGCCCACGGTGCTCTCGGCCGAGCAGGCCGCATCGCTGCTGACGACGGTCGGCCCCGAGGGGCCGACCGGGAGCAATTCCAGCACGGACCATCCGGTCGATCAGGAGCCGGGGAGCGACCCGCTGCAGCGGGCCGTCGCCCTGCGCGACCTGGCGGTGCTGGAACTGCTGTACTCCTCCGGCCTGCGGGTCTCTGAGCTGGTGGCGCTGGACCGATCGGGGATCGACCGCGGGCAGCGCACGGTCCGGGTCACCGGCAAGGGCGCCAAGGAGCGGATCGTCCCGGTCGGTGCGCCGGCCCTGGACGCGATCGCACGCTGGGAGCAGGAGGGACGCCCGGTGCTCGCCGAGAAGGGGGACGGCAGAGCCGGAGAGGCGCTGTTCCTCGGCGTCCGTGGGGGCAGGCTCGGCGACCGCGCCGTGCGCACGCTGCTGGATCGTCACGCCGCCCGAGCCGGGATCCCCCGGCACATCAGTCCCCATGCGCTGCGCCACAGCGCCGCCACCCACCTGGTGGAGGGCGGCGCCGACCTGCGCAGCGTGCAGGACTTCCTGGGGCACTCCTCCCTGGCCACCACGCAGATCTACACACATGTCAGCGCCGAGCGGCTGCGCCGCACCGTGGACCAGGCCCACCCCCGGGCCTGAGAGGAGTTCAGTCCTGCAGGGCCACCGGCGGCCCGCCGGGACGCGGCGCGACACCCCCGGCGGCAGGCAACCCGGGCCCGGCCCGCTGCGTGGTACTCGCTCCTCCGCCGAGGCCCTGACCACCCGGTCCGGACCACGGCAGCAGCACGCTGGGGCCTCGGGCTCCGAGCAGCGGCAGCGGATCGAGGTACGCCCCTGCCTGCCTCGCACCCAGGTGCAGGCAGTCCTGGCCGGTGCAGTGCGGGTCCGCCGCGTCGGCCGTCTCGAGCACCCCGAGGCTCTCGCCTTCCTCGACCGCCTGGCCGTCGCTGACTTCCGCCGTCACCGGCTCATAGGTCGAGATCAGACCGTCCGGATGAAGCACGGAGACCACCCCGCGGCCGGCGACCACCCCCGCGAAGCGCACGGTGCCGCCCTCGACCGCCCGCACCTGCTCGCCGGCCGTCGCCGCGATGTCGATGCCCCGGTGGCCCGGACCGTAGGGATGATCGGGGGCGTCGAAGGCATGCACCACCTGGTGCGGGGGAGGTGTGGGCCACTGCCACCGGCCGGTCTGCGCCTGTGCGGCCGGCGCGACCGCGACCATGAGCAGCAGGCACAGGGCCCCCAGCATCCCGGGCAGTGCCCGGGCCACGGCCCGGGGTGCGGCGGCGATGGGGGACCGGGGGCCCGTCCGGGGCGGGAGGGGAGCGCGGTGAGCAGGCGCCGGGGCTGGTGCGGAACGGATCATGCCCGGCATCCTGCCGCCCGGCAGGCGGGCCGGCACCACCGAGCGCGCCGCTGTGGAGACAGGGCCGCTGGGGAGGAGGCCGTCGAGAACGTGATGCAGCACGCTCCGGAGCTGTCCCGAGCGTCGGATAGACTCTGCTCAGCACCCGGTGCGTCCGGGTGACTTCGCGTGCCCATCAGGGCTCGCCGGCCAACGGTCCTCGGCTCGATCCCGCACCCGTGCGGGGCAGGGCGGAGGCGGACGGCGACCCGGGCACCAGGCCCCGCACCGACCGGTGGTGGGGAAGAACCGAGCAAGAGGCCCTGCGCGACGACCGCGGACGCCCCTGACGGGTGCACCGTGCGAGCCCAGGACCAGAGGAAGAGGACACCATCATGGCAGTCGTCACCATGCGCCAGCTCCTGGAGAGCGGCGTCCATTTCGGGCACCAGACCCGACGCTGGAACCCCAAGGTCCGCCGCTTCATCTTCACCGAGCGCAACGGCATCTACATCGTCGACCTCATGCAGACCCTGTCGTACATCGACAAGGCCTATGACTTCGTGAAGCAGACGGTCGCCCATGGCGGCACCATCCTGTTCATCGGCACCAAGAAGCAGGCTCAGGAGTCCATCCAGGAGCAGGCCACCCGCGTGGGCATGCCGTACGTGAACCAGCGCTGGCTGGGCGGCATGCTCACCAACCTGCAGACCGTCTCCGCGCGTGTGAACCGCCTCAAGGAGCTCGAGCAGATCGACTTCGAGGACGTGGCCTCCTCCGGCCGCACCAAGAAGGAGCTGCTGATGATGCGCCGCGAGAAGGACAAGCTGGAGAAGACCCTGGGCGGTATCCGCAATATGCCCAAGGCGCCCAGTGCCGTGTGGGTCGTGGACACCAACAAGGAGCACCTGGCCGTCGACGAGGCCCAGAAGCTCAGCATCCCGGTGGTCGCGATCCTGGACACCAACTGCGATCCCGACCAGATCGCCTACCCGATCCCGGGCAATGACGATGCGATCCGCTCCGTCACCCTGCTGACCCGGGTCGTGGCCGATGCCGTGGCCGCCGGGCTGCAGCAGCGCCACGCCCGCAGCGAGGGCGGGGAGAAGAACGTCTCCGCCGTCGACGCCGAGCCGCTGGCCGAGTGGGAGCGCGAGCTGCTCGCGCAGTCCGAGGTCCAGCAGCAGAATGCTCCCGCTGAGCAGTCGGTCGCCGCGGAGGCACCCGCTGCCGCCGAGGCACCCGCCGCCGATGCCCCTGCCACCGAGGAGCCCGCCTCCGGTGCCTCCGACGCCGAGGCCGAGCTGATCGAGTCCGCCACCGAGGCGACCGATGCCCAGACCGAGCCGACGGCTCCCGAGGCCAAGCCCGCCGAGTGATCATCCAGGACCGGGGAGGCTGCGGCCTCCCCGGCCCTGTGAGAGGTCACGAATCGACTGAACAGACACATCCCCGAGGGAGACATACATGGCTAACTACACGGCCGCCGACATCAAGGAGATCCGCGAGTCCACCGGTGCGGGCATGCTCGACGTCAAGAAGGCTCTCGACGAGGCGGAAGGCGACAAGGCCAAGGCCGTCGAGCTGATCCGCGTCAAGGGCCTCAAGGGCGTCGCCAAGCGTGAGGGCCGCACCGCGTCCGAGGGCCTCATCGCCGTCGACGTGCGCGACAGCGAGGGCGGCCAGACCGGCACCCTGGTCGAGCTGAACTCCGAGACCGACTTCGTGGCCAAGAACGACAAGTTCGTCGCCCTGGGTGACGAGGCCGTGGCCGCCGCCGTCGAGTCCGGCGCCGAGGAGCCCGCGGATCTCGCCGAGACCGCCTTCGGTGAGGCCCTGACCAATGCCGGGGCCAGCATGGGCGAGAAGATCCTGGTGCGCCGCATCGGCCGCGTCTCGGGCGAGGTCGTCAGCTCCTACATGCACCGCACCAACAAGGACCTGCCCCCGCAGGTCGGTGTGCTGGTGGCCACCGATGCCGCCGGGGCCGAGGTCGCGCGCGACGTCGCCATGCACATCGCCGCCTTCTCCCCGGCCTACCTCAACCGTGACGAGGTGCCCGCCGACGTCGTCGAGAACGAGCGCCGCATCGCGGAGGAGACCGCCAAGAACGAGGGCAAACCCGAGCAGGCCCTGCCCAAGATCATCGAGGGCCGCCTGAACGGCTTCTACAAGGAGAACGTGCTGCTGGACCAGGGCTTCGCGAAGGACCCGAAGCAGTCGGTCGGCAAGATCGTGGAGGAGGCCGGCGGCACCATCACCGGTTTCGTCCGCTTCCGCGTCGGCAGCTGACCACTCCGGGAGCCGCAGGGCTCCCCGGCCCTGCGTGAGCGTGGCCACCACCCCGCGGCCCCGCACCATCGGTGCGGGGCCGCGCCGGTATCATCGCCGAGGACCCAGCGCGGAAGGATCGACATGAGCCAGACCATCACGTCCCCGATTCCTGTTCTGCCGAAGAAGCAGGACGGACGTCGCGTCCTTCTCAAGCTCTCCGGTGAGGCCTTCGGCGGAGGGGCGGTCGGAGTGGACCCCGATGTGGTCTCCCGTATCGCAGCCGAGATCGCCGAGGGCGTCGCCCAGGGCGTCGAATGCGCGATCGTCGTCGGCGGAGGCAACTTCTTCCGTGGGGCCGAGCTGTCCCAGCGCGGCATGGACCGTCGCCGTGCCGACTACATGGGGATGCTCGGCACCGTCATGAACTGCCTGGCGTTGCAGGACTTCCTCGAGCAGCGCGGGGTCACCACCCGCGTGCAGTCCGCGATCACCATGGGGCAGGTCGCGGAGCCCTACATCCCGCTGCGCGCCGTGCGCCACCTCGAGAAGGGCCGTGTGGTCATCTTCGGCGCAGGCGTGGGGATGCCCTATTTCTCCACCGACACCGTGGCCGTCCAACGCGCCCTGGAGATCGGCTGCGAGGAGGTGCTGATGGCCAAGCACGGGGTCGACGGCGTCTACGATGCCGATCCGCGCACGAACCCCGAGGCGACCAAGTTGGACCGGATCACCTACAACGAGGCGCTGCAGCGTGGCCTGAAGGTCGTCGATTCCACCGCCTTCAGTCTGTGCATGGACAACGCGCAGAAGATGATGGTCTTCGGTCTCGACACCCCTGACAACATCACCCGCGCCATGCGGGGCGAGCGCATCGGCACCGACGTCATCGCCGACTGAGAGGTCGCCCGTCGGCCCCGCCCGGGTCCGGGGCCGCACCCGCCGTGCCCGGCGGCGCAGCCGCCCCCGGTGCGACAATGGAACCCACCATCACCCCAGAACCGAGGAGCACCCCGTGAGCGACGACATCCCGAGCATCCTGAAGGACGCGGAGACCAAGATGGCCAAGTCCGTCGAGGTCACCAAGGATGAGTTCACCACCATCCGCACCGGCCGGGCCAACGCCGCGATGTTCCAGGGCATCATGGTCGAGTACTACGGCGCCCCTACGCCGCTGAACCAGCTGGCCTCCCTGAACATCCCCGAAGCCCGCACGGTCATCATCACGCCCTACGACATGAGCGCGCTGGGCGAGGTGGAGACCGCGCTGCGCAACTCCGACCTCGGGGTCAACCCCACCAACAACGGTGACAACCTGCGCGTGGTCCTGCCTTCCCTGACCGAGGAGCGTCGCAAGGAGTACATCAAGCTCGCCCGCACCAAGGCCGAGGACGGGAAGGTCGCCGTGCGCGGCTCCCGCGGCAACGCGAAGAAGGCCATCGAGAAGCTGGTCAAGGACAAGGAGATCGGTGAGGACGAGGGCACCCGGGCGGAGAAGGAGCTCGAGGCCATCACGAAGAAGCACTCCGATCAGATCGATGAGGCGCTGGCCGCGAAGGAGACCGAGCTGGCGACCGTCTGACATCGTGCGTCCGGACGCCGGCCTCGGCCCTGTGAGCTCGAACCCGCCCCCCACGGCACACCCGGCCGCCTCGGCCCCGCCCGAGGCGGCCGTCGGCGTGCCCGCACGTCCGACGACCAGATCCTCCGCCCCGACCGGGAAGGGCACGCCGACCGACCCGGCTCCCGCGGAGCGTGCCGAGCCGCCGCACGCCAAGAGACGCGGGCCGGGGCGCAACCTGCCCGCCGCCATCGGCGTGGGCGTCGCCCTGGGGGCGGTGGTGCTCACGACGGTGTTCGTGGTGCCGCAGGGGTTCCCGGTGCTGGTGGCGGTCGCGATGATGGTGGCCGTCCTCGAGCTGACCCGCGCTCTGGGCGAGGGGGACCTGCAGGTCCCGCCCGTACCGCTGCTGGTCGGTGTGGTGGGCATGGTGATCTCCACCGTCGTGTTCGGCGCCGACGGTCTGCTGGTCTCCACGGCCGCGGCGGTGTGCGTGCTGATCCTGTGGCGCGTCTCGGAATCGATGGGGCTGACGGCCCTGCGCGACGTCACCGGGGGAGTGTTCACCCTGGCCTGGGTGCCGTTCCTGGGCTGCTTCACCCTGCTGCTGTTCGGGCAGGACGACGGGCCGATGCTGGTGCTGCTGGCGATCCTGGTCCCGGTCGCCAACGACATCGGGGGCTACGTCGCCGGGGTGCTGTTCGGCTCCCACCCCATGGCCCCCGGCATCAGCCCGAAGAAGAGCTGGGAGGGCTTCGCCGGATCGCTGGTGCTGGGCGTGGCCGCCTCGACCGCCGTCCTGGTCTGGGCGCTGGAACAGCCCTGGTGGGTCGGCGTGATCCTCGGTGCCGTGCTGGTGGTCATCTCCACCTGCGGCGACCTCGCCGAGTCGCTGCTCAAGCGTGATCTCGGGATCAAGGACATGGGGCACCTGCTGCCCGGACACGGCGGAGTGCTCGACCGGGTGGACTCGATCCTGCTCGCCGCCCCCACCACCTACATCTTGTTGGAGATCCTGCTGCCATGACCGACTCCCCCTCCACCCGCAGTGCCGGGTCCCCCGGCAACCCGGACCTCTCCCGCGAGGCCGTGCCCGGCCAGAGCGTCGCCCTGGCCCCCGGCCAGCTGCAGCTGCGGCCCGCTCGCCGCGGGAAACCGCCGGCGCACCTGGCTGACCTGACCCTGGCCGAGCGCGTTGCCGCCGTCGAGGAGATGGGGCTTCCCGGGTACCGGGCCAAGCAGCTGTCGGTGCATTACTTCGAGCACTTCACCACCTCTGCCGAGGAGATGACGGATCTGCCCGCCGGCCGCCGCGACGAGCTGACCGAGCGCTTCTTCCCGACCCTGCTGACCCCGGTGTCGGTGCAGGCGGCCGACAACGGCGCCACCCAGAAGTTCCTCTGGAAGCTGTTCGACGGCCCCATGGTCGAATCGGTGCTGATGCGCTATAGCGACCGCGTCACCCTGTGCATCTCCTCCGAGGCGGGGTGCGGCATGAACTGCCCCTTCTGCGCCACCGGCCAGATGGGCCTGACCCGCAACCTCTCGAGCGCGGAGATCCTCGAGCAGGTCCGGATCGCCAACCGCATGCTCGCCACCGGCGAGATCCCCGGCGGCGGCCGGATCTCCAACATCGTGTTCATGGGGATGGGCGAGCCGCTGGCGAACTACCGGCCGGTCGCCACCGTCTGCAAGCGGCTGAACGCTCCCGCTCCCGAGGGGTTCGGCATGAGCGCCCGCCACATCACCGTCTCCACCGTCGGTCTGGCCCCCGCGGTGCGCAAGCTGGTCAAGGAAGCCATCCCCGTCACCCTGGCGGTATCGCTGCACGCCCCCGATGACGAGCTGCGCGATGAGCTGGTCCCGATCAACACCCGCTTCGACGTCGACGAGATCCTCTCGGCGGCCCACGAATACTTCGAGGCCACCGGCCGGCGGGTGAGTATCGAGTACGCCCTGATCCGGGACATCAACGACCAGGCCCACCGCGCGCAGCTGCTGGCCGACAAGCTCATCGCCAAGGGCGGCTTGCACTGGGCGCACGTCAACCCGATCCCTTTGAACCCCGTTCAGGGCTCGAAGTGGACCGCCTCGGAGCCGCTGGTGGAGAAGCGCTTCGTGGAGACGCTCCGCGACGCCGGGATCTCCGCCACCATCCGCGACACCCGCGGCTCCGACATCGACGGCGCCTGCGGGCAGCTGGCCGCCGAGGTGCTCGAGACCGACACCCGCCGGGCCGACCGCGAAGCCCGGGTGGCCCGGGTGGAGGCTATCGCCGGCGCAGGGGAGCAGCAGTGACGCAGCCTCGATTCCGGCTCGTCCGCTTCGGCGAGGGCTACGACGCGCAGGAGGTCGACGACTGGATCGACCGCATCCAGAGCGCCCTGCGCACCGGGGACGGCTCGATCACCGCCGAGCAGGTCCTCCAGAAGCGCTTCACGCGCACACGTTTCGCCGAGGGCTACGCCATGGACGACGTGGACGACTACCTCGACACAGTGGCGGTGCCGGCGCTGCGGGCGGGTTCCGGGACGCACGCCCCCACCGACCCCGACCCGGCACCCGAGGGTCCGGCCCCGGGCCGGCCCGCCGACCCCGATGTTTTGCACCCGCCGCAGCGGCGGCCGAGCCTGCTGCAGCGCCTCTTCGGAGGCGGACGGTGAGCGCGCCGACCGCCTCCACCGTCTCCGCCGCCCGCGCCGCTACAGTGGGACAGCGAAACCGCCGAGGAAGGAACCACTGGTGAGCACATCGTTCGAGCGCGTCTCCCGTGTCAGTGTCGGATACGACATGCGCGAGGTCGACGAGTTCCTCTCCCGAGCCCGCACCGCCTACGAGGGGCGTGATCCCGCCTTCACCGGCGCGGACATCACCTCCGCGAGCTTCGGGACCGAGCGCGGCGGATACGACATGCGCGTGGTCGACGAGGCGCTGGACCGCCTCTCCGACGCCTTCGCGTTGCAGGCCCGGGACGATGCGATCGCCGAGCACGGTGAGGAGGCCTGGATCGCCCAGCTCACCGAACGGGCGGATCTGCTCAAGGAGCGCCTGGAACGGCCCGCCGGTGACCGCTTCGCCCCGGCCGCCCAGGGAGAGCCCGCCTACGACCGGGCCGACGTCGACGCCCTGTGCGACCAGCTGGTGGCCTACTTCACCGAGGGGCTGCCGATGAGCGTGGACGACGTTCGCCGGGCCGCCTTCCGGCGCCGCCGCGGCAGCGAGGGATACCGCGAGGCCGTCGTGGACGTCTACCTCGACCACGTCGCGGACGTGATGGCCTCCGTGCCGTGACCCCGGCACCCGCCCGCCGCCTGGTGCTGCTCGGCGCCACCGGCTCCATCGGTGCGCAGACGCTGGACGTCCTCGCACGCTACCCGGACATCGCCCGGGTCCACGGGCTCGCCGTCGGCGGCTCCCGCCCTCAGCTCGTCGTCGAGCAGGTCCTGGCCCACCGGCCCGAGCAGCTCGTGGTCGCCGAGCCGGAGCGCGCCGAGGGGGTCTCCGACGCCATCGACGCAGCCTGCCGGGCGGCCGGCATCCCCGCCCCGCGCCTGGAGTCCGGTCAGGCGGCCGTGACCGAACTGGCCGGGAGCCTGGGCCCCGGGGACGTGGTGCTCAACGCCATCACCGGGTCGGTCGGCCTGCTGCCCACCCTGGCGGTGCTCTCCAGCGGCGCCCGGCTGGCCCTGGCCAACAAGGAGTCCCTGGTGGTCGGCGGGGACCTGGTCACCCGTGCAGCCGCGCCCGGCCAGATCCTCCCGGTCGACTCCGAACACACCGCCATCGCGCAGGCGCTGGCCGGGGTCCGCCCCGAGCAGGTCGACCGGCTGGTGGTCACCGCCTCGGGCGGTCCCTTCCGCGGCCGCACCCGCGACCAGCTCGCCGATATCGATCCCGAGCAGGCCCTGGCCCATCCCACCTGGGCGATGGGCCCGGTGATCACCACCAACTCCGCGACCCTGGTCAACAAGGCCCTCGAGGTGATCGAGGCCTGCTTCCTGTTCGATCTGCCCGAGCATCGCGTCGACGTGGTGGTCCACCCGCAGTCCATCGTCCACTCGATGGCCACCCTGATCGACGGCTCCACCATCGCCCAGGCCAGCCCGCCGGACATGCGCCACGCGATCGGCTGGGCGCTCGCCCACCCCGAGAAGCTGCCGGGGCTGGCCGCCGCCCTGGACTTCTCCACCGCCCAGAGCTGGACCTTCGAACCGGTCGACGAGACGACCTTCCCCGCCATCTCCCTGGCGCGCTCGGCGCACCGTGAGGGGCACGGTGCGATGGCCGCCTACAACGCCGCCAACGAGGAGGCGGTGGCCGCCTTCCTGTCGGGGGCGTTGCCGTTCCTGGGCATCGTAGACCTGCTGTCCGCGGTGCTCGAGGACCCCGCCCGGCCTCGTCCCGCGGCCTCCGCGGGCGTGGACGGGGTCCTCGCGGTCGAGGACTGGGCCCGGGCCGCCGCTCGTACCCGGATCGTCCAGGAGTCCGCGCGGTGAGCGTGGCGCTGTTCGCGCTGGGGATCGTGATCGTCGGCGTGGGCCTGACGGTGTCGATCGCGCTGCACGAGATCGGGCACCTGGTTCCCGCCAAGCTGTTCGGGGTGCGCGTCACCCAGTACATGATCGGTTTCGGGCCGACCGTCTGGTCACGGGGCCGCGGTGAGACCGAGTACGGCCTCAAGGCGATCCCCCTGGGCGGATACATCCGCATGATCGGGATGTTCCCGCCGCACCGGGGCGAGCCCGCCGGGGCGATCCGGGAGGACTCCACCGGTTTCGTGCAGCAGATGTCGCAGGAGGCCAAGGAGTACGAATCGGCCCAGTACGGGCAGGAGGACGCCCATCGCACCTTCGTGGCCCTGTCGGTGCCCAAGAAGCTGGTGGTGATGCTCGGCGGGCCGGTGATGAACCTGCTGATCTCGATCGTGCTGATGACCGTGATGGTCAGCGGGATCGGCCTGCCGGCGGTCACCCCGACCGTGCAGTCGGTCTCCGAGTGCGTCCTGCCCGCCGATGCCCCCGAGGACAGCAGCTGCGAGGGCCGCCCGGAGGCTCCGGCGCTGGCCGCCGGGATCCGACCGGGCGACACCCTGCGCGAGATCGACGGTCAGGAGATCCGACGGTGGGCCGATGTGACCACCGCGGTCCGCGCCGCCGGCGACCGCACCGTGCCGGTGGTGGTCGAGCGCGACGAGGAGCTGCTGCAGCTCGAGGCCACCCCGATCGTCGACGCCCGGCCCGTTCTGGACGAGGACGGCGGGATGGTCCTTGACGACTCGGGCGAGCCGGTGACCGAGCAGGTGGGTTTCCTCGGCGTGGCCGGGACCCCCGATCTGGTGCCGCAGTCCCCGGCGGTGGTGCCCGAGATGGCCTGGCAGGCGTTCCGGGGCACCGCCGAGGTCGTCCTGACCCTGCCGGTCCGGCTGTACGACGTGGCCCAGGCGGCCTTCGGCCCCTCCGAGCGGGACCCCGACGGGCCCCTCGGGGTGGTGGGGGTCAGCCGGCTCGCCGGAGAGATCGCCGCCGCCGAGCAGCCCGGCTTCGAGCTGCGCGAGAAGACCGGCACCATGATCTCCGTGCTGGCCTCGCTGAACATGGCGCTGTTCGTGTTCAACCTGCTGCCCCTGCTGCCTCTGGACGGCGGCCATGTGGCCGGTGCCCTGGTCGAGGGCATCCGGCGGCAGATCGCCCGCCTCCGCGGACGCCCCGATCCGGGCCCTGTGGACACCTCCCGGATGCTTCCGCTGACCAACGCGGTGGCGATCGTGTTCATCGTGATGACCCTGCTGCTGGTCTACGCCGACATCGTCTCGCCCATCCGGTTCTTCCGCTGACCGGTGCCCACGGCCGGCGCTCGGGGGTGTGTCCCCGGGCTCGGCGGCGCGCCGCCCCGGTGTGCCACGCGCCACGGCGGGCGTGCAGGAGCGGTGGAGGTGTCGAACCTGGCTCCCCGTGGGCCGGTGTCGGCGTCCATAATGGAGGGGTGACTTCTGTGAGCCTCGGGATCCCGTCCGTCAAGCAGCCGCCGCCCGTCATCGCGCCGCGGCGGCCGACCCGCAAGGTCAGACTCGGCCCGATCGCGGTCGGCGGCGATGCGCCCATCACCGTGCAGTCGATGACCACCACCCCGACCCACGACATCAACGCGACCCTGCAGCAGATCGCCGAGCTGACCGCCGCCGGCTGCGACATCGTGCGGGTGGCCTGCCCCCGTCAGGAGGACGCCGACGCGCTGGCGGCCATCGCCGCGAAGTCGCCGATCCCGGTGATCGCCGACATCCACTTCCAGCCCAAGTACGTCTTCGCCGCGATCGAGGCGGGCTGCGCGGGAGTTCGCGTGAACCCGGGCAACATCCGTCGCTTCGACGACCAGGTGGGGGAGATCGCCCAGGCCGCGAAGGAGCACGGCACCGCGCTGCGGATCGGCGTCAACGCCGGCAGCATCGACAAGCGCATGATGACCGGCGACCGGGTCACACCCGAGGCGCTGGTGGCCTCCGCGGTCTGGGAGGCCGGGCTCTTCGAGGAGCACGACTTCCACGACTTCGGCATCTCCGTCAAGCACAACGACCCCGTCATCATGGTCGAGGCCTACCGGCAGCTGTCCGAGCAGGGCGATTGGCCCCTGCACCTCGGGGTCACCGAGGCCGGGCCCGCCTTCCAGGGCACGATCAAGTCCTCCGTCGCCTTCGGCATCCTGCTGGGCGAGGGGATCGGCGACACCATCCGCGTGTCCCTGTCGTCCCCGCCGGTGGAGGAGGTCAAGGTCGGCAACCAGATCCTGCAGTCGCTGAACCTGAAGCCGCGCAAGCTGGACATCGTCTCGTGCCCGTCCTGTGGGCGCGCGCAGGTCGATGTCTACTCTCTCGCCGACAAGGTCACCGAAGGGCTCAAGGACCTCGAGGTGCCCCTGCGGGTGGCGGTCATGGGCTGCGTGGTCAACGGGCCCGGTGAGGCCCGTGAGGCCGACCTCGGCGTCGCCTCCGGCAACGGCAAGGGCCAGATCTTCGTCAAGGGAGAGGTCATCAAGACCGTCCAGGAGGACGAGATCGTCGAGACCCTGCTGGACGAGGCCAAGCGCATCGCCGCCGAGATGGGGGAGGACGTCCCCTCCAGCGGCGCTCCCTCCGTGTCCGTCGGCTGAGCGGCGCATGTTCCGGCGCGGCGCGAGGGTCCGACCGGTCAGGACGGCCGGGGTCAGCGCCGCACTGACCCTGGCCCTGAGCGATCCGCTCCACAACACGCTGGCCGGTGCCCGCCTGCGGGAGGTCGGGCACGCCGGGAACGCCGCGCAGGAGTTCCTCCTGGCCGGTGACGAGCACCGCCCCGAAGGACTGCTGTGGAACGGCGTGAACGTCTCCCCGCTCTCCGCGACCGCTCAGGCGCTGGACGACTTCGGCCGCTATCTCGCGCCGCGGACCCGCCGGGCCAGCTCCGTGGTCGGTGACCGCGGCGCTGTCGAAGCCCTGTGGCAGCACCTGGCGATGCGGTGGGGCGCCGAGGTCCGCGAGTACCGCTGGAGCCAGCCCCTGTTGCTGGCGGACGGGGCCGGCACCGCCCTGCCCCCGGCGGGCCTGCGAGCGGCACGCCCCGGCGAGGAGGACGCGGTCTTCCCCGCTGCGGTGGCGATGTTCCGGGAGGAGGTGGGGGTGGACCCCCTGGCCGGGGACGCGGGCCGTTCCTACCGCCGGCGCGTCACCGAGCTGATCCGCGCCGGCCGCACCTACATCGTCACGCGGGAACGCCAGGTGGTGTTCAAGGCCGATGTCGGAGCCCTGTTCGGCGGTGCCGCACAGATCCACGGGGTCTGGGTCGACCCAGCCCGGCGCGGGGCCGGGCTGGGGCGGGCCGCGATGGCGGAGCTGATCGGACACGTGCGCCATGACCACGCCGAGCAGGTCTGCCTCTACGTCAACGACTTCAACGAGCCGGCCCGCCGCGCCTACGCCGCCGCGGGTTTCCGGCAAGTGGGTGAGCTGTCCACGATCCTCTTCTGACCCCCTCTCGGGGATCAGATCAGGGCTTCGATGGCCAGCAGCACGTTGGCGGCCGTCCAGGCCAGGGGAGCGACCGCGGCCGGGCGTCCGTCGAACAGCACCTTCTCCGGCAGGGAGCCCGCCTCGGTGCGGTGGTCTGCCAGCCACCCCAGCACCTCGCGAGCCTGATCGTGCTCCCCGGCCCGGGCCAGTGCGAGGGCCAGCAGACTGGTCGAGGGGGTCCAGCTGATCCCGTCATCACGCCAGGAGGCGCCCGGCGCGATGCCGCCGCCACCACGGGCCAGCTCGGTGCGCAGGGAGGTCAGCAGCCTCGTCCCGATGATCCCACCGCAACCGGTGGCGGCGAAGAAGGCGCGTGCCGAGTCTGCGCCGCCGCCGCGACGATAACGCTGGTACTGGTGGGCACCGAAAGTCGAGGTCAGCAGGGCGGTGAGGGCATCTGCCGCGTCGCCGGCCCGATCCTCGCCCGTGACCGTGTGGGCTCCGCGCAGCCCGGCCAGGGTCGCGGCCATGATGCCCAGGGTCACCGAGCGCTCCCGCACCTCCCAGTAGTCGGGGGAGATGGGCGGCATGCGCTCGCCGTCGCGGGTGGCCTCGAGCAGGGTCTGCTGGGAGGTGGTGATCAACGGCGCGAGACGGTCGGCGACCGCGCCGCGCCGGGAGGCCTCGGCGGAGTTCCACACCGCGCTCGCCGCCCACAGCAGCAGGCCCGTCCCGTCGAACTGGCGCGGCCGGTCGTCCGGTGCCCGCTCGGTGCCGGGAACGTAGCGCGCCTCGAACCAGCCGTCCGGATGCTGCAGGGACTGCAGATGCTCCAGGACGTCCAGCGCCGTCTCGGCGTGGCCGATCCGGGCCAGGGCCACCGCGCAGAAGGCGGCGTCGCGCGGCCACACGTACCGCCAGTGCGGGGTCCAGGCGGCCACCGGCGCCGGCAGCTGATCGGTGAGCACCCACAGGTCCTGGATCGCGGATTCGGCCAGGCTGGCCAGCGACCCCGATCCCCCGGGCGCGGGATCGTCCCCGACCCGGGCGCGCCAGGCCGCGGTCGCGTCCCAGAAGCGGCGGGCGCGCCGCACCACCTCGGCGGGCGCCGGCACGGCGGTGGTCAGCCGGCTGGAGGGGGCCAGCTCATGGTGCGGGGCAGAGGCTCCCACCAGGATCCGGCGCTCATCGCCGCCGTAGGCCACGGTCTGCGAGTACAGCGGGATCACGGTCCGGGGATCGACCTCGGGGCGCACCGCGCGGTAAAGGTGGTGCCCACCTGCGCCCAGCGCCCCCAGGACCGACACCGCCCCCAACCCCCGCAGCACGGTGCGACGGGACCCGGCCGTGGGCGACGACCGTGCCGGGCCCTCCGCGGGACCGGTGGGCGGCTCGCTGTCCTGCATGGCTGGTCCCCCTGCCTCCTCGTCCCGGGCCGTTACAGGGTACGCCGGTGCGCACCGACGGGGACTGCCCGGTCCGACGGCGGCGATCCGGCGCGGGGTGATGCGAGCGGGCCGCTCAGGCGCCCTCGGCGGTCCCGACCCCGGCCGCGGCGGCGAACTCGTCGATCCGTCGGGCCATGTCGACGTCGCGTCGGGTCACCCCACCCGCGTCATGGCTGGTCAGCGTGACCGAGACGGTCGGATAAGTGAGATGGAGGTCCGGATGGTGATCGGCGGCCTCCGCGGCCTCGCCGATCCGGTCCACGAGGGCGAGCCCGGTGGCGAAGTCGCCGGTGGCGTAGGTGACGTGCAGGGCACCCTCGGCGTGACGCCACTGCGGCAGCGCGGCGGCGGTGATCTCGTCGGCGGTGAGGATCTGCTTGGAATCGTTCATGTCCGTCAGCCTGCCATCGCGCAGCGACCGGGGAAAGGGCACCGACCGCATCATCGGCCGATAGGATCGGGCGGATATCTCCCCGTCCGTTGAGAGAGGCCGCCACCCATGATCCGATTGTCGTCGTCGTTCGTCCGCACCCTGCGTGAGGACCCGGCGGACGCCGAGGTCGCGAGCCACAAGCTGTTGGTGCGCGCCGGCTACATCCGCCGCAGCGCCCCGGGTGTCTACACCTGGCTGCCGCTGGGCCTGAAGGTGCTGCGCAAGGTCGAGCAGATCGTGCGCGAGGAACAGGACGCGATCGGCGGCCAGGAGGTGCTGTTCTCGGCGCTGCAGCCGCGGGAGCCCTACGAGACCACCGGCCGCTGGGGTGACTTCCCCGGCATGTTCCGCCTGCAGGACCGCAAGCAGGACGACTACCTGCTGGCCCCCACCCACGAGGAGATGTTCACCCTGGCGGTGAAGGATCTGTTCTCCTCGTACAAGGATCTGCCCACGATGCTGTACCAGATCCAGACCAAGTTCCGCGATGAGCCCCGTCCCCGGGCCGGCCTGCTGCGCACCCGCGAGTTCGTGATGAAGGACGCCTACTCCTTCGACATCGACGACGCGGGACTCGACGCCTCCTACGAGCGCCAGCGCAAGGCCTACCAGCGCACCTTCGAGCGGCTCGGGCTGCCGACGGTCATCTGCCAGGCCGACGCCGGGGCGATGGGAGGCTCGCGCTCCGAGGAGTTCCTGCACCCAACCGAGGTCGGCGAGGACACCTTCGTGGTCTCCGACGGCGGTTACTCCGCCAATGTCGAGGCCGTCATCACCGCGGCCCCCGCACCGCTCGAGCAGGCCGAGATCGACGCCCTGCCGCCGATGCACGTGGAGGACACGCCCGGGGCGAGCACCATCGCGAAGCTCACCGAGTTCTCCAATCGCGCCTTCCCCGGCCAGGGGCCGGTGACCGAGACGGGGGAGTGGACCCGTTACGAGATGCTCAAGCACCTCGTGTACATGCTGACCTACCCGGACGGGACGAAGGAACCGGTGGTCCTCGCCCTGCCCGGTGACCGCGAGGTCGATCCCAAGCGTCTGGAGGCCGCTCTGGCCCCGGCGGTGGCCGAGCCCTTCACCGATGCCGACTTCGCCGCCCATCCCGTGCTGGCCAAGGGCTACATCGGGCCGGAGGGGCTGGGACTGGAGTCGGCGTCGGGGATCAGGTATCTGGTCGATCCCCGGGTGGTGCCGGGCACGTCCTGGGTGGCCGGGGCCGGCGCGCAGGACAAGCACGTCTACGACCTGGTCTACGGCCGCGACTTCACCGCCGACGGCACCATCGAGGCCGCCGAGGTCCACGACGGGGACCCCGCCCCCGACGGCTCGGGCCCGCTGCGCCTGACCCGCGGCATGGAGATGGGCCACATCTTCGCGCTGGGACGCAAGTACGCCGAAGCCCTCGATCTGAAGGTCCTCGACGCGAATGGCAAGGCCGCCGTGGTGACCATGGGCTCCTACGGGATCGGGGTGACCCGGGCCATCGCCGCCATCGCCGAGCTGCACCACGACGAGAAGGGCCTGGTCTGGCCCCGCGCCGTCGCCCCGGCCGATGTGCACATCATGGCCACCGGCAAGGACGCGGAGATCTTCGAGGAGGCGGAGCGGATCGCCGCCGCGCTCGAGGCCCAGGGCCTGGAGGTGCTCTACGACGACCGGCCCAAGGTCTCCCCGGGCGTGAAGTTCAAGGACGCCGAGCTGCTGGGGCTGCCCACGTCCGTGGTGGTCGGTCGCGGTCTGGCCTCCGGCGTGGTCGAGTTGCGCGACCGCGCCACCGGGCAGATCGAGGAGGTCCCCCCGGAGCAGATCGTCGACCGGGTGACCGAGGTGGTGCGCGCGGGCTGACCCTCAGCCGGCCTCCGGCTCCTCGTCCTGCGGGGCGAGGTCCTGGTCCTCGGGCACCAGCGACGGCACGGGCTCGAGCTCGGCCCGGAGCGAGGCGAGCTCCCCGGCCTCCTCGAGCGCCGCCGCGATCGACAGCGGGCGGCGCTCGAAGGGCGCGGCCCCCACCACGGCCAGGTGCGTGACGAGCAGGCCCTGCGCCAGCTGCGTAGGGAGCATCCCGGCGGTGCGGTCATCCAGCTTCCCCCCGGGCAGGGCGTACACCGCCTGCCTCGCCACGACGGGCGCGCCGTCTTCCTCGGCCGCGCCGGCCAGCCCCTGGGCTCGGGTCCGATGACGTGTACTGCTCTCCAGGTGCGCGGAGCGTTCCGCCTCGTCCTCGGTGCGCGCGGCCAGGACCTCATGGACGTACCCCGCGTACCACTCCTGCTGCTGGGCGGTCTCGACCGCCAGATGGTGATCGGACTCGGCACCGATGGAGGGCGGATCGGTCTCCGGCACCTCCCGGGTCGGCACGATCTCCTCGATCGAGGCGGCGGCAGGGACCTCCCCCTCCCCGGCGGCCGCCTGCAGCCGCAGCGCCGACCAGTGGGCATGGGCGGCCATCGCCGCGACCGGACGAGCCAGCGAGCCGGAGATCTGACGTGCGGCCATCGTGCCCACGTCCCGCAGCTCGACCAGCACCGCGAGCAGCGCGACCAGCTCCCGGGGCGCGTCGGAGGGAGGTGGCGGCGAGGCCAGCTCCGGATCGGGATCCTCGGCCGCCTCCAGCTCCCGCTCCCGCTGCGCGCCGGTGAGCAGGGCGGTGCGCTGCACCGGCAGTGCCTGGGCCAGTGCGGTCAGCGCCCCGGAGACATCGGCGCTGCGGGCGGGATCCTCGCTCTCCTGCTCGGCCACCGTCGCGGTGCCCGCGATCGCACGGTCCAGCAGCGCGATCAGATCGGTGCGATAGAGATCGTCGATGCCCGGCGGGGGAGGGGTGTACTTCTCGGGGCCGCCCAATCTGACCGTCCCGCACCCGCTCAGCGCCGCCGCGCCACCGGCTCCGAGCAGCAGGCCCGGGGCGGCCATCAGCAGTCGGCGTCGAGACGGCCGCAGGACGGCGGCACGGGGGCGGGCGAGAGAGGACACAGGATGATTCTCGCACCGTGGCCGGCCCGTGGCGGCGACCATGGCGCTCGGCCACTATCCTGGTGCCAGTGCGTCCGCGCCCGCCGGGCGGTCGCACCAGGTACCCATACGCAGGAGGAGGTGTGCGCGATGAGCACGGCAGATTCCCACGCCGCCCTGCACGAGGCAGCGACTCGCGTCCTGGCCGAGCACGATCTGGTGCTCGAGGAGCTGGTGGTGCGCCGCGAGTCGGGCACGACCCGGGCCCGGCTGGTCGTGGACCTGCCCGAGGAGCGCACCGGCAGCGCCGATCTGGACACCGTCGCGGAGGCCTCCTCCGCTCTGTCCACCCTCACCGATGCCGATGACAGCCTGCTGGGCCCGGGCCCCTCGGTCCTCGAGCTGACCACCCCGGGCGTGGAGCGGAAGCTGACCGAGGCCCGCCACTTCCGCCGGGCCCGCGGCCGCCTGGTGATCCTGCGCACCCGGGACGGCGTCGAGCACCGGGCGCGGATCCTCGCGGTCAGCCCCTCCCAGGAGGTCACGCTGCGACCGGAGGCCGGCCGCGACGATCGGGGTCGCCCGCTGAAGCTGCCGAAGGGGACCCCGAACCGGCTCGAGATCCCCGTCACCGAGATCGAGACCGCACAGGTCCAGATCGAGTTCAACCCACCTGCCGACCTCGAGCAGCTGCTCGCGCAGGCCGACCCCACCGCACCCAAGGAGAGCTGAGATGGACATCGACATGGGTGCCCTGCGCGCCCTCGAACGGGAACGGGACATCCGGCTGCCGGTGCTGCTGGACGCGATCCGTTCCGCGCTGCACGCCGCCTACCTCCACACCGATCATCCGGTGCGCGACTCCGAGGTGATCATCGACGAGAAGACCGGCGAGGTCGCCGTGGTCGCCCGCGAGCGCGACGCCGAGGGCACCATCCTCGAGGAGTGGGACGACACACCGGAGAACTTCGGCCGCGTCGCCGCCTCCACCGCACGGCAGGTGATCTTCCAGCGCATCCGCGACCTGGAGGACGATGCCGTGCTCGGTGAGTACGCCGACCGGGCCGACGACATCGTCTCCGGGATCATCCAGCAGGGCCGCGACCCGCGCATGGTGCTGGTCGACCTCGGCGAGGTCGAGGCCGTGCTCCCGCCCCATGAGCGGGTGCCGGGGGAGGACTACTCGCACGGGCGCCGCATCCGCGCCTACGTCACGGACGCCCGCCGCGGCCACAAGGGCCCGCAGATCACCCTGTCCCGCTCCCACCCCAACCTGGTGCGCCGCCTGTTCGCGCTCGAGGTCCCCGAGGTGGCCGACGGCACCGTGGAGATCGCCGGGCTCGCCCGGGAGGCCGGTCACCGCACCAAGATGGCGGTGCGGGCCACCATCGCGGGCGTCAACGCCAAGGGCGCCTGCATCGGACCGATGGGCGCCCGCGTCCGGGCCGTGATGAACGAGCTGGGGGGCGAGAAGATCGACATCGTCGACTTCGACGAGGACCCCGCCGCGTTCGTCACCAACGCGCTGTCGCCGTCCAAGGTCAGCAGCGTGGTGGTGATCGACGAGGTCGGCCGGGCGGTGCGCGCGGTGGTCCCCGAGAACCAGTTCTCCCTCGCCATCGGCAAGGACGGCCAGAACGCCCGGCTGGCCGCGAAGCTCACCGGCTGGAAGATCGATATCCGTACGGACGAGGACCCGGAGGCCCCTGAGGCCCCTGAGGCCTGAGAGTCCCGGTGGGGTGGTGTGTCGCATGCCTCCCCGGTGCTGAGCACAGCCTGCGCGTCCGTTACACTGAGGAGGCTGTTCAGCCGAGCTGTGGCGCAGATCGCGGTGCGATCTGGACCCCGCTCGGAGGAATGTGCTCGGAACGGAGGTGGAGCGCTGGTGCCTCACACCGACCCCCACGTCCCCGAGCGCACATGCATCGGCTGCCGACAGGTGGCCGCTCGCACGCAGCTGGTGCGTCTGGTCCGGGAGCCCGCTCCCGACGGCGCCGCTCCACGCGTCCGCGTCGACCCCACCCGGTCGGCGCCCGGCCGCGGGGCGTGGCTCCATCCCGACTCATCATGTCTCGACCTCGCCCTGCGGCGAGGCGGCTTCCCTCGGGCCTTCCGAGGTGTCGTCGACACCGGGCAGCTCGTCCGGGACCTCGGGACCCCCGACCCCACCGATCAGTGGAACAGGTAGAAGAACCCATGGACATCCGATGAGTACTCGCACATGAGCACCCTCAGGAATTAGCGGTCCGCGCCCTCTTGTCGGCCGGACCGAGACAGGAGAATTGTGGCTAAGGTCCGCGTTCACGAGCTCGCCAAGGAGCTCGGACACCCCAGTAAGGTCGTTCTGCAGAAGCTGCAGGACATGGGCGAATTCGTTCGCTCGGCTTCCTCGACCATCGAAGCCCCCGTCGCCCGCAAGCTGCGCCAGGAGCTGCCCGTCAAGACCAGCGAGGCCCCCGCCGAGGGCGGCTCCAAGCCCTCCGGCGCCTCCAAGCCAGGTGCCAAGGCGGCGCCCAAGCCGGGCGCCAAGGCAGCCCCCAAGCCAGGAGGCAAGCCCGCCCCGAAGCCGACCGCCGAGAGTGCGGAGCCCGAGGCGCCCGCCGCGCAGGCCGAGCCGGCCGCGGAGGCCCCCACCCCGTCGCAGACGCCCCAGCCGTCGAAGTCCCCCGAGTCCGGAGCGACCCCGAAGCCCGGCGGTGAGCGCCCCGTGCCCCCCAAGCCCGGCGGTGAGCGCCCGGTGGCGCCCAAGCCCGGTGGTGAGCGTCCCACGCCCCGTCCGGGAGGAGCACGCCCCGGCAACAATCCCTTCGCCAGCTCGCAGGGCATGCCGCGTCCCGGCCAGCGCCCCAAGCCCGGCGGCGGCCGTGGCGGAGCCTCCGGCTCCGGCGGGCCGCGTCCAGGCAACAATCCCTTCGCCAGCTCGCAGGGCATGCCCCGTCCCGGCCAGCGTCCCCGCCCCGGCGGCACGGAGCAGGGCGGTCGTCCCCCGGCCCGCGAGGGCGCTCCGCGCTCCGGCGGCGGTCCCCGTCCGGGGATGCCCACGCCCGGCATCATGCGTCAGCACTCCCACGGTGGCCTGGCCGACACTCGTCCCAGCGGACGCGGCGGCGGTCGTGGCCGTGGCGGGCGTCCCGGCGGCGGTCCCGGTGGCGGCGGTCCCGTCCGTCCCGGTGGCGGTCCCCGCGGTCGCGGTCGTCGCGGCAGCACCCAGGGTGCATTCGGTCGTGGTGGCAAGCCCGCCCGCTCGCGCAAGTCGAAGCGTGCCAAGCGCCAGGAATTCGAGCAGATGCAGGCGCCCGCGCCGGGCGGCGTCTCGATCCCGCGCGGTGACGGCACCACCAAGATCCGCCTGCGCCGCGGCGCGTCGCTGAGCGACTTCGCCGACCGCATCGACGTCAACCCCGCGTCGCTGATCACCGTGCTGTTCGCGATGGGCGAGATGGCCACGGCCACCCAGTCGCTCGACGAGGACACCTTCGAGCTGCTGGGCACCGAGCTCGGCTACAAGATCGAGATCGTCTCCCCGGAGGACGAGGAGCGCGAGCTGCTCGAGCAGTTCGACATCGACCTCGATGCCGAGCTGGCCGAGGAGAGCGATGAGGACCGCGCCCCGCGGCCGCCGGTCGTCACCGTCATGGGCCACGTCGACCACGGCAAGACCCGTCTGCTGGACACCATCCGCAAGGCGACCGTCGGTGCAGGCGAGGCCGGCGGCATCACCCAGCACATCGGTGCCTATCAGGTCGAGATCGAGCACGAGGACGAGGACCGCGCGCTGACCTTCATCGACACCCCGGGTCACGAGGCGTTCACCGCCATGCGTGCCCGTGGTGCCGACGTCACCGACATCGCGATCCTGGTGGTCGCGGCCGATGACGGCGTGATGCCCCAGACCATCGAGGCGCTCAACCACGCCCAGGCGGCCGACGTGCCGATCGTGGTCGCGGTCAACAAGGTGGACAAGCCCGAGGCGAACCCCGAGAAGATCCGCCAGCAGCTGACCGAGTACAACCTGATCGCCGAGGAGTACGGCGGCGAGACCATGTTCGTCGACGTCTCCGCCCGCGAGAACCTCAACATCGACTCGCTGCTGGAGGCGGTGCTGCTGACCGCCGATGCCGCGCTCGAGCTCACCGCCAACCCGGACAAGGACGCGCGTGGCGTGTCCATCGAGGCGAACCTCGACAAGGGCCGCGGCCCGGTCGCCACCGTCCTGGTCGAGCAGGGCACCCTGCGCGTGGGCGATGCGATCGTCTGCGGCAGCGGCCACGGCCGCGTGCGCGCCATGCTCGACGAGAACGGCGTGAGCGTCGAGGAGGCCGGTCCCTCGCGTCCGGTCCAGGTGCTCGGCCTGACCTCGGTGCCCGGCGCCGGTGACTCCTTCCTGGTCGCCCAGGACGAGCGCACCGCCCGCCAGATCGCGGAGAAGCGCGAGGCCGCCAAGCGTGCCGCGTCGCTGTCCAAGGTGCGCAAGCGCATCAGCCTCGAGGACATCAACCAGCACATGGCCGACGGCAAGGTCGAGACCCTCAACCTCATCCTCAAGGGTGACGCGGCCGGTGCCGTGGAGGCTCTCGAGGAGGCGCTGCTGGGCATCGAGATCGGCGACGGCGTGGATCTGCGGATCATCGACCGCGGCGTCGGTGCGATCACGATGAACAACATCAACCTCGCCGTCGCCTCGAACGCGGTCATCATCGGCTACAACGTGCGGGCCGAGGGCCTGAACGCGGACTACGCCGACCGCGAGGGCGTGGAGATCAAGTACTACTCGGTCATCTACAACGCCATCGACGAGGTCGAGCAGGCCCTCAAGGGCATGCTCAAGCCGGAGTACGAGGAGGTCGAGCTCGGCTCGGCGGAGATCCGCGAGATCTTCCGCTCCTCCAAGTTCGGCAACATCGCCGGCTCGATCGTGCGCGGCGG
>DWZH01000041.1 GCA_019118275.1 Candidatus Brachybacterium merdavium | reverse complement strand
CCACCACCGGCATCACCGGCACCTGAGCGGGACCACCCGAAGCGGCCCCGGAACCCGGACGGATCGTCCTGGTCCCGGGGCCGCTCCGTGTCCGCGGGGCCTGGTGTCAGCGCCGGCGCACGTCAGGGCGGGCTCACACCTCCCGCGAGCCCCACAGGGCGCGTCCGTCGGGGCCCAGCACGCTGAACGTCGGTGTCCACGTGCCGAGCTCCTCATGGCGGCCGAGTGCGAACACTCCGTCATAGCGCAGGTCCTCGAGCAGGATCACCGCACGGTGGCGGCCCTCCAGACGCCACCGGCCGGTGACCGCGCCGGTGATCTGCCCGTTGCGGTGCAGTTCGATGGTCTGTGAGTCGACGACCTCCGGGGAGATCGCCCGACCATGGTCGACCAGCTGCCAGCGGCCCTCCAGCTGACGGCGGTGGAGGCCGGGCCGAGCCGTCTCTGCGGCCGGCTCCCCGCCGTAGCGGTGCGGGGAGAGCACCGGCCAGCCGTCGTGGGAGAAGTGGATCCGGTGGACCCGCACCTCGTGCCGCTCCCCGTCGCCCGGGAATCGTGTGTGGAAGAACAGGAACGATTCCTGCGACTGCGGATCGGTCCAGGCGGAGACGTGCCCGGGGGAGACATACCCCTGGCCGTCCGCCCCCGTGCCGGCGAAGCGATGGTTGCCCATCAGCTTGGCGCCGAACGGCTCGATCGAGGCGTCGTCGAACAGCGGCAGCTCGGGATCGGACCTGGCCTCCCGCAGATCCTGGCCCATCGGATCGAGGTAGGGCCCTGCGACATCCCGGGAGCGGGCGACCCGGATGTTGTATCCGCCGTCGGCGTCCAGACCGCCGAAGGTCAACAGCAAGTAGTAGTAGCCGGTCTGCTCCGAGTGGAGGATGTAGGGCGCCTCGATGCGGGCGTGGTTGCCTCCGCACAGGTGCACGCCGTAGCCCTGGCCCGGCAACGGCCGGCCCGTGACCGGATCGAGCTCCAGCAGGAAGATGCCCCCGGAGTAGGAGCCGTAGACGAGCTGGTGGTGTCCGGAGGCGTCCACGAAGGCATGCGGGTCGATCGTGTTGGGGTGGACCAGGGCATCGTAGATGTCGCCGTCCTCGCTGGGCTCGTCCCACATGCCCGAGCGCAGGAAGATCCCTTCGTCACGGTAGGGGCCCTCGATGTGGTCGGCGATCGCGGTGCCCATGGCCGAGCGAGGGGAGGAGCCCTCACAGGCGCAGTAGTACATGCGGAACCGACCGTCCTCGGTCTCGCTCACGTCGGCCGCCCACAGCGTGTCGGACTGCGCCCATTCGAAGGCCTCGGCGAGCTCGGTGGTGACGTCCTCGAACAGCGGGTTCTCGGGGGTGACGAGGTCGGCGACCTGATCCCAGGCCAGCAGGTCATCGCTCTTGGCCGCGGCCAGATGGGATCCGAAGAGGTAGGTCACGCCGCTGGTGACGAGCACCGAGGGATCGTGGACCGAGACCTCGCCAAAGGTGGGTTCGGGCAGCTCGGGGAGCCGGGGCGGCCGCTGCGGCGGCCCCGCATACGGCGGGCCGGCATGAGCGGGGCGAGCGCGGAGCAGCATCGCCCCTCCGGCGGCGGTGGCGGCGCTCAAGGTCAGCAGTCGGCGTCGAGGGATGGCGTCCATGGTCGGGTCCTCCGTCCAGTCCCCGGGCCGCCCGTGGCCGGGCGCCGCGCTCGCTCATCGTCCCCGGGGACCGATGGTCGATCACGGCGAGCACCGGATGCGAGCGCGGATGGAGAGGCGGGGCCGAAGGGACAACCTCGTCCCCGTTCCGCACGCCACGTTACAGCGTTGGAAAAACCGGGGCAAGAGGTCGGCACCGGCGCGGGAGGGGTCGCCGCCGGCGCGGGATCGGCCACTGCTGCCGGGTCATGGCCGCCGTCGGGCCTGGGCTGCCAGCGCAGCGATCGCCGCTGCCGGGCACTGGGGCCGCCGCTGCCCGGCGACGGCCCCAGCGCCCCGCTCAGGCGGCCGGCGCGAACTGGGTGTCATGGAGCTCGGTGTAGCGCCCTCCCGAGTCGAGGAGCTCACGGTGGGTCCCCGCCTCGACGACCCGGCCCGACTCGACCACCAGGATCCTGTCGGCGGCGCGGATGGTCGGCAGCCGGTGGGCGATCACGACGGCGGTGCGACCGGCGAGTGCCTCGGTCAGGGCCGCCTGCACCGCGGCCTCGGAGGTGGAGTCGAGATGCGCGGTGGCCTCGTCGAGGATGACCACCTGGGGTCTGGCCAGCAGCACGCGCGCGATCGTCATCCGCTGGCGCTCACCGCCGGAGAGCCGGTGCCCCCGCTCTCCGACGACGGTGTCCAGACCGTCGGGGAGATCCCGGACGAACTGGCCCAGCCGAGCCCGGTCGAGGGCCTCCCACACCTCTTCGTCCCCCGCCTCCGGGCGGGCCAGCAGCAGATTCTGGCGCACGCTGTCGTGGAAGAGGTGGCCGTCCTGGGTGACCATCCCGACCGTTTCCCGCAAAGAGGACGCGGTGAGATCGCGGACGTCGCTGCCCCCGATCCGCACGGCGCCGGTGTCCGCATCGAACAGTCGGGGGATGAGCGAGGCGATGGTGGATTTGCCCGCCCCGGAGGAGCCGACCAGAGCCACGGTCTGACCCGGCTCCGCGCGGAAGGACACCTCGTGCAGCACGTCCTCGCCGCCAGCGGTGTCGAGGGTCGCCACTTCCTCCAGGGAGGCGAGCGAGACCTGCTCCGGGCTCGGGTAGGCGAAGGTGACCTCGTCGAACTCGATCGATGCCGGTCCGGGCGGCAGGGCACGCGCTCCGGCTCGCTCCTGGATGAGCGGCTCGAGGTCGAGGACCTCGAAGACCCGCTGGAAGCTCACCATCGCGCTCATCACCTCGACCCGGGAGTTCGCCAGCGCCGTCAGGGGAGCGTAGAGACGGGTGAGCAGCAGGGCGAGGGAGACCACGGCACCTGCCTCCAGGCCCCCGGTCAGGGCCAGGTAGCCTCCGGCGCCATAGACCACCGCCAGGGCGAGGGCGGAGACCAGGGTCAGCGCGATGAAGAACACCTCCTGCAGCATCGCGCTGCGCACCCCGATGTCGCGGACCCTGCCGGCGCGGGTCGCGAACTCGGCCGACTCGTGGTCCGGGCGTCCGAAGAGCTTGATCAGCGTGGCACCGGGCGCCGAGAACCTCTCGGTCATCTGCGTGCTCATCGTGGAGTTGTGATTGGCCGCCTCCCGCTGCAGCCGGGCCAGCCGCGCCCCCAGCCGGCGAGCGGGCAGGACGAACAACGGCAACAGGACCAGGGTGGCCAGCGTGACCTGCCAGGACAGCGCCACCATCGCGATGGCGGCCAGGGCCAGTGTGACGACATTGCTCACCACCCCGGAGAGGGTCTCGCTGAAGGCCCGCTGCGCACCGATGACGTCATTGTTCAGCCGGCTCACGAGCGCACCGGTGCGGGTGCGGCCGAAGAAGGCGATCGGCATCCTCTGGACGTGATCGTAGACGGCGGTGCGCAGGTCCAGGATGAGTCCTTCGCCGATGTGCGCCGAGAACCAGCGTTGAGCAAGGCCCAGCCCCGCCTCCACGAGCGCGAGGACCCCGATCGCCGCCGCCAGGATGATCACGATCCGCGGCGCCTGACCGCCGACGATCGCGTCGACCACCCGCCCCGCCAGGAGCGGGGTCGAGACGGTGACGATCGCGATCAGCACGCTGATCACGACGAAGACGAGGATCCTGCGACCGTGAGGCCGGGCGAACCCGGCGATCCGTCGCAGAGCCGTGCGGGAGAAGGGTCGTTGGTCCTGCTCGGCGTGCATCGTGGTGTACAGCGACTGCCAGGCGGCGGTCTCCATGCTCATGGGCATCTCCCGGTCGGGTGGGGTTGATGCGACCACGATGAAACATCAAGTTCACTTGACGTCAAGGGGTCCGGGGCGACCGCGCCCGGGCGGGTGCCGAGGTGGGGTCAGCGCTGGTAGCGGCGGATCCGGTAGCGCAGACCCGAGGAGGACTCGTGCCACCCGGTCCCGGGGTCGGCCGCGGTCTCCTGGAAGACGCCCGGGATGCTCGGCGCCGTGGTGTCGCCGTCGACGTCGAGATCGATCTCGGTGACGACCAGCAGGTCCGCCGCGGCGATCGCCTCGCGGTAGATGCCGCCGCCTCCGATCACCCAGATCGTCGGCGAGCCATCGCCCCGGGCCCGGGCCGGCGCGTGGGCCCTCTCCCGGGCGGTCTGCAGAGCCTCCGGCAGGCTCCGGGCACGCACGGCGCCCTCGGCCGCGAAGTCGTCGTTGCGGGTGATCACGATGTTGGTGCGTCCGGGCAGGGGCCGCACCCGCGGGGGGAAGGACTCCCAGGTCCGCCTGCCCATCACCACGGGGCAGCCGCGGGTGGTGCGCTGGAAGTGCTTGAGGTCCTCGGGCAGGTGCCAGGGCATGGTGCCCTCGGCGCCGATCACGCCGTCGTGTGCCTGCGCCCAGATCAGCCCGATCTGCGGGGCGGCGGAGCCGTCGTCGGCCATGCTCATACCGCCACCGGCGCCTTGATGCCCGGATGGTGCTCGTAGCCGACGATCTCGAAGTCCTCGAACTCGTAGTCCAGGATCGAGGCGGGGCGGCGGCCGATGCGCAGCGTCGGGTACGGGAACGGGTCACGGGCGAGCTGGCGCCGGACCTGCTCGTGATGGTTGTCGTAGATGTGGCAGTCCCCGCCGGTCCACACGAAGTCGCCGACCTCGAGATCGGTCTGCTGGGCGACCATGTGCGTCAGCAGCGCGTAGCTGGCGATGTTGAACGGCACCCCGAGGAACAGGTCGGCGCTGCGCTGGTAGAGCTGGCAGGACAGCTTGCCGTCATGGACCTCGAACTGGAACAGGGCGTGGCAGGGTGCCAGCGCCATCGCCGGCACGTCGGCCGGGTTCCAAGCCGACACGATCAGCCGGCGCGAATCGGGGTTCGTGCGGATCTGCTCGACGACGTCGCTGATCTGGTCGATCACCCCGCCGTCGGGAGTGGGCCAGGAGCGCCACTGGGCGCCGTAGACCGGGCCCAGCTCGCCGTCCTCATCGGCCCATTCGTCCCAGATCTTCACCCCGCGCTCCTGCAGCCAGCGCACGTTGGTGTCGCCGCGCAGGAACCACAGCAGCTCGATCGCCAGCGAACGGAAGTGGACCCGCTTGGTGGTGATCAGGGGAAAGCCCTGCGCCAGGTCGAAGCGGATCTGGCGGCCGAACAGGCTGCGGGTCCCGGTGCCGGTGCGGTCGCCCTTGGGATTGCCGCCCTCCAGCACTTCGCGCAGCAGATCCTCGTACGGGGTCGGGACGGTCATCAGGAGTCCTTTCGCTCGGGCAGGGCCGGGGTGCTGCCACGCACCACCAGACCGTAGGGGGTCTCGAGGACCCGGGGAGGCCCGTCGTACCCCTGGATCCGCTCGGCCAGCAGATCCAGTGCGGTGCTGGCCAGGGATTTCTTGTCCGGGGAGATCGTGGTCAGCGGCGGGGAGGAGTAGGGCGCGTCCAGGGTGTCGTCGTACCCGATCACGGCCACCTCCTCGGGCACGCGGACCCCGAGCTGCCGTAGCCGGGCCAGCGCGCCGATGGCCAGGTCGTCATTGGCGCAGACGATCCCGTCCACCTCCGGCAGGCGGGTCAGCAGGCCCTCCAGCCCCTGGACGCCGTGCGGGCGGTGCCAGTCGTCGACCTCCTGGACGACGGCGTCCGAGCGGGCGATCCCGTGGGCATCCAGCGCCTGGTGGAAGCCGTCGCGACGCAGTGAGCCGGAGCTGTGGGGCTGGCGTCCCAGCGGGGAGGGGATCGCCCCGATGAAGCCCAGGCGGCGCCGGCCCGCGGCGATCAGGTGGGCGGTCATGTCGAAGGCGGCGGCGACGTTGTCGATCTTCACGTAGTCGCAGCCGGCCGGCAGGGACTCGGGCAGGTGCTCGCCGATGAACACGGTCGGCTGCGGGGTGCGCTCCATCCTCGCGAACAGCTCCTCCTCGAGCCGCAGCGGATTGAAGATCAGCCCGTCGCCCACGATCCGCTTGAAGCCGTTCAGGACGTTGCGCTCCTCCTCCCGGCCGGCGGAGGTGGAGTGCAGCACCACCGTCTGGTCGCGCAGCTGCGCCTCGTCGATGAACTCCTGGGCGATGTCGGAGAAGTAGGTGAACTTCAGCGACGGCAGCGCCAGGGTGACCATGCGGGAGGCACCGGTGCGCAGCTGCTGCGCGGCCGCCTGCGGACGGTAGCCCAGCTGCAGGACCGCCTCCTGCACCCGCTCCCGCGTCGACTCCCGCACATGCGGGAAGTCGTTGACCACGTTGGAGACGGTCTTGATGGAGACCCCGGCGAGCTCGGCGACATCGCGCAGGGTCGGCGGGCGCGGTGGGCCGGAACGGGGGGTCGCTGACATGGTTCCCATACTTCCATCGACGGTGGCGTGCCGCTCGGCGACCCGCGCATGATGAGGCCCGATGCACAGGCCCCGCAGATCGGGCGGCGGCCCCACCCGGCAGTGGTCAGGTGCCCGCGAGCCGGCCCGCGAGGAGTCGGCGCCGGGTGGAGACGATCAGCTCGTGATCACCCGAATCTGCGCTGAGCCGTGTGATCGGCGCCGACGTTACGGCGTTGTAAAACCAGAATGCAAGGGGCGTGGTCCGTCCGCGCTCGGGGCGGCTCGCCCCGTGGGCGCGGCTCAGGCGTCCAGGGTCGCCGCGCGGGAGGACTCGCGCACCACCAGCTGGTGCGGTGTGGTGACGATGCGGGGCGGGCCGTCATGACCGTCGATGCGCTCGATCAGCATGTCCAGGGCGATGCGAGCCAGGAACGCCTTGTCCGGGCTGATGGTGGTCAGGGGAGGGTAGGAGAACGGGGCCTCGGGGGCGTCGTCGTAGCCGACCACGCCGACGTCCTGGGGGACCCGTCGGCCTCGCTCGCGCAGCCCGGCCAGCACGCCGAGCGCGATTTCGTCGTTCGCGCACACGATCGCGTCCACGTCGGGGTGCTCGTCCAGCAGCACGTGTACCGCCCTGCGGCCATCGTGCCGGTGCCAGTTGTCGACCTGCTGCAGCGGGGCCCGGTCCGGGTTCAGGTCGTGGCGGGCCAGTGCCTGGCGGAAACCGTCGATCCGCAGTGGCGCGGAGCCGTGCGGGTGCCGGACCGGGTCGGTGGGCAGGGCGCCGACGAAGGCGAGCTCGCGCCGTCCGGTCTGCAGCAGGTGCTCGGTGGCGTCGGCCGTGGCGCGGGTGTTGTCGATCCGCACGTAGTCCGAGCCGTCCGGCAGGTCCCGGTCCGGGACGTGTTCGCCGATCAGCACCGTGGGCTGGGGCAGCTCCTCCTGGGAGGTGAAGTACTGCTCCTCCAGCAGCAGGGGGTTGAAGATGACCCCGTCGCCCAGGCGCCGCTTGAAGCCCTCGAGCACCTCCACCTCCTGCTCGCGCCCGGCCGAGGTGCTGTGCAGCACCACCGTGCGGCCCCGCTGCTGAGCCTGGTCGATGAAGTGCTGGGCGATGTCGGAGAAGTAGCTGTAGGTCAGGGAGGGCACGGCCAGCGTGATGATGCCGCTGGAGCCGGTGCGCAGCTGCTGTGCCGCCAGCTGCGGCCGGTAGCCGGTCTGGTCGATCGCGGCCTGGACGCGCTCACGGGTCTCCGGCCGCACCCGGGCGTAGCCGTGGACCACGTTGGAGACCGTCTTCATGGACACCCCGGCGAGCTCGGCGACATCGCGCAGTCCGGGCGGTCGCCGTCGGCGAGAGGATGCTGGGGTCATGCCGCCATCATCTCATCCACCTCCCTCGCCCACGCATTCAGCGTCGCGACGGGGACTCCTGGTCAGAGGCGGAGCGACCAGCTGCTTGACGGCACTGAACGGACATGATTGGGTCTTGTCCAACGTTGCAAATCGGTGTCGGCCCCTGCTCGCGGACCGGAGTTCCGCCGATGCTTCGTCACCGCCCTCCACCAGTGCTGCTGAAAGGCCCGAGCTCGATGCCCTCGACCCTCGCCCTCTCCCTGAACCCCGCCTTCCGCGTCGCCCCCGTGCGGCGACGCACCTTCGGTGCCTTCGTCGAGCACCTGGGGCGCTGCGTGTACACCGGCATCTATGAGCCGGAGCATCCCTCGGCCGACGAGCAGGGCTTCCGCACCGACGTGCTCGAGCTGGTGCGTGAGCTGGGGGTCTCCTCGGTGCGCTATCCGGGTGGCAATTTCGTCTCCGGCTACCGCTGGGAGGATGGCGTGGGTCCGGTCGAGGAGCGTCCGGTGCGCCACGACCTGGCCTGGCACTCCTCCGATCCCAACACCGTGGGCCTGGACGAGTTCATGGCCTGGGCGCGCCGGGCCGAGGTGGAGCCGATGTACGCGGTGAACCTCGGCACCCGCGGCGTGCAGGAGGCGCTGGACGTGCTCGAGTACGCCAACGCCCCGGCCGGCACGCACCTGTCCGACCAGCGCGTGACCAATACCGGAAGGCCTGAGTCCCATGACATCCGCATGTGGTGCCTGGGCAACGAGATGGACGGCCCCTGGCAGATCGGCCACAAGAACGCCGAGGAGTACGCGCGGGTGGCCACCGAGACCGCCCGGGCGATGCGCATGGAGGACCCGGACCTCGAGCTGATCGCCTGCGGCTCCTCGAACTCCCAGATGCCCACCTTCGGGGCCTGGGAGAACACGGTCCTGACGGAGGCCTACGACTTCGTGGACATGATCTCCGCTCACGTCTACTACTCCGAGAAGGACGGCGACCAGGCCTCCTTCCTCGCCTCGGCCGACGACATGGACCACTTCATCGACGCGGTCGTCGCCACCGCCGACCATGTGCGCGCCAAGCTCAAGCGCGAAAAGCGCATCATGATCAGCTTCGACGAGTGGAACGTGTGGTACCAGCACCGTGCCGAGTCCCGTCCGCCCAGCGGGGACGACTGGCCCGTGGCCCCCGTGCTGCTCGAGGACATCTACTCGGCCATGGACGCGGTGGTGTTCGGGAACCTGCTGATCTCCCTGCTGCGTCACAGCGATCGCGTGGCCTCGGCCTCGCTCGCCCAGCTGGTCAACGTGATCGCCCCGATCATGACCGAGCCCGGCGGCCGGGTGTGGAAGCAGTCCACCTTCCATCCCTTCGCGCTGACCTCGAAGCACGCCCGCGGCGAGGTGCTGGACGTGCGCATCCAGGCCCCGAGCTTCGACAACCAGCGCTTCGGCTCCTCGACCTCCGGGGACGCCGTGGCCACCTGGGACGAGGACAGCGGTGAGCTGACCGTGTTCGTCGTCAACCGCGATCCCGCGACGCAGCTGGCACTGGACGCGGATCTGGCGGCCTTCGGCGGGCTGGAGCTGGTGGAGGCGACCACCCTGCACCACCAGGACCCCTACGCCGCGAATTCGGCCGACGCCCCCGACACCGTCGCCCCGGCGGAGAACACCAGCGTGGGCCTGGACGGCGGTCGTCTGTCCGGCTCCTTGCCGGCGATCTCCTGGTCGATGATCCGCCTGGCCCGCGCCGGAGCCTGACCATGACCGC
>DWZH01000040.1 GCA_019118275.1 Candidatus Brachybacterium merdavium | reverse complement strand
ACTCCTTCACCGGCAGCGACGTGCACTCCGTGCGCGGCGAGACCCTGTGGGACATCGGCTTCGCCCGCGGCGACTGGTCGACCCACGCGACCACCCGCACCGTGCTGACCTCCACGGCCACCGATTTCCACGTCTACGCCGAGCTCGACGCCTGGGAGGGGAGGGAGCGGGTGCACTCGAAGACCTGGAGCACCACGATCCCGCGCGATTACCTGTGAGGGGGTGACTCAGCGCTCGGGCAGGTGATCTCCGATCAGCGCGAGGTTCTGGATCGCCGCGAGGCCGTACTGAGCGGCGTCGTTGGTGGAGACGAACGCCGCCTCGTCAACCGGCTCCGGCACGGCGGGGCCGTGGATCCTGGTGCGCCGCCACTCCGTCTCGTCCACCAGGGCGTTGACGTTCAGCTGGTCGCCGAGGCCGACGAAGAAGGCATCCCAGGCGCGGGCCGCGGCAGCGGCATCGCCTTCGTGGGCCGCCACGATCGCCAAGAGCCTGCTGTGCGCGGGCACCAGGGAGATCCCTCCCAGAGGTGCCCCGAACACTTCGGCCTGCTCCTCGGGTGCGGCCAGATAGAGACGACAGTACTCGTGCCAGGCCTGCTCGAACGCCGGCTCGTCGATCAGTTCGAGCGCCTCGGTGACCATCTCCACCAGCCCGAACACAGCGCTGAGGTGGGAGACGCCGACGCGGTCACGGGAGGTGTCGAATCGATGGCGCTCGAGGTCCCACAGCGCCTCACCGGTGAAGAAGCCGTGCTTCAGCTCGCCGATCCCGGCCATCGCGCTGCGCAGCTTCTGCTCGGCCTCGACGTCGCCGTGGCGCTCCCAGGCGGTGATCCAGGCCCCCAGCAGCGCTCCCAGGTCGGTGCCCAGGCCGATGGCCAGCGCATGGGGATCGGGGGAGTAGACGTCGTGGCGGACCTTGCGCGTCGCATCCACCTTCAGCAGGGCCTGCTCGCAGGCGGCGACCTCGTCGAGCAGCTCCCCGGTGCGCTCGTCGGCCGTGAGGAAGTAGAAGTATCGCCGGTAGGTGGCGTTGGAGATCCGCAGCTGTTTGGCGCTGCATCCGAAATGCTGGACGTTGTGCCTCGTGCCCAGGCCCGCGAAGCGGCCCGCGTGGTAGACGTCGACCTCGCCGGTGTGGCGGGTCATCGCCTCGGCCAGCCGGAAGGCAGCCGCGTCCCCGGTGCGCAGGAAGTCCAGCCACAGCCACAGATCCGGGGAGAGCTCGGAGTTGTCCCAGGCGTAGCCCCCGATGTCATAGCGCCAGCCGTGCCGGTCCGCGTCGTAGGTATGCATCACGTCGCCGTAGTCCCAGAAGCCGTACCAGCCGCGCTGCTCGACCTGGTCGCGATAGAACTCGCGCAGCCACAGCAGCCGGTCCTCGATCGCCGCCCGTGCGGGCGTGGACCGGTCGGCGACCGACCAGGTGCCCAGCACCCCGGCGTCCCGGAGCCGTTGCGGGCTCGCTCTCAGCAGGGGCGGCAGTGCACAGGTGCGGGCTCGAGCGGCCAGCTCCTCGTGCCCGGGGGTGGCGTCGAAGGCGTCGACCACGAGCTCGTGGGTGCGGGCGATGCCGCGCGCGTCCCCGTAGCCGGGTTCGTAGTCCTCGTAGGTGATCTCGAGGGCCTCGAGCTGCTCGGCGTAGGTGTCCTGCCCGAGGCCGTCGTGGTAGAACCGCAGGTCCATCGGCTCGGCCGACGGCGCGTACAGCCAGGCCGTCACCGCTCCCAGGTCGGTGCTCGCGGCAGAGACATCGAGCTGGGTGGGCACCAGCTTCCAGAAGTCCCGCAGGCCGATGCCGATCCCGGCGTCGGTGTCACCGAGATAGGCGTAGCCCAGGCTGCGGGTCCCGGAGTGGGACGTGACCCAGGGACGGTCGGCCGCGGTGCGCTTGGCGGCGCTGTAGCCGTGCGGGGACAGCTGTCGCAGGGTCCAATCGTCCCAGGTCGGCACCAGGTGCAGGCGCGAGGAGACCGTCTGTGACCAGGTCTTGGTGGCCGGGGTGGTGCGGCCGGCGGTCTGCGCCTGCCGCACCGGCTGCCCGGGATCCCTGCGCAGTCCCGTCACCGGGCGCACCGCCTCGGTCAGGAAACCCTCGCTGCCGGCCACACGCACATGCCGATCATGGGGCTCGGCTCGCAGCGGGACGTCGAACCGCAGGCCGAGCGAGGTCAGGAACAGCGTGTCGGGGTCGGTGTCGAACACCAGGGAGTGCACGACGCGGATCCGCGTGGATCCAGCGGTGAGGTACAGCCGCAGGACGAAGGGGAGGGTCTGCTCGTCAGCGACCTCGTGGTGGCCCGAGAGGCGCAGCACCGCCTCGACCTCCCCGGCGCGTTCGATCCGCAGATCGGTGACGACGACCTCGTGCGCCCGCCGGGGCGCTCCTGGATCGGCCTGGGCCGCGGAGGAGGCGACGATGCGACCGCCGCTGCCGACCTCGCGGCCCTCGATCACCAGGCTCGGGATCGGTGTCCGGCCGAGGCCGACGGTCGCCTTCAGCACGCCGGTGTCGACCGTGACCTCCTCGGGGGTCTGCTGGATGAGCAGCCGCCCGTGCTCCCCGGGCCGGATGGTGGGCCCGCCGGCGCCCGGTTCGGTGCCCGGGGCGGGCTCGGGGCCTGGGGCGGGTTCGGGGTCCGAGGCAGGCTCGGGAGCGCCGGGCCGCAGCTCGAGGGACTCGGTCGCCGGGGCGAGCGCGGAGTGCCCGGTCCATTTCACCGACCCGTCGGGCCAGCGCGCGGTCACCCAGCTGTCCACGGGTGTCGCGCCGGCGGCGTGGACGAGGTGGAACCGAGGCTCGGAGGTGATGCTCCCTCGCCGCCACGGGAGGCCCCAGCGAGTGGGGGCAGGGGAGGGCGGCGGGCTCTCGAGCCAGTGGAGGTCGACGGGATCGGGCAGAGACATCGCAGGGATCGCTTCCTCGAGAGAGCAGGGCCTGCCCCGGATGGGAGGGCAGCCGGAGACGGGCGGACAGAGGGACAGGGGGACACCCGGACGGGCGGACAGGGGCAGGCGGCACCCGGACGGGCGGAGGGCACGGGGCGGGACGGGGTGGTTCGACGGGGTGTGGCCCCCGGGAGGCGTTCAGCAGGCGCGTCCCGGGGACCGGCGTGGTCATCTCACGGTGACGGTGAGCGGGTGGCTGTCGGTCTGACCCGCCTCGTTCGCCAGCTCGGCCACGTAGCTGTAGGTGCCGGGTTCACGGTCCTCGAGCCGGGTCTGGATCCGCTGCGCGTTCGGGGTCTGCGCTGCGAGGGTCTGCTCATCGACCAGCGTGCCGTCCTCGTACAGGCGGTACGCGGTCGCATTGGTGCCCCACCACATGTTCGTGGTCAGGGTGAACGACCCGTCCCCGCTCCAGTTGTCGTGGCTGAGCACCGGCGTGCCGGGCTCGGCGTCGGTGACCTCGACCGTCACCGGTTCGCACTCGGTGGTGCCCACCGAGTTCACCAGCTCGCAGGTGTACTCGTAGCTGCCGTTGGCGCGGCCGGAGAGCTCGAGGCTGAACTCCTGGGCGGCGGGTGTGCCATCGCTCAGCTCCTCCTCGGCGATCAGCTCGCCGTTCTCGAACAGGCGGATGCGCTCGGCGTTCTGCCCCCACCACAGGTTCATCGTCACGGTGTGGTGACCATCGCGCAGCCCGTGGGCTGCTCCGGCGTTCGTGGAGAGCACGCCGGGGGCCGGGACCTCGGCGGCGCCGCCGTCGACCGGTTCGTCGGCCGGGGCGGGCCGGGTGTAGGCCAGGCGTGGAGCGGCAGGCGTGTCCATCCCCTCGCCCAGGAAGTAGCTGGTGTGCGGGGGCTGGTTGTAGGCCACGTGCTGCCAGGCGACCGCGAGGCGGTACTGAGGATCCGACAGCAGGGTCCGCAGCCGGTGCTCGGTCGGGTCAGTGGTGGTGAAGATCCGCAGCGCGGAGGAATCGGCCGTGCGGTAGACGAGCTCCTCGCGCCAGTCGCCCAGCAGATCGGCCTGCAGTGCCGGGGTGCCCTTGGTGTGGTTGTTGGTGCGCACTCCCTCCGGCTCGAAGATCGGCACCTGTTCGAGGTTCTCGTAGTCCCACTTGGAGACGACGGGCACGCCTTCGCCGGCGTCCTCGTCGAAGTCGTGGTCGACGATCTCGCTGAGCAGGTCGCCGTCCCACTTCGCCACGAAGTTCGCGGCCGGGATGTCGGAGCCGATCTCCTCCCCGGAGGCGCTGCGCAGGGAGCCGACGGGGGAGTCCCACTCGGCCTCCTGGCCGACGTTCCAGCCCTCGGCGCCCTCGTGGCGGGGGTCGATGTCGGCCATCGCCCCGCGCCCGGTGTCCTGCTGACCGGGCACCGACCACAGGATCTCCCCGGTGGCCGCGTCCCTGAACGTCGAGGCCCGGTCGCCGGAGTCGGCCATCGACTCGTGCACCGCGAACACCTCCAGCCCTTCGCGGGAGGGGTCGAAGTCACCCACGTGCAGCGCATCGCCGTGGCCGAGCCCGGTGGTGTACAGCCCGGTGCCGTCGTCGTCGATGGTGGCCGAGCCGTAGATGATCTCGTCGCGGCCGTCGCCGTCGACGTCGGCGACCGAGAGCTGATGGTTGCCCTGCCCGGCGTACCCTTCGTTCCCCTCGTCATCGGAGTCGAACACCCAGCGCTCGTGCAGCTGTTCGCCGTCGAAGTCCACGGCCCACAGCACCGCGCGCGTGTAGTAGCCGCGGGCGAACACGGCGCTGGGGTGCTCGCCGTCGAGATAGGCGGTCGCCGACAGGAAGCGGTCCACGCGGTTGCCGTAGTCGTCGCCCCAGTCGGCGACCTCACCCCGTTCGGGCACGTAGTCGATCGTGTCGACCGCTTCGCCCGTGGCGCCTTCGAACACGGTCAGGTATTCCGGGCCGTCCAGCACGTACCCCTCGTCGTTGCGATGGTCGGCGTCCGGATCACCGATCACGCTGCCGCCGGCGTCGACGGTCCCGTCGGCCGTCTTGACGATCACCTCGGCCTTCCCGTCGGAGTCGAAGTCGAACACCTGGGGCTGGCTGTAGTGCGCACCGGCGCGGATGTTCGGGCCCAGGTCGATGCGCCACAGTTGGGTGCCATCGAGCTTGTAGGCATCGAGGTACACGCTCCCGGTGTGCCCGGCCTGGGAGTTGTCCTTGGAGTTGGAGGGGTCCCACTTCAGGATCAGCTCGAGCTCACCGTCCCCGTCGAGGTCGCCGACCATCACATCATTGGCGCTGTACTCGTACTCCACCCCGTCCGGGGTGGTGCCGCCGTCCGGCTTGTCCAGCGGGACGTCCATCCACTGGTCCTCCCAGGGGGTGAACTCCTCCCCAGCCCACACCAGCTGCCCGTCCTTGACGACGGCGACCCGGTAGGTCGAGTCGACCGTTCCCTCGGGGTCCAGGTAGTTGGTCGAATCGGTGACCGGCTCGGTGGTGATCTGCTGACCGTCGCGGAACACGTGGAACTGGGCGTCCATCGACTCGTCGCCCAGCAGCCGCCAGCTGAGGAAGACGCCGTCCTCGGTGTCCACCGCGACCGGGGCCCGGTTCAGGCGTTCTGCGGCGCGGGCCGGGCCAGCGTCGTCGGAGGAGGTCTCCGCCGCCGCTGGGGAGATGGTCTCCACGATCCCGAACCCGGCTGTGCCCATCGCCAGCGGAAGGGACAACAGCAGCGTGGCCGACCGGCTCAGGAAGCGGGAGCGGCGTGGGCCGGCGGCCAGGGCGGGATCAGCGTGCGGCAGGGTGTTCTCATGCGAGGGCATCGTTGCTCCGTTTCATCTGTGAGGCGTGCAGCGTGCGGCTGGGGCCAGGGGTGCGGCCCGGGTCAGGGGGCGGGGGTGAGAGTCAGGGCGTTCAGGTGTCCGGTGGCGCCCGAGATGCCGACGAGGAGACGGCCGTCGGAGACCGTGCCGCTCTCGACGATCTGACGGGTGCCGTCGTCGATCGCGACGTCACCGCGCTCCTCTCCCTGGAGGGCGACGGTCGTCCTCGCAGAGCCGGCGGGCTCCCCGATGGTCAGGACCACCGACCATTCCCCGTCCGGCAGATCGACCTGGAAGGTGTAGGGCTGGTCGAAGGAGGCGATGAAGCTGCGCGACGGGGCGTCTGGCCCCTCGCCACCTCGGTCACGGGAGATCACGCCATCGGCGTCTCTCAGACCATGCCCGAGACCCTCGCTGTACGAGGTCGTGGGGGTGATGCGCAGGTACCCATCGGCGAGAGGAGCATCGTCGGGACCGAAATCGAAGCGATGCGTCGCTTCATCGGTCGTCGCCCTCAGCTCTGTGCCCGCGGGGCCCTCTCCATGTTCGTTGACTGCGCTCACATGGACGATGTGCTCCGTGCTCTCCGAGAGTCCGAACACCGTCAGTCCGCTCTCGCTGGTCGCGCCGACGAACTCGGGTGCTCCGCCATCGACCTCACCGACATGCACACGATAGACATCGGCATCGGGGGAACCCGGCCAGGACAGCTCGAGGGTGCTGGCGGTCGCCCGGGCGACCGTGACGCCATCGACCGGAGCGGGCACATCCTGGGAATCGCGCAGCTCGACGTCCGACGAGGTGGGCACCCCGAGAGCCTGGTGGTCTCGGGCGACCAGCCTGGCCATCTGGATCGCCCCGCGCTCCTGGAAGTGGGTGTCGTCCCTGACGCCGTCGGGCCGGTTGGGGTACACGCCTTCTGCGGCGTGCAGGAACAGTTCACGGGCGGCGTCGGCCCCGATGTCGTCGAGGTGAGCCCGGCTCGAGGCCGACAGATCGACGAGAGGCGCATCGATCTCGGCGGCGATCGCTCGTGCCGCCTCCACGTAGTCGGGGAAGCTGACCGCGAATCGTCCGGTGTCGGGGTCGATGTCCAGGCGGCTGACCGGGGTGACCACGACAGCGGTCCCACCGCGCTGCCGCACGCCGGTCACGTACGTGCGCAGATACTCCCGGTAGTCCTCGGGAGGCGTGTAGCGCTCGGGAACGTCCACGGTGGCGTCGTTGTGGCCGAACTGGATCAGCACGACGTCTCCGGGTCGCATCTGGCGCAGGACCTCGTCCAGCCTCCCCTCCTCGAGGAACGAGCGGGAGGAGCGGCCCCCGATCGACCTGTTGTCGACGATCACGCGGTCGGAGAGGAACTGATCGTAGAACTGCCCCCATCCTGCTTGCGGAGCCCAGTACGGGTCATATGTCTGCATCGTCGAATCACCCAGCAGATAGACCGTCGGCTGCTCTCCGGCATCCCGGCCAGGAAGAGCCTCGATGGTGATGGCATTGAGGTTCGGGGCTTCCCCGGACACGTCGAAAGTCAGCTGTTCGCCCACCACCGCGATCTCGTACTCCGTGACGATGAACTCGCCGGGGGCGGCGGAGGTCCGTTCCACCTTGATGGTTTCGTTGCTGGTGATCGCCAGGTCCGTGGCCCCTTCAAGGTCGCCGGCGACCACCGACACCGCATAGTCGCCGGGGGACAGATCCACGAGGAACGTCGCATCGGCCGCGGTCACGAAATCGGCACGTACCGTGTCCTGCCCTCCGCGGTCCGTCTCGGTGAGTCCGTCGGTGGAGGCGAATCCGAAGCCCCGCTTGCGGCTGTAGGCGGAGGTGGCCGTGACCTTGTGATGGCCACCGGTGACCCGCCCCGGGCCGAAATCGAACTGGAGAGGTCGAGCGGAGCTTCGGTGGTGGTCCGGCCCCTCATCTCCGATTGCCTCGGGGGAGCTGCTCAGCAGCGCCGCCGTCCCCATGCCGGCTCCGAGCAGGACCGAGCGCCGGGAGGGCCCCAGAGGGCCGCGGGCGGACGAACCGCCGCGGGAGGGCCAGTCGCCGCCGGCGGACGAGCCGGCTGCGGCCGGGAAGGGTGCGCGGGCGAGACGGGGGAGGGGGATCATCGTTCATGCTCCTGCGGAGGAAAGGGGAGGGGAGGGACGAGGAGGGATCGGATCGGTCAGGCAGCCGGCGTGGCGGGCGGCAGGGGCTGTTCGGCACTCACCCCTTCACCGAGCCGATCATGACGCCCTTGGCGAAGTGCTTCTGCAGGAAGGGATAGACGAGCATGATCGGCACGGTCGCGATCACGATCACCGCGTACTTCAAACCCTCGGCCGGTGGCACGTAGTTGGGGTCGAGCTGACCCACGGTGGTGGAGGGATCGGAGGAGATCGTCACCTGGCGGACGAACATCTGCAGGGTCCATTTGTCGGTGTCGGAGATGTACAGCAGGGGCGACATGAAGTCGTTCCAGATCGCGACCGCGTAGAACAGCGAGAACGTGGCGATCACGGGTTTGGACAGCGGCAGCATGATGCGCCAGAAGGTCGCGAACTCGGTGGCGCCGTCTATCTCCGCGGCTTCCCGCAGCTCATACGGCAGCTGCTGGAAGAAGGTGCGAATCACGATCAGGTTGAACGGGTTGATCGCCATCGGCAGGATCAGCGCCCAGTAGGAGTTCAGCAGGCCGAGCTCCTTGACCACCAGGAAGGTGGGGATCATGCCGCCGGAGAAGATCATCGCGAACAGCACCAGACGCATGATCAGGCCCTTGCCCACCAGGTTGGGGTCCGACAGCGGATAGGCCATCAACATGGTCAGGGTGATTTGCACCAGGGTCCCCACCGCCGTCACCCCGATGGTCACCAGCAGCGAGCGGATGAAGGTGTCGGTGGAGAAGATGTACCGGTAGGTGTCCAGCGTGGCCGTCTCGGGCCACAGGAAGAACGGCCGGGCGGCGATCTCCGACTCGGTCGCGAAGGACGCGGCCAGGACGTAGAGGAACGGCAGGATCGTCAGGGCGGCCAGGCCCAGCAGGACCGCGATGTTGGCGGCGTCGAAGACCTTTTCCGTCCTGGAGTGGTAACGGATTGCCATGGTGCTCCTAGAAGAGGGAGGACTGGGTGAACCGTCGGGCCAACCAGTTCGCGCCGAGGATCAGGATCAGGCCGACGATGCCCTTGAACAGCCCGATCGCGGTCGAATAGCTGTAGGCGCCGTTGGTGATGCCCATGAAGTACACGTAGGTGTCGAACACGTCGGCTACCTCGCGGTTCAGGGAGTTGGTGAGCATGTAGATCTGCTCGAAGCCGGTGTCCAGGAAGTTGCCGATGTTCAGGATCATCATGATGATCACGGTCGGGACGATCGCCGGGATCGTCACGTGCCGCAGCTGCTGGAGCCTCGAGGCCCCGTCGATCATCGCGGCCTCGTACAGCTGTTTGTCCACGCCCGCGAGCGCGGCCAGGTAGATGATCGTGCCCCAGCCGGTGGACTTCCACAGGGTCTGGACGATGATCAGCGGACGGAACCAATCCGGATCGGCCAGGAAGTTCGCGTCGGTGCCGAACACACCGTTGAACAGCACCGTGATCGGGCCGGTGTCCAGGGCGAACAGCAGATAGGTCAGTCCCGAGACAATCGCCCAGGACAGGAAGTGGGGCACGTAGATCGCCGTCTGGATGAACTTCTTCAGCATCTGCGTGCGCAGCTCGTTGAGCATCAGCGCCACGATGACCGGCGCCGGGAACGCGATCACCACGTTCAAGAACGCCAGGATCAGCGTGTTCGACAGCAGCCGGCCGAAATCGGGGCCGCTGAACAGGCGCTCGAAGTGCTTCCAGCCCACCCAGGGGGAATCGGCCATGCCCAGGAACGGCAGGTAGTCCTGGAAGGCGATGGTCACGCCGTACATCGGGGCGTACTTGAAGATCGCGAAGTACACGACGCCGGGCAGGAGCATCAGATACAGCCAGGGGCTGCGCCGGATACCGCGCAGCAGGCCACGGCGACGGCGCCGAGGGGTGGCCGCCGTGCTCACCAGCTCCTCATCGGCCAGCGGGGCGGGGGCGGCGGGAGTCTTGGTCGAGGTCATCGATCCGTCCTTGTCCGGGGCCGGGGCGCGGCGCCTGCCGCACCCCGATCCCTGTGATCGATCAGTTCGATTCCTGGGCCAGCTCGTTCATCTCGTCGATGACTTGCTGGCCGCCGCTGGAGGTCCAGCGCTCCAGCTCCGCGGTCAATCCGTCCTCGTCGAGCTGCCCGGCCAGATACTTCAGGCGCGCGTCGACGACGATCTGATCGAGGACCGCGCCGCTGTCCAGATAGGTCTGGGAGACGAAAGCGGCGGCCGGGTTGAACACCGCGTGCTCCAGGTCGGCCTCGTGGAACTCGTTGCGCTTCCGGTCGAGCTCCTCCTCCGCCTCACCCCCGGGCTTGGCCGAGTATGCGGTGTAGCCGTTGGACTGGGTGCCGAGCTGGGAGAACGCGGCGACGTCGCTCTGGACGCGATCGGCCTCCTCGCTCTCGATGGCGACCGCGTACTCCCCGTCGACCTCGTAGTTGACGCCTTCGATGCCGTTGTTCAGCAGGTTCTGTCCCTCTGTCGAGGAGAGCCTGTCCAGAGCGGTGAGCACCGTCTCCAGCTGCTCCTCGGTCGGCACGGAGGCCTTGGGGATGGCCAGGTATCCGGAGTAGCCCGGGGTGGGCAGGGCGAACATCTCGCCGTCGTCCCGGCGCAGATTGCCGACCATCGTGACCATGTCGCCGTAGGTGTCGGGGTCCTCATCCTTGAACAGCCCCAGCAGCTGCAGGCCGCGGGAGGAGACGTCGGCGATCAGTCCGCCCTCTCCGTTGAAGAACGGCTCGTTCCAGGTGCCGCTGTCCATGGTGGCGAAGTCGGCGTTGACGTGACCGGCCTCGATCATCTCCCGCATGGAGCGATTGGCCTCCAGGAACTCCGGTTCCAGGAAGGCCGGGCTGAGGTCGCCGTGACGGTCCGTCCACAGGTTCGGGGTGCCCTGCCAGGTCTCCCACAGGTCGTAGGGACCGTTGTTGCCGTACCCTTCCCAGGCGGGGATGACCAGCCCGGTGGTGCGGCCCCCATCACCGGCCGGGTCCTCCTCGGAGAAGGCACGGGCGATCTCCTGCAGGTCCGAGGTGGTCTCCGGTTCGTCCAGGCCCAGCGCGTCCAGCCAGTCCTTGCGGAGGGTGATCGCCGCACGCATGGGGTCGCGCAGACGGAAGATCCCGAAGGTCTGGCCGTTGATGCTCGCCCCGTGGGCGATCTCCTCGTTCTCCGGGGTCAGGTTCGGGTAGTCGGGGAGGATGTCGGTGAGGTCCCAGTAGCCGCCGGCGACGGCCGACTGGGCGAACTCCCCGGTCTTGCCGGTCTGGACCATGACGTGGGGGATGTCGTCGGAGGCCATCACCACGGTGACGCGGTCGGAGTAGCTGGAATTGGGCACCCAGGTGATGTCCAGCGGCATGCCGATGAACTCCTCGACGGCCGTCTGCAGCTCCCCCTCGGGGTCCGGGGCCGTCTCCGACAGCAGCGGGGCCATGATCTTCAGGGTGTCGATCGGCTCACCCGAGCCGGCGCCGCCGCCCCCACCCCCGCAGGCGGTCGCGGCCAGCGCGGTCCCGGCCGCCAGGGCCGAGCCTCCGAGAAGTGTGCGTCGTGAGAACATCGTCGTTCCTTTCCATAGGGGGAGAAGGCTGTCGAGCCAGGGGGAGAAGGCTGTCGAGGGGATCAGGGGATGGCCCGGGCCTCCCGGGCGAGCAGATCGTCATTGCGCTGCAGGAACCGGGCCACCAGGTGATGGGTCCCGAGCAGGGGGACGCCGACGCCCAGGAACGGGATCAGACCGGGAAGGCTCGCGCACAGCGCGGTCCACAGGGTCAGCAGGGCGATCAGCAGCAAGGTGCCGGGTGCCTGGGCCAGAGCCAGCAGCACACTGCGTGACAGCGCGCGGGTCAGCGGCACCTCATGGCGCAGATCCATCGTGGGCAGGTAGCACAGCGCCCCGATCAGGATCAGCACGGCCAGCCCGGTGGGCAGGGCGATCACGCCGTTGGTGTGACCGCCGACAGCGAGGGCGAGGCCTTGGGCGGCCAACAGCAGCAGCACCACCGGTGGATACAGCAGGGCCTGGCTGCGCAGGAAGCGGCTGCGCCAGAGGGTCACGGCCCGGCGCCAGCGGATGGGTTCGCCTCGTTCGGCGCAGGCAGCGGCGTCGTACGCGGCCATCGTGGCCGGTGCCCAGCCCGCCACGACCCCGCCGGCGAGGGTGCCCACCAGCCAGATCGCCTGGACCAGCAGGGCGCGGGTGAGCAGCTCGGTGGCGCGGGAGAGCTGCTCGAGGGCCGAGGACGTGTTCATCTCAGAGCGCCTCGATCCGCAGGTTCGAGTACTCGGCGATCAAAGGCGCCATCTGCCGCAGTCCGATCGCTCCGGCACGGTGCGGGGCCCCGCCGATGGTGCCCTCGTCCTGCCAGGAGAGGCACTCGATCCCCTCCACGGAGAAGGTGACGCGGCCTTCGCGCCAGACCAGCTCGAGGTGGTAGTCGCCATCGGCGTCCAGCACGGGAGGAAGCGGATCGGCGCCCTGGGCGACGAGGTGGAAGCCGTGGCTCTTGCGCAGGTTGCAGGTGTGCAGACGACGCTCGGTGGGCCACATCCGGCGGTAGTAGGAGAGGTGGTACGCATCGATCGCGCCGGAGTGGTACTGCTCGTACTGTCCGGTCCGCTGCGGCAGAGCGGGGTCATGGATCGACTGGCCCTCGCGGCCGCTGGCCGCCCAGAAGATCATGGCCAGTCCGGGGTCGTGCAGCGGTCGGAAGTCCCAGGAGATCGAGACGTCGCCCGGGTGCTCGACCGGCATCCAGAGGACGAAGTTCGCCGCCTGCCCCTCGGCAGAGTCACCGGTGGACTCCAGCCGGAGGCGCCCCTGGGGGAAGGTGGGCTTCGCGGGCCCTTCGATGGTCCAGTCGGTCAGCGCGTCGGGGTGATCCAGGGCAGAGCGGTACAACGTTGTCATCGGGAGGTCACCTCCGGGCGTGGTTCGAGACTCGCGGGGTCAGACGTTCGGGCCTGCGTGCCCGGACCGGGCGCCGGCAGCAGTGCCGGGGTCGCCCTGGCCGTATTGAAACGTAATAACAGTAAGTCTGGGAGGTGGCCTCACTGCTGTCAAGCGCTTACCCGAATTGTTACCTACGATGACCGTGACGCTCTTCGGGACCATCCGCCCCGGACCGCTCTCTCTCAGAGGGCGCAGGCATCGAGGCCCGCTGACCACGTTGCCCAGCTGTGCTGGCGCTGCCGACGGCGCGCTCCCGGCGCGAGGTGTGCCGTCGTCCTTCCGCTCGGGCGCTCCGCCGCGCTACCGCGGCAGCAGGCGGTGCAGCTGCGTCACGTGCTTCGGCTCGAGCTCATCGAGAGAATGCACGCCCAGCAGCTTCATGGTGCGCACGATCTCGGCGGACAGGATCTCGATGGTGCGGTCGACGCCCTGCCGGCCGCCTGCCATCAGGCCGTAGAGGTAGGCGCGGCCGATCAGGGTGAACCGGGCCCCGAGGGCGATGGCCGCCACGATGTCGGCGCCGTTCATGATGCCGGTGTCGATGCCGATCTCGGTGTGCGCTCCGACTTCACGCGCGACCTCGGGCAGCAGGTGGAAGGGGACCGGGGCGCGGTCCAACTGCCGCCCGCCGTGATTGGACAGGATGATCCCGTCGACCCCGTGGTCGGTGAAGGTCTTGGCGTCCTCGAGGCTCTGGACCCCCTTGATGACTAGCTTGCCGGGCCACAGCTGTCGGATGATCTCCAGGTCCTCGAAGCTGATCGTCGGATCCATCGCCGAGTCCAGCAGGTCGGCCACAGTGCCGCCGGTCGAGGCGAGCGAGGCGAACTGGAGCTTCGGGGTGGTCAGGAAGTCATACCACCACCAGGGCCGGGGGATCGCGTCGATGATCGTGTTCGCGGTCAGCTGCGGTGGGATCGAGAAGCCGTTGCGGGTATCGCGCAGACGCGCCCCGGCCACCGGGGCGTCGACGGTGAACTGCAGGGTGTCGAAGCCGGCTTTCGCCGCTCGTTCGACCAGGTCGTAGGAGACCTCTCGCTCGCGCATCACGTACAGCTGGAACCATGTGCGGGCATGCGGGGCAGCGGCGGCGACGTCCTCGATGGAGGTCGTGCCGAGGGTGGACAGGCTGAAGGGGATGCCCGCCGCCTGCGCCGCCCCGGCGCCTGCGATCTCCCCCTCGGTCTGCATGAGCCGGGTGAATCCGGTGGGCGCGATCGCCAGCGGCATCGAGGAGCGGGCGCCGAGCATGTCACGGCTGGTGTCGACCTCGGAGACGTCCCGCAGCACGCCGGGGTTGAACTCCACGTCCGCGAAGGCCTGTCGGGCGCGGGCCAGTGAGAGCTCGCCCTCGGCCGCACCGTCGGTGTAGTCGAAGGCCGCTCGCGGCGTGCGGCGTTTCGCGATCGCCCGCAGATCCCAGATCGTCAGCGCCGCGGCGAGCCGGCGCCGGCGCGCGTTCAGATCGGGCTTCTTGAACTGCATCAGCTCGAACAGTTCACGGGGGTTGGGAAGCTGTCTCTTCATGGCTGAAGCTGCTTTCTGGAGGTCGGGATGTGCGGACCAGCCTGTCAGGGAATCCGCCCCGGTGTCTCCTCCGGTCCAGCACACGGGGCGGAGCCAGATGGGGACGGGACGGGGGAAGCCGAGGAGCCGGGAAGGCTCCTGGGCACCGGGCCGAGGTCAGAACCGGTGCGTGCCGCCGAGGACTCGGTGCTCGGTCCCGTCGGGCAGGACGATCAACGCGGGGACGCCCTCGGGAATCGTGGTCTGAAGGGAGAATGCGCCGTCGCCAGCCCTCTGCCACTGCACCTCGATGCGGCCGGCCGGTGAGTCATGGGCGCCTCGGACCCAGTCGATCCCGGGGCCGGGAACGGGCTGGATCCGCACTTCGGAGTACCCGGGGGCGCCCGGTCGGATCCCGAGCACCACCTGGTAGATCCAGTCGGCGACCGCTCCCAGCGCGTAATGGTTGAAGCTGGTCATCTCGCCAGGGTTGATCGACCCGTCCGGCAGCATCGAGTCCCAGCGCTCCCAGATGGTGGTGGCCCCCATGGTGACCGGGTACAGCCACGAGGGATTGCCCTCCTCGAGCAGCAGGCGGTAGGCGTCCTCGATGTGCCCGGTCTCCGACAGCGCCCAGGTCACGAAGGGGGTGCCGGCGAACCCGGTGGAGACCTTGTAGCCGGCCTCGCGCACCAGCTGTGCGAGGCGCTGGCCGGCCTTCTCGCGCATGCCGTCCGCCAGCAGGTCGAAGGCGATGGCCAAGGCGTACACGGTGGCGCAGTCGGAGCGGATCCGGCCGTCGTCGCCGACGTAGGCCTCGGTGAACGCGGCCAGGGTGCGGTCTGCGAGGTCCTGCCACCGCCCGGCGTCGGCCTCCTCGCCGATCAGGCGTGCCGTCTCGGCGGCGAAGCGGGCCGAACGGATCAGGCAGGCGGTGGCGACCACGCCCTTGTCGGCCTTCGCGGCCCCGGGGTCGTGTGGCGAGGCGTCGGGGTCGAGCCAGTCCCCGAACTGGAAGCCCGTGTCCCACAGGCCGCTGTGGGACAGCGCTCGCTCCACGGACTCGAGGTGGAGCACCATGCCGGGGTACTCCGCGCGCAGACGGTCGAGATCGCCGTAGGCGTTCCACAGGGCTTCGGCGACCCAGACGGCAGCGTCGCCCCAGATGGCGGTGGGGACCTCCTGCGGCTCCCCGTCCGAGAACGGATCGGCACCGCCGGCGCGGAGCTTGAGGATGTCCGGCACGACGAAGGGAACGAAGCTCAGCGGCGGCAGGCTCGCCTCGGCGTGCACGTCCAGCAACCAGTTGTGCAGGAAGTCGGAGACGTCGAACTGGTAGGCGGCGGTGGCGGCGTAGGCGGCGATGTCGCCGGTCCACCCCAGGCGCTCGTCGCGCTGCGGGCAGTCGGTGGGCACCGCGAGGAAGTTGCCGCGCTGGGACCAGATCGAGTTGCTGATCAGCTGGTTCACGCCCTCATGGGAGGACTCGAACCAGCCGGTGCGGGGGATGTCCGAATGCACCACGACGGCTTCGATGTCCTCGGCGGTGAGCTCCCCGGGCCACCCGGTGACCTCCGCGTAGCGGAACCCGTGGAAGGTGAAGGTCGGCTCGAAGAACTCTCCGGAGGCGTCCCCGGCCAGGGTGATCGAGTCGGTGGCCTTCGCGGCGCGCAGCGGGCGGGTGCCCAGCTCCTCGTGCTCGAGCACCTCGGCGTGGCGCAGGGTGATCTCGGTGCCCGCGGGACCCGTGACCGTGAAGCGCAGCCAGCCCACCAGGTTCTGACCGAAGTCGAGGAGGGTCTTCCCGGACGGCGAGGTCCAGATCTGCTCCGGGCGCCGGGACTCGTGGCGGGTGATCAGCGGCGAGGTCTGCTCGATGAGGGTGCTGCGGTCGATCTCGACGGTGCGCACCGATCGCGGGTCCCCGGCGGGGAGGCGACGGTCCTCGTGCTGGCCGTCGTAGATCGTGGCGAAGGTGATCGGCGAATCGGTGGCGGTCCAGGACTCGTCGGTGACGATGGTCTGGTTGGTTCCGTCCTCGAAGGTGAGGACGAGGGCGGCGAGGAAGGCGTTCTCCTCGCCGTAGTTCGCGGCGGCGTCGAGGAATCCGAAGTCGCCGTTCCACCAGCCGCGACCCAGCACCGCCGAGAGCTCGATCTCCGGACCGCCCGCACGGACCTGTTCGGTGACGTCGAAGCGCTGGACCTGCAGGCGCGACTCGTAGACGGTCCAGCCCGGGTTCAGCACCGAGTCCGTGACCGGGGAGCCGTTGAGGGATGCCTCGTAGACGCCGTGGGCGGTGGCCAGCAGTTCGGCGCTGATGACCGCCGCGGAGGGCTGCTCGAGGGAGGCGCGGGTGGACAGCACCGGGACAGGCCCGCTCTGCGCACCGATCCCGATCGCCAGGGCATCGTCAAGGGGTGTGAGTCGACCGGGCGACGGGGCGGTCATGAGGTCTCTCCGTTCAGGAAGCGGGTGAGGGTCAGGTGCCGGCAGGGTCCGGACGGAGTGCGTGGTCGCTGGGAACGAACTCCTCCGGCTCCACGCTCGCCCGCACCAGCTCACGGATCGCACCGCGCTGGCCGGGGATCGCGCCGAGGGCGCGGGCCTGCAGGGCCACGTTCCCCAGAGCGGTCGCCTCCATCGGCCCGGCGACCACCGGGATTCCCAGGGCGTCGGCCGTGAGCTGGTTCAGCAGGGCGTTGCGGCTGCCCCCGCCGACCACGTGCAGACGCCGCGGCAGGGCCGAGCC
>DWZH01000007.1 GCA_019118275.1 Candidatus Brachybacterium merdavium | reverse complement strand
CCACCCACCTGCCCCAGCTGCTGGCCCTGCTCGACACCGGCACCCTGCCCGCACGCTGGTTCACCTTCATCCTGCGCCGCAGCAGCACCCTGACCCCCCACCACCTCACCGAACTCGACCACTCCATCGCCGACTGGGACCTGCGCGTGGACGAAGACCGCTTCCGCCGCCGCCTCAACGCCCTGGTGCAATGGCTGCACGACCGCGACGACGCCACCCCCACCCCACCCCAGCGCTCCGTGGACATCCACCCACCCGACGAGGACGGCACCGCCTGCCTCCAACTCCACGGCCCCGCCCCCGAGATCCTCTCCCTAGGCCGCCGCCTGGACTCCGCCGCCCGCGCCATCCAAAAAGACCAACGCAAAGCCATCGCCACCGGCCACGACATCCCCTTCGACGACGGCACCGCCACCACCACCGGCAAACCCCTGCCCCTGACCCGCCTGCGCTACGAAATCCTCACCCGCTCCATCCTGGACACCGGCACCACCCCAGTCCCCCGCGAACGCTTCCGCCTCACCATCACCGTCCCCGCCCTGACCCTCCTCGGCATCGAGAACGCCCCCGGCCTCCTCGACGGCATCCACCCCATCCCCCCACAGATGGCCCGCCAGCTCGCCGGCTCAGAAAACACCTGGCACCGAGTCCTGACCGACCCCACCACCGGAGCATTCCTACCCCTCCCCGCCGACCGATACGTCCCCACCCCCGAAATGCTGGAATACCTCCGCCTGACCTTCCCCGTCTGCGCCGTCCCCGGCTGCACCCGACCCACCTCCTGGGCCAGCCAGATCGACCACATCCAGGAATACCACCACACCCACCCCGAAACCGGCGGCACAACCGAAATCCCCAACCTCCACCCCCTCTGCTGGCGACACCACCAAATGAAAACCGCCGGCCTCCTCGACCCCATCAAAAAATCCATCACCCACCCCACCACCCCCACCAACACCCAATTCGAACCAGGCACCACCACCTGGACAATCCGCAACAGCCCACCCCGACACACCCTCGACGAATGCGACCTCATCACCCCCTGGCTCGTCCACACCTTCACCACCACATGGAAAGAATTCCAACAACGCCTCACCCACCACAACCACCCCGACCCACCACCCGACCCCGAACCACCACCGTTCTGACACCAGGCACCACCTGCTGTTCTGCCTGGTCAGCGGGTACGCCCAGTGGTGCGCTCACGTGGGCACTCGAATCACACGTGAAGGACCTGCATGGCAAAGCTGCTGCCATGCAGGTCCTCCCCGTGCCCATCTGCAGCGACTGCAGCGAGACCACCTGAACGGAGATTCTCACCGCCTCGGCACTGCACGAGATAGGCCCCGGCCCGCCCGCCACAGCGAGGGGACCGGGGCCCGGGTCGAGCGTGAGCGAGCTGCTCAGGCGCCCTGGTGACCAGCGAACTCGTTCGGGTTCGGGCCGCGGCGGGCCGAGGGGCCCTTGTCCAGGGCACTGATCGCCTCGATCTCCTCCGAGGTGAGGGTCAGATCCAGGGAGGCGAAGTTGGAGACGATGCGCTTGGGCGTGACCGACTTGGTGATCACCACGTTGCCCAGCGCCAGGTTCCAGGCCAGCAGCACCTGGCCGGCATCGACGCCGTGGGACTCGGCGATCTTCGTGACGACCGGGTCCTCGAGCTCACCGCCGCCCTGACCCAGCGGCGACCAGGCCTCGGTGACGATGTTCTTGCTGGCGTGGTACCGGCTCAGCTCGTCCTGGAGCAGATAGGGATGCAGCTCGATCTGGTTCAGGACAGGCACGATCCCGGTCTCGGCCTCGACCCGCTCCAGGTCCTCGACGCGGAAGTTCGAGACCCCGATGGAGCGGATCCTGCCCTGCTCCTTGAGCTCGACCAGGGCCTTCCAGGTCTCCAGCGCGAGTCCCTTCGAGGGGGCGGGCCAGTGGATCAGGTACAGGTCCAGCTCATCGAGGCCGAGGTCGGCCATGGTGCCCTCGAAGGAGCGCATGGTGTTGTCGTAACCCTGGTCCTGGTTGGGGACTTTCGAGGTGATGAACAGGTCGTCTCGCGCGATGTCGAGCTGCTTCAGGGCGCGGCCCACACCCTCCTCGTTGTTGTAGCCGCGGGCCGTGTCGATATGGCGGAAGCCCGCCTCGACAGCCTGGGTCACCACGTCGGCGGCCACATCGTTCTCGACCTGCCAGACGCCGTAGCCCAGCTGCGGGATCGAGCGGCCGTCGTGGAAGGTGATGTCGGGTGAACTGGTCATGATGCTCCTCGTGACGGGGCGCGGCAGAGGCGCCGCGAACATCGAACAGGGTCCAGGCTAGCCCTTACTCGACTGCTCCCGCAGGTCTCAGTGCGACTCCCGCAGCACTTCCGAGCCGCTGGAGCCGATCAGGAAGTCCAGGTCGGCACCGGTGTCGGCCTGCTGGACGTGCTCGACGTAGAGCTTCTCCCAACCCCGGGTCGGGGCGGCGAAGGCGTCGGTCATGGCGGCCGACGGGGTGCGGGCGGCGAGCTCCTCGGCGGGCACGTCGATGTCCAGGCGCCGGGCGGCGACGTCCAGCTCGATCCAGTCCCCGGTCTGCACCAGGCCGAGCGGACCACCGTCAGCGGCCTCTGGCGCCACGTGCAGCACCACGGTGCCGTAGGCGGTTCCCGACATGCGGCCGTCGCAGATGCGCACCATGTCGCGCACGCCCTGTTCGAGCAGCTTGGCCGGCAGCGGCATGTTGGAGACCTCGGGCATGCCGGGGTAGCCCTTGGGGCCGCAGCCGCGCAGGACCAGCACGGAGTCGGCGTCGACGTCCAGGTCGGGGTCGTCGATGCGCTCGCGGAAGTCCTCGATGGAGTCGAAGACCAGTGCCCTCCCGCGGTGGGAGAGCAGGTGCGGGGAAGCGGCGGCGGGCTTGATGATCGCGCCGTCCGGGGCCAGGTTCCCGCGCAACAGGGCGATGCCGGCATCCTCCTGCAGCGCCGTCTCGCGCGGGGTGATCACCTCGGGGTCGAAGATCTCGGCGTCCTCGAGATACTCCACCAGCGGGCGCCCGGTGATGGTCAGAGCGCCGGGATCCAGCAGATCCCTCACCTCGCGCAGCACGGCCAGCAGTCCGCCGGCTCGGTGCAGGTCCTCCATCAGGTGGCGACCGGCCGGCTGCAGATCCACCAGCAGCGGCACCTGCGCGCCGATCCGGTCGAAGTCGGCCGGCGTCAGGTCGATGCCCAGGCGGCCGGCGATGGCCAGCAGGTGCACCACCGCGTTGGTGGAGCCGCCGATCGCGGCCAGCGCCACGATCGCGTTGCGGAAGGAACCCTCGGTCAGGAAGGTCGAGGGCGTGCGGCCCTCCGCCACCAGCTCGACCGACAGGCGGCCGGTCAGCTGCGCGGCCTCGTTCAGGCGGGCGTCGGACGCGGGGATCCCGGCCACCCCGGGCACGATCGCGCCGAGGGCCTCGACGACCAGGGCCATCGTCGAGGCGGTGCCCATGGTGTTGCAGTGGCCGGCGCTGCGGATCATCGCCGACTCCGAGCGCGTGAAGTCCTCGTTCGACAGAGTGCCGGCGCGCACCTCCTCACTGAGCTTCCACACGCCGGTGCCGCAGCCCAACGGGGCGCCCCGGAAGCTGCCGTTGAGCATCGGGCCGCCGGGGACCACCACGGCGGGGATGTCGACGCTGGCCGCGGCCATCAGCAGCGAGGGGATCGTCTTGTCGCAGCCGCCCAGCAGCACCACACCGTCGACCGGGTTCGCCCGCAGCATCTCCTCGGTCGACATCGCCGCCATGTTCCGCCACAGCATCGCGGTGGGCCGCACATTGGTCTCCCCGAGCGAGACCACCGGCAGGTCCAGCGGGACCCCGCCGGCCTCGAGGATCCCGTTCTTGACGAACTGGGCGACCCCGCTCAGGTGCGCGTTGCACGGGGTGAGGTCCGAGGCGGTGTTGGCGATGGCGATCTGGGGGCGTCCGCGGAAGGCGTCGTCGGGCACGCCCCGGCGCATCCAGGCCCGATGGATGTAGGCGTTGCGGTCCTCACCGGCGTACCACTCATTGCTGCGCAGCGTCATCGCTAATTCCATTTCCCGAAATCGTGGTCTACTCTGTGGAACGCTATGGACCCTACGTCAGAGACGCCCCCCGCGACCACTCCGGACCGCCGATTGGTCGGCTCCGATCGAGTGCTCGCGGTGCTGGTCGAGCTGTCCCGCCACCCCGCGGGGATCGGCCTGGAGGACCTGGCCCGGATCGTCGACAGCCCCAAGTCCTCGGTGCACCGTGCACTGGCCTCGCTGCGGCGTGCCCAGCTCGCCGAGCAGGACGGCCGCGGCCACTACGTGCTGGGCGACGAGTTCGTGCGCATGGCCTTCTCCCACCACGAGGCCCGCCCGGACCACGTGCGGGTGCGGCCTCTGCTCACCCGTCTGGCCGAGCACTTCGGGGAGACCGTGCACTACACGGTGCTGGCCGGCCGCAGCGTCATCTACCGCTCGAAGGTGGACCCGCCCACGGGGGCGGTGAAGCTGACCTCGACCGTCGGCGGCCGCAACCCGGCCCACGCCACCGGTGCCGGCAAGCTCCTGCTGTCCCAGCTGCTCATCACCCCCGAGCAGGTGGCCGACTGGGTCCAGGAGGCACCACTGGAGCGCCGTACCCCCGCCACCATCACGGGGGCCGACGAACTGCACGCCGAGCTCGCCGCTACCCGCCGGCGCGGTTACGGCATCGATGATCAGGAGACCGAGCCCGGCGTGAACTGCCTGGCTCTGCCGGTCTACCTGACCACCCCGAGCATCCCGTCGGGCGCCATCAGCGTCAGCGGGCTGACCTACCGCATGCCGATCCGCGAACTGATCGACCGGGTCGAGGAGATGCGCGCCATCCTGGGGCCGCTCGGCGCACCGGTGCCGTGAGCTCGCGGCCGAGAACTCGAACCCGGGACCCCACACCCACACCAGTACAGACAGCAACAGCCGACCCCACCCGAAAGAGAGTGACCATGTACCTGATGCGACTGGGAGCCGCCGGCTCCGAACGACCCGTCGTGCGCGTGAACGAGACCACCTACGTCGACGTCTCGGACGTCACCGCCGACTTCGATGAGGCCTTCTTCGGCTCGGGCGGCCTGGAGTCCCTGCGCACCACCGTGGATGAGCGCGTGGCCGCAGGCCGCACTTCGACCTTCGGCGACGAGCGGATCGGGGCGCCCATCGCCCGCCCCCACCAGATCCTGTGCATCGGTCTGAACTACAGCGACCACGCCGCCGAGACCGGCCAGGCCGTTCCCGAGGAGCCGATCCTGTTCACCAAGTCCCCCAACACCCTGGTGGGGCCCGATGACGATGTGCGCATCCCGCGCGGCTCCACCAAGCCCGACTGGGAGGTGGAGCTGGGCATCGTGATCGGCTCCCGCGCCAGCTACCTCGAGTCGGGGGCTGAGGCCGCCGCCGCGATCGCCGGGTACACCGTGGTCAATGACGTCAGCGAACGCGCCTTCCAGATCGAGCGCGGCGGCCAGTGGTCCAAGGGCAAGTCGGCTGAGACCTTCAACCCCACCGGGCCGTGGCTGGTCACGCCCGACGAGATCCCCGACGTGAAGAACCTGGACATGTGGCTGGATGTCAGCGGCACCCGCCGTCAGACCGGCACCACCTCGACGATGATCTTCGATCCACTGTTCATCGTGCAGTACCTCTCGCAGTTCCTGGTGCTGGAGCCGGGCGACCTGATCAACACCGGCACCCCGCCCGGAGTGGGGATGGGCTTCGACCCGCAGGTGTGGCTGCAGCCCGGTGACGTGATGGAGCTGGGCATCGAGGGTCTGGGCACGCAGCGCCAGAACGTGATCGCCCCCCGCTGACATGCGCGCACTGGTCATCACCGCCCCGGGCCGGGCCGAGGTGCAGGAGGTCCCCGCCCCGACGCCCGGCCCCGGGGAGGTGGTGGTCGACGTCGACCGTGCCGGCATCTGCGGCACCGACATCGAGATCTTCCACGGGGAGATGGCCTATCTGCGCTCGGGACATGCCCGCTTCCCGATGCGCATCGGCCATGAGTGGACCGGGATCGTCGCCTCCGTCGGCGCGGGGACCGACACCGGATGGATCGGCCGACGGGTCATGGGCGACACCATGCTCGGCTGCGGGTCCTGCCGCCGGTGCCGTCGCGGGAACCAGCACGTGTGCGCCGAGCGGCACGAGCTGGGCATCCGTGGCGGCCGTCCCGGAGCCCTGGCCGAGTAGGCGGCGGTTCCGGCGAGCTCCCTGCACGAACTGCCAAGGGCTCTGGACCCCGCTGTCGGCGCGATGGTCGAACCGGCCGGAAACGCCCTGCGCGCCGTCGAGGGCGCACAGCTCGCCGCCGGCGACCGGGTGCTGATCTTGGGACCGGGCGCGATCGGGCTGCTGTGCGCCCTGCTGGCCCGCGCCGCCGGCGCCGAGGTCCACCTGCTCGGCGTCACCGAGGAGTCGATGGGCTTCGCCCGCGAGCTCGGGTTCGAGCACATGTGGACCGAGCAGACCCTGCCCGAGCTGCCGGTCGATGCCGTCATCGACGCCGCCACCTCCGCGGAGCTGCCGGCCCGGGCGATCCAGCTGGTCGAGCCCGGCGGCCGGGTGGTCTACATCGGCCTGGCCTCCTCCCCCAGCCAGATCGACACGCGCGAGCTCGTGCTGGGCGACCTGACGGCCGTCGGGGTGCTGTCGGCCTCTCCCGGTCTGCCCGGAGCGATCGCCGCCTTCACCAGCGGCAACGTGGACCCGCGGCCGCTGGTGGCGGCCACCATCGGACTGGACGAGGTCGCGGAGGTGCTGGCCGGGACCCGGCCGACGGGGGCCGGGCCCGCTCCGAAGATCCACATCGACCCGCGCCGCTGACCTGCTGGGCCGCTGGGCTGCTGACCTGCTGGCCCGACGAGCCCCTGGCCCGTCGGCCGCTGATCCGCTGGCCGGGTCCTCCGCACCAGCGGATCAGCTCTCGCGCCGGACCCCGGTGACACCGAGACCGAGGGGACGGTCGCTGGGATCGGTGAGCAGCCAGCGGGCCAGCTCCAGCGGGCGCACGTCATAACGGTCCAGACGGTCCAGGGGCAGCCAGGCCGAACCCACCTGGCCCGAGTCGGGGTCGCTGCCCACGCCCGGGGTCTCCCCCGGCGCCAGACCACACCAGTAGGCGATGTTGACCTGGTGGAACAGCGGCACCGGGGAGCCGTCGCGGAAGCTCCGGTCGGTCATGACCTCGAAGACGCTGGCCACCTGATGCACCTCGACGAGCGCGCCGATCTCCTCGTAACACTCGCGGATCAGCGCACTGACCTGGTTCTCGCCGTGCTCCTGGCCGCCTCCGGGTGGCGTGTAGAAATCCTGCCCAGCCGCGGAGACCACGTGGTTCATCAGCACGTGACTGTCATGGACGATCAGCGCCTTGACCCCCAGGCGCGGCGTGAAGACCGGGGAGGTCGGGCTCTGCGGCGCCGGCGTGGTCGGCGACTCCGGGGTGGGTGGACTGGTCGGAGGGGAGGCCGGGGTGTCCTGCGAGGTCACTGCACATCCTGTCCGGGGGAGTTCGGGGTCGGGACGGTCAGGTGATGGGTGGCACGCTCCCGCAGCTGCTGCTCATCGGGCGCGTCGATCAGGTCCTGGACCGCGGACTGGTCGCGCAGCAGCGCCATCAGCCGCTGCAGCGCGGCCAGGTGCGCGGAGGCGTCGGCGAGCAGCGGCATCGCCATCAGGCGCACGCCGACGGTGCCGCCGTCGCCACCCATCTCCCCGAACGGCACCGGGCGCACGAAGGTGGCAAGCGCCAGGCCCGGGGTGAGCACGTGCTCGGGGTCGGCATGCGGGATCGCGGTGGGGATCGGGGTGGGCAGCCCGGTGGGGAAGCGCTGCTCGCGCCGCCGCAGCGCCTCCGGGAAATCGACGGTCACCGCCGCCTGGTCGAGCAGGCGTCCGGCCACGGAGCGCAGTGCGTCCTCGCCGTCAGCCACGTCGAGCCCGGCGATCACCACACTGATCCCCAGGGCCGGGCCGCCGGGCGGCACGGACGCGCCGCTGTGCGGATCAGAATTCATGGTGCCTCCCGGATCGGTCCCTCCTGATTCTGGCACTGCCCAGCAGGGAGACTGCGTACCCTGGGCATATCCGGTCCGGCGAGTCGCGGGCCGCTCGACCGCCCCAGGAGCCTTATGCCCGCCCCTCGCGATACCGCCGTGATCGTCCGCGCCGCCCGCCTGTACTACGAGCAGGGCCACTCCCAGACCCAGGTGGCCGCGGAACTGGGGCTGTCCCGCTCGAACGTCTCGCGGATCCTGACCCAGGCGCGTGACCGCGGGATCGTGGAGATCACGATCCACGACCCCGAGGGGCCGCCGCGGCGCGACGACGCCCTCGAAGCCGCCCTGCGGGCGTCCTTCTCCCTACGCGAGGCACATGTGGTCTCCGCACCGCGCACCACCGGGATGGAGGCGGTGGCCCGCGAGGGCGCCGCCCTGCTCGTCGAGCGGGCTCCGCACGTGGGCAGCATCGGGGTGTCCTGGGGCCAGACCGTGCAGAGCGTCGTCGAACAGCTGGAGACCCAGAATCTGCGGCCCCCGCCACGGGTGCTGCCCCTGGTGGGCGGGCACAGCGCCCTCGATCAGCTCGACGCTGGGGAGTCGGTGCTGCGCGTGCTGGCCTCCCGCCTGGGCGCCCGCCCGGAGACCCTGTACGCCCCCGCGATGCTCGAGTCGGCGACCGCGGTGGAGACGCTGCGCTCGGAGTCGAGCATCGGGCAGGTGCTGGCTGATGCCGCGCAGGTGGAGCTGGCCCTGGTCGGGATGGGCTCCGCGGGGGTGCACTCCTCCCCGCACATCGTCAGTCTGATGAAGCTCACCGAGAGCGAGCACGCGGCCTTCGACAAGCAGCATCCGGTCGGGGACGTATGCGGGCGCTTCGTCGATGCGCACGGCGTCCCGCTCGGTGCGCCGACGGATCAGCGCGTGCTCGCGGTGACCTTCTCGCAGCTGCTGCGGATCCCCGAGGTGGTCGGGGTCGCGGCGGGTGCGGAGAAGGCGCCTGGGGTGATGGGGGTGCTGCGCAGCGGCGCGATCCACACGGCAGTCTTCGATGTCGAGCTGGGCCGGGAGATCCTGGCGCGCAGCGGGAGCGCCGGTGACAGCTGAACCGACCCGGCCCGAAACCGCTCGGCTCGGAGCAGCCCGGCTCGGACCGGCCGGACTCGGAGCGGTCCGACTCGAACCGGGTCACGCCGCTGTGTCGCTCAGGCCCTTCCCGACAGCAGGTCCACGAAACGTCGGCTGAGCTGGGCATCGACGGGGATCGGCTGCTCATCGAGGTGGGTGAGCGGCGCGGCGAGACGGCTGGAGGACAGCAGCCAGGCCCCGTCGGACTCGACCACCTGGGCCGGGCGCAGCAGTTCCTCGCGGGTGCTCAGCCCCTCCTTCTCGAGGGCCGCGAAGATGGTGGCGACGCTGGTGCCGGGCAGCACGCCCGCGCTGACGGGGGTGGTGGTGAAGACATCGCCGTGGCGGACCAGCAGGGTGGAGGTCGGCCCTTCGAGGGCGTAGCCGTCGGTGGAGACGAACAGGACGTCCTCGGCGCCGCGGCGCACCGCCTCCCGGGTGGCGGCCATGTTCACGGCGTAGCTGAGGGTCTTCGCACCGGGCAGCAGCCAGGGGCTGGTGTCCACGACCGTGGAGGCCAGTCCCCGGTCCAAGGTCACCACCTTCATCCCGTCGCGGTAGCGGCTCCAGTCCGCGGCCACGCGGGCATGGACCCAGGCCGTGGGGGCCCCGGTGCCCTCGATACCGCGGGTGACAATGACCCGCACCGTCAACTCCGGGACCGGGTCGTGGGCGTCGATCGCGGCGTCGACTGCTGCGGAGAGGGTGTCGAGATCCAGCTCGGGCAGATCGACCAGGCCGGCGCTGCGGTTGAGCCGGGCCAGATGGGGGCCGACGTTGACAGGCGCACCGTCGAAGACACCGATGGTCTCGAAGACACCGTCACCGCGGGTGACGGCGAGGTCGGTGACCAACAGCTGTGGGGCGCCCTCCTCGGCGATGTGGAAGGGTGCGGATCCGTCTTGCGGCGCACCGGAGGCACCGGGGACGAGGACGAGGACCGGTTCTGGCGTCATGGCCACCACAGTAGTCCCCCGTGAGTAGTCCCCCGTGCCACACGCGGGCCGGGGCTGGGGACGATGAGGCTCCGGTCCCGGATCCGCGAGGCCCACGTGCTGGGGCCCTGAGATTCCGAGGCTGGGACCGTCCGGACGCTCACCGGCCGGTTCATGAGGCCCGGATCTCCTCGTCAGGGAAGCGGATCCGTTCGGGGGTCGGAGCGGAGCCACTCAGGGGGACGGCGAGGGCCCGATCGACGCCTGGCCGATGGCCTCGCTGCCGGCCGCCGCGCCCATCTGGGCGCCGGTGACCGAGGCCGGCGTGACGGCCGTCCCGAGCAGTGCCAGGAGCCGGTCGAGGAAGGAGCCGCCCTCCTCCTCACCGCCGGGGCCGCCATCGATGCGGGCGCCGCTGTCGATGGCGAAGCCGGACTCCCCCTCGCCGGCCGCTTCGCCCGGAAGGCCGGTCGGAACCGCTGCGGCGGTGCCGGCGCCCTCGGCGCCAGCCGCGTCGATGGCCTCCTCGGCACCTGCTGCATCGGTGGCCTCCCCGGCGCCTGCCGCGCCAGTGGCGCCCGCTGCGCCACCCCCGGAGCCACTGTCACTGGCGATGCCGCCACCAGAGCTGCCACTGCCGGGGCCCTCGCCCCCGTCGGCTGCCGGACCACTGCCGGCACCGCCGCTCTCGGACGCTTCGCCACCTGACCCGGCTCCCGCACCGGCTTCCCCACCGGAGAGCTCGCTGCCGCTGCCGGCGTGGGCAGTGCCCGTGGCACCTGCGGCGGAGGCTCCGGTGGCCGAGCCGTCCGGATCGGATCCTGGCCCACCGTCCCCGACGCCCTGGTTGCCGAGCACCTGGTCACCGAGCATCTGGTCGCCGAGCAGGCTGCCATCCATCAGCGAGGGACCGAGCAGAGCGCCCAGCCCGTGGCCGATGCCCAGTCCGTTCAGGAACTCCCCGAGGTCCCCGCCGTCCAGCTGACCGACCATGTCCCCGGTCGTGCCGCCGCCCAGGCCTCCGAGCATTCCGCCGGCCATGCCGGCGATCAGGCCCGCGCGGCCCGCCGGGGAGTCCATCAGGTGGCCGAGCAGCTGCTGGAACGGGGTGGAACGATCTCCGGCCAGGGCGTGCAGGGCCTTGTCGGCCAGCTGTCCCATCCGCGCGAGCGGGCCCTGCGAGCCGTTGCCGTCGCCCTCACCACTGCCGCCCCCGGCATCGGCCCCGGCACCGCTTACACCGCCGCCCGTTCCATGCCCGTTGCCCGGGCCGCCTCCGTGGCTCGGGCCGCTGCCGACGACTGCACCTCCGCCGCCGGAGACCGCAGAGGAGTCGGGAGACGAGGCGCGGTCCTGCTCCTCGGCGTGCTGCAGCAGCCGGCGGGCGCTGTGCCGGATGTCGACGGAGCAGTCCTGCAGGACGGGACGCACGCGTCCGGCCCAGTCGGCGCGGAACGCCTCGGCGTCCTCACCGATCCATTCGGTGCCGTCGATGACAGCCAGGATCTGCGATTCGATCTCGGAGAGCAGGTCCGCGCGTCGGGCGAAGGCCGAGCTGACCGTCCGCAGCGCCTCGGTATCAGCGCCGAAGTATGCGTTCATGCGGCCCCGCCCTCCCCGCTCGTCACTTCGTGGCCGGTCCTACCGTACGGTGACGGTCCCGCACCGGCCATGGGGAGGACTACCCATGGCGTGAACTGGGATGAGAGGTCCGTGGACATGACCGGCCCGGCGGTGGTGGCCGCGCGGCTCAGGGACGCCCGCCGAGGCGGCCCTCCTCGCCCTTGTGAAGGGCGCTGATGGCCTGGACCTCATCGGTGCTCAGCTCGAGCTCGAGGGACGCGAAGTTCGAGATGATCCGCTCGGGGGTGACGGACTTGGGGATCACCACGTTGCCCAGCGCCAGGTTCCAGGCGATCACGACCTGGGCCGGAGTGGCGCCATGGGACTCTGCGATCCGCGTGACCACCGGATCCTCGAGCTCACCGCCACCCTGGCCCAGTGGGGACCAGGACTCGGTGAGGATCCCCTTGGACGCGTGGTACTCGCGCAGCTCGGGCTGGGTGAAGTAGGGGTGCAGCTCGATCTGGTTCAGCACCGGACGCACCCCGGTCTCGGCCTCGACCAGCTCCAGATCCTCGACGCGGAAGTTCGAGACGCCGATCGAGCGGATGTACCCCTGCTCATGCAGGTGCGCCAGCGCCTTCCAGGTATCGACCGCGAGTCCTTCGGTCGGGCGGGGCCAGTGGATCAGGTGCAGGTCCAGCTCCTCCAGCCCCAGATCGGCCAGGGAGGCCTCGACCGAGCGCAGCGTGGATTCGTAGCCCTGGGCCTCGTTGGGGACCTTCGAGGTCACGAACACCTCGTCGCGGGGCAGGCTCGCCGCCTTCAGCGCCCGGCCCACGCCTTCCTCGTTGCCGTAGGCGCGGGCGGTGTCGATGTGGCGGTAGCCGGCCAGGAGAGCCTTGGGCACGACCTCGGCGGCGACGTCGTTCTCCACCTGCCAGACGCCGAAGCCGAGCTGGGGGATGGAGCGGCCGTCGTGGAAAGTCAGGGTGGGCGAGCTGGTCATGGTGTTCCTCCGGATCGGGGCGGGGCCGCGACCTGCTGCCGCGGCCATGCGGGCGCGGCAAGGCTACCGCTTTCCCCACCGGGAGGGGAGCCCGCGGCCATGTCGCCCGGGCTGGGTCAGCCGCCGACCAGGCAGACCACGAGGCCCGCCTCGCGCCAGGCCAGATGCCAGTCCAGCGGATCGCCGGGAAGCTCGGCATCGATGACGTCGACGCGCGCGTCCCGGGGTGCGTCGCGCAGGTCTGCGACGGCGAGGGTACCGGTCGGCAGTTCGGTCAGCCCGGCCTGCTGCGGGTCCTGGATCGCGACTTCGTCGGCGTCGACGTCGTCGGCATCCTCGCTGGTGCCCAGGATCGCGCGGTACAGGTGCAGATCCAGCAGCTCCTCGAGGGCATCGTCCCGGGCCGTCTCGTCCTCGACCGAGGGCTCTCCCCAGCTCCGGCGGATGTGGTCGTCCAGCTCCGACAGCGCCTGCTCGAGCGCATCGGCGAAGCGGGTGAGGTAGGCACCGAGATCCGGGGCGGCCAGGTGCAGTGCGAGGTCCTCGCCGATGCCGTAGACCGCGCCGGGGGTGCCGTCCTCGGCGACGGTCAGCACCACCGCGACGTCCTCGTCCTCGTGGAGCGGGTAGTAGCTGGTGGGCTCCCCGAGCAGGGTGTAGGGGCCGACATCGGTGCGCTCCTCGACCAGTAGGTCCAGTTCGCGTCGGCCACGCACGCTGAGACCGCCGAGCTCGTCGGTCACCTGCTCGAGGGCGGGGGGCGGATCGGCGGCGACCTCCTCGTCGGTCGTGGCCAGCCCCGGGATCACCGCCAGCTCGCGCTCGTGGGCGTGGGCCAGGGAGGTGAGGCGGTCGACGACGGGGCGCAGCTCGGCGATGCGCAGGGGTGTGGGCGAGGTGGGCCAGGACAGGGACGGCTGGGGCGAGCTCATGGTCTCAGTCTGTCACCCGGTGGGCCGACGCGCCGGGACGGGTGACCAGGGTCCGCACCTGCACGGCGTCGGGGTGGGCGCGGTGGTAGTGGGCGGCCCAGCGCTCGGCGAAGGCACCGGCCTCCTGCTCTGGCACCAGCGCCCACACGCTGCCCCCGAAACCGGCTCCGAAAGCGCTGGCGGCGTGGGCGCCCAGCTCCCGGGCGATGCGCTGCAGGGCGATGGTCTCGTCGACCTGGTTGCACAGCCCGGTCTCGGCGCCGCGCTGGGACTGGTCGACCAGGGCCCCGAACCTCTCGAGGTCCTCCTGCTCGAGGGCCTCGGAGGCGGCGGGGATGATCCGCCCGGATTCCTCGAGGAACTGGGTCAGGCGGCCGCCGAGGTAGTCGTCGTCGGCGATGAGCTCGCGAAGCCGATCCACGGCCCGGGGGCCGGCGGCGATGGCGTCGGCCAGGGTGATGTCACCGCGGCCGGAGTCCTCGTTCCAGCGGCGCAGGATCTCGGTGACGGCGAGGGAGACGCGGTTGTAGTGGTCGCGGGCGGCGCCCGTCTTGGCGGCCTCGACACCGCTGACCGCCACCGCCAGGGCCAGGCCGGGCTGGAAGTCGATGGTGCGCTCGTGGCGCACGGGGCAGAAGGAGTACTGCACGAGCGCGTCGGGCACCGCGCACAGCATGGCGGTGTGGTCCTCGCTGCCACCGAAGGTGCCCACCCCGCGGTGCCCGGCGAGCGCCCCGAAGCTCTGACCGTTCTCCACGGTGCCGAGGTACTCCCCCAGCTGCTCGGGGCTGGTGATCTCGGAGGTGAAGGCCGGGTCAGCGGCGATCTCGGACAGGTCGATCAGGCACAGCGCGAGGCCGACCACCAGCGCCGAGGAGCTGGACATGCCGGCCGCGAGCGGCAGGGTGGAGGTGACGGTGAGGTCGGCTCCGCGGACGCGGCCGGGGAAGTTGGCATCCAGCCGATCGGCGACGGTGCGCACATAGCCGGACCAGTGCCCGTCGCCCTCCTCAGCAGGCCGGGCGTGACGCTGGTCCAGGTCGATGGTGACGACACCGTCGGCGACCTCGGAGCGCACCACCAGCAGGCGGTCCGGCCGGGCGGTCGCGGAGACGGTGTGGCCGACGTCGACCGCGGCCAGCAGGGAGCGTCCGCCCGCGTAGTCGGTGTGCTTGCCCAGCAGCTCGATGCGTCCGGGCACGAACCAGGACACGCTGCGCGGTGCGGTCAGGGTCGCGGTGCGCACGGCCTCGCGGGCCGGTCCGGACAGTTCCTCGAGGACGTCACTCACAGGCGGACCTCGATCCCGGCCAGCGCCTCCTGCACGGCGGCGACATCCCCCCGGGAGGACATGTCCAGCACACCGACGGCCGCTGGGACCACGGTGAAGGGCTCCTGCTCGGCGACCAGCAGCCGCACCGCGTCGATGATCTCGAGCTCGCCGCGGACCGAGGGCTGGATGCGGGCGCAGGCATCGAAGATCGCCGGGGGCAGCAGCCAGGCGTTCATGGAGACCGGCGCCTCCTCCCCGTAGGCGGCGAGGGTCGCCTCATCGGGCTTCTCCACGATGTCGGTCAGGTGCCCGGTGGAATCGGTGGCGACCAGGGCGAAGGCACGGATCCGATCGGCGGGGATGTTGGAGCGCTCCACCAGGGCGGTGCGGTCGAAGCCCACCAGGGCGGAACCGGGGGCGGCGGCCAGGGCGGCCAGCGCCTCGCGCGGGTAGTAGTTGTCGGAGTTGATGACGATCACGCGCTGCCCCCCGGCGAAGTCGCGGGCCGCGGCGACGGCGTCCGCGGTGCCCAGCGGCTCGGCCTGCACGGCGGTGGTCACGGTGACGCGGCCGCCGCTGACACGAGCGGCGTACTCGCGCAGCACCTCGTGCTCGGGGCCGATGACCAGGCACACCTCGTCGACCCCGACGTCGGCCAGCACCGAGATGACATAGTCGAGGAAGGGGCGCCCGACGTCGATCAGCGCCTTGACCCCGCTGGCGGCCACGGCCGCCTGGTCCTCGTCGAGCTGGGCGGTGTCGTCGGCCCTGCGCATCCGGGTGCCGAGCCCTCGGGCGAGGATCACGGCCCGGCGGACGGCGGAGGAGTTCACAGTCTGATCAGCCACGGCATGAGTGTACGGCTCCCGTGCGGGGCGGCCTCATCGCCCCGCCAGCACCTGCTCGATCGCGTGGGCGGCCGTGTCCATCTGCTCGGCGGTGACGCCGGGCCCGAGGGTGAAGCGCACCGCGGTCTGGGCGACCTCGGCGGGGATGCCGAGGGCGGTCAGCACGTGGGAGGGTTCGTCGCTGCCGGCGGCGCAGGCGGAGCCGGAGGAGGCCACGACCCCGCGCTGCTCGAGATCCAGCAGCACTGATTCCCCGCTGATACCCGGGAAGCAGAAGGAGGCGTGCCCGGGCAGGCGCTCGCCGGGCGTCTCTACCCCGGGGCCGGTCAGCAGCACCTCCTCGCGGGCGCCGAGCACCCGGGCGATGAAGGCGTCCCGCAGCTTCGCGATCCGGCCGGCGGCGGCCTCCCGCTCGGCGTCGGCGAGCTCGAGGGCGGTGGACAGGGCGACGGCGAAGGCCACGTTCTCGGTTCCGGAGCGGCGCCCGTTCTCCTGCCCGCCGCCGTGGATCAGCGGCTCGACCGGCAGCCGGCCCCGGATGGCGGCAACGCCGATGCCCTTGGGGGCACCGACCTTGTGGCCGGAGATGCTCACGGCATCGGCTCCCAGTCCCCGCAGGTCCAGCCAGCCGGCGGACTGCACCGCGTCGGTGTGCAGCAGCGCCCCGACCTCATGGGTGGCCTCGGCGAGGGCCCGCACATCGGTGACCGCTCCGATCTCGTTGTCGGCGTGGGCCAGGGAGACCAGGGTGGTGTCCTCTCGCAGCACGGCCCGCAGGGCGCGGGCGGTGACCTGCCCCTCGGCGCCGACCTCGACGAAGGACACGTCGAAGCCGTGGGCCTGCCGCAGGTGCTCGATGCTGGCCAGCACCGCCTCGTGCTCGATCGGGGAGGTGACCAGGTGCCTGCCTCGCGGCGCGGCCAGGGCCAGGCCCTTGATCGCCAGGTTCGCCGCCTCGGTCCCGCCAGCGGTGAACGTGATGTCGCTGCGGCGCATGCCCAGCACCGCGGCGACCCGGCGGCGGGCCTCGTCCAGGGCGGCGGCGGCCGGTTCGCCGAGGCTGTGGTGGCTCGAGGGGTTGCCGAAGCTGCCGGTCAGGTACGGCCAGGCCGCTTCGAGGGCCTCGCGGCGCACCGGCGAGGTGGCCGCGGCGTCCAGGTACAGCATCACCGACCTGCCGTCACGGCGACGTCCAGGCCGAGGTCGAGCACCGGGGCGCTGTGGGTCAGGGCTCCCGAGGAGATCACGTCGACCCCGGTGCGGGCGATCTCCCCGACCGTGTCCAGGGTGATGGTCCCGCTGGCTTCGACGAGGGCGCGCCCGGCGACCATCTCCACCCCGCGCGCGAGGTCCTCGAGGGAGAAGTTGTCGAGCATGATGATGTCCACTCCCCCGGCGATCACCGGCTCGATCTGCTCGAGCGCATCGACCTCGACCTCGAGCCGGGTGGTGTGCCCCAGCTGCCGGCGGGCGCCGCGGATCGACTCGGTGACGTCCAGGCCCTGCTGCTGGAGGACGGCGAGGTGGTTGTCCTTGGCCATCACCGCATCCGAGAGGGAGAAGCGGTGGTTGACGCCCCCTCCGCAGCGCACGGCGTGGCGTTCGAGGGCGCGCAGCCCCGGTGTGGTCTTGCGGGTGTCGGTGATGCGCGCGCCGGTGCCCTCGACGGCGTCGACGAAGCGGCGGGTCAGGGTCGCGATCCCGCTCATGCGCTGCAGGAGGTTCAGGGCGATCCGTTCGGCCTGGACGACAGCACGGGCCGGGCCGCTCACGACGGCCAGCTCCGCGCCGGCCGCGAAGCGGTCCCCGTCGGTGGCCCTGGCACGGACCCGGGTGGCCGGGTCGGTGAGCCGGAAGGCCGCGGTGAACACGTCCAGGCCGGAGAGCACCCCGTCCTGGCGGGCGCGCAGCTGCGCGGTGGCGGTGGCGTCGGCGGGCAGGAACACCTGGCCGGTGAGGTCGCCCCAGGGGGCGTCCTCGGCGAGCGCGGCGCTCACGACGCGATCGATCTGGGCGGTGGTCAGCATGCGAGTACCTCCGAGGGGGAGTCGAGACGGTGGTGGGCGCCGACCGAGACCGGGCGGGCCAGTGCGTGGGCGGTCAGCAGCCGGGCGAGGTCGAGCAGGTTGCGGTCCTCGAGCGCGGTGATCGTGGTCAGGGTTTCGGGTCCCGGCGGCTGCCAGGTGGCCAGTTGCGCGGCGGCGGCCTCCAGCTCGGCCCCGGTGCGCAGCAGGCCGACGCGATCCCACATCAGCCCCTGCAGCTGGGTGCGGGTCCAGCCGGTCGGCGACGGGGCTGACGCGAGCACCGTGCCAGCCGCAGCCACGTCGGCGGCAACCACGTCGGCCGCAGCCACGCCAGTGGCAGCCGCGTCGGCGGCAGCCGCGTCGGCTGCGCGGGCCCCGAACACGGCACCCTCGAGCAGCGAGTTCGAGGCCAGCCGATTCGCGCCGTGCACCCCGGTGCGGGCGCATTCCCCGGCCGCGAGCAGCCCGGGCAGGGAGCTGCGGCCGTCGAGGTCAGTGCGGATCCCGCCCATCATGAAGTGCGCGGCCGGGGTGATGGGCACCGGCTCGCGCGCCCAGTCGATGCCGGCCGCCCGCAGGGCCGCATCGATCGTCGGGAAGCGCTCGCGCAGATGCCTCTGGCCCAGAGCAGTGGCATCCAGCCACACGGACCGGCCCTCCTGTGCCGTCATGACCTGCGCGATGGCACGGGCCACGACATCGCGGGGCGCGAGCTCGGCCCGCTGGTCCACTTCGGGCAGGAAGCGCCTGCCGTGCTCATCGCGCAGCACAGCGCCCTCGCCGCGCACCGCCTCGGAGACCAGGAAGGATCCGGGTCGGGCCAGTGCGGTGGGATGGAACTGGTAGAACTCCAGGTCCTCGAGCGCGGCACCGGCCCGCCAGGCGGCGGCGATGCCGTCCCCGGTCGCGACCCGCGGATTGGTGGTGCGCGAGAACAGCTGCCCGGCGCCGCCGGTGGCGAGCAGGACCGCCGCTGCCCGGGCCCGCAGGTGGGAGCCGTCGGCCGCCATCAGCTCGGCTCCGACCACGCGGCCGCCCTCGACCAGCAGGTCCACCACGGCGGTGTGCTCGCGCACGACGATGCGGGCCTCCTGCTGCGCGGCCGCCCCCAGGGCCCGCTGGATCGCCCGCCCGGTCGCATCGCCGCCGGCATGCAGGATCCGCGGCCGGCCGTGAGCACCCTCGAGGCACAGCGCGTAGGCGCCGCCCGGCCCCTCGGCCCCATCGAAGCGGACGCCGCGGTCGATCAGCTCGGCGATCGCCTCCGGCCCCTCACCGCACAGCACCCGCACCGCCTCGTCCTCGCACAGTCCCACGCCGGCCGCCCGGGTGTCGCGGGCGTGCTGGTCGGGGCTGTCCGCGGGGCCTAGCGCGGCGGCGATGCCGCCCTGGGCGCTGCGGGTCGCCCCTTGGGCCAGGTCGGCCTTCGTCACCAGCAGCACCGTTGCCGAGCGCGCGGCGCGCAGGGCGGCCGTCAGTCCGGCGATCCCGGATCCGACCACGAGCACGTCGGCGTGCAGCTGGGCCGCCATCCTCAGCGCCCCGCCGCGGGGCCGGGGGCCGCGGGTTTGACGGCCAGCATCCGCTCCAGTGCCAGGCGGGCCGGCTCCGCGACGTCCTGGCCGACGCTGATGCGGTTGATGACCTCCCCCTCCAGCAGGGACTCGAGCACCCAGGCGAGGTAGCCGGGGTGGATGCGGTACATCGTCGAGCAGGGGCAGATGACCGGGTCCAGGCAGAAGATGGTGTGCTGCGGGTGCTGGGCGGCCAGGCGCTGGACCAGGTTGATCTCGGTGCCGATGGCGAAGGTGGTGGGCTCGGTGGCCCCTTCGATGGCGCGGCGGATGTAGTCGGTGGAGCCGGACTCGTCGGCGGCGTCGACGACCGGCATCGGGCATTCGGGGTGGACGATCACGCGCACCCCCGGGTGCTCGACGCGGGCCTGGTCGATCTGACTGGTGGTGAAGCGCTTGTGCACCGAGCAGAACCCGTGCCACAGCACCACCTGCGCCTCCCGCAGCGTCTGTTCGTCGTTGCCGCCGAGCGGGCGGCGCGGGTTCCACATCGGCATCTGCTCCAGGGGGATGCCCATGGCCTTGGCGGTGTTGCGGCCCAGGTGCTGGTCGGGGAAGAACAGCACGCGCCGGCCGCGCTCGAAGGCCCACTGGAGGACCGCGGAGGCGTTGGAGGAGGTGCACACGATGCCGCCGTGGCGACCGACGAAGCCCTTGATGGCGGCGGAGGAGTTCATGTAGGTGACCGGGATGATCGGGGCCAGTCCGTCGGCGCCGGCCTCGGAATCCGCCGTCTCCCCCTCGCCGTAGACCTCCATCAGCTGCTCCCAGCACTCCTCGACCTGGTCGATGTCGGCCATGTCGGCCATCGAGCAGCCGGCCGCCAGGTTCGGCAGGATCACCGCCTGCTCGGGGGCCGAGAGCAGATCGGCGGTCTCGGCCATGAAGTGGACGCCGCAGAAGATGATCGCCTCGGCCTCCTGGTGGGCTGTGGCGGCCTTGGCCAGCTGGAAGGAGTCGCCCACGTAATCGGCGTACTGGACCACCTCATCGCGCTGGTAGAAGTGGCCGAGCACCACCACCCGCTCGCCGAGCTCGGCCTTCGCGGCACGGATCCGACGGTCCAGCTCCGCCTCGCTCGCCTCGCGGTACTCACGGGGGATCTCGCCCTGCCGCGGGGCATCCGCGGGGACCGGGTCGTCCATGGAGGCGCCGGGACCGTAGCTGTCCGGGACGCGGTCGATGTCCCAGGGCGCGGCGAGCAGGGTGGCGGCGCAGGTGCTCCCGCTGGCGGCTCCGGTGGAGATGTCGCGGATGGTCAGGTCGACCGAGGAGGTCGTGGTCATGGCGTGCTCCTTCATCAGGGGGCGGGGTCTTGCGCGGGGGCGGTGGATCACAGGCCGGTCAGGGGCCCGTTGTCGGCGAGGTGGATGGACTCATCGTGGCGATACAGGCGGGCGGGGCGGTGGCGGCCGCCGGTCCGGAATTCGTCGGTGGCCACCAGCCGACCCGAGCTCTCCATCTGACGGCGGAAGTTCGCGGGGTCCAGGGTGCGCTGCAGCACGGCCTCGTGGACGCCTCTCAGCTCGGCGAGGGTGAAGGTCTCCCCCAGGAAGGCGGCGGCGATGCGGGAGTACTCCACCTTGTTGCGCAGGCGCCACAGCGCGTACTCGACGATGAGGGCGTGGTCGAAAGCGAGCTCGGGATGTTCGTCGGCGACGAACCACTTGACGTTGACGGTGGCGACGGAGGCGTCGGCCTCCTCGGGTCGCACCAGCGCCCAGTACACGACTGAGACGGTGCGCTCAGCCGCGCTGGGGGCGCGGTCCAGGCCCCCGAAGGCGTAGAGCTGCTCGAGGTAGCGCGGGGCCAGGCGCGTGGTCTCCCGCAGGTTCCGTGCCGCTGAGGCCGCCAGCCCCTCGTCGGTCGCCAGCGGCCCTCCGGGCAGCGCCCAGGTGCCCTGGTGAGGCGCGCGGATGCGGCGCACCAGCGGGATCCACAGCGCCAGGCGACGCGTGGTGGGGTGGGGGCGCAGGGCGAAGATGACCGTCGAGACGGCGAGGGCGACCCGCTCGGGACCATGGGCCATGGCGAGAGCACCTCCTGTTAAAGTCCATCAGACCTTTACTGGTGCCGAGGAGCTTAAACTCACGGCGACCAGAACCGGGCGGCGTGATGCAGGTCGGTGACCCAGATCACCGGGGGCGTGACTTTAAGTCGGTCGGCGGGAAGAACCCCGCAGGGACCGAGGGATCGGTCTCCCCCGGCCCGGGTCGGTCCCTGTCCCGTGCTTGGATGAGCCCAGAGCCGAGACAGCCCGGGAGGTCACCATGGGACGCGAGATCGACCAGACGGAGTTCACGCGCGGCCAGCGCACCCATTACCGCCGAGAGCTGCGCCGCAACCTCGATCTGTTCGAGTCCTTCCTGGACACGGCCGAGTTCATCGACGAGGGCACTGTCGGCGTGGAGCTGGAGATGAACCTGGCCGAGTCCGAGGGCATGGCCCCGGCGCTGCTGGCCGATGCCCTGCTCGAGGAGCTCGGTGAGGAGCACTACGCCCACGAGATCGGCCGCTTCAACCTCGAGGCGAACCTGCCGGTCACCCACCCCTCCGGATCCGGTCTGCGTGACCTGGAGATCACCCTGGCCGAGCGGGTGGGGCAGGCCGAGGCCGCCGCACAGGGCCGCGGTGCGCGGGTGATCCCGATCGGCCATCTGCCCACCATCACCGAGGACCTGTTCACCAGCGATGACTGGCGCGCCCCGGGGGCACGCTACGAGGCGCTGGAGAACTCCGTGCTGGAAGCGCGCGGTGAGGAGATCCATCTGCGGATCGACGGCGAGGGCAGGGGCCTGGACGCCACCTTCGACTCCATCGCCCCGGAGTCCGCCTGCACCTCCATGCAGCTGCACCTGCAGGTCCCGCCCGAGCAGTTCGCCGACGCCTGGAACGCCGCGCAGGCGATGGCCGGCCCGCAGGTGGCGCTCGCGGCCAATGCTCCGTTCCTGATGGGCCGGCGGCTGTGGCACGAGAGCCGTATCCCCACCTTCGCGCAGGCACTGGACGCCCGCCCGCCCGAGTACGCGACCCAGGGCGTGCGGCCCCGGGTGTGGTTCGGCGAGCGCTGGATCACCTCGATGTTCGACCTGTTCGAGGAGAACGTGCGCCTGTTCCCCGCGCTGATCCCCGAGTCGCGCGACATGGCCGAGGAACCGCTGCTGACCGAGAGCGCCTCCCCGCGGCTGCATGAGCTGATGCTCCACAACAGCACCGTGTGGCGCTGGAACCGTCCCATCTATGACCCCGGCGACGACCTGCCCCACCTGCGGCTGGAGAACCGACCGCTGCCGGCCGGCCCGACCGCGGTGGACATGGCCGCCAACGCCGCGTTCTTCTACGGGCTGCTGCACGCTCTGGTCCACGAACGGCGTCCGCTGTGGTCGCGGATGAGCTTCGAGCAGGCCGACGAGTCCTTCCACCAGTGCGCGCGCTGGGGCCTGGAGGCACGGGTGCGCTGGCCGCGCGTGGGACGGGTGCGGGTGGCCGACCTGCTGCTCGAGCAGCTGATCCCCCAGGCCGTCCAGGGGCTGATCGAGCTGGGCGCCGACGTGAAGCTGGCGAAGCACTACGGCGGCATCCTCACCGAGCGCGCCCGCACCGGACGCAACGGCGCCCGCTGGCAGATCGACACGGTCACCTCTCTCGAGCTGCGCGGGGCCGACCGGGCCTCCGCCCTGGCCGAGATGACCGAGCTGTACCGGGCCGGGGTGGGCTCGGGAGCCCCGGTGCACGACTGGCCGGTGCCGGCCCGGCAGCGCGAGACGCAGATCTGAGTCCGGCTCCTCCCGACGACGGGGCCCCGCGGACAGAGAGATCCCGCCGACGACGGGACCCTGCCATCGACGCGTGGTCCACATCATGGGACCACGTCTCATACCGCGGTACGATCGCGCGCATGACCACTCGCTCCCCGGCACCCGCCCCCACAGCCACCGTTCGCGAGGACCGCTCCGCGCGGATCGCGGTGACGGTGTTCCCGGCGCTGATCCTCGCCGCCGCCGCCTTCGCTTTCTTCCTGCCCGACACGGGCCAGATCGTCGCGCCCTACACCAGCATCTTCCTGGGCGTCATCATGTTCGCGATGGGGCTGACGCTGACCGTCCCCGACTTCACGCGGGTGGCCAAGCATCCGCTCCCGATCCTGATCGGCGTGATCGCTCAGTTCCTGATCATGCCGCTGGTGGGCCTGGGGGTCGCGGTGCTGCTGCAGCTGCCGCCCGAGCTCGCCGTGGGTGTGATCCTGGTGGGCAGTGCCCCCGGCGGCACCTCCTCGAACGTCATCACCTACCTCGCGAAGGCCGACACCGCCCTGTCGGTGACGATGACCTCGATCTCCACGCTCCTGGCACCACTGCTGACCCCCTTGATCACCCTGTGGCTGGCCGGCTCCTACCTGCCCGTCGCCGCCGGCGACATGGCGCTGTCGATCGTGCAGATGGTGCTGGTCCCCGTGCTCGGCGGCCTGGTGATCCGCCTGGTGGCGGGCCCGCTCGTCACCCGCATCCTGCCCGCCCTGCCGTGGGTGAGCGTCGCCGGCATCTCGCTGGTGGTGATCGCCGTGGTCAGCGGCAGCACCGAGCAGATCGTCTCGGCCGGCGCCCTGGTGCTGCTGGCCGTGGTGCTGCACAACGGCCTGGGCTACCTGCTGGGCTTCTGGTTCGCCCGGGTGCTGCGCCAGCCGGTGCGCGCTGCCCGCACCACCTCGATCGAGGTCGGCATGCAGAACTCCGGCCTGGCCGCGACCCTGGCCGCCAGCGCCTTTACACCCGCCACCGCCCTGCCCGCTGCGATCTTCTCCATCTGGCACAACCTCTCCGGCGCCATGCTGTCGATGTATTACCGGCGCAGCGCCGACAAGCACCCCGCTGAGACGGCCGACAGCGTCGCCGTCGAGGCATGAGCCCCGCCCTCGCCTCGGGCAACAGCGGTTGATCCCTTGGAGTCCCTCCCGGCCGCGGTTGCATGCCGGCGCAGGGTGGGCCGCGGCCTTCGCGCCGGCGTCGGCGTCGGTGTCGGTGCCGACCGAGGCTGCTGGCGAGGGTCAGAACCGGTAGCGGAGCACCCAGACGCCATGGCGCAGCAGCGATGGCCAGCGAGCCATCAGACGCAGGTTGAGGCGGGCGGTGGGGCTCAGGAGCTTGCGCTCGGGGGCGGTGGCGCGGGTCTGCTCCTCGACGAAGCTCAGCGCGGGGTCGAGCGTGGCGAGGTGCCGAGGATCATCGAAACCGAAGCTCCGGTAGTCCTTCGGGATGCCGACCGAGGCGACGTAGTGGCCGGTGAGGCGGGCGCTGAACCTCGTGTACGCGTTGGTCACCAGGTCACCTGCGGTGAAGTGATCGGTGATGCTCCGCAGCAGGTTCGTGACCTCCGCCTCGGAGAGGAAGCCGAGCAGCCCGTCGGCCACGAGGATGGTCGGCCGGTCAGCCGGCACGGCCTGGGTCCACTGCGGATTCAGCAGTGATACCCCGACCGGATGGGCGTTCTCGCGCACCGGCATCATGGCCTCGCGCAGCGCGATGACGTCGGGCAGGTCGACATCGAACCAGTCGACCGTCGCCGGCGGATCGATTCGGGACATCCGGGTCTCCAGCCCGCTCCCGAGCTCGACGACCACGGCGTCGGGGTGTGTGCGCACGAAGGCGTCGACCGCTCGATCCAGCATGCTGGTGCGGATCACGATCCCCTCGCGGACACCGAGACCCAGCGAGACCGTGCCGAGGTCGTGGTCGAGCCGGTCGGCGAGCTCGGCAGCCAGGTCGTCGTGCAGGAACGACGACCGCGCCGTGCTGTCCAGCGCCCGCCCCTTGAGGGTGATCAGCAGGGACTTCTCCAGCGGCGTGAGGTGCTCGATGCTGTGCATGGTCATCGCTGCACCGTCCCAGATCCTCACGGCGGCGGGCCAGGGACTTCTGGGCTGCCGCGGCGGCCCCCGGGGCGAGAAGGAGGCTGGACGAGCAACAGAGGCCGGTGTCGGCGCAGTGCGCTTCGCGGCCGCTGCTGCTCGTCCGTCGCGGTCACCTGCCCTGCGGTCGGCCGTCCTCCGGCAACGGGGGCCGGGGGGTGCCGGTACGGGCCGGGAGGGTGCCGGGCACCGGCATGAAGCCGCCGTTCTCGCCCTCTCCGTCCTCCTCGTAGGGATCGCGCAGCACCGGGATCTCGGAGGTATAGGTCGGCTCGACCACGTACTCCTCGGTATCGAACTCCTCGTCCTCCTCGCGGCGCTCGAACTCCTCGGGCGGCAGCACCTGCGCCCACTCCCTGGTGCGCACGGGCGGCAGCTCACCGGCGTCCTCCTTGAGCGCCCGCAGCAGCGCATACATCTGGAAGTAGCCCATGACGAAGAACGGCAGTCCGACCAGGATGATCGTGGACTGCAGCGCCGTCAGGCCGCCTTCGCCCGAGAACACCAGCAGCGTCGCGGTGATCAGCGCGATCGCCACGCCCCAGAAGATGCGCTGGCCCAAGGGGTTGAAATCCTCGTGCCCGTTGGCCATCGAGTCGGTGACCAGCGCCGCGGAGTCCACCGAGGTCACGAAGAAGATGATCACCAGGATGATCGCGATCACCGACACGATGAAGGCGGCCGGGTAGTGGTCGAGGAAGACGAACAGCGCCCCCGGCACGTCCCCTTCGTCGACGACCCGATCCACGAGCCCCCCGTCCTGGTTCAGCTCGATGTTGACCGAGGCCAGTCCGAAGACCCCGAACCAGATCACGGAGAAGCCGGCCGGGATCGCCAGCACGCCGGAGACGAACTGACGGATGGTGCGCCCCTTGGAGATGCGGGCGATGAAGATGCCCACGAAGGGCGACCAAGTGATGGTCCAGGCCCAGTAGAAGACCGTCCAGGTGTTCTGCCAGCCGCTGTTGGCGTAGGTGTCGTTCCACAGGGCCAGCTCCGGCAGGTTCACGAGATAGCTGCCGAAGGACTCGAAGGTGCCCTTGAGGATGAACAACGTGGAGCCCCCGGCCACCAGCACGAACAGCATCAGCAGCACGGCGGCCACGATGTTGAAGTTCGACAGCACCTTGATGCCCTTCTCCAGACCGAGGGAGACGGAGATCAGAGCCAGTCCGCAGACCACGCCGATGATGATCAGGTTCCAGCCCGCGTTCTCGGGGACACCGAACAGCTGATTGAGACCGCCGTTGATCTGCAGCGTGCCCAGGCCGATGGAGACGGCGATGCCGAAAACGGTGCCGATGATGGCGACCACGTCGATGAACTTGCCGACCGGGCCGTGGATGCCCTCACCGAGGATCGGCTGGAAGATGGAGCTGACGCGAGGGGGCAGGTTGCGCTTGTGGATGAAGTAGGCGAAGCACAGGGCCGGCAGGGTGAAGATCGTCCAGGTGTGCAGCGTGAAGTGGTAGTACGTGAAGTTCATGGCGTCCTTGGCGGCGGCCCAGGTGCCCGCTTCGATGCCGAGCTCGGTCCCGCGCGGCGGGTCGCCGAAGTGGCTGACCGGTTCGGCCACGCCCCAGAACATGAGGATCGAGCCGATGCCGGCGGCGAACAGCATCGCGAACCAGGCCCCACCGGAGTGCTCCGGGGGCTCGTCGTCGGGTCCGAGCTTCACGCGGCCGAACCGTCCGACGGCGATGAAGAGCAGGAAGGCCAGGAACATCGTCACGCCGAGGATGTAGAACCAGCCCAGGTTGGTCAGCAGCCACTCGGAGGCGCCGCTGACGGCTCGGTCGAGGGGCTCGGTGAACAGGATGGTTCCGAGCACGAAGGCGATGATCACCGCCGCCGAGCTGAAGAAGATCACGGGTGAGGTGCGCAGCCTCAACGCGTCATGGAGTCGGTTCAACATGTGGTACAGCTCCTCGCCGCCCCTCGATGAGCGAGGTGGGCGCTCTCGCCCTGCTCCTCACCCTCGGGGCTCCTGGGGAAAGTTCTGATCCGATTTCGCGATCAAGCGTGCAGAAGATTGTCACATCATGCCCCAAGACTCACATCCCGGGGCCCGGAACAGGCACATCGACGTGCCGACGGGTCCGCGAACTTCGCGGACGATGGGGAGTTCTCCCCATGACAGCAGCGCCCGCAAGAGGTACCGTGACAGCGAACTAATTCACGAATGCAAACGGTCGGAGATCGAATCATGAACCACACGCCCCCTCCTCCGAGCCCTCGCCCGGGCAGCGGCTACCCCGGCGGTCCGGGCTGGTCCCCGGCCGGCGGATCGCCCTATGGGGCTCCGCCACCCCGTGCGACGAAGAGCCGCACGGGGATGTGGATCGCGATCGCCTGCGGCGTGGCGCTGCTGCTGGTGGTGGTCATCGCTGGCGGCGGGCTGGGCGCCTGGCTGCTGCTGCGCGGCTCCGACGACGACCCGGGCCCCGCGGCGACGTCCTCGGCGGACCCGGCGGACGATCCCACCGGGGAGCCCACCGATGACCCCACCGCCGGAGAGGGCACGACCACGCTGACGATCAAGGTGACGTCCTCCGAGGAGGTCGATCGGGTCGAGACCGACGATGGGCCCTTGGACCCCGTCAACGGCACCTTCTTCGGGGCCGAGGTCGAACTGACCAATGAGGCGGACGAGGAGATCGGCCTGGCGGGCGAGAACTTCACCTTCTACGACGACCAGGGCGACAGGCATCACGTGCGCTACGGCCGGTTCACGACCTCCGGGCCCCAGATCGCCCCCGGTGAGACGGCGACCGCGATGGTCTACGCCGATATCCCCTCCGGCACGCAGATCACCGAGGTCAGCTACACCGACACCGCGGGCACCGCCGGTCAGGAGGTGACCCTCCCGATCGACTGATCCCTCACCACGACCGTCGCCGGGCGCCGTGGTTTCCCGGCGGCGGTGACACGCACGGTGGCCAAGTGGAAGATCGCCGCCACCGCGCCGACAGCGGCCACCGTGACCACGGCGATCAGCGGCCGGCTGTTCAGCAGCTGCGGGATCAGCCGCGCCGGGACCAGGGCGGCGAAGGCGAAGGCCATCAGGGTCCCCAGGTAGGAGCCGATCATGAAGCCGCGGTGGACCGGGACGTTCCCGCGCCGGATCCCGCCGATCGCCGCGACCATGCACACCAGCGTCCAGATCGACAGGCCGTGCAGCCAGGAAAAGCCGTCGGGCGCGATCCAGAAGCTGGAGAGGCAGACCGTGACCATCGCTATCAGCCAGCTCAACCCGACGATCCGGTGGGCGAGGTCCCGGCGTCGCCGCAGGATCTGCAGCGGCCCCAGCAGGAGCACGTAGGTGGCGGCCACAGCATGGAGGGTGACCACTGGCGTGAAGGCATCCATGCCCGGCACGATAGCGGTGCTATCCACTGCGCCGCCATCAAGATAGTTACAGGTCGCCGCGCTATCTGAGGGATCCGAAGAGGCCCGGAGAGGAATCGCCATGCTCCTGAGCGAACTGGCCGCTGCGAGCGGGACCACGGTCGCCTCGATCAAGTACTACCGGCGAGAGGGCCTGCTGCCACCCGGGGAACGGGTGACCGCCACCCGGCAGGAGTACGGACAGGCTCATCTCGAGCGGCTGCAGCTGATCCAGGTCCTCCGGGAGGTCGCTGACGCCCCGATCGCCCGCATCGCCCGACTGGCCGCGATCCTGGACGATCCCGAGCAGCCGGTGATCCATGCCCTCGCCGCCGCGCAGATCATCGCCCTCGGCCTCGAGGGACTCGAGGACCCGGAGGACCCGGAGAGCCCAGCAGAGCAGGCGGAGCAGGCCGGGGCCGGCGATGACCGCGGCGAGGAGCCCGGAGAACGGCCCGGCGAGCACCCTTCGATCGCTCCCCTGCTGGAGCACCTGGGCTGGCCGGACGTGGATTCCGCACCTCGGCGGGCGCTGGATCACCTGCTGCGCTCACTGGACTCCTGGGGAGCGCCGACCCATACCTCGATGCTGCAGCGCTACGCGGAGCCGATGGCGGAGATCGCTCGCGCGGACGTGGCCTGGATGCGAGGTCTGCCCACCCCGGACGGCGAGGGCAGCCCGGCCCTCTCCGACGACGTCCTGGTGATGCGGGCGGTAGCGGGCACCATCGCCTATAACCGGCTGGTGCAGCTGCTGCGGGCGCTGGGGCACACGTCCTTGTCCGTGCTGGACACGCGGCCCTCCCCGGATCCCTGATCGCCAGCACCCGGGCCTGAACGCCGGCATATCCAGGGAACGACCAGGCGCACTTCAGAGGTTTTACCGGGAGCCGGGGTTCACTGGTCTCAACGCGTCACCGGAGGGCCTGCTGACTGAGGAGGAGGCAGAACCCACACATCCGGGACGCGGGGGAAAGGGATGGCCCCGGTCCGTGGGGACGGACCGGGGCACCTTTTTGCCCGCTGGCCCTGCGGCGGGCGCTGTCCCTGCGCGGGGCGCTGTCCCTGCCGCGGTCGCCACAGCGGTCCCGCTCGCTGTCCCCATGCCGGTCGGCAGCCCCGGGGAGTGATGTGCAACGGTCAGCGGCGCAGGTCGATACCGAACACGCGCCGGATCTGGGCCACCGCGTGACGGGTGAAGCGCCGATCCGAGGGTGTCGAGGCGAAGGGCACGAACAGGCCGGGGTGATCGGGATGGCTGACCCGGCCGTGCGTGGACCCTGCGGTGACCACGAAGCCGGCCTCCTCCATCCGCCGCAGCAGCTCCCGGCGCGTGGTGGGATGCCGGGTGCCGCGCCCTCCGCGGACGCCCGGCCCCGCCGCCGTCTCGGCGATGTCCAGCGCCGGCTGGTGGTCCTCGGGACGCACCGACAGGGCGTACCGAGCGGAGAAGACCCCGATCACCGCGTTGTCCGTGCGTCGGACCTGCACCACCAGCTCGCCGCGCAGGAAGTGATCGCTGTTGCCGGCGTCAGCCGTCCAGGCGTCCTCGGGATCGGCGACGGTGTGGACCACCTGCTCGTCGATCACCTGCTCTACTCCGACCGTGCGCAGCTCCCCCGCGTCCAGGCGCAGCGGCCGAGGCCGGGGCCGCGGGTCCTCGGCATCCAGGGTGTGGACGGCATCGGCCGGAGCAGCGGGGGCGGGCCGGGGCAGTTCGACGGTGCGCGGCCGGCTTCGAGGTCGGCCGCGGGACCGAGGGGGTGGCAGCCGGCCCGAAGGCTGGCCGGGACCGCTGTCGTCCCCGCGGTCACCTCTGTCGCTCCCGCGGTCGCGGCTGTCGACGGCCGGTGGCCGAGGGACGGCCCGGTAGTCGACCGGGGTGACCCTCAGGGCCGGGTCCTGGCGGCCCGCCAGCGCCTTCGGGGTGGGGCGGCGCGGGCTGCCTGTCATGATCTCTGCCTCCGGTGGTCTCGGTCCTCGCCCTCGATGGTGGCACGAGGTGGTGGGTGAGGTCCGCTAGCGTGGGCGTCGTTCTCCGACCGTTCCCACTCCCCATCCCGTGGAGGTCCCCGCGTGTCGCATCGCTTCCGCCCGCCCCGCCCTGCCCGTGCCCGCCTGGCCGGGGCGCTCCTGACCCTGACCCTGCTGGCCGCCGGCTGCGGCGGCGAGCAGGAGGCCGGGCCCTCCCCCAACGAGGCACCGGAGGCCTCCGATGCGGGCGGCGCCTCCGATCAGGGAGGCGGCACGGACGAGGGCGGGGCCTCCGACGACGGCGGCAGCACGGCGGCCACCGTGCCGGCAGATCCCTATCCGGTCACCCCGGCACCGGAGGAGTTCGAGGCGCCCGCCCCCTGCACCGGCGAGGGCGCCCATCTGGCCGAGTCGGGCGGTGATCCGGCGCAGCCGGAGCTGCCCGAGCGGGCCGGGGAGACCCTGACCATCGAACTTGCCGGGATCGAGGACGACCATGCCCAGCTCACCGCCACGATCGGCTCCGGGGAGGCGCGCCCCATCGAGGACGCCACCATCGGGGAGAGCGTGACCATCGATCTGTGGACCATCTCGATCACCAGCGTCTGCTCCGATTCCGACCAGGTGGGCTTCGATCTGGTCGACTGAGCAGCCGACGGGCACCTGTACCGGCGGGCGGCATCATGGTGCCATGCCTGCCCACCGTTTCGACCTCGACGCCATCGGCGCGGGGCTGCCCGTCGCTGCGGCCCGGCAAGAGCTGACCGCCGCCGCCCGCAGCGGAGCGATGGTGGTCACCGCTCCCCCGGGTACGGGCAAGACCACCTTCGTGCCACCGCTGGTGGCCGACGTGATCCATCAGGCGCGCGCAGACGCGGACGGCCCCGCAGGGGCCGGACGGACCCTGGTCACCCAGCCGCGCCGGATCGCCGTGCGTGCCGCGGCCCGCCGGATCGCCGCGCTGGACGGCAGCGAGCTGAGCGGCCCGGTCGGCTTCACCGTGCGGGGGCAGCGGTCGGTCGGGAAGGCCACGCGGCTGGAGCTGCTGACCCCCGGCGTGCTGCTGCGGCGCCTGATGAACGACCCGGAGCTGACCGGGGTCTCGGCGGTGCTGCTGGATGAGGTCCACGAGCGCTCCCTGGACACGGATCTGTTGCTGGGCATGCTCGCCGAGCTGCGCAGTCTGCGCGAGGACCTGCTGGTGGGGGCGATGTCGGCGACGGTGGACGCGGAGGCGGTGGCCGCACTGCTGGGTGGCGCCGCCATGGTGCACATCCCCTCGGCCCTGCACGAGCTCGCCATCGACCATGCCCCCTCGCCCGCCCCGCGGATGGACGAAAGAGGCGTCACCCGGGAGTACCTGGATCACCTGGCGCGGGTGAGCGCTCGCGCTCAGGCCGAGGCGGGGTGCGACGCCCTGGTGTTCGTGCCCGGGGCGAGGGAGGTCGACGAGCTGGTCGCACGGATCAGCCGACAGGTGGAGGGGACCGAGGTGCTGGCGCTGCACGGGCGTCTGCCGGCGAGCGCCCAGGACCGTGCCACCTCCGGGGGGCGCCCCGGGGACCCGCCGCGGATCGTGGTCTCCACCGCCATCGCCGAGTCCTCGCTGACCGTGCCCGGAGTGCACCTGGTGGTCGATGCGGGCCTGTCCCGCGAGGTGCGGCGCGACCGTGGCCGGGACATGTCCGGTCTGGTGACGGTCTCGGCCTCGCGCGCCTCGGCCCAGCAGCGGGCCGGCCGGGCCGCACGGCTGGGACCGGGACGGGCGGTGCGGGCCTTCGCCGAGTCCGATCTGGCGGGGATGCCCGCCCAGGCCCCCGCCCAGATCACCGCCGCCGACCTCACCGATGCGGCGCTGGTGCTCGCCTGCTGGGGGACCCCGCGCGGCGAGGGCCTGGCGCTGCTCACCCCTCCGCCGCGCGCCGAGATCGAGGCCGCCGAGGCCACCCTGCGCTCACTGGGTCTGGTCGATGACCAGGGACGTCCGACGCCCTCGGGCACCCGGGTGGCGCAGCTGCCCGTCGGGGCGCGAGAGGCGCGCGCCCTGCTGGACGGGGCCCGCCGGCTGCAGGGCGGGGACACGGCCCGGCGGGCGGCGGAGATCGTCGCGGCCGTCTCCGATGACCACCGTCCCCTCGGCGCGGACCTGCCGCGGCTGCTGCGGGAGCTGCGAGAGGGCCGCGGGGACAGTGCTGCCCGGTGGAAGCGGGAGACCGAACGCCTGACGCGGATCGCGGCTGGGCGCGCCGACGATCCAGCGAGCCCGCGCGCCTCGGGCACCACCGGGGGCTCAGGAGCATCCGCCGGGGATTCCGCCTCCGAGATGGGGGCGGTGCTGGCGCTGGCGCGGCCGGAACGGATCGCCCGTCGCACCGCCGAGGGCTCCCGCTCCTACCTGCTGGCCTCCGGGACCCGGGCGGCGCTGCCCGAGGGAAGCAGCCTGCTGGGCAGTCCGTGGCTGCTGGTGTGGGAGGTGCAGCGGGCGGCCGGACGCGCGGCCGACGGCACCGGCGCGGTGATCCGCGCCGCGGCCCCGCTCGAGGAGGAGGATGCGCTCGGCACCGGGCGGGCCCTGCTGGTCGCCGAGCGCTGCGCCACCCTGGATGGCGCCGCGGTGCGGGTTCGTGAGGTGCGCCGGCTGGGAGCGATCGAGCTGACCTCCACCCCGGTGACCGCCACGGCGGAGGACACCGTCCCCGCCGTGCTCGCCCAGGTCCGCTCGCGCGGTCTGGAGGCGCTGAGCCCCTCCGCCTCGGCACGCTCGCTGCGGGCCCGGCTGGGCCTGCTGCATCGCGAACTGGGTGCCCCGTGGCCGGCGATGGACGAGGAGTCCCTGCTGACCGGGCTGGAGACCTGGCTGGCCCCACAGGTCTCCCACCGGACCACCCGTCTGGATCAGATCGACCTCGCCTCCGGGCTGCGCCTGCTGCTGCCCTGGCCGGAGGCCTCGCGCCTCGAGGAGCTGGCGCCCGAGCGGCTGGCGGTCCCCTCGGGTTCGACCGCGCGCATCGACTACCCGGAGCCGGGCGACCCGGAGGGCAGGCCGGTGGTGGCGGTCAAACTGCAGGAGCTGTTCGGGCTGGCGGAGACGCCTCGCCTGGTGGACGGGCGGGTGCCGGTGCTGTTCCACCTGCTGTCACCGGCCCGTCGGCCCCTCGCGGTCACCGATGACCTGCGCTCCTTCTGGGACGGCTCGTACCAGCAGGTGCGCAAGGAGATGCGCGGCAGGTACCCGAAGCACCCGTGGCCCGAGGACCCGTGGACGGCCCCGGCCACCGCGCGCACCACCCGGGCGACACGGCGCTGAGCCCGAGGCGCTGAGCCCCGGGAGTTCTCAGCTCCCGCCGCCCGCCGCACCGCCGGTGGCCCCGGCCATCGCCGCGGTCATGGAATCCATGGCCCGCCTGAGGGCCTGCGCGGCGGGGTGGTCCACCGCGAGGGCCTTGATGGCCTGGTCGACCTCGCGACGCCTCATGCCATCGAGGTCACTCTTGAGGATCCGGTGGGCGATCCGCAGGGACCGCAGCAGCTCGAGGATGATCCCGTCCTGGAGGCTGGCCCGGGACGAGTCACGCAGCGAACCGACCAGGCGGGCCCGCAGGGCGTTCTCGATCGAGGGGTCCTCGGTCGGCCAGCGGGTCGTGAACCAGCCCTGGGTGCGGGAGACCGCCCCGGCGGTGGCGAGCTCCTCCCCGAGCACCTCGGTCAGGTCCATCCTCCGATGGGAGATCACGGACTGGAGCCGGGGGCGGCGCACCTCCGCCAGCGCCGCGAGGGACCGGTCCAGGGCCGGCTCCCCCGTCGGGCTCGGATCCACGATCTCTACGTCCGGGTTGCGCCGCTCGGACAGCGCGATCCGCTCGCGCAGCAGCAGCTCCGCGATCGCCGCCGCAGCCAGTGCCTGTCTGCGGAACGAGGTGGCCTGTCGTCCGGCCTCATCGGTCAGCAGCAGGAAGAGCTCTCCGGGGATCGTGGTCGTGGTGCTCATCGCCCCATCCTCACAACGTCGCCGGGAAGCCGCGTCCTCCGATGGTCGATGAGCGGTCAGCGAAGGGTGGGGGTCCGGCTTCGGGCGAGGATCAGGTTCCCTTGCGAGCATGGAGTGGACGTCCTGCCACGAAACCGAGGGAACCATGCGCCTGATCTCGACCCCGTCGCGCCTCTACCGGGCACTGGCCCTGGCCGAGTGGGTCACCTGGACCCTGCTGCTGGCCGGGATGTTCGTGAAGTACGTGCTGGAGGCCGGAGAGTGGCTGGTGCGCATCGGGGGCGGGCTGCACGGCTTCACCTTCCTGTCCTATGCCGTGGTCACGGTGCTGGTCGCCGTCGATCAGCGCTGGAGCCTGCGTGATCTGCTGCTGGGCCTGGGATCGGCGATCATCCCGTACCTGACCGTGCCCTTCGAACGCTCCGCCCTGCGCCGCGGGCTGCTGGGCGTCTCCTGGCGGCTGCGCGAGGAGGCGGGCCGCACCGCGCCCGAGCGGATCGTGGGCCTGGCCCTGCGCCGGCCGCTGCTGGCCGGGGTGATCACGCTGATCGCGGTCGCGATCGTGTTCTCCGTGCTGCTGTCCCTGGGGCCGCCCACCGAGTGGTTCTCCTGACCCCGGGAACCGGGCGGCGCGGGACGCCCGCCCCGGGAGGATCGAGGGAATCGATGCGCACCACCTCGCCGCTGCGCAGATGGAGACGGTCGATCCGGGACACCGGCAGCTCAGGGTGAGCAGCACGGGGCCGACGCCGGGCAGGTCCAGCTCGATCAGCTGGTCGCGCCGGCTCCCTGCACAGCGCGCCGGCTCGTAGACTCCTGGGGTGCGGTGCCATCATTTCGAGTCCGGCGAGTGCAGATCGTGCACCCTGCTGGGCCTCCCGCACCCGCACCAGATCGCCGCCGGCCGCTCCCGCATCGAAGCTCTTCTGGCCCCGTACGCGCGTGAGGGCATGGTCTGGCAGGAGCCGATCCTGGGCCCCGAGGCGGGGTTCCGTGCCCGGGCCAAGATGGCCGTGGCGGGCACGGCGCAGTCCCCGATCCTGGGCCTGCCGGGGCAGGTGAGGGAGGGGTGCACCGCGGATCTGTGCGACTGCCCGCTGTACCCCGGAGGCGTCGAAGAGGTCCTCGAGGGCGCCAAAGCGCTGATCCGCCGGGCCCAGGTGCCGCCCTACGACGTGGCCCGCCGCCGCGGCGAGATCAAGAACGTCCTGGTCACGGCCTCCCCCGACGGGGAGCATCTGCTGCGCCTGGTGCTGCGCACCACCAGGGCGTTGGAGCGGATCCGCGAGCACCTGCCCGGCCTGCTGTCCGCGCACCCCTCGGTGGTGGCGGTCACCGCGAACATCCACCCCGAGCACACCCCCCAGGTCGAGGGCGAGCAGGAGATCCACCTGGCCGGGGCCGAGTCGATCGCCGTGCGCACCGGGGACGTGACCCTGTTCGCCCGCCCGCAGTCCTTCCTGCAGACCAACACGGAGGTCGCCGGCGAGCTGTACCGCCAGGCCGCGACGTGGATCGCGGAGCTCGCCGAGGGGTGGGAGGCGCGGACCGCGGAGGTCGCACCGGGGCCACCGCGCATCTGGGACCTCTACTGCGGACTCGGCGGCCTGGCCCTGCACGCCGCCCGCGCCGTCCCCGCGGCGCAGGTCACCGGGGTCGAGGTCTCCGCGCAGGCGATCACCGGGGCCCGTGAGGCCGCGAGGACCCAGCAGATCCCGGCCACCTTCCTGGTCGAGGACGCGACCTCCTGGGCGATCCGTGAATCCGCAGGCGACGGCCCGCCCCAGGTGGTGATCGTGAACCCTCCCCGCCGCGGCATCGGCCCCGAGCTCGCCCAGTGGCTCGAGGACTCCGCGGTCCCGGACGTCATCTACTCCAGCTGCAACCCCGCCACGCTCGCCGCGGACCTGGCGGCCATGCCCTCGCTGCGGATCGGGGCGGGTCGGTTCGTGGACATGTTCCCGCACACCGAGCACGCCGAAGTGATCGTGCGGCTGCACCGGAGACCGTCCGCCGCCGCCCACCGGGCCCGGCAGCCGTGACGTGATGGCACGCAGGGCCCGCGGCTGGCACAGTGTTCCTCACCGCCCGCGATGACCGGGTCGACGACCTCTCGACGAAGGAGCCCCGATGGCCACCTCTGCCGCCCAGCTGACCGCGGTCACCCCCGCCGTCGCCTCCCGCCCCGGCCAGGAGGCCGATCCGGCATGAGCTCTCCTGAGACGACCGGCACCCCCACCTCGCCGATCCCGGTCCAGTCGGCGCCCGACCGCGACCTGCCCTACGACTCCTCGGCCGTCCCCGGCCCCCCGCGCGCCCACGTGGTGCTGCTGTCGCTGGGCGGGACCATCTTCATGAAGCAGGACGAGACCGGGCTGCGCGCCGCCCCGGACACCTCGACCGGCGGTGACCTGGCCCGCACCCTGATCGACGCGGTCGCCATCACGCACGAGGAGATCGCCAACGTCGGCTCCAGCTCCCTGCGGCCCTACCACCTGCGCGAGGTCCTGGTGCGGGCCCGCAGGGCGGTCGACGGGGGCGCGGCCGGAGTGGTCCTGACCCACGGCACCGACACCCTCGAGGAGTCGGCCTTCCTGCTCAACCGCTGGTGGGACCGGGAGCAGCCGCTGGTGCTGACGGGGGCGATGCGCCCGGCGAACGCCCCGGGGGCCGACGGGCCCGGCAACCTGCGCGATGCGGTGCGCACGGCGGCGGCCCCCTCCGCCCGCGGTCTGGGTGTGCTGGCGGTGTTCGACGCGATGGTGCACCCGGCCGACCGAGTCACCAAGACCTCCTCCCGTTCGGTCGATGCCTTCGCCTCGGAGCCCTCGGGACCGATGGCGCTGGTGGGCGAGGAGGATCTGCGCCTGCTGTACCTGCCGCTGGAGCCGAGCGCGCAGATCGAGGGCATCATGCCCAACTCCCTGCCCAGGGTGGCGACGATCGTGGCCGGTCTGGGCGAGGACCTGTCCCTGCTCGACGGCCTGCCCGCAGACAGCCTCGACGGCCTGGTGATCGCCGGTGTGGGGATGGGCCATGTGTCGGCCGCCGCGGTCCCCCGGGTCGCCCGCCTGATCTCCGACGGAGTCCCGGTGGTGGTGGCCACGCGGGTGGCCACCGGCGGCACCTCGACCCGTCACTACGACTACCCCGGCAGCGAGGTCGACCTGATCGAGAACGGGGCCGTCATGGCCGGTGCCCTGCCGCCGCAGAAGGCGCGGCTGCTGCTGCAGGTGCTGCTGAGCGTCGGCGCCGACCATGAGCGGATCCGCGAGGAGTTCGAGGCCTACGCGTACTGAGCCTCACGAACCGGACGGCCACCACCGCGCCCTCCGTCACGAGTGTTCATGCGGACACACCCCCTCCCCACTGTCAGCAGGCAGGTGACAGACTGGATGGCGTCCGCAGCGCACCCGCGCGCCGCCCCTCGGGCCCTGGATACCGGGCCCGGCCCGGCCGCGCTCGCGCCGACCGCTCCCCGAGAGGTGACCTGATGCCTGTTCCGCACGATCCCGCTCCCGCCCTGCAGGACTACGCTCATCCCGAGAAGCTGGTGACCACCGAGTGGCTGGCCGAACACCTCGGCGCTGTCGGCTCCGGTGATCTGGCGGTGGTGGAATCCGACGAGGACGTGCTGCTGTACGAGACCGGGCACATCCCCGGAGCGGTCAAGATCGATTGGCACCTGGACCTCAACGATCCCGTCTCCCGCGACTACGTCGACGCCGAGGGCTTCGCGAAGCTGATGGACGCCTCCGGGATCTCCCGCGACACCACCGTCGTGATCTACGGCGACAAGTCGAACTGGTGGGCCGCCTACGCCCTGTGGGTGTTCGAGCTGTTCGGCCACCCCGACGTGCGCCTGCTGGACGGCGGCCGCGCGGCCTGGGAGGCCGAGGGACGCGAGATGACCACCGACGTCGCGACCGTGGCCGAGGTGCCCTCGGGCTCCGGGTACCCGGTCACCGAGCGCAACGACGCCCCGATCCGCGCCTTCCGCGAGGAGGTGCTGGACTTCCTGGGCGGCCAGCTGGTCGACGTGCGCTCCCCGCAGGAGTACACCGGCGAGCGCACCCACATGCCCGACTACCCGCAGGAGGGCACCGTGCGCGGCGGGCACATCCCCACCGCGCACTCCGTGCCCTGGGCCCGCGCCGCCGCCGAGGACGGCCGTTTCCGCTCGCGCGCCGAGCTCGAGGCGATCTACCCCGGCGAGCTCGGCTTCGATCCCGCACAGCCGGTGATCGCCTACTGCCGCATCGGCGAGCGCTCCGCCCACACCTGGTTCGCCCTGAAGTACCTGCTGGGCTTCGAGGACGTGCGCAACTACGACGGCTCGTGGACAGAGTGGGGCAACGCCGTGCGACTGCCCATCGCCGTCGGCACCGAGCCCGGTGAGGTCCCCGGCCGATGACCGCGAGCACGACCACGTCCGACCAGTCGGCGATGCCGGAGGGCTTCCAGGAGATCGCCGAGGACTTCCACGCCCTGGGCGACAAGGACCGCCTGCAGCTGCTGCTGGAGTTCGCGAACTCCCTGCCGGAGCTGCCCGAGCGCTATGCGGAGCATCCCGAGCTGCTCGAACCGGTCCCGGAGTGCCAGTCCCCGATCTTCCTGATCACCGAGGTGGAGGGCGCGGGACGCGAGGCCACCGCCCGCCTGTTCTTCTCCGCTCCTCCCGAGGCGCCCACCACCCGCGGCTTCGCCTCGATCCTGGCCGAGGCCCTGGACGGGCGCGCCGTGGGCGAGGTGCTGGACACCCCCGACTCGGTCACCGGGCAGCTGGGCCTGGCGAAGGTGGTCAGCCCCCTGCGGCTGAACGGCATGGCCGGGATGCTGGCGCGCATCAAGCGTCAGCTCGCGCAGAAGGCAGGACTCTGACCGCGCTCACTCGTCCGGGCCGTCGGCCCCGACATGCCGGCCCCGCGGGCCGGCCCGAAAGCCGTCGGGGCCGGGATACCGCTCATGGTTCGCGATGGTCCGGCTCCTCGCCGGGGGTGCCGTCGACCTCGGTGCGCCTGCCGTAGGCCCCGTAGGCCCTCTCGGCGCCGCTGCGCAACATGCCGAAGGCGGTGCGCCCCACCTCGGACTGTGCGAGCTCGAAGGCCGCCGACGCCTTCTTGGCGAGGTCCTCGCGGGCACGCTTCGAGTGTCCCGCGGCCCCCGGGCCGGGCGCCCCGGCCCGGCGGCCGACGGGATCCCCGCCGACGCCCGCCCGATCGTCCGCCGCCGCGTCGCCCTCCAGGCGCGCGTGGCGATCGAGCGCGGCGCGCAGCTCGAGCGGCACCCGGACCATGCGCACCAGGCGGGCCCGGACCTCCTCACGGATAGCGGCTGCCTGGGCCTCGAAGAACTCCTGCTCATCGCGCGGCGCCGGCTCGGTGTCGGCCGGCAGCGCGCGACGGCCGGGCGACCCCGCCGCTGCCTCCCCCTCGAGCTCCTCCACCAGCTCCAGCGCCATCAGCATCCAGGCCCGCGAGAGCAGGTACGAGGCCAGATCCGCACTGGCCTCGAGGGACAGACCGTAACGGTCGGCGGAGTACGGTCCGTCCCGCAGCTCCAGCGCGTCGTCCTTCTCGAGGGGGCTGGGCACGATGTCCAGCGCGCCGATGACCTCCTCGACGAAGCCTCGGAAGGCCTCCTCACCGGCGAGGTCGGCCCGCCGCAGCTCGGCGCGACCCCAGCCCTCGGGAAGGTCGACCAGCTCCACGCCCTCCCGGGCGAACTCGTCCCGGGCGGCGGCCAGCACCAGCCGACGGGCATGGCGGATCAGACGCTCGGGACCCGCATCACGGGGCACGTCGGGGAACACCGCGCGCACATCATCGATCACGGCAGCCCGGGCCGCCCCGGACTCGGAGCGGCGCAGCACGGCGGCAGGAACATGGGTGAAGCGATCTCGCAGGGCGGCCAGCGGTCTCATCGAGCGCCTCCTTCGTCGGCGTCGGCAGCACGTCCCCATCGTACGGAGGCCCCGGGCGAGCACCTGCTGCGCCGCGGGCCGATGCCGGGCCTCCCGGTCGGATCCGACCGACCGGCCCGGCCTTCCCCTTGGCCCGCACAGCAGGTGAGGCTTATGCTCGCGGAGGGAAGCTCAGAGCCCCGAGGAAATTATTCCGAAACGCCGGACATGCCTATTTCCAGAAGGCCAGGCATGCCTTCCCGCTCGCCAGGAAGTCGAATCAGGTAAGCCTGCCCTGCGTGTCGTGAACTGCACGGATATCGGGAACATTGCCTCTCACGACATCGTTGCTATTGTTGAGAACAATTACTCGACGACCCCTCTCAAGGAGATGACATGGCTGACCTCGCATACACCATTCCCGGACTCGGCTCCGACGATTCCCGGCGCCTGGTGGAATCCCTGCAGGACCGCCTGCATGCGATGAACGACCTGCACCTGACGCTCAAGCACGCCCACTGGAACGTCACCGGCTCCCGCTTCATCGCGGTCCACGAGATGCTCGACCCGCAGGTCGATCTCGTGCGCGGCTACGCCGATGACATCGCCGAGCGGATCGCCCAGCTCGGCGCCTCGCCGGTGGGCACCCCGGGCCGTCTGGTCAGCGATCGCAGCTGGTCGGACTACGCCCTGGGCAAGGCCGACTCGCAGGACCACCTGCGGGCGCTGGACGAGGTCTACAACGGCGTGATCGCCTCCAACCGCAAGGCCATCACGCTGACCGGCGAGCTCGACCCCATGACCGAGGACATGCTGATCGGCCAGACCGCCGAGCTCGAGAAGTTCCAGTGGTTCATGCGCGCCCACCTCGAGGGCGAGAACGCCTGATCCCGGCCTGGGACCGAGCCGCCTCCCGCTGCGCTGAGAGGCGCCGGGCCGAGCCGCCCCGACGGCGCGGACGCTTTCTGAACGAAGCGCCCGCGCCGTCGCCACGTCCGGCTACGGTGGGCCCACCGACCCGAGGAGGAACCACGCATGCCGATCGCTGAACCGACTGCCGACGAGCTCGAGCTTCTGCAGGAGGAGGCGGTCCGCTTCACCCGCGAACTGATCCGCATCGACACCACCAACTACGGCGGCAACGACCCGGCCACCTGGGGCAGGGGCGAGACGGAGGCCGCGGAGCACGTGGTGAGGCTGCTGCGCGAGGTGGGCCTGGACCCGCTGGTGATCGAGTCCCACCCCGGGCGGCCCAGCGTGTTCGTGCGCATGGCCGGAGAGGATCGCCAACGAGGGGGCCTGATCATCCATGGTCACCTGGACGTCGTGCCCGCCCAAGCCGAGGACTGGTCGGTCGACCCCTTCGCCGCCGAGATCCACGACGGCATGATCTACGGCCGCGGCGCGGTGGACATGAAGGACATGGTCGCCATGATCCTGGCGCTGGCCCGTCATCTGGCGCGCACCGGCCAGAAGCCGCCCCGCGATCTGCTGTTCGCCTTCTTCGCTGATGAGGAGAACGGGGCGGTCTGGGGCGCCCAGTGGATGGTCCAGAACCATCCCGAGCTCTTCGAGGGCATGACCGAGGCGGTCAGCGAGGTGGGCGGTTACTCCATCACCCTGCCAGAGAAGGACACGGACGCGGACGTGCGCGCCTACCTGGTGCAGACCGCGGAGAAGGGGCTGGGCTGGGGAAGGCTGCGGGCCACCGGCCGCGCGGGCCACGGCTCGGTCCCCAACGACGAGAACGCCATCGTGCTGCTGGCCCGGGCGATCGCCGCGATCGACGAGCACCACTTCCCGATCGAGTACGTCGCCAGCGTGCGGGCCCTGTTCGACCGCGTCACCGAGATCACCGGCATCGGCTGGGACGAGGACGACATCGAGTCCTTCCTGCCGCTGATGGGCGGCGCGCGCCAGTTCGTCACCGGCACCCTGCGGGACTCGGTGAACATGACCAAACTGGATGCCGGCTACATGTCCAACGTCATCCCGCAGACCGCCGAGGCGAGCTTCGACCTGCGGTTCCTGCCCGGCCACCAGGAGGAGCTGCTGGCCCTGCTGGACGAGCTGACCGGTGAGCACGTCGAGGTGGTGATGGACCACATCGGCGTCTCGGTCGATTCCCCGCGCGAAGGGGCCCTGATCGAGGCGATGACCAGTTCCCTCCAGGCCGAGGACCCCGGCGCACATGTGCTGCCCTACTGCCTCAGCGCCGGGACCGACAACAAGCCGCTGTCCAGCCTGGGCATCTCGGGGTACGGGTTCGTGCCGCTGCAGCTGCCCGCGGATCTCGACTTCGCGCCCCTGTTCCACGGGGTCGACGAGCGGGTCCCGGTGGACGCGGTGCGCTTCGGGGCGCGGGTGCTGCTGCGCCTGGCCCGGGACTGCTGACCGCGAGAGCACCGATCGGCCCGCGGGTCGATCAGGCCTCGGGCAGGGGCCCCTCCGCGAACAGTTCGTCCATGACCAGATCGTCCGGGATCGGGTCCTCCGGGCGCAGGCCCGTGTACCAGCTGGGCATCAGCCGCAGCAGATCTTCGGTCAGGCCCTGCTCGTCGGGCTCCCTCCCCTCCCGGGCGTCCTGCTCGGTGGCCACGAGCCACTGGATGAGCAGGTCCAAGGTGCCACCCGCGAAGAACCGGGCGGTGCGCTCGATGTCCAGATGCGCGGGCACCTCGTCGCCGATCCGCTCCAGGGCGACCACATGCAGATCAGACAGGGTCTCGACCAGGATCAGATAGGTGTGGTGGGAGAACTTCCAGTCCAGCGCGCCGCGCAGGAAGGCATGATGGCGGACCACGTAGGCGACCATGGTCGCGGCGGCGGCCTGGACCATGTCCTGAGTGGACCGCCCGTCGGCGGCCAGCTCGACTGCGCGCGCTTCCTGCACGTCGAACATCTGACCGAGCATCGCGCCCATCAGATCGTCCAGCCCCCCGAAATGGCTGTAGAAGGCGGCGCGGCTGATCCCGGCGCGCTTGGCCAGGGCATTGACGGTGACCTCACCGTCCTGACCGGTGAGGTCACGGGCGGCGGCGAAGATCGCCGCCTTGGTCCGCGCCGGGCGGGGATCCGGGGCGCGGCTGGTGGTGTGGGGCATCTGTTCAGTCTAGACGCGCCGGCTCCCGGGCCACCGGATTGCGAAGACCGGTCAGTCACTTCGCGGGCATGGGCGAGGATGAGCGGATGTTCTCCTTCGTCACCGGCCGTGACCGCCCCCAGGGGCGCCCCCTGCTGGATGAGCTGTGCGGACAGTCGATCATCCACACCCGGGTCGCCGCACGCGGCACCTGGACCATCACCGCACGCGGCTGGGTGCTGCATTCCCGGATCCAACTGCTCGACCACCCCGACCGACGTGGAACTGCCGGTCACGCCGCCGTCGGGCTGCGCGATCCGCGGCTGCTGGGCGCCTCGATCACGCACGCCGCGCTGCATCCGCGAGGGCGGTTGCACGTGACCGCGACCGCTGCCGGGGCCTCGGCACCGCTCGGGCTGTCGACCCTCGCCCCCTGGCGTCTGCAGGGCCCCCGCGGGGCGCAGCTCGCCTGTGATGAGAAGGGGGAGCTGTCCGCGACGCCGCCCGGTCCGCCCCGCTTCGCCACCGCCGAGAGCCTCGCCGAGCATGCCGCCTCCCGGGCGAGCACGATCGAGCACCGGCTCCTGCAGATCGCCCGGAGGGCATGGCTGCACCCCGGCCACGTGGTCGAGGCGCTCGCCGCCACCGGTGCTTTGCGTGACGAGGAGTTCGAGCAGCGCGGCACCCTGCTGCTGGCCCGGATGCTCGCCCGCGGCGAGCTGCGCGCCGGTTTCGTCACCGAGAGGCGCTTCACCGCCTGGACGCTCAGCACCGCCGAGGTGGTCGAGCACATCGGCACCACCTGGGCCGCGATCGGGGGACGAGCTCCCGGACGCGACATGATCGCCTGGTTCGAGCTGACCGACATCGGCCGCGACCACATGGCGCCGACCGGCCCCCACACCCTGCCCCCGGGGATGTCCGGCTACGACAGCCCGGGAGTGGTCGGCGGTTTCCGCTGACCGCCTCGTCAGCGGCCGCCCCGGCGCCCCTCGCACATTCTCGTCACCCCTGACGAACCGCCCAGAATTTAACACGTGTCGACGAGCACGTCCCGCTCGTTCTGGTCGACTGTCTGCTAACTCTCTGGTAACCATAAGTGCCGGTCACACGCGGGTGGCCTCAGGGACCGGCCGGCGGGGTCCCCGCCGGGGCCGGCCGGCAGGGATACGCTGGGCGCACCTCGTCGAGAAAGGCTTCCAGATGGCTGAACGCACCGTCACGATCGCCAGCGCCAGCGGGCTGCACGCCCGCCCTGCCGCGCTCTTCTCTCAAGCCGCCGGTCAGCAACCGGCACAGGTCACCATCGCCAAGGGTGCCGGCGAGGCCGTGCAGGCCTCGAGCATCCTGATGCTGCTGACCCTCGGGGCGGACCAGGGCGACGAGGTGACTCTGCGCGCCGAGGGCGAGGGGGCCGAGGAGTCCGTGGCGGCGCTCGCGGAGATGCTCGAACGGGACCTCGACACGGACTGAGCCCCCATCGGCTGAGCCCGGCACCTGCCCAGTCGCTTCGACCGGGCAGGTCCGCGGACGCGAGAAGGGCCCCGACACGCAGTCGGGGCCCTTCTCGTTCACAGGGGCCTCACCCCAGGTCATACGCGGTAGCGGCGGGATTTGAACCCGCGGTGGCTATGAACCACACTTCATTTCGAGTGAAGCACCTTCGGCCGCTCGGACACGCTACCGTCGCCGATCCTAACCAGCGCCCCCCGCACGCTCCAAACCTCTGGGGACCCGACGCGAGTCACGTCACGCCAAGCGCCTCTCACACCACGCCGGCCGCACGTCACCGACGGGCCTGCGTCGACGGGTCGGTGGTTCATGAGGCGCGCGATGCACGCGGCAGACGGGGCGGAGCCGGCCCGGGCGACAGGGCCGGCTCGGCCCGGGCGACGCGGGGCGGGATGGGCGTCAGCCGTGACCGGGTGGTCGGGGCCATCGGCTCATTCCCGCGTAGCGTGGGGGCCCCAAGCGAAGGAGGCGGATCATGGTCTCGGACAATTCCCGGATCCCTGGGTCGCCCCGAACCATCGCCTGGCCCTGGCCGGCCCTGTCGGCGTTGCTGATCGCGGTGGCGGCCGCCGTGCTGTTGCAGGTCATCGCGGTGCCGACAATTGCGAGGGCGGCGCTCGTCGCTGTGCTCGTCCTCGGCGCGATCGCGCTCGACCTGGTCGTGCGCCACCGTCACACCGACGGCGGACCGCAGCGCTCGTACCTGCAGATCATCGGCTCCATGGTGCCGCTGCTGGTGATCGGCACCCTGCTCACGGTCGCTGCGCCGGCGCCGCCGGTCCTGGGCGTGGTGGTCGCGGTGCTGGTGGGCTTGCTCGCCTTCGGGGTGCTGAGCTGGGGGCAGCGCCACCAGATCCGGCTTGCGAAGAGGGCCGCGGGTCCGCATGGCGCCGCGGACTCCACCCGCGCGGCGATCTCCGAGCGCGGCGGCGATCACTATCCGGTCCGGGACGATCTGGCCGGTCGAGTCGGCCGATCCGGTCGAGCGGGACGAGACGAGGGGCCCGTGCGCGAGTGACGCGCTGGGACCGCACGGGGCGCTGGGACCGCACGGGCGATGACCGCTCCTCGCCGGCCTCGTCTCAGGTGGGCAGTTCTCAGGTGGTCGATCGGACGGCGAGCTCGGGGCGCAGCACGATCTGCTGATCGGTCTCCCGACCGGCGATCAGGTCCAGCAGCATCTGTGACGCGCGCTCGGCCATCTGCCGTCCGGGGTTGATCACGCTGGTCAGGGAGATCGCCTCGTCGGCGGCGGAGGCGATGTCGTCGAAGCCGATCACCGCCACGTCCTCGGGCACCCGCAGGCCCTGCACCTCGAGCTTCTTCAGAGCCCCCAGCGCCATCAGGTCGCTGCTGGCGAACAGCGCGTCGAAGCGGGCCCCGGAGGCCAGCAGCGCCGTGGCCTCGCGTTCCCCCGACGCCAGGGTGAAGTCCCCGAAGGACAGCCAGGCGGGTTCGAGGCCCGCATCGGCCAGCTCCTTCTCGAAGCCCGTGCGGCGGTCGACCGCCGCGGGCATGTCCTGGGGGCCGCAGATCATCGCGATCCGACGTCGGCTCCGCTCGATGAGGTGGCGCGCGGCGAGGCGGCCACCCTCGACGTTGTCGAGGTCCACGGAGCCGGCACCCAGGCCCTCGGGCGGGCGGCCGATGAACACCACCGGGACACCGGCCTCCTCCAGGATCCCGTCGGACAGGTCCCCTTCGTGATGGGACATCACCAGCAGCCCGTCGGCGTGGCCTCCGTGCACGAAACGCCGGGTGCGCGCGTCACCACCGGGACTGCTGAGCACCAGCAGCAGCTGCTTGTCGCCGGCCCCGAGACCTGCGGAGACCCCGGAGATGGCGGTGCTGAAGAAGGGGTCGGTGAACACGCGGGTCTCGTGCTCGGGCACGATCAGGGCGACTGCTCCGCTCTGCCGGCTGGCCAGGCTGCGGGCGGCGTTGTTGGGCACGTAGCCCAGCTCCTGAACCGCCGACTCGACCTTCACGACCTTGTCTCGTCGGACCTGCACGTCTCCGCGCACCACCCGGGAGACGGTGGCCCGGGAGACCCCGGCCACGCGAGCCACGTCCTCCAGGGTCGCGCCCCGTCCGGTTCCCCGGCTCGCCTCGAGCTCATCGGTCCGTCCCATCCGGCTCCCCCTTCCTGAGTCCCGTTGATCCGCAGCGACCCATGATGCCCGCTGAGGCGGGCCGGGGCGAGCTCTCGGTCATCTCCCGAGCCCTCGGACGAGAGCTCGAGCGGTGTTCGCTCACCCCTTGACCGCACCCTGCATGATGCCGTGGACCAGCTGGCGGCCGACCACCAGGAACAGCAGCAGCAGCGGCACCACGGAGATCACCACGCCGGACATGATCAGCGAGTAGTCCTTGAAGTAGGCCGCCTGGAGCTGCTGCAGCGCGACCGGCAGGGTCACCTCGCTGCCACGCAGCACGATGAACGGCCAGAAGAAGTTGGTCCACGACCCCACGAAGGTGAACAGGAACAGCATCGCCCCGGCTCCGCGGGAGGCCGGCAGGGCGACGTTCCAGTAGGTCTGCAGCAGGTTGCAGCCGTCGACGCGCGCCGCCTCGATCAGCTCGAACGGCAGCGCGTCCTCGAGGTACTGGGTCATCCAGAACACCCCGAAGGCGGTGACCAGCATCGGGAGGATGACGGCTTTGAGGTCTCCGACCCAGCCCAGCCGGGACATGACGATGAACAGCGGGATCACGCCCAGCTGCACGGGCACCGCCATGGTGGCGATCACGAACAGCAGCAGCCCCCGGCGGCCACGGAACCGCAGCTTGGAGAAGGCGAACCCGGCCAGGGTCGCGAAGAAGACCACTGAGACGGAGGTGACCACCGAGACGATGACCGAGTTCCACAGCGCCGACCAGAAGTTGATGTCGGAGCCGATCACCTGCTGGAGGTTGGACCACAGGTTGCCCTGGGGCAGCAGGGAAGGGATCGGGGTGCGGGCGATGGTGCCGGCATCCGAGGAGGCCAGCAGCAGCGCGTAGTAGAGGGGAGCTGCGAACAGGGCGATGATCACGCCCAGCATGACGTAGTTCCACCAGTGAGGGCGGGCATCGGCCCCTCCCCCGCCCTTGAGTCGGCGGCGTGCGGCGCGGGCGGCGCCCTTGCCGGCGAGCTGCTCGATGGCGGCTGTGGACTGCATGGGGTGCTCCTTACCGCTTGCCCCGGGCCGGGCCGCCGCTGCTGGCGATCCGCCTGGTGATGAGGAAGTTGACGACGCCGATGACGAGGATGATCAGGAACAGCAACCAGGCGACCGCCGAGGCCTTGCCGAAGGAGATCTGCGGGCCCCAGCCGAGCTCGTAGAGGTACATGGTCATCGTCATCCACTGGCGGGAGGCCCCGCCCTGGCCGCCGGTGTCGAACATTCGGGGCTCGTCGAAGATCTGCAGCCCGCCGATGGTGGAGGTGATGACCACGAAGATGATGGTGGGGCGCAGCATCGGCACGGTCACGTGCACGAAGCGGCGCATCCGGTTGGTGCCGTCGATGATGGCCGCCTCGTAGATCTCGCGGGGGACCGCCTGCATCGCGGCCAGGAAGATCAGGGCGTTGTACCCGGTCCAGCGGAAGTTGACCATGGTGGCGATGGCGACGTGCGAGGCCAGTGCATCGCTGTGCCAGCCGATGGCCGGCAGTCCGACGCCCATCAGCAGATTGTTGATCACGCCCGACTGGTCGGCGAAGATCTTGCCGAAGATCAGGGACACCGCGACCGGGGCGACGATGTAGGGCACCAGCACGCCCATCCGCCAGAAGGTCTTGGCACGCAGATTCGCATCCAGGACGTAGGCGATCAGGATCGCGGCGACCACCTGCGGCACCGAGGACAGCAGGAAGATGGAGAAGGTGTTGCGCAGCGCCTTGTAGAAGCTGTCGGAGGCCAGCACGGCCTCGTAGTTCGCCAGGCCCACGAAGTCGCCCTGCCCCCGGATCAGATCCCAGTCGTGCAGGGAGACGAATGAGGTGTACAGGATGGGGAACAGCCCGGTGACCAGGAACAGCAGGAAGAACGGGGCGATGAAGACGTAGGGGGTGCAGCGGGCGTCCAGGCGGGACAGCACCGTGCGCCAGGCCGCCCTCGGTGCGGGCCCGTCCGCGGACGGCGCCGGGGCCCTGGAAGCCCGGGGTGGGCGCGTTGAAATGGTCACCGTGGTCCTTTCCGGTGGTCGGCGGGGCGTACGGCGGCAGCGGGTGTCGCTGCCGCCGCACCGCCTCGTGATGCCGGCCCAGCTGGATGGTCGGGAGCGTCTCAGAGACCGAGCTCGTCGTAGGCCGCCAGGGCCTGCTCCCAGGACTCATCGGGGTCCTGGCCGTCCACGTCCCAGCGGGTGATCGCATCGGCGACCACCGTGTTGATGACGAAGAAGTTCGCGCCCATGAAGGGCTGGACCTCGATCGCGGTGGCGCGCTCGGCGTAGATCTCACCGACCGGCGCATCGTTGAAGAACTCGTTGGTCGAGGACATGATCTCGTCGGAGTCCAGCGCCTCGACCTGGCTGGGGAAAGTCCCTTGAGCCTGGAAGGCCACGACCTGCTGTTCAGGAGCGGTCAGCCACGCGGCGAGCTTCTTCGCCTCCTCGATGTTCTCCCCCTGGGAGGGCACGGAGATGTAGGAGCCTCCCCAGTTGCCGCCCCCGCCCGGGAACACATCGGCGATGTCCCATCCTTCGACGCCGTCGGCGTTGCCGGACAGCGGGCCCATCATCCACGGCGGGCACAGCATGGTCGCGAAGCCGTCGTCCTGGAACGAGGCGGTCCAGTCCTCCTCCCACTGGGTGTACCCGGCGGAGATGTCCTTGAACTCCACGAGCAGGTCGTAGATCGCCTTGACGTCGGCGTTGTCCGCAAGCGGGATCGGGGTGCCGTCGGCGTTCTCGTAGGGATTGGCCAGCTGCTGGACCATGCCGTTGTAGGTGCCCCCGGCACCGTCGAACCAGGGGATGCCGGTGGCCTCGACGAACTGCCGACCGACCTCGAAGTAGGTGTTCCAGTCACCGGCCAGCAGCTCGGCGAACTCGGTGCGGTCGCTGGGCATGTCGGCCTGTTCGAGGAGGTCGCCTCGGAAGGCCACGGCCTCGGGGCCGATATCGGTGCCGTAGCCGACGAGCTTGCCATCGATCGTGGCGGCCTCGGTCTTCCAGTCCAGCCAGCGGCCCTCGACGTCGGGATCGGCGAGGTCCTCGAAGACGTCGGCGTACTGGAGGAGCTCTGCCCACCAGCCGACCTCGATGCCTTCGACGTCGGCCAGGCCGGACCCGGCGGCCAGCCCGGACATCAGGTTCGCGCGGGCGTCCTCACTGCTGGCAGCCTTGCGGTGGACGATCTTGACGCCGGGGTTCTCCTCCTCGTACTGGGGGAAGAGCTCTTCGTAGCCGAACTCGTTGAAGGTGGCGACGGTCAGTTCGACATCGCCTCCCTGACCTCCCCCTCCGCTGCTCCCGGTGCTGGAGCCGCATGCAGCCAGCGCGGCAGTGGTGGTGGCGGCGGCCGAGGCGGCCAGGGCGGTCCTGCGCGTGAACTTCATGACGAACTCCCTTGTTCTCTCACGGATCTGGTTCCCGAGAGCGCTCTCATGATGCTCGGCCTGAGAGCGCTCTCAAACGGGATGTCCGTCACACTACACGACCTTCGGGCGATGTCACCCCCGCCGAGGTCTCGATCCGGTCTCGCCCGCCGTCGGCGGCGACCCGCACAGGGGCATGCTCCGGCCGGGGAACCGAGCCGGCCGGAGCTGGCACGGAGTCGTCAGCGGTCGCGCCCGATCACCAGATCTTCGCCGGGAACCTCGACGCACTGCCCGCCGAGGTGCACGTGGGCAAGGCTCTGGCCATGGTTGAGGACCACCACGTGCTCACCGCGCCGAACCAGCTCCACGTCCTCGGGCAGCGGCGCGAGGTCGATCGCGGCCTCTGCGGCCACTTCGGTGATCACCGCCTGGAGCGGGCCCTGCCCGAGCAGACCACCGACATACCAGACGACCCCCTCCCCGAGCTCGTGGCGCGTGACCAGGGGCCGTCCGGAGAGCGGTCCCTGTGTCATCGTCCAGCGGGCCTGCGCCGTCGTGGTGCGCAGCACCTCCACGAAGTCATGCACCTGCGCCGTTGCGCTGTCGACTGCGGTGATGGTCACCGCGTCCGCGAGCGGCCACGGCTCCTCGCGGAGGACACCCGCGAGGTCGAGCAGTCCTCCACCGGTGCCGCCGAGATGCGCACGCAGGTCCTGATCGACGACCCCGCCGAGGGGGCCGATCAGCAGCGTCCCGCCGCTGCCGACGAACCGCTCGAGCACCGGCACGAGCGCGGGACGCAGCAGGAACTGGTGAGGCAGGACCACCAGGTCGTAGCAGTCCGCAAGCGCCCCGTCCGCGGCATCGTCCTGCGTGATCAGCAAGCTCGAGGGCCCGATGTCCACCCGCTCCCCCGCGCGGAAGAATGGGGAGTAGTAAGCCTCGTTCTGGGTGATCGGGTCGAGAGCTTCGCTGACCCGGCCGCGCCCGGCGCTGGCTCGCCAGGAATCCCAGTCGTGGACGAAGAAGACGCGGGAGCTGCCCGGGAACTGCCCTGCCAGCGGGCTGGCCGCGAGCTCCTCGCCCAGCTCGGCCGCGGCCCGGAAGCGGGAGGTGTCCGGCCCGGCGTGCGGGACCAGGGCAGAGTGGAAGGTCTCCGGGCCGCTCGCCGCCTGGCGGAACTGGAAGTAGGAGATCGCGTCGGCCCCGTGGGCATGTGCGCGCCAGGAGTCCAGACGGTTCTGCGCCGCGGTCTTGGGCACGTTGTGCGCTCGCCAGTTGACGGCTCCCGCCGCCTGCTCCATCAGCACCCAGGAGCGGCCACGGCCCAGAGTGCGCAGATAGGAGTGCGTCAGGGACGCCGTCAGCCGCGTGGCCGGATCCGCGGGGTCGGTGTAGTGGTCGTCGGCGAGCACATCGACGTGCTCCATCCACGCGCCATAGTCGGCCAGGGGGAAGAATCCCATGAAGTTCGTGGTGACCAGAGCGTGCGGGTCCTTCTCGCGAATGATGCGGGCGAGGTCGAGATAGCAGTCCAGCAGCTCGTCGGAGACGAAGCGGGCGAAGTCCAGCTCGAGCGTGGGATTGACGATGTAGGGGGTGTCCCGGGGAGGGATCACGTCCTCGAAGTCCCGCAGGCCCAGCGACCACACCTCGGTCCCCCATGCCCGATTGAGGGCATCGATGTCGCCATAGCGACGGCGCAGCCAGTCGCGGAACGCCCGCGCCGCATGCTCGCCGTGGGAGAGCTGACCGTACTCGTTGCCCACATGCCACATCACCACTGCCGGATGGTCGGCATACCTGTCCACCAGCACCCTCGTGATACGCCGTGCCGCCTCGCGATAGGCGGGCGACGACGGATCGAACTGATTGCGCGACCCCCACCACAGGGTCCCCCCGGAGCGGGTCTGCGGCAAGGAGTCGGGATGCAGTACGCCCAGCCAGGGCGGTGGCGAGGCGACCGGAAGTGCGAGGTCCACGCGGATCGCACGGGAGTGGAGATCATCGAGCACCGCATCGAGCCACTCGAGATCGAAGCGCCCGGGCTCGGGCTCGAGCCGGGCCCAGGAGAACACTCCGACGGTCACGAAGTCGATATGGGCCCGACCCATCAGTTCGAGGTCCTCTGCGTGCACCTCCCGAGGCCATTGCTCCGGGTTGTAATCTGCGCCGAAGAATGGACCGTGTGCGCCGCACCGGGCTCGCAGGTGGGACAATTCATCACGGTGCTGGGGCATTTCTTCCTCACTCTTCTTCATGGTCTTTTTCAGAGAGGCGGCGCTATGGCCACTATGTCGGATATCGCGCGCGAGGCCGGTGTCTCCCTGAGCACGGTCTCCTACGCGCTCAGCGGCAAGCGCGCCATCTCCGAGTCGACCCGCGAGCGGATCAACGCAGCGATCACGCGCCTGAGCTATCACCCCCATGCGGGAGCGCGGGCCCTGGCCTCGCAGCGGGCCGGGGCGATCGGCCTGGCCGTGCCGCTGGCCGAGGACGTGGATGCGCACGTGGTGATGATGTTCGTGCGCTCGCTGATGCGCGCCGCACATCAGGCCTCGAGCGAGGTCCTCCTGGTCACCGGTGAGGACCACGAGGCCACGCTGCGCGTGCTGGCCGAGGGGAAGGTCGACGCACTGGTGGTGATGGACGTGGTCGAGGACGATCCGCGCATCCCCGCCCTGGCCACCGCACCGCGGCCCGTCGTGCTGCTCGGCTACCCCACCCAGGCGCAGGGGATCCCCCGGGTGGACTTCGACTTCGAACAGGCCACCGCACTGGCCGTCACGGAACTGCACCGCCGCGGTGCTCACCGCCTGGTGATGATCGGCTCCCCCTCCGCGACCCAGACTCGTCATGCCACCTACGCCGACCGCGCCACCCGCGGCTTCCGCACGGCCTGCCAGAACCTGGGGGTCAGCGCTCATCACCTGGTCCACGACCACGAGGTCGAGTCCACCGGGCAGCTGGTCCGCACCATCCTGGCAGACATCCGTCCCGACGCCCTGGTCATCCACAACGAGAGCGCCCTGGCCGCCATCCACCGGGCACTGTCCGGCGAAGGGGTCTCGATGCCCTCGGATCTGCAGGTGGTGGCGATCGCCCCACGGGAGACCACCTTGCTTGGCACGGTGGAGTACACGGCCGTGGAGATCCCCGTCGATGAGATCGGGCAAGCCGCGGTGGCCGCTGCGACCGAACTGATCGAAGGGGCCGACGACGTCGGCGACCAGCTGATCGCCCCCTCGCTGATCGAGCGTGACACCACCCATCCGCTCACCCCTGGTTCCACCCGCTGATCTCCTACCGCTCGTCCCTCACAGCACGTCGATCAGCCTTTGACCGCTCCGATCATGACGCCGGTCTTGAAGTGACGCTGGATGAAGGGATAGACGATCACCACCGGCACCAGCGCGATCACCATCACCGCCATCTGCACTGCGAGGGTGGCGATCTGACCCGACCCCACGTCGACCTGCCCGGGCACCGAGACCCCCTGCAGCACGAAGCTGCGCAGCACCACCTGCAGGGGCTGTTTGGCGGCGTCGTTGATGTACAGCACGGCGTTGAAGAAGGCGTTCCAGTAGCCCACCGCGTAGAAGAGCGCGACCACGGCGACCACCGCCTTGGACATCGGCAGCACCATCTGGAACAGGATCCGCCACTCCGAGGCCCCATCGATCCGGGCGGACTCGATGATCCCCGGGTCGATGCCCTGGAAGAAGCCCCGCATGATCACGATGTTGAAGGCGGAGACGGCGGTGGGCAGGATCAGCGCCCAGTAGCTGTCGATCATCCCCAGCGCGGAGACCAGCAGGTACATCGGAATCATGCCGGCGCCGAAGAACATCGTGCCCAGCATCAAGAACAGGATCGGGGTGTGGAACAGGCTGCCCGGGCGCGACAGCCCGTAGGCCGCCAGCACCGACACCGTCACCGAGATCGCCGTGCCCACACTGGTCACTCCGAGGCTGACGAGCACGGCACGCGTGACGATGCCACCCGACAGCACCTGCCGATACGCATCCACGGTCAGCTCGTCCGGGATCAGCACCAGACCGCCCGCCCTCGTGATCGCCGCCTGCGAGGACAGGCTGGTCAGGACGATCGTGTACAGCGGTACCAGCACGGCCAGGCAGATCAGGACCAGCACGATCCCTTTGCTGCCCTGTGCGACGACCGAGGGGTCCTCGTCCCACACCGGGCGGGAGGACCTACGCCGCTTGCGAGGAGTCCGGGCGGCGTCGGCGACGGTGCCGGTGGCCACCCCTTGGCGGACGGGGACGCTGGTATGGCTGGGGCCAGGTCCTATCGATGTGCTCATGCCTTCTGGTACACCCCCGCCTCACCGAACAGATGCGCGAGCTTGTTCGCGCCCAGCACCAGGATCATGCTGACCACTCCCTTCAGGAGTCCGGCGGCAGCGGCGTAGCTCCAGTCGCCGTTCTGCACGCCCGTGTAATAGACGAAGGTGTCCAGGACCTCAGCGCGGCCCGCGCCGACGGCATCCCTCTGCAGGATCAGCTGCTCGAAGCCGACGGTCAGCGCATTGCCGAGATTCAGGATCAGCAGCAGCACGATCACCGCCCGCATCCCCGGCAGGGTGATGTGCCAGATCCTGCGCCATTTGCCCGCCCCGTCCATCGCGGCCGACTCGTACAGCGCGGGGTCGATGGCATTCAGCGCGGCGAGGAAGACGATGATCCCCCAGCCGGCGTCCTTCCACACCACCTGGGAGGTGATCAGGAACAAGAACGTGTCGGGGTTGGTCATGACGTCCACCGCCCCCAGCCCGAACTCCCGGGTGAACTGGCTCAGCAGCCCCGCCCCTCCCAGGATCTGATGGAACACCGATACCACCACGACCCATGAGAAGAAGTGCGGCAGGTACACGATCGACTGGATGACCGTCCGCACCTTCTCACTGAGGATCGAATTCAGCAGAATGGCCAGGGCGATCGGGATCGGAAAATAGAACACCAGCTGGAAAGCCGTGATCACCAAGGTGTTCTTCACGGCATTCCAGAATGTCGGGTCGGTCATGACCCTCTCGAACTGGCGCATCCCCGCCCAGGGACTGTCACGGATGCCGATGAACGGCGAGTAGTCCTGGAACGCGATGACGTTCCCGAGGATGGGGACATAGGCGAACACCAGCAGCAGCGCGACCATCGGCAGCGTCATGATGATCAGCGAACGGTCACGTCGCAGGCGCTTCGAGAAGCTGACGCGACGTCGGCGCGATGGCGGGGCCCCCTTCGAGCTCGGCGCCGGAGCGGGCCGTCGCGAGCGCGGGATCCTTGCGGTATCGGTGGTCACGGGGTTCCTCGGATCAGATCGAACATTGGACGGCGAGACACTGCTCACGACATGAATTCGGCGTAGAACTCCCGCAGCTCGTCACCGCCGGAGCTGCGCCAGTTCTCCACGGCGGCATCGAGCTCGCTGATGTCCTTGCGGCCCCGGCTGATGTCGACCACCAGGTCGTCGAAGGGCTGGCTGAGGGAACCGAACTCGGCGGGCTCCTGGATCTGGATGCCGTGGAACAGCGGGTCGACCACGTGCTCGGACTGGCGTGCCATCCACTCCGAGGAGGCCTCGACATAGTCGGGGAACTGGACCTTGGCGTTGACGATCGCCGGCTGGGCCAGGAACTGGTACGTGGAGGTCACCTCGCGCCGACCCTGATCGTTGAGCTCGGGCACACCGTGCTCATCACGGTCGAAGTGCGTGCCCTCCACCCCGTAGGTCAGCAGCTCGAACTCCTCGGTGCCGAACGGGCTGGCGCACCAGTCGGCGATGCGCAGCAGTTCACGCACCTGCTCCTCGTCGTCGTTCTTCTTGAGGAAGGAGAAGATGTTGACGGGTGCGCCACGGTACAGGGTGGGCGCTCCACCATCGGGGGCGAACAGATCCATCGCCATCTGGTCGAAATCGGGGTTGGACGGCCGCACCCGCGCCAGCGCCTCGTGCCAGCCGCCCACCCCGTCGTTCATCACCAGGGTCTGGCCGGACTCGAAGCGGTCCTTGGCGGCCCCGTCGTTGCCGGCCACGGCGTCGGGATGCATCGCCCCGGATTCGACGACCTTGGTCAACCAGACGATCGCCTCCTTGTACTCCTCCATCTCGAAGCGGTGGACGAGTTCGCCGTCGCGCTCAGTGAAGGTCGGCGGGAGGCCGTACATGAGCTGCGCGGTGTTCCAGAGGTTCTCGCAGCCCCAGCGGTTGGCGCCTTCATCGGTGATCTCGCTCAGCACGGACAGGAAGGACTCGGCGTCGGTGGGCACTTCCACACCGAGCTCCTCGAACAGGTCGCGCCGGTAGAAGACGGCATCGGTGATCAGTTCCGATGGGAAGGGCAGGCCGAAGATGCGGCCGTTGAACATGCAGTACTCCCAGACCGCCGGGTCCAGGCGGGCCAGGTTCGGGTAGTCGTGGATCGCGTCACCTGCGAGGTGGTCGGTCAGGTCCTGGAAGACGTTCCCGACCCCTTCGATGAAGCGGGTCGGGATGTTCCACGAGGGGATGACCATCCAGTCCGCGACGTCCTTCGGGGAGGCGAGCACCGTCTGGACCTTGTCGGCGTAGGCGTTGCCGTCGGAGACCTGGAAGTCCAGGGTCGCGCCCAGACGCTCGTTGACGGCGTCGTAGTAGGCGTTCTCGCCCAGCCCGGGCGGCGAGGTCCACCAGGCCGGGCTCATCACCGTATAGCTGCCACCGGCGCCGGGTGCGTCCTCGACCCCCTTGACGAGCGGATCGGGCATCGTGGTGTAGCCGGGGGTGGAGCCGTTGACGCTCGGGAAGTCCGGTTCGACCAGGAACTCGAGGGCGGAGTCAGGACGCGACGCCTCCACCTCGGCCGCGAGATCGGCCCCGGTGAGGATGTCTCCCGAGCCCCCGCCGGAGCCACCGGAGCCACCGCAGGCAGCAAGGCCGAGGGCTCCGGCCCCCACCCCGAGATATCCCAGCAGACGCCGACGAGAGACAGCATTGTCGATGAGGTTCATGATCCACTCACTTCCTTGTGGCGGTCCGTCGGCGTCGGCGTGACGCCGGCAGGCTTGCCCCCGTGGCCGGGGCTGACGTTCACTCACTGGACTCGAGACCTCGACTAGAAACTGTCGAAGCGCTTCGATAGCATCGAAGCGTAATAGCCGACACAGTTCCTGGCAAGAGCACCTCGAGCCTGTCGGCCGCGCCCCCGTCGAAGAGGACCCATGGCCGATCACCCACCCCCGCAATGGCTGGAAGGCCGTGCAGAGCTGCGGCCGAGCGACGCCGCCCACCTGTCCCGTGCCCGTGACCTGGTGTCCTCCATGGAACTGGAGGAGAAGCTGCCGTTCCTCCACCAGCACAGCCCGGGCCTCGCGCGTTTGGGAATCAGGCCCTTCTCCACCGGCACCGAGGCGCTGCACGGTGTGGCCTGGCGCGGCCCGGCGACCACCTACCCCCAGCCCGTCGGGCTGGCAGCCACCTGGGACACCCAGCTGCTGGAGACGATCGGGCAGCAGCTCGCCCGGGAGGTCCGGGTCCATCACGGACACGAGGAGCCAGCCAGCCTGAACGTCTGGGCCCCCGTGGTCAACGCGCTGCGCCACCCGCTGTGGGGCCGCACCGAGGAAGGGCTCACGGAGGATCCGCTGCTGAACGCCCGACTGGGCACGGCGCTATCCCGCGGCCTGCGCGGCGACGAGGGGCCGTGGGACACGGTTCCCACCCTCAAGCATTTCCTGGCCTACTCCCACGAGGTCGACCGCGCCTCGACCTCCTCCCGGATGCCGCCGCGGGTCCTGCATGAGTACGAGCTGCCCGGCTTCGAGGAGGCCCTGGTCAGCGGGGCCGCCGGCGCGGTGATGCTGGCCTACAACCTGGTCGACGGCATCCCCGCCCATCTCTCCCCCTTGGTCAACGACCATCTGCGCCGCCTGGTGGCCGACCCCGATCTGCTGTTCGTTGTCAGCGATGCCGGGGCGCCGACGAACCTGGTCACCATCCAGGACGCCGCCGCGGATCTGACCGAGGCAGTGGCGGCGATGCTGCGGGCAGGGGTGGACTCCTTCACCGATCACGATCGCGACACCCAGCCCACGATCCGGGCCGCTCGCGCCGCCCTGGACGCGGGTCTGATCCAGGAGCGCCACATCGATCAGGCGGTGGTGCGACAGCTGGTGGCCCGTGCCCGCACCGGCGAGTTCGACGCCCCCGGCGCGACAGCAGAGGGCTCCGGCCCGAGAGCGGGGGGCGGACCGACTCCTCCTGCCTTCGACCCGGCGGCGGCCACCGAGCTGTCCGAGCTGGCCGCCGCCCGCGCCGCTGTGCTTCTGCGCCACCGGCACGATGCTCTTCCCGCGCGTTCCGGCGCCTCCATCGCCGTGCTCGGCCATCTGGGACAGACAGTGCTGCGCGACTGGTACAGCGGCGAGCTCATCGACCCGGTGCCGCTGGACTCCGCCCTGGCGTCACGGCACGACGGACCGGTGCGCTCGGCGGCGTGCCTGGACGTGATCGAACTGGCCGTCGACGGGAGCCGTGTCGCGCGGCGGGACGACGACCTGCTGCTCGCCGCGGCCGCAGCGGCACCTGACGAGAAGGAGGGCGGAGGGGCCGCCACCGCCTTCGAAGTCCTCGACCATGGCCTGAGCGTGATCAGCCTGCGCGAGACCGCCACGGGCAGATTCGTCCATCCCGACGACCACGGTTTCCTGCGGGCACGGGCTGAGCGGATCGGCGGATGGGTCGCACAGGAGACCTTCCGGACCTCCCGCACCGCCTCCGGACAGGTGAGGCTGCAGCACGTGGGCAGCGGCCGCTGGGTGAGGATCGAGCGGCAGACGGGCAAGCTGATCCTGGGCGGCACCTCTGCCCAGCAGGCCGCCCTGCTGGACTGGGAGGTGACCTGCTCCCGAGCGGATCAGGCCCGTGCGGCGATGGCGGGCGCGGACCTGGTGGTCGTGGTGGCCGGAAACGAACCGCACGTGCACGGCCGCGAGACCGAGGACCGCCCCACCCTGGCCCTGATGGACCCGGACCGCGAGCTGCTCGAGCTGCTCCCCCAGGCCGCTCCGGGATCTCGTACGGCCCTGGTGGTCATCTCCTCCTACCCCTACGACCTGGGTGAGCACCACGAGACGCCCGATGCGGTGGTATGGAGCAGCCACGCCGGAGCGCGGTCGGGCCCGGCCCTGGCCTCGCTGCTGCTGGGCCACCGCGAGTTCAGCGGGCGTCTGGCCCAGGCCTGGGTCCCGGAGCACGCCCTGACCGACATCCTCGACTACGACGTGATCACGTCCGAGGCGACCTATCTCTACGGTCAGGAAGCCCGTTTCCCCTTCGGACACGGACTCACGGTCAACCCCACCCGCTGGACGGACCCCGGCATCGAGGCCATCGACAGCGGGATCCGGGCACGCGTCACCCTGGGGCGGAAGGCCACCGTCCCCGCTCATGAGGTGGTCCAGGTCTATGCCTCCGTGGCCGCCGAGAGGTATCCCGGCGATCTCGGGCGCGTGCCGACCACGCGGCTGATCGGCTTCCAGGCCGCAGAGGTCCCCGCCTTCGGCACCACCCGGGTCAGCCTGGAGATCCCCTGGTCGAGACTGCGGCTGTGGTCCGAGAGCGAGGGTGACTTCGTCGGCCCGCAGGGGCCCGTGACGATCCACCTGGCCCGCTCCTGTGCGGCCCCCGTGGTGAGCATCGAGCTCGACGCGCCCGGCGCCGGCGCGGTCGCGGGCATCCCCCACCCGGCCGCTCCGGTCCCGGTCACCCACCCCACCCAGGCCCCCAGGAGGCACACATGAAGTTCACCGACGGCTACTGGCTGCTGCGCGACGGCGTCAGGCTGATTCGGGCCAAAGACATCGACCGGGTCGACCAGCACGGGGACGGCCTGACCGCCTACGCCGCCGCCAAGCAGATCACCTCGCGCGGGGACACCCTGAACCAGCCGGTGATCACCGTGCACCTCAGCGCCCCCGCGCCGGACGTGATCCGGGTGCGCATCGAGCACTTCGCCGGTGCGCTCGACCTCGGCCCCCACTTCGAGCTGACGAGCACCGAGGTGACCGCGCAGGTGCGTCACGCCGAGGACGCCAGCTGGGTCGAGCTGGTCTCCGGTCGCCTCAGCGCCCGGGTCGCCACCAGCGGCCCCTGGCACCTGGAGTACCGGTGGGACGGCGAGCTGCTCACGTCCTCCACGGAGCGCTCGATCGCGCACGCGACGGTCGAGGGTGAGGGAACCTACGTCCACGAACAGCTGGGCCTGGGGGTGGGCGAGACCGTCTACGGGCTCGGCGAACGTTTCGGTGCCTTCGTGAAGAACGGACAGACGGTCGACGTCTGGAACGCCGATGGCGGCACCAACTCCGAGCAGGCCTACAAGAACGTGCCCTTCCTGCTGAGCTCTCGCGGCTACGGGGTGTTCGTCGACGACGCCGGACCGGTCTCCTTCGAGGTCGGCTCCGAGAATGTCTCGGCCACCCAGTTCAGCGTTCCCGGCGAGCGCCTGACCTACGAGATCTACGGCGGCGGTGAGCCAGCGGCGGTCCTCGAGCGTTTCACCGCCCGCACGGGCCGCCCCCCGCAGCTGCCCGACTGGTCCTACGGCCTGTGGCTGTCGACCTCCTTCACGACCGACTACGACGAGGCCACCGTGCTGTCGTTCGTCGACGGCATGCTCGAGCGAGGCATCGACCTGTCGGTGTTCCACTTCGATACGTTCTGGATGCGCGGCTACCACTGGTGCGACTTCGTCTGGGACCCGCAGACTTTCCCCGACCCGCGCTCGCTGCTGGCCAAGCTCCACGAGCGCGGATTGAAGGTGTGCCTGTGGATCAACCCCTACATCGGCCAGCAGGGCGAGATCTTCGCCGAGGCCGCCCGCGAGGGCTACCTGCTGCGCCGGCCGGACGGCTCGATCTACCAGAGCGACTTGTGGCAGGCCGGGATGGGGATCGTGGATTTCACGAACCCCGCCGCAGTGGCCTGGTATCAGGGCAAGCTGGCGGCACTGCTCGAGGACGGGGTCGACTGCTTCAAATCCGACTTCGGCGAGCGCATCCCCACCGATGTGGTCTGGCACGACGGCTCCGACCCGGTGCGGATGCACAACTACTACGCCCACCTGTACAACAAGGTGGTCTTCGAGGTCCTCGAAGAGTGGCGCGGGGAGGGAGAGGCCGTCCTGTTCGCCCGGACCGCCACGGCGGGCGGGCAGCAGTTCCCGGTGCACTGGGGAGGGGACTGCGAATCCACCTTCGAGGCCATGGCCCAGTCACTGCGCGGCGGCCTGTCACTGGTCTCCTCGGGCTTCGGCTACTGGAGTCACGACATCGGCGGTTTCGAGGGCACCCCCGATCCAGCCGTGTTCAAGCGATGGGTGGCCTTCGGGCTGCTGTCCTCGCACTCGCGCCTGCACGGATCGAACTCCTACCGGGTGCCCTGGCTGTTCGACCAGGAGGCGGTCGAGATCACCCGCGGCTTCACCCGGCTGAAGCAGTCCCTGATGCCGTACCTGCGCGAGGCCGCCGAGGAGACCACCGCGCGCGGCATCCCGATGATGCGGCCGATGGCCCTGCAGTTCCCCGCCGACCCCAGCTGCCGCTACCTGGACCGCCAGTACATGCTGGGGGCGGATCTGCTGGTCGCTCCGGTCTTCACGGCCGACGGGACGCTCGAGTTCTACCTCCCCGACGGCGCGTGGGTGCATGTGCTCGATGGTGAGCAGCTGACCGGTGGCCGCTGGTACACCCGCAGCTACGGGTTCGACTCCCTGGGCCTGTTCGCCCGCGCCGGTGCTCCCGTCCTGGATCTGGTGGCCGCACCCGCAGGCACGGCGGGCCTCTGACCGTCCGGGCCGGCCGCTGGCCGTTTGGGCCGGCCGCTGGAGCCCGCGGCGGCCCGGCCTCCCGCCGACGGCGCGGCGATCACGCCGATCACGCTGATCGCCGCGCCGCCTGCCGCCCGACACCGAGCAATCACCCTGCTCGGCCCGCAGCTCCGATGAATTCTTACAACCGTTCACAGTTTCCGGGGAAGCTGTCGACGGTCGGGGCCTACTCTCTCTCCAACACGACGACCCAAAGGTGAATCGTCGCCCTCTCCGGTCGTGCACAGATGCCTGGACATCCTTGGAGAAAGAACGCCGTCCCATGACACAGGAAACTCTCGCCGAGCCCCAGTCCGACCAGAAACAGCTGACGCAGGACGCGGCAGCGGCCCCCCGGATCCCGCGCCGACCTCAGGAGCGCACCATGCACGGCGACACCGCCGTCATCGACCACGGGTGGCTGCGCACCCTCGATCCCGCGGCGATCGCGGCACATCTCGACGCCGAGAACGCCCACACCGCGCACCGCACCGCCCACCTGGCGGAGCTGCGCTCCGCCCTCGCCCGGGAGCTGACCGCTCCGGAACCGCCGACGGAGCTGTTCGTCCCGGTGCGCAACGGCGGCTGGTGGTACCTGGATCGGCCCCGGTTCCTGGCCGGCCACGGCATGGACGTCTCCCTGTCCCGGGTCCCCGACAGCGCGGACCTGCGCCGCGACGCCCACGGGATCCCGGTCCTCGAGGACGGGCAGCTGCTCGAGGGTGAGCAGATGCTGGTCGAGGACCGACGGCAGGTGTTCGCCATCGCCCTGTCGGCCGAGCACCAGCTGCTGGCCCGCGCCGAGGCCGGAGAGGGCGGCTGCCACATCACCGTCGTGGACCTGTCCACCGAGGAGATCCTCGACCGGGCGGTGCGTGGCGCCGGCCCGGATCTCGCCTTCTCGACGGACGGGCAGTGGCTGCTGTACCTGCGGGTGGACGTGTACGGACGCGGCCATCAGGTCCGTCGCCACCGCCTGGGCACCTCGGCCGCGGACGACGCCGTGGTCGTGGATGCACCCGATCGCTGGGCCGAGCTCGAGCTGTCCCGCTCCCGGGACGGATCAACCCTGGTGATCCACTCCCGCTCGGTGGTCTCCGCGCAGGCCTGGCATCTGGACCTGGCCGATCCCACGGCCGATCCGCGCCGCGTCACAGTGCCTCACAGGTCCGCGAACCTGCAGGTCGAGCACGCCGGCGACCGCCTGCTGGTGCTCAGTGAGGACGCCGCGGGCCGCAGCGAGCTGTCCGAGCTGCCGCTGAGCGATCCCGCCCAGGATGTGCCCTTGCCCGGCGACCCCGCCGAGCCCCGCCCGCTGCTCCTGGCCCGCGAGGGTGAGCACTTCGAGGGCATCGAGGCCTTCGCCGGCTTCGCCGCCCTGCAGGTGCGCTCCGGCGGGCTGCCCGGGGTGCGCCTCATCCCGCGCCGCGACGACGGCACCTTCGACATCCTCGCGACCCGCACTCTCAGCCACGGCGGCGAGCTGGAGGCGGTGCGCCTGGACGCCAACCCGGACTGGGACCAGGACGTGGTGCGGTACCGGCTGGACAGCCTGCTCACCCCCACCACGCTGGCCCAGCACCGGGTGAGCACCGGGGAGGCCAGCGTGCTGCGCCGGGTGGCGGCAGCCCGGATCGATCCGGAGCAGTACCGCGAACGGCGCCTGTGGGCCGAGGCCGCGGACGGCACCCCCGTCCCCATCTCCCTGCTCCACCGCCGGGACATCACAGCCGACGGCACCGCCCCCGGGGTGCTTCACGGCTACGGTGCCTTCGGCTCCTCGATCGATCCGGCGCTGGCCCTGTCCGCCCTGCCCCTGCTGGACCGCGGGGTGGTCGTCGCGATCGCTCATGTCCGCGGCGGCGGGGAGATGGGCCCGGCCTGGCACCACAGCGCCCAGCGCGAGGACAAGGCCGTCTCCTTCACGGACTTCCTCTCCTGCGCCGAGCACCTGGTCGATGCCGGCTGGGTGGCCGCGGACCGTCTCGGAGCCGCCGGGAGCGGCCCCGGCGGGCTGCTCGTCGCGGCGTCGGCCAACCTGGCCCCACACCGGTTCCGGGCGGTGGTCGCCCAGGAGCCGATGGTCGATCCGCTCGCGTCCCTACTGGACCCGGGCGTGCTGCTGTCCCTCCAGGAATGGGCGGAATGGGGCGATCCCGCCGAGGAGGAGTCGGTCTACCGGGCGCTGAGGGCCTGCAGCCCCGCGGAGAACGTCGGCGAGAGCGCATACCCGGCCGTGCTCGCGCAGGCCGTGCTCGAGGGCGACCAGGCCCCGTGCACCGAGGCGGCGGTGTGGATCGCCGAGCTACGGGCGAAGACCACCGCGGACCCTGCCCGCAGGCCGGTCCTGCTGCACTGCGCCCCTGACTCGAGCGGTGGGGCCCAGGCCCGTCGCACCGCGGCGATGGCCTGGCTGCTCGAGCAGCTGGGAGCGCCCGGATGTCCGTGAACGGGCAGGGCCCCGGCAAGGATGCCGGGGCCCTGCCGTCCGGGGGTACGACCCGGTCGGACGTCAGCTCAGCTGCGTCTCGGCATGCACGGCCATGGCCTCACGCACGTACTGCGCGAACTGCCTGCCGTCGGCCGAGAAGGTGTCGCCGAAGCGTGGGTCGGCGACATACATGTCCCCGAGCCCGGTGAACGCCTCGGCGCTGGGAGCGGTGCCGCCCCAGCTGGTGCCGACCCAGGAGTGCAGGCGAGCGGTGATCGCCTGCACCTCGTCGCTGCGGACGTCGAGGTCCTGCGCGGAGACATCCGCGTAGTCGGCCACGATGCCGTCCAGCTGCTGCCGGAAGGCCTTCTTGTCGTCCGTCGTGAGCGAGCGCCACCAGGCGTCGGAGTCGGCGTAGGCCTGCTCGCCCCAGCGCTGCTCGACCTCCTCGCGGTGCTTCGTATGGTCGAACCCGTCGAAGATCTGCTCTGCCACGAGTTCACCTCCTTCGTCGATGATGCGGATGGTGGATCGCACGGATTGCGTGATGCGGTCCAGCCGCTCATGCTCCTGCTCGAGCTGGGCCAGGTGCTCGCGCAGCACATCGGCTGCCGCTCGCCCCTCGTCCAGGACCCGGCCGATGCCGGCCAGGCCCAATCCCAGCTCCCTCAGGACAAGGATCTGCTGCAATCGCAGCAGCCCGCCCCGGTCGTAGAAGCGCTGCCCCCCGTACCCGGTGCGGGACGGCGGGAGCAACCCGATACGGTCGTAATGTCGCAGGGTGCGACTGGTGATGCCAGTGGCCTTGACGACCTCCTGCGTCGACCATTCCTCCTCGGTCATGGCTCCTCCTTCCAGGGCTCCTCGAATCCGTGCATGAACCACAGTGGATGTTGACGTCGCGTCAACCGCAAGGGGGGTCCTGGAACGATTCTGCGGCCGTGTACCGGCCACCGTCGCTCATCCCAGGGGCGCCTCGTGCGCCTGGGTGGAGATGCGCAGCGCAGCGACCAGGCCACGGTAGCGATCGTTCGAGCGCAGCAGTTGCTCGTGCGTGCCGCGCGCGAGGACCCTGCCCTGGTCCATGACCAGTATCTGATCGGCGTCGACGACGGTGGAGAGCCGGTGGGCGATGGTCACCACCGCCCGGTCGTGTGCCACCTCGGCGATCGCCTCCTGGATGGCGGCCTCGGTGACCCCGTCGACCTGTGCCGTCGCCTCGTCCAGCAGCAGCACCTCGGGACGGGCGAGCAGGGCCCGGGCCAGAGCGATGCGCTGGCGCTGACCGCCGGAGACGTTGGTGTCGGTCAACGTCGTGTCCAGGCCCTCGGGGAGCTCGGCGATCTTCTCGGCCAGCCCGAGTCGCACGGTCACCTCGGCGAGCTCCTCCTCGGTGGCTTCGGGACGGGTGAAGGTCAGATTCTCCCGGATCGTGCCGGGGACCACCGGAGTCTCCTGCTCGACATAGGCGAAGGCCGAACGGGTGGCGGCGGGGCTGAGCTGGGGGTAGGGCGTACCGAACAGCGAGAGCTGTCCCTGGTCGGGATCCAGGAACCGCATCATCAGCGACAGCACGGTGGTCTTGCCGGCCCCGGAGGCACCGACCAGCGCGAGATGACCGCGGCGCGGGACGACCAGATCGACACCGTCGACCGCTGGGCGCTGGCCGGGCAGGTAGACCGCGCTGACCCCGCGGACCTCGACCGCTGCGGCGCCCGGGGCCTCGTCGACCGCGGGTGGGACCCGAGCGCCGGCGCCATCGGGGGTGCGCGCCTCGAGTTCGGCCCTGGCAGCGCCCGGCTCGGACGCACCCCGTGCGGAGTCCACCACGGCGATGTCGACCGCCGCGGACTCGACCGGCAGGGACTCGACCTGGCGGATGCGCCCGGCGGCGGCGAGACCGGATTGCAGGGTCGTGAGGTTCTGGGTGATCTCCATCAGCGGGCCGGTCAGGCCCCACACGTACAGCAGGAAGGCGACCAGGGTGGAGACGGTGATGTCGCCGGCGCTGACGCGGTAGGCGCCGAGCGCGAGCACCAGGATCACCGCGAGTTCCAGGGCTGCCCCGCAGATGGTCCAGGCCCCGGCCTGGATACGCACGGAGGCCAGGGCATGGCGGCGGGACCGGTTCACATGCTCCATCAACGAGGTGTAGCGCCGGCTCTCGGCTCCCGAGGACTTCACGGTCTTGATCGCCCGGACGGTGCCCTCGAGCTCGGAACCGAGATCGGCCAGGGCCGCCTGGGACTTCTCCTCGACCGCCGCGATGCGGGGCATCAGGACGACGAAGGCGAGGAACACGACGGCGACCACCGCCAGGGTGACCCCGAGCAGGGTCGGGTCCAGGACCGCCATCAGCACCAGCGTCCCCACGACCATGATCGCGTTGTTGATCAGGCCGATCACGGCGGTCGAGGCCGCCTGGTTCAGCAGCACGGTGTCGGAGGTGACCCGGGTGACGAGCTCCCCCGGGCTGCGACCCAGCAGGGCGAACACGCGCGATCCGAGGTAGCGCAGGATCATCCGTGAGCGAGCATCTCGCACGATGTCCTCGGCCAGGCGCCCCAGCATCACCCACTGGACGCAGCCGACGACGGCGCCGATCACCAGCAGCGCCAGCAGCAGGAGCACGGGATCGCGCAGCGATCCGCCGTCAGCGAGGGTGTCCAGCACCCATTTGGTGACCATGGGGCTGGCCAGGCCCATGGCTGAGACCACCAGTGACAGCAGCAGGCCGGCGGCCAGGACGTGCAGGTAGGGGCGGACGAAGGTCCACAGGATCGTGAGGCGTTCGCCCGTGGTGGCTGTCGCCTCGTGGTCATCGGCGTCACGCGGGCGGCTCGGGATGCCGGACGATTCGCCGGAGGCCTCCTCCGACGGGACGGGGGGACTGGGTGCAGGGGGGTCGACGGGAGATGACGAGCCACTCATGCCCATTATTAGGACAGCGATGTCCTAATAATGTCAAGACCTGGCTGGTCCCCGTCAGGCTCTGCGCCGTAGCATTCGACGCATGTCAGAGCTCAGCCCGACGGCGTCACGGACGCACCGGTCGATCCTCACCGCCGCGATCTCACTGATGGCCGCCCGGCCCGAGGCGCCGATGACCGACATCGCCGAGGCTGCCGGGGTCTCCCGCAGCACCCTGCACCGCTACTTCCCTGACCGCACCGCTCTGCGCGACGCCATGGATGAGCTCGCCCAGTCGGCCTGGATCGACGCGGTGCGATCCGCGCGGCTCGAGGAGGGGTCCGGGCTCGAGGCCTTCCGGCGTCTATGTGCGGAGCTGCTGGGCCGCCTGGATGTGCTGGCGTGGTGGATGGTCAGGCCCGACTCCTGGGAGGACGACGAGGAGCCGACCGCCGAGGACGTGGCGATCATCAACGCCCTCGCCCGTGGCCGCGAGGACGGCAGCATCGATCCGGCGATCCGCTCCGACTGGCTGCAGAACATGATGTGGGCGGTGCTGTACGCGGTGCAGTTCGCTCCGGCCGTCGCCGACCTGAACGCCTTCGAGGCCCGCGAGCAGGGGATGCGCACCCTGATGAAGGCGGCCGCCTCGGACCCTTCCCGGATCTGAGCGGCACCGCCGTACCGAACGGGACCGGGGACGCGACGGGAGAAGCGGCACGCGTTGCCAGTACGCTCGTGCCCATGACTGCTGAGACCTCTGCGAGCGGCGCGACCGCACCTCGCCCCGCACATCGGCCCACCGAGCGCACTTTCCACGGCGACACCGTGGTCGATCCCTACGAGTGGCTGCGCGACAAGACGGACCCGGAGGTCATCGCCCACCTGGAGGCGGAGAACGCCTACGCCGACGCCCGCACCGCGCACCTGGACGATCTGCGCACCGCCTTGGTCGAGGAGTTCGTCGGCCACACCCAGGAGACGGACCTGTCCGTGCCGGTCCGGCGCGACGACTGGTGGTACATCTCCCGCACCACCGCCGGGCACGACTACCCGGCCTTCACGCGCGTGGCCGAGCACCCCGATCTCCCGCGCGGCGAGGGCGGTGTGCCTGCGATCGAGCCGGGCGTGCTGCTCGAGGGAGAGCAGGTGCTGTTGGATGCGCAGGCCGAAGCGGCCGGAGCCGAGTTCTACTCCCTGGGCGGGCTGGTCCACTCCCCCGACCACAGCCTGCTGGCCTACGCAGTGGACACCACCGGCGACGAACGCTTCACGATCTGCGTGAAGGACCTGGTCACCGGCGAGATCATCGACCAGGCCGTCACCGGCGCCGGCTACGGTCTCGCCTTCTCCGCCGATCAGCAGTGGCTGTTCTACGCCCGCGTGGACGAGGCCTGGCGCCAGCACCAGATCTGGCGCCACCGGATCGGAGCACCCGCCGGGACCGACGAGTTGGTCATCGAGGAGAGCGATGAGCGCTTCATGATCGGCTTCGACCGCTCCCGCGACGGCTCCACCCTGGTCATCCAGGCCGGCTCGACCACCACCACCGAGGCGTGGCTGCTGGATCTGAACCGGCCGACGTCGGCCCCCGTGCCCGCCGGCGGTCGCCACACCGGCGTGGACTACGAGGTCGAACATGCCGGGGACCGTCTGCTGATCGTGCACAATGACGGCGCGCCGAGCTTCGCCCTCGCCCAGGCTCCGCTCACGCCGTCCACCGACCCGAGTTCCTGGGAGGAGCTGCTGGTCGCCGCCGAGGGCGAACGGCTGCTGACGGTCGAGGCCTTCGCCTCCTTCGTCGCCCTCGAGCTGCGCAGCGGCGGCCTGGCCACCGTGCGGCTGATCCCGCGGCGGGCCGACGGGTCCCTGGATCTCGCCGCCGCACGGGACATCACCCACGGCGGCGATCTGGACACGGTCGAGCTGGACATGAACCCCGGCTGGGAGCAAGAGCTGGTGCGCTACCAGCTGACCAGCCTGCTCACCCCGCCGACGGTCGCCCAGACCGATATCAGCGGGGACCGGACCACGGTGCTGCGCCGCACTCCCGTGCCGAACTTCGATCCTGAGCTGTACGTCGAGCGGCGCGAATGGGCGCGCGCCGCCGATGGGACGGCGATCCCGCTGTCGATCGCGTCCCGCCGCGAGGTCGCCGCCGACGGCACCGCTCCCGGTTACCTGTACGGCTACGGCTCCTACGAGATCTCGAACGACCCCGCGTTCGCGCCCACCCGCCTGTCCCTGCTGGACCGCGGCGTGGTGATCGCGATCGCCCACGTGCGCGGCGGTGGCGAGATGGGCCGCGACTGGTACGAGCAAGGGAAGCTGCTGACGAAGAAGAACACCTTCAGCGACTTCGTCGCGGCCGCCGAGCACCTGGTGAGCACCGGTGCGGTCGCGCCGGATCGGCTCTCGGCCGAGGGCCGCAGCGCCGGCGGGCTGCTGATGGGCGCGGTCGCGAACCTCGCCCCCGAGCGCTTCCGGGCGATCATCGCGGGCGTGCCGTTCGTCGACACCCTGACCACGATCCTGGACCCCTCGCTGCCGCTGACCGTCGGCGAATGGGAGGAGTGGGGCAATCCGGTCGACGACCCCGAGGTCTACCGGTACATGCGCGAGTACACACCGTACGAGAACGTGCGCGAGACCGAGTACCCGGCGATCTTCGCCGCCACCTCGCTGAACGACACCCGCGTGTTCTTCGTCGAACCCGCCAAGTGGGTGGCCAGGCTCCGCGAGACCGTCACCTCCGACCAGGAGGAACGCCCCATCCTGTTCCGCTGCGAGATGGTCGCCGGGCACGGCGGCCGCTCCGGTCGCTACCGCAAATGGGAGAAGCGGGCCGAGGAGCTGGCCTGGCTGCTCGATCAACTCGGGGCGACCGAGCTGATCGGCTGACCGCGCCGACCCCGCCCCTGCGCCGGTGCGTCTCTCCGACGCGGGTGCCCCTCAGCCGCCCCGGTGCGCCGCTTCGACGCGGGTGCCCCTCAGGTGCGCCGGCGGTCCTCACCCTCGGCGGGCGCCACTCATCTGGCTCAGCACCAGTTCCCACTGGCGTGGATGGGTCAGGCGCAGCACCGGGGTGCCCTCCGGATCCGCCTGGTGGGCACGGATCCAGGCGCGCCTGCGGTCGAAGGTCTGGGCGTGCCAGCGCAGGATCGAGTCCTTCCCCAGCGTCCTGGCCCAGGTCTCGCGGTTGCCGTTGCACACGGGCGTGCGGCGCACGTTCCGTGACAGCGTGCGCCGCAGCAATCGTCGCCCGGTGAGGGCACGTGAATAGTCCAGCCCGACGATGAGGTCCGCGCGCTCGGCGACCATCGTCCGGTAGGAACCGTAGGCGGAGTCCAGGATCCAGGCGGCGCCGGAGCTGATCCGGTCCGCCAGGGCGATCTGCTCATCGACGTCACGCATCTCCCACCCGGGCAGCCAGCCGATCTCGTCATCCACATGGATCACGGGGAGATCGAGCACGGCTCCCAGCCGGGTCGCCGCGGTGGACTTGCCCGACCCCGTCACTCCGTGGAACAGGATGCGGCGGGCGGCGCTGAGATCCTCCACGGTGGCGGCGGGCATGCGTCGAGATTACCTGAGGTTTCCCTGAGTGCGGACTCAACGTTCAGCCATGACTGCCCGGCCCGAGTCCTCAGTGGCGAGCGCGCTGGTCGTGAGTGGGCCGGTCCCGTCAGTCGCCGCGCGTCCATCCCGTCCATCGTTGCGTTTCGGGGTTCTGAGCGCTCAGAACCCCGATAACGCAACGCTCGAGCACCTCACCCGGGGCGAAGCCCGCCAGGAGGGTCAGAAGGCGGGCAGGACCGCGCCCTCGAAGGTCTCCTCGAGGTACTGGCGCACGTCGTCGGAGTGCAGCAGCTCGTCCAGGGTCACCAACGCCTCGTTCTCAGCGTCCTCGGTGCGCACCACCAGCATGTTCGAGTACGGGTTGTCCTCCCCGTCCTCGAGCACGAGGGAGTCGTCTGCCGGGCTCATGCCGGCATCCAGGACGTAGTTGCCGTTGATCACGGCGATGGCGAAGTCGCTCAGGGTGCGGGGCATGATCGCGGCGTCGACCTCGGAGAACTCCAGGTTCTGGGGGTTCTCCTCGATGTCGTCCGGGGTGGCCTCGGTGGGCTCGATGCCCTCGGCGATCGTCAGCAGACCCTGCTCGGCCAGCAGCGCCAGCGCGCGGCCGCGGTTGGTGGGGTCGTTGGGAACGCCCACGACCGCGCCGTCCTCGAGCTCATCGAGACTGGTCAGTGAATCGGAATAGATCCCGAGCGGCTCGATGTGGACACCCTCGAAGGGGGTCAGCTCGTAGCCGTTCTCGTCCATCTCGGTCTCGAGGTACGGCAGGTGCTGGAAGAAGTTCGCATCGACCTCGCCCTCGCTGAGCAGGCGGTTGGGGATCGGGTACTCGGTGTGCTCCTCGATCTCCAGCTCGATGCCCGCATCCGCGGCGAGGTTATCGCTGATGAAGGTGAGGATCTGGGCGTGCGGCTCGGGGGTGGCGGCCACGCGGATGGTGGTCACCCCGCCCTCCTCGGCCAGTGAGGCCTCCTCCTCGCCGCCTCCGCAGGCGGCCAGGGTCAGCGCGGCCAGGCCGGCGCCGGAGGCGAACAGGGAGCGGCGGTTGATGAAGGTGGTCATCGGGGGTCCTCCTGGGGAATCCGGATAGGGGTCTGGGTGGCGGTGGCCGAGGGCGTGGTCACCGCGCGGAGGTCAGCTGGTGCGGGCGCGGTGGTCGACGAGGCGGCTGAGGCGGGAGCCGATCACCTGCACGGCGACCACGATGACGACCAGCAGGACCACGGTCGCGACGATGATCTCGGTCTGGTAGCCGGTGTAGCCGCGGTTGTAGGCCAGCTGCCCCAGGCCGCCGCTGTTCACGGAGCCGGCCATGGCGGTGTAGCCGATCACCGCGATCGTGGTGGTGGTGATCGAGCCGATGATGCCCGGCAGCGCCTCGGGGATCAGTACCTGCCGGATGATCTGCCAGCGGCTGGCGCCCATCATCGCCACCGCCTCGACCTTCCCAGCGGGGATCTCCCGCAGGTTCAGCTCGAACAGGCGCGCGGCGAAGGGCACGGCCGCGATGGTCAGGGCCACCATGGCGGCGTTCGGCCCGGTGGAGCGACCGGTGATCGCCGCAGTGAAGGGGATCAGCGCGATGATCAGGATGAAGAAGGGGAAGGAGCGCAGCACGTTGACCACGAAGCCGACGATCTGGTTGATGGTGCGCACCATCGGGGAGGCCGAGCCGTCGGTCTCGAACAGGGCGATGCCCAGGGGCAGGCCCAGCAGCACCGTCAGCGCCATGGTCACCCCGGTCATGTACAGGGTGGTGACGGTGTTCTGCCACAGACCGCCCTCCCAGCGGTGGAACAGGGGGTTCTGCGCCCATTCCTGCAAGGTCTCGATCATGAGGTCACCTCCTGAGCGAGGACGCCCGCCTCCTCGAGCTCGGCGAGGTAGCGGGCCAGGCCCTGCGCACTGATGGGCAGGCCGGAGTAGTTCTGCAGGGCCAGCTGCACGCGCCCCACCTGCCTGCCGCCGATGGTCTCGATGGTGCCGGCGACGATGGTCGCCCTCGTCTCGTACTCCTCGGCCAGACGTACCAGGTCGTCGCTGGTGCGGAAGCGCTCGGAGTCGCCGTAGTCGCAGTTGACGATGGTGGCGTCGATGCCGGTGGGGGCCGGGGGCAGCGGGATCAGCTCGGAGGACAGGGGACCATAAGGGTCGCTCGCGACCGCCACCAGGTCGCCGCTCTGAGCGACCTGCCCATCGACCAGCAGCGTGACGGTGTCGCAGACCTCGCGCACCACGCTCATCTCGTGGGTGATGATCACGACGGTGATGCCCAGGCGCTCGCGCAGATCCTTGATCAGCCGCAGGATCTGACGGGTGGTGGAGGTGTCCAGGGCGGAGGTCGGCTCATCGCACAGCAGCACCTTCGGCTCCGCGGCCAGACCACGAGCGATGCCGACCCTCTGGATCTGCCCGCCGGAGAGCTGGGCGGGATGGTTGTGCTCACGACCGGTCAGCCCCACCAGTTCGACCAGCTCCCTCACCCGCTCCTGGCGCCTGGCCCGCGGCACGCCGGCGATCTCCAGCGGGTGGGCGATGTTCTGGGCAGCGGTACGCGAGTCCAGCAGGTTCGCGTGCTGGAAGACCATGCCGATGTTGCGTCGGGCGGCCCGCAGCGGGGCTCCCTCGAGGGCGGCGATGTCGGTCCCGTCGACCTCGACCCGGCCTTCGGTAGGCTTCTCCAGCCCGGTCAGGCAGCGGATCAAGGTGGACTTGCCGGCTCCGGAGCGGCCGACGATCCCGTGGATGCGGCCCGGCTCGAGGTGCAGGTCGATCCCGTCGAGCGCGGCGACGGGATCTCCCCCACCGGGCGCGGGGAAGACCTTGCGGAGGCCATCGAGCGTGATCACACCAGGCAGTCAAGCACCAGGGGCGCCTCCTGCACCGAACACAGGTTCACACGGCGACACATTTCACTCCCCGTGCGCTCTGCGCAGTGGGCACGCTCACGCCCGCGTCCGGGCGACCCGGCCCTCATCCCAGATCGCTTCGTCGGACTCGTAGACGTGCCCGTCGGCCCCGAAGATGAAGAACCGGTCCATGTCCCGCACGAACCAGCGGTCGTGGGTCACGGCCAGGACCGTGCCATCGAACGTGGCCAGAGCCTGCTGGAGGGCCTCGGCCGATTCGAGGTCAAGGTTGTCGGTGGGCTCATCCAGCAGCAGCAGCGTCGCCCCTCCCAGCTCGAGCAGGAGGATCTGGAGCCGCGCCTGTTGCCCGCCCGAGAGCGACTCGAAGCTCTGCTCGGCGGCGTGGGCCAACTCGTAGCGGGCCAGCGCGCGGGAGGCCTCCTCGCGAGGGATGCCAGAGCGGTGCTCGTCCCCGCGGTGCAGGATCTCCAGCAGGGTGCGCCCGACGAGGTCGTCCCGGCCGTGCGTCTGCGCGAACCATCCCGGCCGCACCCGGGCACCGAGTCGCGCCCGTCCGGTGTGCGCGACGGGGTCGACGGGCAGGTCCGTGACCGGGCGATGCTCGGGGTCGGGGTCGGTGCCGCCCGCGGCGAGCAGCCTCAAGAAATGGGACTTGCCCGAGCCGTTGGAGCCGAGCACGGCGATGCGGTCCCCGAAGCGGGCCTCGAGGCTGAAGGGCTGCATCAGTCCGGTCAGCCCGAGATCCTCACAGATCACGGCGCGCTTCCCGGTCCGCCCTCCGCGCAGGCGCATCGCCAGGCTCTGCTCGCGAGGAATCGCCTGCGGCGGGCCGGCCTCCTCGAAGCGGGCCAAACGGGTCTGCGCCGCCCGATAGCGCGAGGCCATATCGGAGTTGTAGGCGGCCTTCTGCTTGTACATCTGGACCAGGTCGCGCAACTTGGCCTGTTCTTCGTCCCAGCGCCTGCGCAGCTCCTCCAGGCGCTCGATGCGGGCCTCGCGGGCGGCGGCGTAGGTAGCGAAGCCTCCCGAGTGCACCCACGAGGTGTTGCCGGCACCGCCGAGCTCGAGGGTGACGATGCTGCTGGCGGTGCGGGCCAGCAACTCCCGGTCATGGCTGACGTACAGCACGCTCTTGCCGGACTCGACGAGGCGGTCCTCCAGCCAGCGCTTGCCGGGCACGTCCAGGAAGTTGTCCGGTTCGTCCAGCAGCAGGATGGGGTCGGGCCCGCGCAGCAGGGCCTCGAGCGTCAGCCGCTTCTGCTCGCCGCCCGAGAGGGTCGTCACCGGACGCTGCCGGGCACCCTCGAACGTCATGCCCAGAGCTTCCACGGTGCACACGTCCCACAGCACCTCGGCCTCATACCCGCCGGCCTCGCCCCAGGTCGCAAGCGCTGTCGCGTAGCGCATCTGCGTCTCGGTCGAGCCGTCGGCCGCCATCGCCCGCTCGGCCGCTTCGAGCGCGGCAGCGGATTCGCGGATCGGCAGGGGCGCGACCGAGAGCAGCAGCGTTCCCACGGTGTCGCCGGTGACGAACTGTCGCATCACCCCCAGGCTGCCGTCGCGGGTGACGGCACCGGCGTCCGGGGCGAGGTCACCGGTGATGAGGCGCAGCAGGGTGGTCTTGCCGGCACCATTGGCGCCGATCAGCGCGACGCGCTGGGCCTCCCCCACCCGCAGGGAGACGTCACGCAGCAGGGGCCGGCCGTCGGCGAGCCGGTAGTCGATGCCGGCGACGTCGAGATGTGCCATGCATCCAGGTGTACATCGTCCGGGTCAGGGCGTCAGGTGATTTTCATCTGCGCCGAGACGCCGACCGGTGACGGACGGAAGAGTCGGGGTGCCACTGTGTTCACCACAGCCGGCGCAGCCCCGGCAGGTCGTCGAACACCTCATCGCGCGAGATCAGGGGCATGCCTCGACGCAACGCCTGTGCGGCGAGCATCCGATCAAAAGGGTCCCGATGCGGCCAGTCCATCACTCCGGCATGCAGTGCGTCGGCCGGCTCGATCCCCAGTGCGGAGGCGTACCACCGCCGGAGGTGCTCCCCGAAGTCGACCACCAGATGCGCTGCCCCGGGCATCTTGCCGATCCGCACCTTGGTCGCGATCTCCCACGCCGACGCTGCCGACACCCACACGATCGTGTCGGAGTCGGCCAGGACCTCGCCAGCAGCGGGACCCAGACGTGATCCGTCGGTGAGCCCCCAGATCAGAGCGTGCGTGTCGACGAGAATCTCCACCTCATCGCTCCCAGGCCGCGAGCTGCTCCTCCGGCAGTTCGTCGAAGAACGAGTCAGGCAGCTCGTAGTCGACGAACCCCATCGGGCGAGCCCTGGGCTGCTGTGGCATCGGGACCAGGCGAGCGACCGCCCGACTGCCCCGCGAGATCGTGATCTCCGCTCCCTGCTCCACGTCACGCAGCAGTTCGGACAGTCGCGTCTTGGCGTCGTGAACCTTCACCACCCGGGGCGTGCCCGCCGGGCCGGCGTGCCCTGATCCGATCTCGATGTCCATACGTCGATGATCCTTGGGGCGAACACGTTGGTCAACCATTCTGGTCGACCACGGGATGGTCACCCTCCCCGGGGGCGATCATTGACATTTCTCCTCGCTCGGCGATGCAGGATCCACATCGGCCGATGACGGCCCGCCCTACTGGTCGCGCGCTGCGACGGGAGAGTGGGTCCTCGCTGTGGCTGGGGTGCCAGCGTCGAGCAGATCGCGCGCCGCGCGCACCTGGCCGAGGGGACGGTCCGCAACTACCTCTCCAACGCCCAGGCGAAGCTGCAGGCCGCCAATCGTCACGAGGCGGTCGCGATCGCACGCCGCCACGGATGGATCTGAGCACTCTCAACGCGCCAGCGCATCAGCGCGAGAGCGGAGAGTTCGGCAGAAATGCGCTGATCCTCGGCGGGCCGGTCGTCCTCTGTGCCGCGGCCGTCAGCCGCCGGCGTTCTCGGCGAAGGAGGCGTCGACGATCTCGGCCACGTCCAGCGCGTCCTCGTACTCGATCTCCCCGCTCTCCATCCAGGCGGCCTGCATGTTCTCCAGCTGCTCGGGCTGCGGTGCGAGGTCCTCGAGGTAGCTGTACATCGGGGAGGCGCGCAGCACGTCGATGTCCTGGCCGGTCTCGTCGGAGAGGATCTGGTAGACCTCGTCGGTCTGCTCGCCCTCGTCGACCAGCTCCTGCGAGCCGCGGGTGAGCGCGGTGAAGAACGGCTGGGCCAGCTCGTTCTCGATGAAGGTCTCGGAGTAGACCACGCCGGTGCCGGTCACGCCCTCGGCGGGAACGGCGAGCGGCGAGCCCACACCCGCCTCCTCGATCGAGGTGGAGAAGGGGGCCGACGGGGTGGCGGCGTCGACCGAGCCGTTGGTCAGGGCCGGCTCCTGATCGGGGGTGGAGAGGTTCACGACCTCGACGTCGCTCAGGGTCAGTCCGTCCTCCTCGAGCATCGAGGCCAGCAGGTAGCCGCCGGTCGCGCCGGGACCGCCGGCCACAGCGATCTTGCGGCCGGCCAGGTCGGCGACCGAGGTGACGGTGCCGTCGTCGATCAGCTCCTGACGGACCTCCAGGGCGGTCGGGGAGGCGTCCGGGTCGCCCGGGGAGATGCCCATGGACCCGACGATCTTGAACTCCAGACCTTCGCTCAGCGCGTTGAACATGCCGGCGCTGAAGCCTGCCACCATCACGTCCAGCTGGTCGTTGGACAGCATCGGGATGCCGTCCTGGCCAGACTGGATGGGCACCAGCTCGATGGTGATGCCCTCCTCGGCGAAATAGTCCATGGCCTCGGCGACGTACAGCGGGGTGAACAGGCTCGAGGACAGGTGGCCGACCCGGACAGTGCCGCCGTCCTTGCCGCCCTCGGCGAGGTCCTCGCCGGTGACGGCGCTGCCGCAGGCGGCCAGGGCGGGCGTCGTGGCGCCGGCCGCGAGCAGGCCGAGCAGGGAGCGGCGGCGCATACGGGTGGTGGTCATGGGGTTCTCCTCGAGGACGGTGCGGGGCGGTGCCGCGGAACGGGTGGTGCGGGTGGTCGGGGCGCAGGGCTGCGCGAACCGGGATCCGCGGGCCGAGAGGGCGCGGTGTGCCCTCAGCGGCGGCGCCAGGGCAGGATGAGCTTCTCGGAGGTGGTCAGGATCCAGGTCAGCAGGGCGCCGATGATGCCGATGACCACCAGACCCACGTACAGCTTCTCCGGCATGAACAGCTGCCAGGAGTTCCAGATCAGGTAGCCCAGGCCCTCGGTGGTGGCGCCGGTGAACTCGACCGCGGTGATCACCACGACGGCGGTGCCGGTGGCGGTGCGCAGGCCGCTGAACACGAAGGGCAGGGCGCCGGGCAGCACCACGAAGCGGAAGCGGTCCAGGCCGGTGGCGCCGTAGGCGGAGCCGGCCTCGAGCAGCTTGCGGTCGATCGCCCACACCCCGGAGACGGTGTTGATCTGCATGACGAAGAACGTCGTGATGAACACGGCGATCATCTTGGGCAGCTCGGTGGGCCCGAAGATCATCAGCAGGATCGGGAAGATGGCGATCTTCGGCAGCGGGTACAGCGCCGCGAACAGTGGGCCGAAGGCGGCGTTGACCGGCCGGAAGGCCCCCATCAGCAGTCCCACCGCGATCCCGGCGACGGCGCCGAGGCCCCCGCCGACCAGCAGGCGCAGCAGGGTGGGCCAGGTGTGGGACCACAGCTCGCCGTCCAGCGCCATCTCCGTCGCGGCGGCGGCGATCCGGCTCGGCGGCGGGAAGAACCGGGGGTCGATGATCTGGAAGCGGGCGGTCAGCTCCCACAGCGCCAGCAGTAGCACCGGCGTCAGGACCGACAGCAGGAGGTAGAAGGTACGCTGCCTGTTCTCCTGTGCACGCGTGGCCCGGGCGGCCTCGAGGGTGCGTCGTTCGCGCAGCTCGGCCTGCTCCTGGGCGCTGCGCCGAGGGGGCGCAGCGGACGCGGTCGGAACGCGACTCTGATCGAGGTTCTGCTCGGGACTCGGGTCGGGGCGCTGCTCGCGGCCAGGGGTGCTCAGGTCGCTCATGCCGTCTCCTCCGCGCTGCGCACGTCGTCGCGCAGCAGCTGCCAGATGTTGCTGCGCAGCTGCCCGAACTCGGAGCTGCGCTCGATGTCGAAGGACCGGGGCCGCTCGAAGGGCACGGTGATGTCCTCGCGCAGGGTGCCGGGCCGGCCGGACATCACGATCACCCGGTCACCGAGGATGATCGCCTCGTCGATGTCGTGGGTGACCATGAGCACCGTCTTGCGCTCGGTCTCCCACAGGGCGATCAGCTCCTCCTGCATCAGCATGCGGGTCTGGGCGTCCAGCGCCCCGAGCGGCTCGTCCATCAGCAGCACCGGGGACCCGGTGGCGAAGGCGCGGGCGATGGCCACGCGCTGGCGCATGCCGCCCGAGAGCTCGTGGGGATAGGCGCCGGCGAATCCCTCCAGGCGCACGCGGCGCAGCCAGTCCTCGGCGGTGGTCTCGCGCTCACGTCGGCCCACCCCGCTCATCCGCAGCCCGAAGGCGACGTTGTCCCGCACCGTCATCCACGGGAACACCCCGTGCTCCTGGAACACGAAGGCGGCGGGGACGGGGTGGGTGGAGTCGGTCATCTCCAGCTCGCCGATGGTGCGCTCCTCGAGCCCACCCAGGATCCGCAGGAAGGTCGACTTCCCGCAGCCGGAGGGGCCGACGATGCAGGTGAACGAGCCCTCCTCGAGAGTCAGGGAGAAGTCCTCGAGCGCCCAGACCGGGTCGGCCCCGGCGAAGAACACCTTGGAGACGTCCTTCGCGACGACGGCAGACGAGCGCTCTGTGGTCATCGCGGGCTCCTTCGAGTCACGGGCGCGCGGAGCGCAGGCGGGGTCAGGCCTGACCCACCGTACGGCAGTCCGACCCCAACCCCGGACCAGATCTCATTTTCTGGACAGCGATGAGATGCTCTTCGGCGAGTGGGTGCCACGGCCACCTCCCGCTCCGCAGCGATCGGGCGTCAGCGCGCGCGGCGCCGCGCCCGGAAGAAGTCGCGCAGCAGATCACCGCACTCCTGCTCGCGCACGCCGGTGGTGAGTTCGACGCGGTGGTTCAGCCGGGGTTCGCGCACCAGGTCGTAGAGCGACCCGGCGGCCCCGGCCTTGGGGTCCATCGCGCCGACGACGAGGCGCTGGATGCGGGCCAGGACGATCGCGCCGGCACACATGGTGCAGGGCTCCAGCGTGACGGCGAGGGTGCAGCCGGTGAGGTTCCAGCGTCCGGTGGCCCTCGCCGCCGCGCGCAGGGCGAGGACCTCGGCGTGGGCGGTGGGATCCTCTTCGGCCTCGCGCCGGTTCCCGGCGACGGCGAGCAGGGTGCCGTCGGGCGCGAGGACCGCCGCACCGATCGGCACGTCGGCCTTCCCCCGGTCGGCGGCCGCGCGGGCCTCGTCGATTGCCAGCCCCATCAGCTCGTCATCGCTCATGCGGTCATTGTCGCGCCTCAGCTGCGTGGTCCGAGCACGTCGTAACGGGCCTCCAGGAACGCGCCGCTGCGCCCGAGTTCGCGCAGCTCGAGGTCGAAGCGCCCGCCCAGCAGGGGCTTGCCTGCCCCAAGCGTCACGGGGGCGATCGAGACGTAGACCTCGTCGAGCATCCCGGCGCCGGCGAAGGCGGCAGCGAGGTCTCCCCACCGACGATCCACACGTCCTTCCCGCGCGCCGCGTCCTCGAGCGCGGCGCGATGCCGGGCAGGCGATCCGGAGACCATCGTGATGTGCGCCGCCGCCGGTGCGATATCTCGGTGGGTGAACACGAAGGTGGGCTGTTCGTAGGCCCACGGGGAGCCGTGGGGGCGGTCGTCGTCGGAGACATGGTCGAGCACCCATTGATAGGTGGTACGTCCGGTCACGACGGCGCCGACGTCGGCGATGAAATCGTCGTAAGGCAGGACGCTCTCCTCCCCACTGGGCTGCGACAGCAGCCAGTCCAGGCTGTCGCGCTCATCGGCGATGAAGCCGTCGAGGGTCGTCGCGGTGTAGTAGCGATAGCGGGTCATGAGAGGTCTCCAGTTCTCCTGCGGTGCCACAGGATCGGATCGGGGTCCAGGTGCGTGGTGTCGATGCCGGCGTCGGAGAGCATCCAGCGCGCCAGCAGCCGGCGATGGGTGGAGTAGGTCAGTTCGTGGGCGAGGATCTGGGAGAGCAGGAAGGACTCGGGCGGATCGCACAGCGCATCGACGATCCGGTCCTGCCAGGCATCGCGACGGTCGATGTCACGCACCAGCGCGAGCCATCTCGGGGCGGTCACCTCGTGACGGTCGGCGAGGGCTGCAGGATCGTCGGGACCCGAGAGGTCCGGCTCCGCTTCCCCCGCGATGCTGGCCAACCACGGCTCCTTGCTGAGCACCAGATGCCGCATGACCTGGGCGAGGGACTCGTCGGCCCCGTCCCAGCCCCGAGGGCTGTGACGGGCCATGCGCACGTGCCGGTACCGGTCGGCCGGGATCTCCGCCGTGGCATCCAGCAGCAACGCGATATCGTCCAGATCGTGCTGGACCATCAGCGCGAGCACGTTTCCCGAGGACTGTTCGCGGGACTGCCCGGCGTCGACGTACAGCGCGGTCGGGGAATGGAAATGGATGCCATTGGGCGCTGGCAGCCAGTGCCCGCGCTCGCCGTGCGGCAGCATCGCGGTCGGCGGGTGGCCATAGGCCTTCCGGAACGCCCGCGTGAAACCTTCGAGGGAGTCGTAGCCGGAGGCGAAGGCGGTCTCGGTCACGGCGGCGCCGCGCTGCAATCTCCAGGCCGCCTGTTCGAGGGTGACTCTGCGCCGCAGCGCCACCGGTGCCTCACCGCTTCGAGCGCTCACGGTGCGGCTGAGGTGGAACGGAGAGGTATAGGCGAGTCCGGCCATCTGCGACAGCGTGCGACTCTCCTCGTCCAGGACGGCATCGAGCAGTCGTCTCAGCGGATCGGTCCTGTGCTCGCTCATGTCCATGAGTCTTGCGCAGGCAGGCCCCTGAGCGCTTGATCATTCTTGCCCTCCCGTAACCGGGCCGGACCCCTCGGCACCTGCGTAGTCCGGTAGATTCGGGCCATGCGCGTCCTGGAGATCGACCACCCGCTCGTCGCCCACAAGTTGTCGGTGCTGCGCGATCGCGCCACCCACTCCTCGGTGTTCCGCCAGCTCGCCGACGAGCTGGTGACCCTGCTGGCCTACGAGGCGACCCGCAACGTCGCGGTGGCGCCGATCCAGATCGAGACCCCGGTGACCACGATGACCGGCACCAAGCTGTCCAACCCCAAGCCGATGGTGGTGCCGATCCTGCGCGCCGGCCTCGGCATGCTCGACGGCCTCACCCGGCTGCTGCCCACCGCCGAGGTGGGATTCCTGGGCATGGTCCGCAACGACGAGACGCTCGAGGTCACCACCTACGCCAACCGTCTGCCCGACGACCTCACCGATCGCCAGTGCTTCGTGCTGGACCCGATGCTGGCCACCGGCCACACCCTGATCGCTTCCTGCGAGTACCTGCACGACCGCGGCGCCCGCGACATCACCTGCGTGACCCTGCTGTGCGCCCCCGAGGGCCTGAAGCGCATGGAGGAGGCGATCGATCCGGTCGTTGACCTGACCGTGGTCACCGCCGCGATCGACGAGAAGCTCGACCACAACAGCTACATCGTCCCCGGCCTCGGGGACGCCGGGGACCGCCTCTTCGGCGTCGTCGACTGATCCGGGCCCGAGGGCCCGCGACGTCATTCCGGCAGGTACTGGGTGATGCGGACCTGGTTGCCGAAGGGGTCGCGCACCGCCATGTCGCGACCGTAGGGGCGGGTGGACGGTTCCTCGATGATCTCCACACCGGCGTCACGCAGGCGAACATGGTCGGCGTCGACGTCGTCACTGGCCAGAATCATCCAGCTGGTGGTCCCCTGCTCGGTGAGCTCGCGCAGAGCGTCGGCCGTGTCGGGGCTCGCCGTGGCGGTGGCATCACCGATGCGCTGCAGCAGCACCATGCGTTCGGGGGCCGCGGGCAGGGCGACGGTCAGCCAGCGCATGTTCCCCAGATCGACATCGGTATCGACGACGAACCCGAGTCGCTGAGTGTAGAACTCCAGCGCCTGATCCTGATCGGTGACGTACATGGGCGTGATCGCTATATCCGTGAACATGCGCTCAGCCTAGGAGCGGTCAGCCCCGGCCGCTTCTCCCGAACGACCATCTTCCTCCACTCCCGCCAACCCATCTCGATCCGTCGCCCGGGGCCCCCGGGGCGCCGTGGTGCCCGCCTCGCCTCGCGGACGCACCACCTCCCGGATCACGCACGAAGGGACCGGAGGCAAGGGTCCCCGCGCCCGGTGTTGCAGGGGAGTCTCCCGGGTGAGCCGCTGGAACGTGCGGGTGAAGGTGCCCAGGCTCGCGTAGCCGACCCGCAGCGCGATCTCAGTGACATTGGTGTCCGTGGTGCGCAGCAGGATCTTCGCGCGGCCGATGCGGCGCCGGTACAGATATGCCCGCGGCGACTCGCCGAATGTGGCCCGGAAGATGCGCCGGAAGTGCGTCGGGGAGACCAGGGCGATCCCGGCGAGATCCTCGGTGCGCCACGCCCGGGTGAGATCACGATCGATCGCGTCCTTCACCCGGAGCAGTCGTCGCGTCACGGACTCGCCCATGGCCGGGATCCTTCCACACCTGGAGGCGGTGCTGACCCCTGCGCCCCGGACACGGCCACGACCAAACGACGCCAGCCCCACAGAAGGGCGCTGTGACCTGCTGCGTTTCGAACTGTGAACACATCCTTGCCCTGCGGAGCACCGGGATGCATGCTGTCTGGCATGACATCGAACGCCGTGCGCCAGGAGACCACCCGCCGGGTGGTCCGCGCCATGATGCGCTCGATGATGATGATGCAGATGATGCAGCGTCAGCCGAGCCTCTGAGCGCTCGAGACACCTCCGGGGTCGGCTGACAGGAGCCGGCCGAGAGGCGCGGGTTCCAGGTGCCACCGGGAGCACAGCCCTCAGATCCGCCGCACAGGCGTTGATCACCAGGGATCCCGGGTCCCCCGTCCGCCGCGCTTGACAGCGCCGCCCCCGGAGAACTCGCATCATGACCATCGCCCTGGATCGCCCCGCTCAGACCTCGTCTGCTCATCTCAACCGCACCTCGTCCGCGCGGCACCTGCAGCGCGTCGGTGCCCCCTCGTCCCCTCAGCCCTCGGCGGAGGAGGGCGTGACCATCACCGTGTCGGTCACGCTCCCGCCCGGCACCGGTGACGTCGAGGCCGCCCTGCTCGCCGATGAGCTGCGCACCCACGCGCAGCGTCAGGCCACCACCCGTCAGGGCCGCACCTCGGTGTCGGTCTCCAGCCCGAACTCCTTCTCCGCCGGCGGCTCCGGGCTGCGGGCGCTGCCCCCGCGCGGCCAGGGTGCCGCCGCGGTCAGCCCGCTGCGTCCGCGCCGCAGCGGCGTGGTCTCGGCCAACTCCCCGGCCCGCCGGGATGCGGAGGCGGCACGCCGCCGCGCTCTGCTCGCCACCGCCGTGAGCCCCTCGAGCCCCTCGGTGGCTGCCGACACCGCCCTGGTGGTCGACCTGCTGGGCCGCCGGGTGCGGATCGACGGCCAGGACGTGGATCTGACCTACAAGGAGTTCGAGCTGCTGTCCCACCTGGCCCGCAACTCCCGGCGCACCGTCTCCCGGACGGAGCTCATGGATTCGGTGTGGTCGGACGCCCCGTCGGACACCGGTGAGCGCACGGTCGACGTGCACGTGCGCCGGCTGCGCACCAAGCTCGGCCGGTACCGCAAGCTGATCTCGACCGTGCGCGGCGCCGGCTACCGCCTCGACCCCGGCAGCGACGTCGCGATCCTCGGCTGATCAGGTGCCCTGCGGCTGATCCAGCAGCAGGGCACCGCCGGCCCGGGCGTGATCGTGTCCGCCCGCCAGCAGCGCGGGTAGGCACCGGCCAACACGAAGAAGCCGGCCGCCCCCACGAAAAGGACGAGCGGCCCGGAGCTCTCAGCCGACATCGTCGGGGGCTCACGGACCGCTCGCCGTGGCCTGTCGTCCGTCAGGGGTGGGTGCGGGCGAACAGGCTGGACGGGCGCCAAAGGTGGGGGAACCTGGCATATTGCCCGTCCGGCCGCTCCCCTCGAGGGGGGTCTCAGGAAGCGGCACATCTATGAAGTTGTCACGGTGCATCAGGCACGGCGGGGACACTACCAGGCGAAGCAGGGAACCGCGTCCCCTTTTCGCCGTCTGCGTCCATCAGTGGGAGGCGCTCTCCCCCTCGCACCCGCGGCATCGCGTTGAGATCGATAGTAGGCCTTGTCGGCGATCCTGTAAACGCTGGGTCTCCGGGTATTCCTGCAGGTGGAATGCAGGAAACACCCAGGTCTGAGCGTCGCGGCGACAGGAAGGCGGCCCGCGCTCCTAGCGGGGGCTCCGTCAACGTTCCTCCAAATATCAAGGTCACAGGAAGGGCTGCGACGGGAAAGCGCCTCCACGGTCGTCCCGTGCGCCCCCTGCCCGTCCTGCGAAGGGGTGGGGCACGACCTCACGCGCGGCCACGCTCAGGGCAGAAATGTGACCACCGTCGCATCGTCGTGCAGCTTGCGCGGCCGCCACTGTTCTCCCAGCGCCCGTTCGTGGGCACGCAGCTGGTCGATGACGTCGCGGGGGTCAGTGAGCAGGTCCGCGGCCAGGGTCTGGGCGGTATGGGTGCCCAGCAGGTCGATGGTGCGGGTGATCCCGTCACTGACCAGGTGCGCGGCCTCGAGCCCGGTCAGCTCGGTTCGGCCGATGATCGCCTCGTCGGCCGCTTCCACCTCATGGCGGGCCACCCAGAATCCGCCCTCGCGGTTCCGCCGGGCCTCGATCGCGTCCGTGCCGGTCTCGCTCCGGACCACCTCGTCGATCCGGGAGTCGGTCACCCGCTCGACGCCGCCGCCCGGGCTCTGGAGCAGCAGGGAGGAGTCGCACAGGACCAGGTGCTCCAGGTGCTCGCCGGCCCGTCGGACGGCGAGCACGGTGGCCGAGGGACCGCCGGCCTCCAGATCGCAGCCGTCCTCGTGGAGGTCGCGCACGGCCTCGATGGCGCCGGCGAGCGCCTCGCGCAGACCGACCGAACGGTCCTGGGCGCGGAGGAGCAGCTGCGCGGCCAGGGTGTGGGAGAACCAGGCGACGCTGTGCTCGCAGCCGGCGCGGAATCTCGGGGGCACGCCGGCGCCGTCGAGCATCACGGCGGTCTCGCCGAGGGCTCCGGCGGCATCCTCGTTCCGGGCGGGGGTCGCTGCGTCAGTGGTCATCAGGATGCGCACGGCCCCCAGCCTACGAGCGGGCCGCCTGCCGCCGGGGAGCGGCTGTGAGACCGGGGGCGGTTGTGGACGGCGGGCGGGCGCGATCTCCGAGCCACGCTTAGAGTGTGGTTGCACATGCCGCCTGCTCGCTCACGGCGATGGTGGCCATAGGGACGTGGAAGGGAACGATCGATGATCGCGCAGGCGCGCATCACCTCCGACACCAGTGCGACCGTGCACCTGGCGGACGAGGCGGTTGACGTCCAGGGGGCGGACCTGCCCGAGATCCGGGCCCGGGTGAAGCAGGCCTTCATCTCGGCCGCCCGTGATTCCGACGAGGCGATCGACGTGGTCATCGTCGAGCCCGATGTGCGTCACCACCTGCGCGTGGAGCCCTCCGGTCGGATCACCGGCCGCACGCCCGATCAGCGTCCGCTGTACGGTCCGGCACTCGATGAGCCCCTGATCGCCCCGCCCACGGACGACACCGCCGATCTGAGCGGCATCGACCAGGGCGCCCTGCGCACCTCCAGCACCACGACCGGAGAGCAGCCGGCGGTGGAGACCCCGGCCACCGGTGAGCTGGCGACAGTGCGCCCCAGAGCGCGCCGGCGTCGTGCCGCAGCGATGCCGCCCTCGACCCTGCCGGCCACCTCGACGCGGCCCGGCGGCTCCGCGGCCTCAGCCCCCTCCTCCGCCTCCGCGGGTTCGGCCGGGCACGCACCTGCCGACTCCCCCTCCGCCCCCGTCCCCTCGGCCGCGTCCGCAGGTTCTACTGGCTCGGCGGGTTCTGCGGGCTCGGCGAGTGCTGCCGGCTCGGCGGGCTCGGCCAGTTCTGCCAGTTCTGCCAGTTCTGCCAGTTCCGCGGGTTCTGCGGGGTCGGCCGCATCGTCCGGATCCGCCTCGTCCGCTCCCCCGTCGGCCTCCGCACCGTCAGCTCCGTCGACCTCCCCACCGTCGGCCGCGGCGGCCCCGCATCCCGAGTGGACGGCCGCAGGGCCCGATCGCTCGGCGAGCAACTCGCCCCCGGCCCCGAACCCGCCCACGCGCACCCGTGTCGCCACCCCTGGGGCCGACGGGCGCCCCACCCTGCAGGATCTGCAGAGCTCGACCGCGAAGCCCGAGAAGATCAAGGCCACCCGGGGCCTGCGCGGATTCATCACCAAGGTCACCGGCGGTGTCATCTCCCCGCAGCCCGGCAAGGTCGAGCGGGCCGACAACGAGCGTCTCGAGCGCATCCGACGCCCGCTGGACGGGCCGCGCAACATCGCGGTGGTCAACCTCAAGGGCGGGGCCCACAAGACCACCGCCTCCCTGATGATCGCCGCGACCCTGGGGGTCACCCGCGGTGGCAATGTGCTCGCCTGGGACAACAACGAGACCCGGGGGACGCTGGGCTGGCGCGGCATCCCCTCCGATCACAATCGCACCGCGGTGGACCTGCTGCAGAACATCGACCTGCTGCGCGCCCCCGAGGCGTCCAACGCGGATCTGGACCCCTACGTGCGGCCGCAGGGCGGGATGCGCTTCGACATCCTCGCCTCCGATGAGGACCCCGGTTCGGCAGCCTCGATCGACGACCGTGCCTTCGGGGAGCTCAACGACGCCCTGTCGCGGTTCTATCGGATCAAGGTGATCGACACCGGCAACAACGTGCGGGCCTCGAATTGGCTGGCCGCGGTGAAGAGCGCCGATCAGCTGGTGATCATCTCCACCGTGCGCGAGGACACCTTCAATGCCGCCGCGTGGATGATCGACGAGCTGCGGGCCACGGGCCTGGCCGAGCAGGTCGACCATGCCGTGACGATCCTGTCGCACTCGGCCAAGGGCAAGTTCGACCCGACCCTGCGCCGGCGCCTGCAGGCCCACTTCGGGGCGCACACCCGGGCGGTCACCGAGGTTCCCTACGAGCAGCAGTTCGTGGACGGCTCCCACCTGGACTGGGAGCGGGTCCGTTCCCGGACCAAGGAAGCCTGGCTGGACGCCACCGCCCTGATCATCGACGGGCTCTGAGCCACACCGGTCAGCAGGTGGCGGGGCGGATCAGAGCTGTGAGTGCCCAGTAGCCCGAGCTGGCCCGGGCCGCGTCTCGAGGCCGGGCCACCGTGAGCGAACCGGCCCGAGCCGGACCGAGCCGTGAGCGCCCGGTAGCCCGAACCGGCCCGAGCCGTGAGCGTCCGGTAGCCCGAACCGGCCCGTCCCCCCCGTCTCGAGACCAGGCGGACGTGAGCCTGCGTCAATTGGGCTCCGATAACTTCCAGTGCGTGGAAGATATCGGAACCCAACTCCTTGAGTACCCGATGTCCTGCGACATGACACTCGTTGAGCACCCGATGTCCTGATGTGGATCTGTCACCGATGTTCTGGCGACATGACACTCATTTGCACTCGTGGCGGCGCGCCGTCAGGGGCTCTGAGCAGGGCGCGGGCCGTCCACAGGCCCGGCTCCGGCGTCGGGCCCGGCGCTTATCCTGGTCCCCATGGCATCTCGTCGTCTCCACCTGGTCGTCGACCCGGACCTGGGCCCCGCCCTCTGGGTGCGTGAGCAGACCAGGCCAGGGCGTTCGCGCGCCTCGGAGGACCTGGCCGGGCTGCGGGAGCAGGCCCCCGCCCCGCTGGCGCATGCGCTGTCCGCAGCGCCGGCCCAGCTGCGTCATCGGGTGCGTCTGTTCGGCCCAGGCAGCGGAAGTGTGCGGCGGGTGCCGGCCCTGCCGCTGCCGGGCTCCGAGCTGACCGAGCTGACCGAGGCGGTCTCCGAGCTGCTGCGGGCCCGCTTCGGCGAGGGCACGCTCGAGCAGGTCGCTCAGCTGGTGGCCGACGGTGCCGGTGCGCGGCTGACCACCGATCCCGCGCACGAGGGCGAGGAGCTCGCCGCGATGCCGGACCTGCTGGCGGCGACCCTGCTGGACCTGGAGGCGCAGGAGCTGGTCGAGGGCCGGCACCTGCGCGTGGTGGCGGTCGAACGGTTCGGCCGTCCCGCCCTGGAGTGGCGCGCCCCCGAGCGTGATCGTCCCGAGCTGCTGCACGCCCTGGTCGACGCCCACGCCCGCGCCGCCTTCGCCGCCCACCTCGCGAAGGGCCCTTCGGAGGTCGCCGACGACCGTTTCTCCGCGTTGCCGGCCCTGGCCTCCCGGACGACGCTCGAGGCGGATCTGCCCTCCCAGCGAGCGATCACCGCGGCCTTCGATGCCTTCCTGGACTCGGGCCGCATCGGGGTGCGGCTCACCTCGACCGACTCCGACCTGGTGGTGCGACTGTTCGAGCCGCCGGTGGGCACCGCCTGGCCGCTGCAGACCTGCCTGCGGGAGGCCGATGGGACGATCCATCCCGTCGCCGATCTGCGGGCCGTGGGAGACCTGACCGCGGCCGGTGCGGCCGAAGCCTCGGCCGCCGTGATGCGCCTGGCGCCGACCGTGCGCGCGGCGGCGGTCGACGACACCGGGGTGGACTGGCTGCTGACCACCGCCGAAGCCAGCGCCTTCCTGGCCCACGACACCCCGGCGCTCGAGGACGAGGGCGTGACCGTGCTGCTGCCGCGCAACTGGACCAAGCAGCGCACCACCCTGCGGCCCCAGGAGGCGGAGGGCGAGGAGGCCGCCTCGGCGAAGACCTCGGCGGGGGTCGGGCTGGGGTCGATGGCCTCGTTCCGGTGGCGGGTGGCGGTCGGTGACACCGAGCTGACCGAGGAGGAGATGCAGATCATCCGGGAAGCGCAGACGGAGCTGGTGCAGCTGCGCGGGCAGTGGGTGCGCCTGGACCCGGTCACCCTGCGCGCCGCGGAACGCTTCCTGGACGCCTTCACCTCCCGCACGCAGCAGAACCGTGCCGGCGGCCACGAGGACGGGTCGGACGGGCAGGGCGGGCCGACGCACACCCCGCAAGCCGCGGACGGCCGCACCCCGCCCCGGGCCGCTGCTCCCGCGGGGCCCCTCGAGGTCGGCTATCCCGAGGGTGCCCGCCCCGCGGAGCTGGCCGGTCTCGCTCCCTGGGCGGAGATGTTCTCGCTGATCCTGTCGCCCGACGCCGCCGACGTAGACTTCGGGGTCGCCGCACTGACCGCAGGCGGCACCAACGGCCTGGCGCGGCTGATGCCGGGCGGGTCCGGCGCCTACCCGCACCCGCAGCCCACCACGCTGCGCGCCACCCTGCGGCCCTACCAGCTGGACGGGCTGAACTGGCTCTGGGCTCTGGACCGGCAGGGGCTGGGCGGGATCCTGGCCGATGACATGGGCCTGGGCAAGACCATGCAGGTGCTCGCCCTGCTGTGCCGGGAACGGGAGGGCACCGCCCCTTCCGGGCGAGGCCGGATCGCCCCGGCCGATCCCAGCGCCCTGGACGTCTTCGAGCGGGACCTGGTGGACCTCGATGCCCCCGTCGGTGCCGCGGGATCCGCCGGCCCCGCACCGAGCGGGCCGACGCTGCTGGTGTGCCCGATGTCAGTGGTCGGCGCCTGGCAGCGCGAAGCCGCGAAGTTCGCTCCCCACCTGGCGGTGCACGTCCACCACGGCGGCGACCGGCTGCGCGATGAGTCCTTCGCCGCCGGCGCCGCCGATCTCGACCTGGTGATCACGACCTATTCGCTGCTCGCACGGGACCTGCCGGTGCTCTCCACGGTGGACTGGCAGCGCATCGTCTACGACGAGGCCCAGCACCTGAAGACCCCCGGCGCCCAGGTCACCCGCGCCGCCCGCGCGCTGCAGGCCCCCCATCGGCTCGCCCTGACCGGCACCCCGGTGGAGAACAAGCTGGCTGACCTGCACGCCCTGATGGAGGTGGTCAATCCCGGTCTTCTGGGGTCGACCGCGACCTTCCGGGAACGGGTCGCCAACCCGATCGAGTCGGAGGGCGATGCCGGGGCGCTGACCCGCCTGAAGTTCGTCACCGGGCCGTTCATCCTGCGGCGGGTGAAGACGGACCGCTCGATCATCGCCGACCTCCCCGAGAAGACCGAGCTGACCCGGGTGGTGAACCTGTCCCCGGAGCAGGCAGGCCTGTACCAGGCGCTGGTCGATGAGCTGATGACCTCGCTCGAGGAGGCGCAGGAGAAGGAGCGCCGCACCCTGGTGGTCTCGACCATCACCCGGCTGAAGCAGGTGTGCAACCATCCCGCGCATTACCTGGGCGACGGGTCGGCGCTGCTGCGGGAGGGCCAGCACCGCTCAGGGAAGCTGGAGCTGGTCGACGACCTGCTGGAGACAGCCTTCGCCGAGGGCCAGAAGGCCCTGCTGTTCACCCAGTTCACGGCCTTCGGGCATCTGCTGGTGCCCTACTGGGCCGAGAAGTTCGGGCTCGCGGTGCCGTTCCTGCACGGCGGGGTCAGCAAACGCGACCGTGACGCCATGGTCGCCGACTTCCAGTCCCGTCCGGACGAGCCGGGCCTGATGCTGCTGAGCCTGCGGGCCGGGGGCACCGGACTGACCCTGACCGCCGCCAATCATGTCGTCCACCTCGACCGGTGGTGGAACCCGGCGGTGGAGAACCAGGCCACCGACCGGGCCTTCCGCATCGGCCAGCGCCGTGACGTGTCGGTGCACAAGCTGGTCAGCGCCGGAACGGTCGAGGAGCGCATCGATTCCCTGCTGACCGAGAAGCAGGCGCTGTCGGACCTGACCATCGCCCCCGGGGAGGACTGGCTTGCCGATCTCGACGACGCGGACCTGCACCAGCTGCTGTCCCTGGACGAGGAGCAGGAGTGAGGAGGCACCGATGAGCATCACCCTGCGATCGCGCCGCGGCGCGATCGGCACGAACTGGCACGCGGTCGCGCTGCGCGAGGCCATGGAGATCATCCTGGGCGTGGGCCGGGCCGGCGGCGGGAAGGCCGATGCGCGTGCCGGCAAGGTGCAGTGGCTGGACGTCTCCGCGGGCACGGCCCGCGGCGACGTGCTGGGCGCCGACGGGGAGCTGCACCAGGCGCGCATCGACCTTCCGGTGCTGTCCCCCGGGGACCGGGAGGCGCTGCTGGACGTGGCACGCTCCCGACCCGAGCTGCCCGCGCGGCTGGCCGCCGGGCATTACCCGCAGGAGATCGAGGGCGAACTGGCCCGCTCGGAGGTCTCCCTGCTGCCGCGCGGTGCCTCGGAGCTGTCCCATGACTGCTCCTGCCTCGACTGGCCGGGACCGTGCCGTCACGTGGCGGCCCTGTCCTACGTGCTGGTCGAAGCGGTCGACGAGCACCCCGTGCACCTGCTGACCCTGCGCGGCCTCACGCTCGACGATCTGGTCCAGCCCCAGGGCGGGCCCCCGGACGGCGCAGCCCCCGGCCCTGTCCCCGGCTCCGGCGTCGGCGCTGATCCCGGCTGCGACGCAGGCGGTGCCGAGCCCTCCGCCGGTGGTCCCGCCTTCGATCCGGCACGCATGGACCCCACGCAGCTCGCCGAGGTGCTCGGCCCCGAGACCGCCGCGGTGATCGCCTCGTTCTACCGGGCCGGCACAGCCCCCTCCGCCACAGCCCCCTCCGCGGCGGACGACGTCCTACAGTGAAGGCCATGGCCGACAACGCTGATCACGACCGCCCCACCCTTCCCGACGCGGCCGTCACCGAGATCACCGAACTCTTCGACGACGCCGTCGCCCAGCACAAGACCTCCGGGGTGACCTGGGCGATCGTCGGCGGTCATACCAGCGAGCGCCCCGTGCTGGCCCACGGTGCCGCCGGACACCACGAGCTCGACCGCGGAGAGCCGACCCCTGGCTCGACCCCTATGGCCCGCGATTCCATCTCCCGCATCGCCTCGATGACCAAGTCCTTCACCGCCGCCGCGGTCCTCGCCCTGCGGGATGAGGGGGCGTTGCGGCTGGACGATCCGGTGGCCTCTCATGTCCCGGAGTCGGCGAACGCCTTCGCCGGCGGCGACGACGCCCCCGCCGTGACCATCCGCGACCTGCTGACCATGAGCTCCGGTCTGGTGACCGACAATCCCTGGGGCGACCGGCAGGAGTCGATGACCCGCGAGCAGTTCGCGGCCACCCTGCGCGGGGGCCTGGGTCAGGTGCACGAGGTCGGCACCGGCTTCGAGTACTCCAACACCGGTTACGCGCTGCTGGGCCGGGTGATCGACGAGGTCGCCGGAGAGGACCACACCGCGGTGATCCGGCGCCGCTTCCTCGAACCGCTCGGACTCGCCGACACCGCCTTCGAGACTTCCGGCCTGGACTCGGCGCGGATCGCCACCGGGCACCGCCTGGCCGACCGGACCGACGCCACCCGGTTCGAAGCGGTCCCCTTCGACTCCCCCGGCGTGTACGGGGCGATGGCCGGGCTGTACTCGACCGTCGACGACGTCGCGGTCTGGATGCGTTTCCTGGCAGCGGCCGACGCCGCGCCGGGCGCGGGCCCGCACGCGTCGGCGACGGCGGACCGTCCGCCGCTGGCACGTGCTTCGCGCCGGGAGATGCAGCAGCTGCACCGTCACCAGAAGCTGCGTCCGCAGCCCGCCGACCAGGACGGCTCCTCCCCCGGCTTCGATCGGATCCGCGGCTACGGCTACGGTCTGGTGATCGAGCAGTTCGCGGACCTGGGCGAGGTGATCTCCCATTCGGGTGGCTACCCCGGATACGGCTCCTTCATGATCTGGCACCGGGACTCGGGCGTGGGAGTGGTGGCTCTGGCCAACTCCAAGTACGCCCCGGTCACGCCGCTGTCGATGCAGGCCCTGCGGGTGCTGCTGCGCGCCGATCCCCCGGTGCTCACCACCCGGGATCCGGTCGCCGCGCCCCGCACCGTGCGTGCGGCCGGGGCCGCCTTGGACTGGCTGCGCGGCATGGGTGATTCCCACGCCGACATGTGGTTCGCCGACAACATGGACCTGGACATCCCCCGCGCGGAACGACGCCGACGCCTCGGGGCGGCCTTGGAGGCCGCGGGGCGCGATGCGTCCGCGCTGGGTACGCTGACCGTCGAGGGCGCCCATGTGCTCAGCCCCGCCCATCTGCGCTGGACTGTGCCCGGAGCCACCGATGGCCGCGAGGGCGCCGAGCAGCTCCCCTCGGTCCGGATCGATCTGCTGATGGACCCTCGCCGCGAGGCCCTGATCCAGGGGCTCGATGTCACCTCGGTGCCCGCCGAGAAGTCCTGACCTGGACGGGCCCGGTCAGGAGAAGGCGTAGCCGCCGTCGGCGGGTGAGCAGGAGACGTACTGCCCCTGGGGGGTCAGGGCGATCACGCCGACATCCTCCGCGGCGCAGGCCTGCCCCACCTCGACCTCGGCGAACTGCCCGTCGATGCTGCTGGACGCGCCGGCGCCGCCGCCCTGCGGGAACAGCGCCAGCAGCGTGACCGCCACGATCACCCCGAGGACCACGGCCGCGCCCACGCCCAGTCCCACGGCGAACAGGGCATTGCGGTTGCGGGCCCCGCGGGGCCCGGTGAAGGGGCCGGAGATGGTGCTGGCGGCCGCCTGGGTCATACTGCGCGGCTGGGAAGGGCGTGCTGCGCCCTGTCGGCCCGCAGCGGTCAGGGGCTGGCCCGGGTCGCCCGATGCACCCGCTGCCCATCGGGGTCCGGTCTGCGGGGACGCGAGGCCCGGGGACGAGGTGGGCGGAGAGAAGCCCTGCTGGACCCGCCCGGCACGGATCGCCTCCATCGACGAGGGGGCCACCTGCCCGGCCGGACGTTCGGGACGCTGCGCACCGGGGGCGCCCTCCGGCATCGGCGGCATGGTGTCGACCAGGTCCAGCGGGGCCCCGTCGGCGTGTGTGAGGGGATAGCCCGGTGGCACGCGCGGCAGCTCGCGCCGCACCGTGTTCGCGTCCTGGTAGCGCTCCTCGGGCTGGGCGGCCAGCAGCTTGCGGATCACGGCCGAGAGCTTCGGGGTCACCCCTCGCAGGTACTGGTTCAGCTCGTCGGGCCGGAAGGCGCCGTCGTGCAGCTTGATCTTCCCGTTCAGCGCGACCAGGGCGACCACCCCGGCGGCGTACAGGTCGTGCGAAGGCACCGGATCAGCCATCGAGAACAGCTCAGGGGCCATGTACCCGGGGGTGCCGTTGACCATGCCCACGTGCGTGAACCGCACGTCGGTGTTGTGGACGGCGATCCCGAAGTCGGCCAGGCGGGTATGGGGATGGGACCGCCCCCGCGGCTCGAACATGATGTTGGCGGGCTTGACGTCGCGGTGGATCCATCCCTCGGCATGGATATGGGCTAGCCCGTCCAGCAGCTGCTCGAGGACGACCACCACCGCGGGCTCGGCCAGCTTGCCCCGGTGCTTGACGACCGACTCGAGCGTCCCCCCGGTGACCAGCGGCATCGCGATCACCACGTGCTCATCCTCCGCGCCCCACCCGTAGGGGGTCAGCAGATGGGGATGGTCGAAGCTGACGCCCTTCTCGCGCACGAAGCGCATCAGGTCCGCCGAGTCGCGCTGGCGCAGCACCTTGGCCGCGCAGACCTGCTCGGCCTTCGAATCCCAGGCGCGCCAGATGGACCCGGATCCGCCCTTGGCGATCAGGTCTATCAGCGCGAAGCGCCCGACAATCACGTCAGCCATAGCCGACTCAGCATATCCGTCCTCGTCAGGGGAGCGTTATGCTGGCCACGTTCTCAGCGCGCCCGGGCCCGCCCCGGGGGCGGCGGACCGATGCGGAGGGGGCCGACATGTTTGCCAGCCCCGTGCTCGTCGAGGGCGATCCCTTCTGGGACCCGGTCGCCTGGTCCTGGCCCGCGATCGGCATCCTGTTGGCCGGCACCGTGCTCGCGACCATCGTGTTCGTCGTGTGGCTGGTGCTGCAGCCCGAGGAGCCCGATCAGGACACCGAGGATCTGGTCGACAAGGCCGTGCGCAGCGACCGGGAGCGGGCACGCGCCATCCAGCGCCGCCTCGACGCCGATGCGGGCCGCGACGACACCTCGGAGCCGGACCCGAGGTGACCGCCGTGCGACGCCGCGACCTGGCGGCCCTGCTGACCACCTCCGGCGGCCTCCTGCTGGGCCCGGCCTGCTCTCCGCGCATCGCCCCGGTCCCCACCTCCCCGGACATCGACCGCGACCCGCTGGCCGATCTCGACCCGCAGCTGTGGCCGGCCCGCAGCGCCGCCGAGATGCTCGAGGTGCCCCTGGCCGAGGGCGTCCCGGACTCCGAGGCGTGGTCGCAGCTGAGCACCGACGACGACCTGCGACCGGCCCGGCAGCAGCTGGTCGACTTCCTGAGCGTCGCGTACCTGGACCCGGAGCCGCTGAGCGCCCTCGACGAGGAGGCCGCCCATGCGCGCGTCGCGCAGGCCGCTCCCGCGTTCTGGCAGGAGGAGCTCCAGGAAGCCTGGGCCGGCGGGACCCGCTACTTCTACGCGATCGCCTTCGCCGCGGGGTTCCGCAGCGTCGGCCGCCCCGCGATCGCAGTGCAGTGGCTGCGCGGGGAGACCGAGGACGGCGGGCCGACGCTGATGGTGGGCGGCACCCTCGCCTGGTCCGTGCTGGACACCGCCACCCGCGCGGTCGGGGTGATCGCCTACCGCTACGGGATCGTCGCCGACCTCGCCGAGGACGGCGCGCTCGACCAGGCACAGCTGCGCGTCACCATCCATGGCGTGGACGGCTGCGAGAGTTTCGAGGAGGGGCTGCTGGTCCCGGCCCTGGCCGACACCGAGCCGCACCGCGCCGCCCAGGAGCGCACCCACGCCGCCATCATCGCCTCCCCGCAGGTCAGCCGGGACGATCTCGTGCACTCCGACTCCCTTGTCTTCAGCGGAGACGAGTCCACCAACATCCTGTGCGACTGACCCGGCCCGGTGGCCCTGCGACCCGGACCCGGTCCCGGCGCGGATGACGCTCAGCTGCCCGCTCGCGCCCTGCCGGTGAGCGTGCACCAGATCCGGCGCAGCGGCCCCGGCTGCGGCCCGGCGAGGCGGTCCCTGAGCTCGTCGAGCACGGGGGCGTGCTGCGTGATGTGGTGTGCGCCGCCGTGCACCGCCGGATGCAGGGGGCTGCCTTCGGCCTCGGCGGGGGTGACATCCAGGCCGAAGGCGATTCTCACCTGCTGGCTGCCGTCGGCATCCAGGATCACCTCGAGGCTGTCGAGGCCCTCGGCGCCGCTGTCCAGCACGTCATGGCGCAGACGGGTCACCGTCTCGTCGAGCGCCCGGGCCAGGGGCGGGTCCTCGCGCACGCGCCCGCGCAGAGGGACGGAAACCAGGTTGCCCTCGACGTCGGCGACGACGTCGAGGACCTCGTGCTCGCCGACCGGCCGGCTGCTCTCGTGCAGCGCCAGGCGCTGGAGGACGATGCGCAGAGCCCCCTCGGGCGCGAGGGGCACGAGGAGGTCCCGCAGGTCCTGGACCGCGGAGGACTCACCGTCCCAGGCAGTGTGCTCGCCCTCCACGGGCCCGGCGCTGGTCATGCGGACATATTAGCCATCGGGCCGGGTGAAGCGCGGCCTCACGGGCAGCTCCTTCAGCCCCCGCCGGGGTCAGAGCTCGGCGGGGTCCATCCCCAGCGCCCGGCGCACCGCGGCGATCTGCGATCGTCGAGCAGCCTGGGGGTCTGCCCCGGAGCCGGTGATCGGATAGTTGTGGACCTGGCCGGGGGCCTCGAGGTAGTCGAGCTCGGTCCCGGCCTCCTCGAGGCGCTGCCGCAGGCGCAGCCCGTCGGACCGCATGGCGTCCCCGCCGCCGGCGACCAGATGGACCGGTGGCAGGCCCTGCAGGTCGCCGTGCACGGGGCTGATGCGGGGGTCCTCGGCGGGGATCGGCCCGGTGTAGAGGCGGGCGGCGCGGCGCAGCTCGGCGTCTCCGTCACGCACACCGGTCAGATCCGCCCAGGGTGAGGTGAGCAGGAGCAGGGCGGGCAAGGGGATGCTCTGGTCGCGCAGGGCTTGCGCGACGGCGAGCGCGAGGCCGGCCCCGGCGCTGTCACCGGAGAGCACCCAGCGGCCGGACCGCACCACGGCGGTGTCGACCAGCTCGCGCACGGCCTCCAGGGCGTCGTCGTAGGCGACGGGGAAGGGGAAGCGCGGGGGCATCCGGTAGTGCACCATCGCCCCGGCGGTGCCGGCGCGGCGGGTGATCTCCTCGAGCCACTCCCAGTGCGTGGGCCGCTCACCGTGGAGGTAGGCGCCGCCGTGCAGGTGCACGATGGTCGCCTGCGCGGCCCGCGCGCCGTCGATCCAGGTGACGGGCACGCCATGATGACGACGGCGATCCACCCGGGACCGGTCGATCAGGGAGCGGGCCGGCAGGGACGGTCTCTGCGACCACAGCGAGGTCAGCGCGCGCACGACTGTCATGTTCTGCATCTTCCCATGCTCTCCCGGCGGAGTCGCGTCCTTCCGTGCGGGTCAGACGACCAGCTCGTCGTCGACCATGCGCGGGCGGGCGGCGCGGTAGCCCGCCACCGCCAGCAGCAGACCGCTGGTGCCCATCAGGACCAGCATCGCGCTGGTGCCCTTCGCCTCCAGGACGGCACCGGCGGCGATCGGGCCGATGGCTGCCAGCAGGTAGCCGACCGGCTGCACCAGGCCCGACAGGCGAGCGGTGATCAGCGGGTCGCGGCTGCGGGCCGGGATCAGGGCGAGGACGCTGGGGAAGGCGAACCCGCCGATGCCGAGCACGGAGGTCCACAGCAGCGGGCTCAGCCCCGGGGCCAGCAGCAGACCGGCGTAGCCGCTCGCGGTCAGCAGGCCCAGCCCGCCCACGATCCAGGGCAGGCGACGGGAGCGGTCGATGATGGTGGGCATCAGCAGCCCGCCGACGATGCCCCAGCCGGAGATGGTGCCGACCATCAGACCGGCCCGGGCAGGGGTGACCCCGCTGTCGATGAGGATCTGGGGCAGCAGCCCGAACTGGGTGTAGGCGTTGGTCGACTGCAGGGCGAACATCACGGTCAGGGCGATCGCGGTCGGTGAGCGCCACAGGGAGGCGCGCAGGGTGCCCTGCGGGCCCTCCGGCGGGAAGTCGTGTCCGGTGCGGGTGAGCACGATCGCCCACACGGCCACCACGCCGACGGCGATCAGGCCCCAGAACTGCAGTGAGTCCCGCCATCCCTCTCCCCCGCCGGGCGCCAGGGGCACCGCGAGCATCGATCCGGCGGCTCCGCCGACGGCCAGCACGGTGGTGTAGGTGGTCACCAGCAGCACCGAGCGGCGTCCACCATGGCGCTTGATCCAGGCGGGCACCACCACGTTGCCCAGGGCCGGACCGATCAGGGCCAGCACCGACAGCAGGGTGAAGGCCAGGAAGGTGTCGGCTGTGGGCCGCAGCAGCAGTCCGAGCGTGACCAGCACGAAGGAGGCGACCACGGTGCCGGTCAGGCCGATCCGGCGCGAGAGCGGCACGGCGACCGCGCCGAGCACCCCGAAGGCCAGGCAGGGCAGGGCGGTCAGGAACCCGGAGGCGGTCCCGCCCTGGCCGAAGCTTGCGACCACATCGGTCAGAAGCGGCCCGAGCGAGGTCGCTCCGGGCCGCAGGTTCAGCGACACGATCACCACGGCGAGCACGGCGAGGAATCCCCCGACCACACCGCGCCGCCCACCTGCCGTCACCGCAGGGTTCGCGGGCGCGTCGGCCTCCGGCTCGGTCTCGGGAGGCAGGTCGGGATGCTGAGGGTCGTCGGTCACGCTCCTTCTCTACACCGTCGCGCGGGGGCGCCGCGAGCGGTCGTTGCCGATCTCTCCCCAGCAGCGGGCCGAACAGCGAACGGGGTGGCAGACTGTGCAGGTATGCGCGCACGCAGCACGATCTACCTCACTGGCGAGGCGAAATCGCCGAGCAACAATCCGATCACGGCTCAGTACGGGTTGTTCTTCGTGGGTCTCATCGTGGACACTGAGACCCACGTCATCATCCGGGCCGACTGCACCGTGACGCTCGCACTCACCGCGGAGTTCGTGCGCGAGCTGCTCGAAGGCAGATCCCTCCTGGACGAGGACGCGCTGGTGGAGACCATCATCGATCGGTACCACGGGTCCTCGCAGCGAGCACTGACCGCCTCCGTGCGCAGCGCCGCCGCGAAGTACCGCGAGCTGATCGACGGTCCCGCCGGGACAACTGAATAAATCCCTGACCCTCTGTCGCTCGCCGTCAGCCCGGTACCTCATCGTCCCGGATCCCGTCGGAAGCGTCTGGACGGGGCACACCCCGCATCGCCTACTCGGGCGGGTGCGTCGTGCCCACGCCGCAGCTGCGGCACGTCCGGTGCGCTTCCGACTTTTTTCGTCTCCGGACCTTTGACACCCCGGGCGGACGGCCCTCCGTGAAGGAGCCCCGTTGATCCAAGATGGCCTGCTCATGCTCGGCGTCGTGCTGGGCATCGCCATGGTGCTGATCGTCCTCGAACGCACCACCGGCTGGAAGATCTTCCGCTTCGTGCCCGGCATGGTGATGATGTACCTGCTCATGGCCACCCTGAACTCGCTGGGGGTGTTCGGTGAGGAGGACGCGACCCGCGAACCGATCGCCGCGGTCAAGGACGTCGCCCTCCCGGCGATGATCTTCCTGTTCCTGTTCGGCTGCGACCTGCGCAAGATCATCCGCCTGGGCCCCAAGCTGCTGCTGACCATGGCCGTCGCCTCCGCCTCCCTGTTCGGAGCGATGCTGCTGGTCTACCTCGTGTTCCAGGCCGCCCTGCACGACGAGTCCTGGAAGGCCCTGGGCGCATTGCTGGCCTCCTGGACCGGCGGGAGCGCCAACATGGTGGCGGTCCAGGACATCCTGCAGGCGCCGGAGAACATCTTCGGCTACGCCCTGATCACCGACACCCTGGTGTACTCGGTGTGGCTGATGGCGATGTTCTCCTCGGTCGCGGTCTCCGATCGCTTCAACCGCTTCACCAAGGCCCGCACCGCCTACCTCGACACCAGCGACTTCGGTGACCTCGAGGACGAGAAGCACCCGATCACCGGCACCTCCCTGGCGGTGGTCCTGTTCGGCTCCGTGCTGGTCTCCATCCTGGCGATCTGGGTCAGCGAGGGCCTGCCCGAGTACGGCCAGGCCGTCGACTCCACCACCTGGACCATCCTGATCGTCTCCGTGCTGGGGCTGATCGCCGCGCACACCCCGCTGGGCAGGGTGGCCGGCTCCACCGAGATCGCCACCTTGATGCTGTTCCTGGTGATCGGGCAGATCGCCGCCGGCTCGGACTTCACGGCGATCACCCAGGCACCCCTGTACCTGCTGATCGGCTTCCTGGTGCTCGGGATCCATGCGGTGATCATGGTGATCTACGCGAAGATCTCTCGCACCGAGCTGTTCTCCCTGGCCGTGGCGTCCACCGCGAACATCGGCGGGATCGCTTCCGCGCCGGTGGTGGCCGGTGCGTTCAACCGTCAGCTGGTCCCGGTCGGTGTGCTGTACGCCCTGATCGGTTCCTTCATGGGCACCTGGATCGGCCTGGCGGCCGCCCAGGTGATGTCGATGCTGTGAGCGCGGCACTGGATCCACAGCACCGCTCGGGCGTGGTGGCGGTGCGTGCGCACCGCCACCGGGCCGGCCTGCTGCGCCCGTTCGTGACCTCTGCCCGGCGCACCGAGGCCGTCGAGTACGTGGTGGTCGAGGTGGAGCTCGAGGGTGGGGCCGTCGGCCAGGGATCGGCGGCCGAGACCATCGCGGTCACCGGGGAGGACGCCCAGTCCATCCTGACCACCCTCACCGGCCCCCTGACCACGGCGCTGACCGGGGCCCGCGGCTCCCTCACCGAGCTCAGCGCCCTGGTCGCCGGCGCCGCGCCCGGAGCCTCCAGCGCCCGAGCGGCGGCCGACGTCGCCCTGCACGACGCCTGGGCCCGCGACGCCGAACTCGCGCTGGTCGAGTTGCTGGGCGGCGACGCCGATGACCATCTCGAGTCCGATATGACCATCTCCCTCGAGGACCCCGCGGTGATGGCCACCCGGGCACAGCAGGCGGCGGAGGCCGGCTACCGGGTGCTGAAGATCAAGCTGGGCCAGGACATCGGCGAGGACCGGAGGCGCCTGGATGCGGTCCTCGAAGCAGTGCCGTCGGCCCGGCTGCGGCTGGACGCGAACCAGGGCTGGCAGCCGCGCGAAGCGGTCTCGATCATCAGCGCCTTCGAGGCCGACGGCCTGCCGGTGGATCTGGTCGAGCAGCCGGTCGCCGCCGCCGATCTGGCCGGGCTGGCATCGGTGCGGGAGGCGGTTGCGACCCCGATCATGGCCGACGAAGCGGTGTGGACGGCAGCGGACGCCCACCGCATCATCGAGGCCGGAGCGGCGGATCTGCTGAACATCAAGCTCGCCAAGACCGGCGGCATCCGGGAGGCGCTGGCGATCGCCGATACCGCCCACGACGCGGGACTGACCTGCATGGTCGGAGCGATGATGGAGCCACGGATCTCGGTGACGGCCGCGGCCCACGTGGCGCTCGCCCACCCCGCCATCACCCTGATCGACCTCGACTCCCCCGACTGGTTCACCACGCATCTGCCCGCCGGCGGATACGCGATCGAGAGCGGCCGGCTGCGCCTGTGCGGCGGGCCGGGCCTCGGACTCGAGCCCCTCGCCGCCGCGGACGACCCGCCCTGACCACCGCCCCGAACGCAGCAACCCGAGAGACCGAGGATCGATAAACCCAAGGCACCGAGAACCGTCCACCCGAGAAACCGAAGACACCGAGAACCGCCAACCCCGAGAAACCGAAGACACCCGGACACCGAGACACAAGAGGAGATCCTGATGTCCCCCACTCTGCCCCTGTCCTCCGCCCGTTTCTCGCGCCGCGCCGGCTTCACACTGGCCGCGACCGGTGCCGCCGGCGGTGCCGCCGCCCTGCTCGGCGCCGGCAGCGCGCCCGCCGCCGCGACCGCCCCGGCAGGCCACGGCGGCCGCGGGCCCCGCCCGGGACACAGCGCCCTGATCGCCGTCAGCGCCGCCACGGTGTGGGTCGAGCCCGAGCTAGACCGGCCCGGGATCGATGATCCGTCGCTGGGCAATCCGGTGGACCTCGACGCGTGGAACGCGAACATGGAGGACACCGAGACCCGGCAGTGGCTGACCGGGAAGCTGGAGACCCAGGGCGTGCTCGGCTCCCGTGTGCTCGTCGACGAGGTCGACGGGGACTGGGCCAAGGTCGTGGTCACCCATCAGCCCACCCCACGTGATGAGCGGGGCTACCCGGGCTGGATGCCCGTGGCCCAGCTGGTCGTCGATCGGCGCTTCGAGAGGCTGGCCGAGACCATCTCGACCGCAACGGTCACCGCGCTGCGCTCACGCCTGAGCGGGACGCCCTCGGGCGAGGATCCCGGGATCGAGGTCTCCTTCGACACGATCCTGCCGGTGCTGGGCCGCACCGACGGTGCCGTGAAGGTGGCCGTGCCGGGTTCGCGGCCGCAGTACCTGCCCGCGAGCGACGTGGTGGTCCGCGCCCCCGGTGAAGAGGCCCCGACCCCGAGCGTGGAGGATGTGATCGCCACCGGGGAGCGGTTCCTGGGGCTGCGCTACCTGTGGGCCGGCGTGAGCGCCTGGGGCTTCGACTGCTCCGGTTACACCTTCACCTTGTTCCACCACCACGGCATCACCCTGGGCCGCGACGCCGGGGACCAGATGAACCACTCCGGCCTCACCCCGGTCGACCGTGAGGACCTGCGTCGCGGGGACCTGGTGTTCTTCGCGACCGAGCCGGGCGGTGACTCGATCCGGCACGTCGCGCTGTACCTGGGCGACGACCTGATCATGCAGGCACCCAACGCCTCGCGCAGCGTGGAGATCATGTCGCTGACCGAGTACGACCCCACCGGGGAGTACGCCGGCGCCCGGCGCGTGCTCGAGAGCTGAACCACGGGGCCGACAGGAGCGGGAGCGGGAGCGAGCCCGCTCCCGCTCCTTCCCGCTCAGTCCGCCAGCTGCGGCAGCAGTGCCCGCACCCGCTCCCGGATGGCTGCGTCGGCCTCCGCCTCGCCCATACCGGAGGTCATCACGGCCAGGTACCGCGCCTCCTGGTGCCCCGCGCCGCTTCCCTGGCCGGCCGGTGCCCCGGGGTCGCCGATCACGGCGACATCGTGCCGGTAGCCATCCACCCACCCGGATTTGGAGCCGACCGGCACCCCCGGCCGCAGCGCCGTGGCGATGATCGGGATCTGCTGGGCGGCGAGTGCTTCACGGGCGAGCTCCCGAGAGGATGGCGATAGCCACGTTCCCCTCCCGTCGGCCCCACGGCCCTCGCCGGTGTGCGGAGCGACCAGCGCCCGCACCGTCGCCACCAGGTCCGCTGGCGTGGTCTCGTTCGTCAGGTCCCGTTCGATCGCCGCCGCGTCGCCGATCAGCCGCTCCACCCGCGTGCCGGACAGCCCCAGTCCCGCGATCGCCTCGGCCACGGCCTCGAGACCGATCAACGTGAGCACGTGGTCGGTGGCCTCGTTGCTGGAGCGGTCGATCATCCGCCTCAACAGCTCTCGCACGGTCACCGGGCTCCGCTCGGCCGGGTGGGTCGCATCGAGGTGGTCGCCGCCGAGAGTGAAGGGCTTCCCGTCGGCCCCGAGGAAGGTGCGGGTGGCCGGGACGCTCTGGTCGAGATCCAGCAGCGGCTCGTCTCCGGGACCGTCCTCGCCGGCCTCGGTCCCGTCGGCCGCCTGCAGCGCCGCCAGCAGCACGTGCAGCTTGATGGTGCTGGCGGCATAGAAGGGGTGATCGGCCCGCTCGGCGGCGAGCAGCTGCCCTCTCGCATCGGCCAGGGCGTAGGCAAGGGTGGGCTGCGTCGGCGCAGCAGCGGTCGGGATGCTCATGAGGCGACCGTAGCCGTCCGGGCCGGCTCGCCGGGCGTCACCACTCACCGCGTCACCGCTCACTGGGCGTCACCGGAGCAGGGGTGGGCCTTCCCGCTGACTGCCACCCGCATTAAGCTTCTCCCATGAAACCGCTCCCGCGCTACTGGGCGCTGCATCACGAGACCGCGACTCTCCCCGAAGGCGCGGTCCCGCTCTCGGCCAGCGGCAGCTCCGACCTTTCGCAGGAGGATGCCGAGCGTGATGCTCGGGAGCGCTTCGCGGCGCTGGTCGCAGCCGGAGGTCCGCGCAAGCTGCGGGAGCGCGGCGAGTACTATCCGGACCGTCGGCGTCCCGAAGAGCTCCTCGAGGAGATCTTCTCCCCCGAGGGTGCGCTGATCGCAGCGATCACCCGCAACCGGTATGGGGCTGCGGTTCTGAACACCGATGCGATGCTGATCGCCGACGTCGATCTCCCCACGGAACCCGCCGACCAGAGCTCCGCTGGCAGCGGTGGCCTGCTGGGGCGCCTGTTCGGACGGGGCCGCACGGGTTCCGTGGACGCGAACGAGGAGGACCCGGATCTGCGCGGTGAGCCCGGTCATGGGCGCCGAGGCGAGGAGCACCGTCAGGCCCTGGCGAAGATCGGCCAGTTCTGCGCTGATCATCCCGACCTGGGGGTGCGCACCTACCGCACCCGCAACGGCTTCCGGCTGCTGGTGACGGGGACCGGCGCAGACCCGGGCAGCCCGCAATCACAGGCGCTGCTCTCGGATCTGGGCAGCGATGAGCTGTACACCTTGCTGTGCCGCGTCCATGACACCTACCGGGCACGGCTCTCGCCGAAGCCGTGGCGCCTGGGCTTGGCCGCCCCCGCCACCTATGGCCAGCGGGCAGTCGGGACGAAGCAGTGGCTGAAGTGGGTGGCCGATTACGACGCCGCCAGCGCAGACGTCGCGGTCTGCCGTTTCATCGGCTCCGCCGGGCCCGCCCCGAGCGATGTCGAGCAGCAGGTCATCGAGCTGCACGACCGGGCAGTGAGGCACGAGTCCGGGCTGCGCCTGGCCTGAGGGCCCGAGCCGTTCCGGGGCTCACGCCCCGGGGTCCTGTTCCGGGGTCCTGTTCCGGTGCTGCGGTTCGCGGGGGTCTTTCCTCCCCGGTGGGTGCTTGTCCCCAGTGCATGGCCTGGGGTGTCGTGTGATGGAGGGGTCTGGTGGGCTGGTCTCGGATGCTAGTTCGCCTGCCTTGTTTGGA